>CAYQKK010000005.1:0-57955 GCA_964417955.1 uncultured Planctomycetaceae bacterium
AGCGCCGCGCTCAGGGAGTCCAAGCAGCCCTCCTGAAACGTCATGTCGCAGTCGGTGAACCAGACCCAGTCCGCCGTCGTCGCAAGGGCCGCTTGGTTGCGTCCGATCGACCGGCGGAAGAGCTTCTCCTTCGGCAGGGCCTGCCAGTTCCAACGCACGTTCGCCGGCGAATGGGATCCCGCTAGCTCAAGGAGCTCCACCGTCTTCGCGTCTTCAGTGCTGTAGAACACCGTCATCGTGACGTCCGTTCCCGCCGGCGGATGACGAACCAGCGAGTCGAGCTGGTAGGCGAGCAGCCGGGAGTACTGCCAGCAGTGGGACACGATCTCCACGTGCAGCCGCCCCGTCTTCGCCTGCCTTTCCGACTCTGGAAGGACAGCAGCGAAGAACCAGCGCGGCGGCAGGGAACTGCCGCCAAGGAACTTGAGCCAGGGCTTCGTCAGCATCGCCTGTTGAGCGTACGGATCCGCAGCCCAAGACGCCACGTTTGGAGAGCGGCACCGCTAGGAGTCTGCGCCACGGGTCGCGAATCCGTGAGCGCCGCCAGGATCCACCCTCGCGACGTTGCGCCGGCCCCCCAATGGCGTCAAAGCGCTACGACTTCGAGGCCAAATGGGCTCCGTAGCCGAAGAACCAGACGCCCCCGGTGATCCCGTGGACCCAGACCCAGATCTCACGGGCTTCTGGCGACGCGGCGGTCTGGAGCAGGACGCCCGAGAGCACCATCGGCCCAAACAGCAGCGCGAGGGCGAGACCGGTCCGCCGCCGCGGCCAAGGCTTCATCAAACGCGGCGCCACGTGGCCTTGCCAGATCACCCCCACCGCGAAGACCGAGAACGGCGCGGCGAGAAGGTGCAACGTCCTCGTCATCGGCTCCCACGGATGGGCGCCGGTCCACTCCATCAACAGCTCGGGATCCATCGGCTCAGGGCCTGGATCCCAGAGGTAGCGCATCCAGGCCCATGCGAGCCCGGTGAGCCCGACACCCAGGGTCGACAGGTGCAGGAATCGCTTCGCGCCCTTCTTCACGGGGTCAGGTCGCTACTTGCCCTTTGGCGTCTCGGGAGCCTCGATGCGGCCCACCTTCGCGGCCAAGACCTCGTGGAGGCCCAGCACGCGTCGAGCCGCATCCGCAACGGCGGCGCACGTCATCGTGGCACCGGTGGTGCCGTCAAGGCCCCGACCGAGCTGCAACGGGCGCCCCTGCGCGCGCCCCTTCAGGGAGTCGTAGAACGAGTCCTGGGCGATGTACTCGGGGGGCTCTTGGAAGGCGAGGATCTTCGACCCGGCCAACTTGCCGTCGGGTGCCACAAGCAGCATCAGCGTCTCGCGCTTCGTCCGGACCACGTGGCTGTCAAAGAAGGCCGTGCCAAGGACCTTGCCGTCCTTCTTCGCCACGTAAGCGAACGTCGTCTTGCGCGGGTAGGCGGACTGGCCGCCGAGCTTCCCGACCTTCTCGCGCTGCTTCGGGGTCAGCACACAGGTCACGCGCTCGATCTTGGCCCCTGGGTAGGCTGCCTCAAGCGCCGTGTCGATGACCGACGGCTTCTTCTTGCCGGCCGCAGCTCCCCCTGCCAAGAGGAGGGAGGAGAGCAGGACCAAAGCGGTGAATAGGAGAGTCGCTTGGGGGCGCATGGCGTGTCTGAGGTGAGTCGAGGGGCAAGCCGGGAAGCGGCGCCAACCCCGTCGGTGGCTCCGCTGTGGGGCAGTTGATCCGGCTCGGGGGCTCCGCGCAAGCGAAACTGAGACTCAATCTCATTAAAAGCGGACTCTCAGACCATAAAGGACCCGCTGAGACGCCTTCAGGGCACTACTCGGCGGCCTTCTCGGCCCCGAAGGTGCCGTCCACGAAGCTCTTGAAGCCCTGGACCGCCGTGCGCTGGGTGTAGAAGTCGAGGCCGCGCAGGCCGCCGAGCTCTTCTCCACCCCCCGCGCGGCCGGGGCCGCCGTGGACGAGGTTCGGAAGGACCATGCCCGGGGGCAGCGCCTGCTCGGCCATGCGGTCCGAGCCGACCCAGATCCGGCCGTGGTACGGCGCCACGCCGAGCACGAAGTGCTGGGACCACTCGGCGTCGTTGGAGTACGCGCTCACCACGAGCCCGCCCTCCCCGCGGTTGACGAGGCTGACCGCGCGCTCCACGGTTCCGTCGTAGGGAATGATCGTCGCGACGGGCCCGAAGACCTCGAGCTCGTGGAGGATGTCCGCGTCCGCGTCCTTCGCGACCAAGAGCGTGGCGTTGACGAACGAGCCGTCGCGCGGGGAGTCCGTGCCGCCGTGCACGACGTCCGCGGTTTCCGAAAGGCGCTGGATGCCTGCGATGACGCTGGCGTACGCCCCCGAGTGTGCCACCGGGCCGAGGCGCGTGGTCTTCTCGGTGGGCTCCCCCAGCGGGAAGCGCCCAAGCTCGGCGATGAGGTCGGCCTTGACTTCGTCCACGCGATCCGAAGGCACAAAGATGCGGCGCACGGCGGTGCACTTCTGCCCCGCCTTCTGGCACATGTCGAGGCCGACGTTGCCGATGAAGAGCCCGTAGGCCTCGGCGTCCGCCGCCACGTCCGGTGCCAGCACCGCCGCGTTGATGGAGTCCGCCTCGATGTTGACGCGCACGTTGTGGCGCACGAGGGTCTCGTGTCCGCGGATCTTCGCGCCCGTCGCCGCCGACCCCGTGAAGGCCACGCAGTCTTGGCCGCCGAGGTGACAGAGGATGTCGCCGGCGCTGCCGCAGAGGAGCTGGAACGCGCCCTCCGGCACGAGGCCTGATTCGACGACCACCTGGGCCACGCGCCAAGCGATGAGCGCGGTCGCGCCGCCGGGCTTCTCGATCACGGGCACACCCGCGAGCAGCGAGCACGCCGCCTTTTCCATCATGCCCCACGCGGGGAAGTTGAACGCGTTGATGTGCACCGCGACGCCGAGCCGCGGCGTGCGGATGTGCTGACCCCAGAAGCGCGCGGTGCGGCCGAGCTGCTGCCCGTCGCCGTCGCTCAGGAAACCGCGGTCGCCGAGGCGCTTGCCAAACGACGCGTAGGCCGCGAGGGTGCCGGTGGCCCCGTCGATGTCGAACTTCGCGTCGCCGCGGGTGTTGCCGCCGTTGCGCGAGCCCATTTCGATCAGCTCCTCCCGGACCTCGTGGATCGCGGCGGAGAGGCCTTTCAGCATCGCGGCGCGCTCCGTGAAGGTCATCTTGCGCAGCGCGGGGCCACCCACCTCGCGGGCGTAGCGCACGGCGGCGCCGAGGTCGAGGCCCTCGGTGCTGCAGCGGGCGACAATGTCGCCGTTGACGGCATTCTCGAGAGCGGTGCCCTCACCTTGTCCGGTCTGCCACTGGCCACTGAGATAGCTGGAAAGCGTTTGCATGGTTCTTCGCGGGGTCAGAGCGCTTGGACGGCCCCCAGGAGCGGGGATTCGAAACGCGCTTTGGGCGAAGACGATAGCCGATCTGCCCCCCTGGGTGCGCTACCCTCTGTCCATATGAGCCAGAGACAACCCTCCGAAGACCGCGGCCACCTCGTCACGGAGGGGGCCAACCCGCGCGCCGAGGCCCTAGAGTCCATGGGCACCCTCGAAGCCGTCGACCTCTTCCGGCGCGAGGACGCCGCCGTGCTCTCGGCCTTAGAGGGAGCGCGGGAGGACCTCGCGCGGATGATCGAGATCGCCACCGACAAGCTCCGCTCCGGCGGACGGCTGATCTACATCGGCGCAGGCACCAGCGGACGCCTCGGGGTCCTCGACGCCTCGGAGTGCCCCCCCACCTTTGGCGTCCCGCCGGAGATGGTCCAGGCCATCATCGCGGGCGGCGACCACGCCGTCCGGCACCCCGCCGAGGGCGCCGAGGACAACCGCGACCAAGGGGGCAAGGACATCGACGCCCTCGACGTCGGCTCCCAGGACTTTTGCGTGGGCATCGCGGCCGGCGGCACGACGCCCTTCGTTCACGGAGCCCTCGGACGAGCCCGCGACCGCGGCGCCGCAACGGGCTTCCTCACCTGCGTTCCCCGCGAACAGGTCAGCGACGACTACGACGTCTCGGCGCGGCTGCTCGTAGGACCCGAAGTCCTCGCGGGCTCCTCCCGCCTAAAGGCGGGCACCGTCACCAAGCTCGCCCTCAACACCCTCACCACCGTGACCATGTCACGCCTGGGCAAGACCCACCGCGGCCGCATGGTGGACGTGGACACCCACACCAACGCCAAGCTCGTGGACCGCGGCATGCGCCTCGTGTCTGAATTCGGACAGGTCGACCGCGACCGCGCGCTCGAACTCCTGCGCGCAGCGAACGGCCACGTCAAAACCGCCATCGCGATGGCGAGCCTCAGTATCGACGCGGACGCCGCACGCGAACGCCTCAGCGCAGCCGGCGGCATCCTCGCCCGCGTCCTCCCCCCCCACTCCGAAAAAGCCCCGGAGCCCCCCCGTGCCTGACCACCCCATCATCCTCGGAGCCCTGGGACTCGCGCTCATCATGTTCTTCACCTGGGCCCTCGACCTGCACCGCACCCAGCGCGAAATCCTGGTCGAGCTCAAGCGCATCCGCGAAGAGCTCGAGCACCAGAGCCGGCGGCAGTAGGTCGCTGCTGCATGGCGGTCTCGCGTCGGGATGGTGCGACGCAACCTCGATCGCTGAGCTCACTAACCCGGCATGGCGATTGCACGACGCCCAACCGGTCCGCCTGAATCGCCAGTCAAACATGAAGCAAGCGGCGCGTTCTCGCGGCTAATTCAAAATTCTGGCGGCAGCGCGGGCGATTCTCGTTGCCCACTGCATGCAAGCCAGACAAGCCGATGCGCCAAGCCAGGTCACCGAGATGTACAGTCTATCATTGGACTCCAGCGCCCGGCCCATTGAGCCGACACTCGCAATGGACAGCCAACAAGACGATTCATCGGTCGGGCATATTACCCGGCTTTGCCAAGACGCGGCGCAGGGCGACGAAGCGGCGAAGAACGAGCTCTTTGAAGCGCTCTATTCAGAGCTGAGGCGCAGAGCGGGTGGAATGATGGCTCGTCAGCGTTCAGACCACACCCTCCAAGCGACGGCCCTCGTCAGCGAGGCCTACCTCAGGCTCTTCGGATCTGTAACGCCTAGCTGGTCGGATAGACGACACTTCGTACTGGCAGCTTCGAAGGCGATGCGTCACCTGTTGGTTGACCACGCACGCGGCCGCGCGGCGGCCAAGCGAGAAGGCAAGAGAGTCCCTCTAGAGGGAGACGTACTCATCGCAGCGTTCGAGACGCGCGCTATTGACTTCGAGGCCTTGGAAATCGCCATCAAGAAGCTCGCGGAGATCAAGCCGGAGATGGCGCGAGCCGTCGAACTACAGTTCTTTGGAAGTGCTACGCAGGAGGAAGCTGCGAAGATCCTCGACATCCCCGTGCGCACGTTCCAGAGGCAGTGGTCCATGGCACGGGCTTGGCTCTTCAGGGAGCTGACGTGAACGAGGAGCGATGGGACGAGATTGATGCCGTCTATGGAAGGGCTTTGGATCTTCCCGTCTCGGAGCGCCGCGACTTCGTGGCATCACGGTGTGGCGAGGACCAAGACCTATTCGATGCAGTCATGGAGCTCTTGGAGGCGAACCCACCGAGTGACTTCATGGAGCCATTCCCTGGTGAGACGCCACAGGCGATCCTAGGCGTGGGCCTCGGGGGAAAGACGCTGGGCGAGTTCAAGCTGGTTCGAGAGATCGGCAGGGGCGGAATGGGTGTCATCTACCTAGCGACCAATCCCAACTACGAGCGTCTACTGGCGCTCAAGCTGCTTCCTCCCGCCCGGGCAGGGAGTGAAGTACGCACACGCTTCGAACGAGAGATACAGGCAGCGTCTTCGCTGGACCATCCATCGATTGTGGCGATCCACGAGTTTGGTGAAACGGACGATATCGCCTGGTACGCGATGGATCATGTGGCGGGGCACGACCTAAGCGCGGAACTGGGATGCCAGCGGAGTATCCGGGACGGGCTACCTGGCATCTCACCTCTTCTTCCGAGCTACTCGAGCGCGCTCTATGTCCCCACCGTTGCATCGCGTATCTCGGATCTCGCGTTGGCCTTGGACGCTGCCCACCAACAAGACGTGATCCATCGTGACGTCAAGCCGCAGAACGTCCTCTTGGATGAGCGCGGCTCCGTCCAGCTGACAGATTTCGGCTTGGCCAAAGACGCACGGTTCGGGACGATGACGAGGACTGGCGCTGTGCAGGGAACGCCGTACTACATGAGTCCAGAGCAAGCTCGGGCGCTTCGGAAGTCAGTTGACCACAGAACAGACGTCTACAGCCTAAGCGTGGTGCTGTTCGAATGCCTCGCACTTCGCCGTCCGTTCGAAGGCGAGACGCCGGAGGAAATCTTGGAGGGGATTGGCAAGGGCTCGAAGTCGAACGTGCGTCAGCACAACCTTCGGGTCCCGCGCGATCTGTCGCTGATCTGTCAAAAGGGAATGTCCCGGGATCCTGAAGACCGGTACGCGACAGCGCTAGCAATGTCCGAGGACCTGCAGCGCTTCCTGCGGCATGAGGCAGTGCTGGCGAAGGCTCCCACTGCCAACCAAATCATGACACGCTGGGTCCGCAAGAACCTACGCGGTATTGCCGCGGCGGTTGTAGCAATCCTAGCTCTGGCGGCTGGGATGGCCTACGCGGACTGGCGCACCTCGACAAGGGAGGCGTCTGCCTTGGCCGTCCAGATCGACGCGGCCCTGGATCGGGAAGACTGGAGCACCGAGATCCCGCACCTGACATCACTTCGAAGACGGGCCGATGGCTGGGACGGCCGCATGACTCCCCCCCTTGCGTCGGCGATGGGTGACTTCACGAACCGGCTCAAACAGTTTCGAGTCGAAACGACGGCGAGGGCACGTGAGCGGATCGAGCTCGGTCGCGGCGCGGGCCGAGGACTCCCCCTTTTCGAACCGTACCTGAGTCCGATTCGTCCACGGGAATTCCGCGAAGGGGTGATTACGGCGGAGGCGTTGCTGGGGCTCTTTCCTGAGGACAAGGAGATCACGCAACTCGCTTCCATCGAATCGTCCTACGCTCAAGTTTCCATCAGCGCTCTCATCGTTGAGAGCGACGGAACGGCTCGCCCTGCAGATGTGGGTTCTGCCAAGGTGTGGCTCGCCCCAATCGATCCGCTGGAAGACTCGATCGGCGAGAGCATTCTGCTCGGGGACGCCCCCATTGAGCTCGCGGCGGTCCCTCCCGGATACTACCGAGTCAGAGTGGCTGTCGACGGCTTCGGTCGCGCAGACCTAATGCGGACGCTAGCGCCGACCGCGGACCCCATCACGTTGACCGCTAGGGTTCACGCGACTCAGCAAGTGGTTGCCGACATGGTACGGTTCGAGGGGGGACGCTTGGAGCTCATGGCAGATCGAAAGATCGGATGCCTGCTCGATGCCTCTGAGGTGGAGGTCGATGTGTTCTACCTCGAGCGAACAGAGCTTTCCAATGCGCGTTTCCTGCAGTACCTCGCCGACTCGGGCGCCGAGCCTCCTTCAACGTGGACCAAGCTCGGGTTTGAAGGCGACTGGCAGGCGCTTCCCATAGGAACGCTCGGTGATGCGTGGCTACGTCGGCCCGTCGCCATGATCAGCGCGCTTGATGCTCAAGCCTGCGCGGAGTGGTTCGGCAAGCGTCTTCCACGCCACGTCGAGCTCGAATTGGCGTACCGCTCGATCGACAGCAACGCCCCGGCGCACAGGTCTGGCGACTTCGGTGGCGAGCTTGCGACGATGGACCTCGCTGCGATGTTTCAACACGCCGCAGAGCAGACCCTGGAAGTGAACGATGCACGCTTCACACAGACCCCGAGCGGGCTCATCCATGCCCTCGGCAACGTCCACGAAGTCACCAGCTCTTTCCTCGTTGTCCGCGGCGCTGAGCAGCTGACCGTGCGACCCGACTTGCATATCGCCCTCGGACAAGACTGGGAGTCTGACCATCACGGTCATTCGCCCGACACCCACTACCTCGTGCCTTCCTCGTCGGAGCAAGCACGTCTACCGAGTGGAGTGAGGCTTGCGTTCTAGTGAACGCATGCTCGACACGACTCTCATCCTTCCCCTGATTCTGTGTTCGCCGATCAGCGGCACGCCTCCCCCCAACCTCCCCCATGAAGTACATTCCATCACTGGCCACGGCGCTCTCCATTCTGACGCTCTCGCTCGCCCCAGGCACAACCGTGGTGCAAGAGCCCACCAAGGCCGCCAGCTCCGCTGAGACAGAAGAAAAGGTGGATTGGGTCGTCGCCTGCGAGTCGGGGCTCATTGAAGTCAAAGAGCCCCCCAAAGCACCCAACGGAACGGCTCCAGCGGAAGTGAGCTACGCACAACTGGAAGTCCTCTCTAAGAAGCTCCATGGACTCGTCCTCAACTACAAGACGAAGTCAGCTGACGAGGCGAAGGAAGCTTTCGTTCAGCACGTGACGGCCTTCAAGGAATTTCAGATGGACGTGATCGGCGGCAAGAAAAACACTGCCTTCACTGCACATCCGGATCTCTCGATTCCGTCCGATCGCCTCTGGATTATTCGACCAGGCGCGGAGTTTGCTCACATCTTGACGCTGGAGAGCAGGGAGGTGAAGCCTAAGGACTTCATGGACGCCGAGAACCGCAAGGTCGCCTACGCAACTCAAACCAAGAGTGAATCGGAAGGCGGAGGGCTACGGTACTTCGTTGTCTGTGCTCCGGTCCTTGCCTTCAAGCGGTCGGATATCCCGAACGCGGTAGAGATCAAGTGAGAGGTCGAGTCCAACTGCGAGCCTTAGCCTGTGGATGCTTGGTAGCCAGCCATCTGTCTGCTTCAGGCCGCGCGGCTTCTGCTCAATTCGAAGCTGACTTCCAGGGACCGAATGCGGTGCAGGTTCCGGTAAGTGCGAGCTTGGACCTCTTGAATGAGCTCCTCCTCGACGATCGGTCCACAGACTGGGATCCACCTGCGCAAGAGAAACGGCATGGATTGCGGCGCGTCCGTACCGCTTCCGGTGAGCAAGTCACCTCCGGCTACGCTAGTGGCGGTCGGGAGGACAGCGACAGTCACAGGCTGATTGTCACGAATCTAGGGATGCGCTCCGTACAAGAGGGGGAGTGGAACTGGGTCCCCCGCGAGATAACGACAGCGCGCAAGAAAGGGCGATACTCCGTCTCCATCACTCGAAGAGACCTGAAGAAGTGGATCTTGACGTCGAACGCAGTCGGCGAGATGGCCACACCAGAGTCGCAGCCGAAGACGGAGCGGGGAGTATCAACGCAGAAGCCAGCGTTGGCCCTCAAACTAGTGAGGCCCCTCACTGACGACCTTCAGTGCACTCCGCTTGGCGGTCCAGCCTCCGAGCAATTTGTGCTTCGGGGTGAGCTCTACACCGCGGTGGAAGACCTTGGCATGGCGCTACGGAGCGCTGCGGGAAGGCCGAAGCACGCAGAGCTTGCCAAGCAGTTCATCGCGCTCGATTTCTTGACCCAGGTTTCCTACCTCGAACTCGCCGACTGCCTGGGCGCCGACGTCACCAAGGCACTGTTCGAGAAAGAGGCGGGGGAACTTCTAAAGAACTACCATTGGGAGGAAGCCACGACCCTTCTGCAGATTCACGATGCTATTCAGGGTTGCTGTATCATCGAACAGCTCAAGCGAGCGAAGAGGAACATTGGGGCTGCCATAAAGGCCCATGGGTATCTCCAGTTCCGCGAGGACGAGGGGCTCCAGGCCAGCTTCATCGATGTGGCGGAGTATCTTGCTCACGCCATGAAATCCGTGACTGGGTTCAAGCAGCGAGGCTCCATCGGAATCGTCAGCGCGGACGACATGATTCAGTTCGCAACGGGCGAGATGGGGCGCGAACGAGCCCATTTCGAAGCGCTCTATGACGGTGAACCGAATTCTATGATGCTGCTAGGTTGGTGCCTGCTCTACACAGAGTGCGCGGAGTACGTCCGAGCGTCTGAAGGCCGCCAGTTCGAGAAAAAACTGTGGGATGACTGGGCGACGACCGCTGCGCTAGCGTCGGCGATGTACGTCGCCGCCTACACCAACGAGACCAAGCTTGGCAACTACTCCACCGACGGGCCCTTCCGAGTTGACGAAAGCGGAGCGATGCGGCGCCAGGCGATGCAAGCAGTCAACCGCGCGGTGAGCCAGGGTGTCCGATTGAGTGACTTCGTCGCACGCCGAATCAAGTGCGCTCAGGGTGAGGAAGAGTATTGCCTAGGCCTCCGATCACCCCGAGATTCCCACGACCTCCCTGCTCCCTATCCCTAACTTCGTGCGCTAAGGGGAGAAGGCGGCAAGGGCATGGGTGCTAGAGACACGATGTCCTCACTGGCATGTCGCTGCGACGTACCCCGGGGCCAGGAGCCGCTCACCTACGCGGGTCTTGCCACGGCGGGGTCCCTTTGACAGAACGGCCAGAGAGGTTGCCATAGATGCAGAACCACACGAGGGCACGGATCGCATGGGCCAACAACACGCGTAGGTTTTTCCTCTTCGTCGGCATGATCACTGTGGCCTATGGGCTCCTGAGGGGCTGCCTCTACGTTGTGCCAGGCTATGGGCGATGGCAAAGGGACGGAGACGCCGTGACATCACCTTCACAACGACATGCCGTGACGCCTATTGTCATCCTCTACCCCAACTTGAACTTTGGTCTGTTGATCTCAGACCTCGAAACGGGCAAAGACGAAGTTTGCGCGGGGTGGACAGGTGACGGCATGTGGTGCCGTGAGATCCGGTGGATCGACGAGGACCGACTGCGCGTCGAGTACTACGCGCCGAACAGCTTGCATTGGGGAATGAGGACGGAGGTGTTCGGCGCGCAGATCGACTGGGTCCAAGCTTTCAGACCGGACGAGTAGCGATGCGGTACGGTCACGGGTGGACCTGCGCAGCCCCCCGAGCACCCGGCGACAAAGAACGACGAGTCCTTGGTCATCGATCGACGCTCAGTCCACAGAATAGACCTCGGCGTCTCGCCGCCACTCGTCGTTGCACGGCTACCGATATGCGTACCTTTCTTAGCGTGCTGGCCGTCTGGGTCGCAGTTGCCGTGATCTGGCACTTGATACCGAGCAGCCCGGTGGGCTCCGACGTCGAAAGAGCGAACGCTGCTTTCCCAGGCGAGAAGCCCACCGTCGCTGAACTAGCTGAGCCGAGTTCGCGCAATGATGCAGAGACGGACGCCAGCGGCGGCCAGCCTGGCCAGGCAGAGTCGGCCGGCGCGCCGGTCGCTGCAGAGCGAGAAGACGAAGTGTCTACGCCGCGGACACCTCGAATCGTGCGCGTCGTGTCTGAGGTGGACGGCGAGCCCATAGAGGGCGTCGCTATTCAAGTCCTTGGAGCGGTCGGCGAGTCCAAGAAGAGCTACGTGTCGGGTGAGAACGGAGTGGTCAAGATCCCGCTCTCCCTGAACCTTCGCTACCGCTTGACCCATCCTGGATTCGTGCCAAAGAGCGTCAGCCGGATCGGCGCGATAGAAGGGCAGCGTATCGACATCGAGCTGCGCCCCTTCGCGCAGCTCTTCGGGAAGACTGAGGTGCCGCTGCCCGTTCGAACTCCTACGTCTGGTCGCATCGGGAGATACGTCAGCCGTGACCGTGACGTGGGCGCTCTTGGTCGCATCAAGCTCGGGGTGGACGAGCGCATCCCATTCGTCGAGGGACAGGAGTCCAACTTCCGCGGGATTCTCGATGCGACTCGAAAGATGTCGGATGCGGACCGGGAGGTGCAGGAAAACGGCACGTGGTCGCTGCGGCTAGAGATCCCCCCCGAGATCGATGCGCTCCATGATTTCGTCGTGGTGCAGGAGCGCGGCAACTCCAGTCGCACGGTGAGCGCTGTGCCCGAGATCAGGCCCGGCGACTCCCTCGAAGTCACGGACCTTTGGGTGGACGTACATCCCATGAATCTGCGCTTCGTCTCTGCGGACGGCCGTTCGCTCTCGCCTGACCTTCGGTTCTCGTTCTTCCGAAAGACCCCGCTGGGCTTCGACGAGCGAACATCCGAAGTGCACCTCGATGAGAACGGGCGCGTTCAGGGCGTCTCGCTCGCCGCAGGTGAGTGGAGCTATGCAAGCTCAAGTAGGTACGGCCACCCCGAACTCCGTATCGAAGGAGCGTTCGAGCTCCGGGGCCCGTCGGAGCAAACGATTGTGCTCCCTGCGGGTGGGCGACTGACGGTCGCGGTCATGGATGGCAAGACGCCTGGGAGCCGTGACTACCGAATCGCCGTCGTCGCCGCGGGCGAGTTCGGCGGGCGCGCCCAGAGGGCTCGTAGCGGCGACGAAGTAGAGTTCCCCTTCGTGCCAGCCGTGGGTGCGTGGGAGGTCGTCGCCTACCGGGTAGCAGGGGGCTACTTGTCTCGGTCGAACTCAGGCGTCAAAGAGCTCAAGCGCGTTCCGATTCGCGTGGACGACCCGCGAATCGAGCTGGTCCTCGACTAGCTTCGTTGCGTCTTCAGACACACCAAACGGTCACCAGCGCCGCGAAGCCTACCCGGCATACCTGCGAGCCCCCGCGCTCATCGCGCGGAAGAAGAGAGCCTCGAATTTGGCCGGATCCAGTATCGCCTGTGGCGGCGGGGTGTCGGTGACCCCATCGCGCTAACGGCCGGCGGCTCCCTTGAGCTCCTCGACCATCGTGTCCAGAGGCGATGAGCCCTTGGACGAGGTGAAGAGTCGGCCGCTGGTGTCGAGGTAGAAGGTCCGGCCCTGCGCGGATTGCCCACGGACGATCAGCGCGCCGTTGCCCGCTGATCGGTCGGAGATATCCACCGGTTCACCACTGCCGAGGGGCACCTGAACGGTCAGGTAGGGCTTGCTCTTCAGCTCCTTCTCGCGCAACTCTTCCCTCTGGATCCGGTTCCCCGCCGCAAGGCTAGGATGGACGTAGAGCGTGGTGAGGTTGGGAAACTGAATCACCGTCGCCTCAGGGACCCAGGACGGCTCAGCGCCGGTCAGCGGCACGACTCTGATCTCAACCGACGCCTCGACGTGGACCGTTCCGGCGTCCTGATCGAAGCACGCGACGAAACAGGCGGATAGGGCCGCAGCAGCCATAGTTTTGAGAATGCGCATGCTGTAGAGCCTAATCGAATCAACGCCGCCTAGTGCGTCTGTTAGATATTTCGCCAAGAGGCTCCGTCCGTTCCACTCCATCCACACTCGTACGATCCATGAAGACCCTTCATTCTCCCACGCTGGGTTCCTACAGCCTAGTTTCACTGCTCGCACTCCTCAGTCTCCTCGCCGCCCCGAACGCCGCCGCCCAGATCGGCAGCTCGGGCTTCTGTGCCGGCGTTGCCAACTCCACTGGCAACGCTTCGGTGATCACCGGCGCCGGCAGCACGGTCGTGAGTCAGAACGACGTGACGCTGTCCGTGACGAGCCTTCCGCAGGACTCCCTTGGGTACTTCATCGTTGGGCCCGACCCTGGCGCGACTTTCAACCCGGGTGGAAGCACGGGAACTCTCTGCATCAGCGGCTCAGTTGGCCGCTACGCCGGCGACGTCTTGAACACCGGCACCTCGGGCTCCGTTAACTTCGCCGTCGACCTCACCGCCCTCCCCTCCCCCACGGGCAACATCGCCGTTCAGCCAACCGAAGACTGGGTCTTTCAGTTTTGGCACAGGGACACGACGCCCACGGGACCCACTTCGAACTTCAGCCCCGGGCTCATCATCGACTTCGCCCCGCTGGTCCCTACTTTCCAAGACGACATTTGGCCCATCCTCGCCCAGTCAAACGTTGGCGCACCCGCCTGCATCATCTGCCATGGCGGGGGCGGCTTCGGCGACTTGAGCCTGGGCTTCACTCCCACGATGGGATACGCGGCCTTGGTCAACGCACAATCCACCAGCCCTGGGTGCGGCGGCAGCACCTACGTCGTCCCGGGCAACTTGGGCTCGAGCCTCTTGTACGACAAGCTCACGAACACGACGCCTGGGTGCGGCGACATGATGCCGCTGAACGGAACGCTCGCGGGCGACATCAACCTCATCCGCGACTGGATCCTAGGCGGCGCGCCCTTCTGAGCCTGAGCTCGCGAGGCAGAACGGTGCCGATCAGTCGAATGCCGATCGGGAAGCGCTTAAACTAGCCGACTGCGGAACCGGCTCGGTCCACTGTCGTTAGCGCCCTCTGGAGTGACGCCACCACTCGCTCGACTTCTCCGTCGGTGAGGTGCGGGCTGAGTGGAAGGGAGAGCGTGCGTCGCCCAAAAGCCGTCGCGTGGGGGAACGCCTCGGGCTGCCAGCCGTAGGTTTCGCTGAAGAACGGGTGCTCGGGTATCGCAAGGTAGTGGACGCCCAGACCGATGCCGTCCTTGGTCATCAGGTCGAGCACTCGATCCCGGTCATCGACCTGGATGGTGTAGAGGTGGAGCCCGTGCCGCGTCTCGGGCTCGAAGGCGGCTGGTCGAGTGACGGGGGTTTCCGCGAGGAGCTCCTCGTACTTGTTCCAAACGGCGAGTCGCTTGATCCAGTTGTTCTCTACGCGCGCTAGCTGGTGGATGCCGATGGCAGCCTGTAGGTCCATCATGTTGCACTTGAAGCCGCGATCGTTCACGTAGTAGTGGCGATAGCCGTCGTCGCCAAAGCGCCGCCATGCATCGGCGGTCATGCCGTGGAGCGCGAGCCGCTTGATCCGCTGGGCGTCCTTCTCCGACCGAGCCAGCACCATTCCACCCTCTCCGGTCGTGAGGTTCTTCGTAGCGTAGAAGCTAAAGCAGCCGAACTCGCCGAAGGTACCGGCTCTTCTTCCCTGGAACGTCGTCTCGACGGCGTGCGCGCAGTCCTCAATCACCACGAGTGAGTGCTTGGCCGCAACCTTCATGATCCGCTCCATATCGCAGGGGCGACCCGCAAAGTGGACGATCAGGATCGCCTTGGTGCGCTCCGTGATGGCTGCCTCAACCGCAGCTGGGTCAATGTTCTGGGTTCTGGCGTCTACGTCCGCCAGAACGGGCACGCCTCCGGCGTTGGTGACAGCGTTCACGGTGGCACAGAAGGTCATAGCCGTGGTGATGACCTCGTCTCCCGGACCGATCCCGGCCGCGATAATGGAAAGGTGCAACGCGGCTGTGCACGAACTCAGTGCAGCCGCGAAACGAGCCCCCTTGTACTCGGCGAAGGCTCTCTCGAACTCGGCGACGCGCGGCCCCGTGCCGAGCCACCCACTCGCCAAGCAGGCCTGGACCTCCGCCATTTCCTCGTCCCCTAGGACGGGCTTGCCGAAGACAAGGAAGGGCTCTGCGCGATCTACCATCAGCCTAAATCTACCTGACCGGGTATCGTTCGGCCGGAGCGTCAACGCGCACTCCCTTCACCATGTCCTGGTCAGAGACGGAACCTCAAACTAGCGACCCTAGCGACGCGCATTTGAGGGTGCTTCACACTGTCAGGCACCGATGGCTCGCACAAACTGAGACATGGCTTCACGCGCAGGTGCGGTTTCTCCCGCCCCATGTGGAGTCCCACGTGATCGCTCGAGTGAGGGAGAACGAGGACCAGTTTGAAACGCACAACGTGCACCTGCAAAGCGAGGCCAGCGCCGTCCGGAGACTCAAGGACAGCGCACTTGAGCAACTCAGACTTCGACGCTATCCCGGGTTTCTCGTGGAGCGCGGCAGGCAGATCGCGCCCGACATTATCCACGCGCACTTCGGCAGCTGGGGCTGGTCTGTTCTCAACGCAGCTGATCGAATCGGCGCGCCGCTCGTGGTGACCTTCTATGGGTTCGACGTGAACCAGCTGCCCCGCGCAGTGCCCAAGTTTCGCCGACGCTACCGTGACCTATTCGCTCGGGCGGCCGGCATCTTCTGCGAGGGCGAGCACATGAGGGAGTCCCTGCTCAAGCTCGGGTGTCCTCCCCAAAAGGCGTTCGTCCAGCGGCTTGGTGTCGACCTAGACGGGATTCCGTTTCAGCCGCGAAGCATCGACCCAGGCGCCCCCGTCCGTGTGCTCATTGCTTCTGCATTCAGGGAGAAGAAGGGCATCCCCCTCGCGATCAGAGCCCTGGGGCAACTCAAGGACGATCACTCCTTCAGTATCACGCTGCTCGGAGACGCTTCGGAGCTTGAGGCGAGCCAGCGCGAGAAGAGGAAGATCGAAGAGGCTATCCGCGATTCCGGCCTCTCCGAATCGGTCCACCGCGTGGGGTTCCAGCCCCACGCGGAGATGTTGCGTATGGCAGGCGAGCACGATGTGTTCCTCGCGCCTAGCCATGAGGCTCCCGATGGCGACACGGAAGGCGGCGCGCCTGTCGTCCTTGTGGAGATGGCGGCTTCGGGCGTTCCCATCGTCACGTCAGATCACTGCGACATACCGGGCATCGTTTCTGACGGAATCACAGGGATCGTCGCGAAGGAGGCCGACGAAGAGGACCTTGCCAGGGCCCTTCGGCGAGCGTTCCGGCTAGGCTCCGGCTGGCGTCCCATTACGGAGGCCGCGCGGCAGCACGTGATCACGAATTTCGACGCGCGAACCCAGGGGCTCGCCCTCGCTGAGCTTTACCGGCGTGTCATCCGCGAAGCGCCTTCGCAGCGTTCTTGAGGCGCCAGCTCAGGTACTTGACCGCATTCGCTGGGTGCACTCGCCCCTTGTACCAGGTGGTCCAACGCAAGGATGGCCTACCCTTCTCCACGACCATGAAGTACGGGAGCTTCGACACTGGGTCGAAGTGCTTCGCCTTCATGAACTCTAGGACGTACGCCCAGCGCGGCTCCTCGGACTCGTTCTCCCCCGTTTGGTGAAGCAGAAGCGAGGAGAACAGCACGACGTCCCCCGGCTTCGCCTTGACCAGCAACCCGTTCGTAGGCTCTTGGTCCACCACATGGTGCGCTCCGTTCCTCGTGTGGGGCAGGCGACCCGCGCGATGGGAGCCAGGCGCGAACCTCACGCCGCCGTTGAGCTCCGTCATTTCGCTCAGCGCGATCCAAACCTGGAAGTGCTCATCCTTGAGCCCGTTGTATGCGTTGTCCTGGTGCCAAGGGAAGACTGGGGCGCCAGGCCCCTTCGCGACGCATTGGTCCCAGCGGATCCAGTAGTCGTCGCCCGCAAGGGGCCGAACGAGCTCCACGAGCCGGGGGTCAGCGCAGAGCTCCTGCAGGCGCTCGCTGAACCGGTAGCAGTTCGTGTGGAACACCATGGCGCCCTTGGTCGACGGCCCCGCACCTGGCATCCGTCCCGCTGCTTCCTCGATGGCAGCACGGATCTCAGCCACCTCGGCCTCGCTGAACACGCCGGGCACGACCGAGAAACCCTCGGACCTAAAGTTCTCCGCGTGCTGGCTAGGTGTGAGGGACTTCGTCTCGCCCTGCCTTGGCTGGTGATCGCTCATGGTGCAAAAGGGGCGGTCTCCACCGCCATCGCCCAAGTCTATCTCCCGGGGAAGGACCATGCGTTTGGGGGCACCATATTGCAGCACGCTCGCTCCCTTCTATCGGCTGCGGGAGCCCATACGGTCGAAGTGAGACGCTCCGAGCGTGACGCCGTCGCAGGCACGCCGCCGCTAACGGCTCTAGGGCCAAGAACTGCGCGCTCAGTTGCCAGCTCCGAAAGCTCGCTTCATCTGACTGGGATGGAGGCGGAACTCCCACCGACGGGCCGTCCTTGCAGTGCTCCTGATGTCAATTCCGTAGTCAGACCTCAGAGGGCCGAAACTGCGAGTTCGCGCTCGCGTACGAAGATTGCGATTCCCGGGCTGATGGACCGTCCAGACAGGCTGGTAAGAGCCCACTGCCGGGACGTGAAGCTCCCATTCGGTCTCGCTTGGCTGCACAGCGACCTCCTCAGTCCAAAGCGATCGAGGCAAGCGAAGCTTGTCTCTCTCACTCCATTCGTCGCCGGTCCAGGGGAGCCAATCACGGTCCTTGCGTCGAAGCGAGACGGACACCCGCACCCCATCAGGCAACGCCGGAAGTGCGGACTCAATCGCTACACGGACGGGAATACCGCGCAGCAGTTCAACCTCCTCGGGCAGAGTGCCTACGTTGAGGATCGTGGGTAGATGACCAGGCGCCACGACAAAGACCTCATCATCCTCCTCAGCCTTCGCAAGCGCCTCAACACGGCCGCCTTCGATCACAAAGGACTGCGATCCATAGGCGACGAGTCCAGTCGAAGCCGGCGTACCGTCGAAGAGACGCACGTCGAACGCGATTCGCCTCAGGTCCTTGCGTACGTCCCAAGGATTGAGTTCTTCAGGGATCTCCACAGCGCTCGTGCGCGGGAGCACACCGTCCAACGCAGCGAGCTGGACCTTGTCCTGTCCGTACTGGAGGGCCAGCTGCACCGCGGGCGCTCGCATGCCCGCAATCGCGAACTTGCCGTTGCCGGCGACGCCGCTGTAGAAACTGATGTAGGTCTTTTCTTCGCGTGTAGCGCCGGGCACGGTGGCCACCACTTTGCACTGTTCCGTATCCACGCCGTTTGGAAGCAGCAGCCTCCCTGAGAGAAAACGCTGCGGGGAGACTTGAAGCACGATGTCGCGCTGTCCGGAGAGGAAACGGACTGCGCTACGGACGACGTAGCCCTTCGCTGTGGCCCTGATGGCATACTCACCTGCGGGCAGGTCCGCCGCCACCTGGAAGCGCCCCCCTGAGTCGGTGTGATGATAGGGAACTCCGGCGGAGTTCCATCCAAAGTCCTCAGGGTCTGCACGCTGGTTGAATTTGGTATAGATGCTGATCGAGGCGCCCTCGATTGGCTTGCCCGCATCGTCCACGACGGTGCCCGACGCGAACACTGGCGCCTCTTTCATCACCACGTCGCCGACGTCGACGGGAGCGCCCGGCAAAGGAACTGCCGCGTCAAACTCGCCGGTGAGAGTCGCCCCCGTCCCGTAGGTTCCATCTGCTCCGCGAGGACGAATCAGGAGTCGCACGGCGGCACGGGTGTCGCTGCTGGAACGCTGATTGGTGAAGACCAGGCGGAACGATCCGTCAGGTGCGAGCTCCACTCGCTGCCGAGACACCGGCCCAGACTTGATGTTCAAGTAGGTGGCCTCCACAGGTTCACCGCTCGGCAGGACCACTCGCCCCACGAAATAGGGCAGGGGGCCATCAACCACGAGGGTCTCCGTTCGTTGCTCGCCCGGATCGAGCGCTTCGATGTCCCGCTGCGCACCGGCGAAGAGCCCATATCCTCGAACACTCAAGCGGAGCTTGTTCCCCGCTGTAACGTACGGGACGATCACTTCAGATACCTCCTTAGCCCACACGCTATGCCGCTCTCCACGATCGAAGTAGCCTGGCTGTGAACGCCTCTCGATCAAAGGAGTGACATGAATCCAAATTTGATCGGTGATGGGCGCGCCCTGGGAATCCGTCATGCGCACCGTCAAGGTGCCCGAGCTTGGCACCGTAAGATGCAGGGCTTCATCTGGCCATGCAGCCAAATCGAGATCGACGCGCTGAAGGTCGACTCCGGGGACGTCGAGGCCCACCTGGAACCTGCTCGCAGGGCGCAAGCGTGCGCACTCATCGAGCGCATCAGCCGCACCGACGAAGATCGCCAACCCGCTCCCTTCTGCTGTCACCGCTCTCAGCGACGGCCTCCGTGAGGTCTTTACTACGCCAAAGGTCGCCAGAGGCACACCACCAAGGGGCTCGCCGGCTTCGTCGACGACGTAGACCCGCAGATCACCCTCTTGGATCTCGGTGACGGGAGCGGGCTCTGCGACGATCGGGACGTTTTCGGCGGGTTGAAGGCCGCTACGATCAGCTACCGCGTCGACCGCTCCTCCACCGACGACTGGTTGCAGGACTTCAACAACCACAGGATCTGCCGCGGCTTCATCTTGAAGAATGGTGGTGTCCGCCGCGCCTGCCTGGAGAAACCATAGTGAGGCAAGGAGGGCAGCAGCAACGAGAAGTATGGCGAGCAGCTTCATCGGTGGGAGTCTGGCGAGTTGTGAGCGGCGCGGCGGAGCAGCGCGCCGAGGAGGCCGAAAGCTACATAGCCGTCAACCGAGCGCGCACCCGCGCCAGGAAGCCGCGCCAGTCGAAGGCCGGGCCGGGGTCGACATTTTGGCGCGACACGTGGTAGTGACCTACGATGCCGCCGAACTCGAGCTCTGCGGCTTCGTCCATGCGGACGGTGAGAACGCGGCCGTCGGCGTCCCGGGGGGCGTCCGGCTTGATCTTGGGGAAGTGGTGGCAGAGGGTGGCCGTGAGCTTGACGAGGGACGCGTATTGCTCGGGGGTGTAGTCGTACTGCTGGAGGCCTGAGCCCTGCACGCGGCCAAGGACTTTGCTGGCGCGGGCGGGTCGGCCCTCGAAGCCGGAGGTGAGGACGCCAAGGTCCGCGGCGTCCTTCGGGAGCGTGAGACGCGTTCCAGTGGGCCCCTCTTCGTACCAGCGCGCGAGGGTTTCGTTGCCCGCGTCGTTCAAGGGGTAGGCGCCGATCTGCGCGATCTCTACGCCGACCGAGCGCGCGTTCGTCTGGCTCGCGTGCCACGCCGTGTCCCGCAGGTCGAGGGTCTGGTAGATCGTGCCGTCCACGTCGATCATGAACTGCACCGAGAGCCCGCGGCGGTCGTGCAGCACCTTGAAGCAGGTTTGGCTCGTGCCACATACGTCGTAGTGCACGACAAACATGTCGAGGGCGTTCTTGAGCTGGGAGAATGAGCCGGTTTCCGGCGTGACGAGCACCTCGCCGGTCTGCCGATTGGTACGGCCCGGCTTGTAGCGCAGTTCGCCGCTTGCTGGGCGCTTGACGCCGACGGATGGACGCTCGAAGTGGAGCTCGGTCTCGTAGGCGCTGTAACCGAGTGGGTCGGTCCAGAGCACCACCGGCGCGCCGACGAAGAGGCGTTCGCCGCAGGCCACGATGGACTGATTGATCGATTCGGGGATGATCTCGGGCGCGAGGTCGCTGCTCGACGACGAACACGCAGCCGCCAAGAGGGCGACACCGGAGAGGACAAGCGACGAAGCAGGGACGCGGAGAGCGGGCAGCTGGCAAAGGGTCATAACCGGGAAGGATACCCGGAATGGCCCTACACCGTGGCCCCACCGCAGCTTGAGCCCGCGCCAGCGGTGCACCCAAAGCAGTGCCTGCCCACGATGATCTCCCGGGAGGCTAGGGGCTCCAGGGCGAAATCGCGGATGTGCCGGGGGCCCGCGTCCTCGACCTCAAGGTCCAGCATCTGGTTGAAGTCGCAGTCAAAGAGGCGTCCGTCCCAGCCGACGGACAACGTCGTGCGGCACATGACGCCCGAGACGGCCGCGGGGTTGAAGGCGGCGACGAGCTTCTGAAGATAGGCCTCGGTCTTGCCGCCCGCCTCAAGCCATTCGAGGTAGCGGCTGATCGGCATGTTCGTGATCGCGTAGAGATCGTTGAAGTCGATGCCGTAGAGGCGGCTCATCTCGCGCTTCCACTCGCCTTCCAGCGAAGCCTGGCCAGCGGGGAGAAACGCCCCCACCGGATTGGTGACGAGCACCAGCCGCAGCTTCGGGTCGCGTCCGTAGCCAGCCGCGTTGAGCTTCTGCAGCGCCTCAATGGACGCGTCGAAAACGCCGTCCCCGCGCTGCTTGTCCGTGCCCTGTCCGCGGTAGTGCGGCAGCGACGCGACGACCTCGACCTGGTGCTCGGCCAGGAAGTCGACGAGGTGCGCGTAGGGCTTCGTCAAGAGAATCGAGAGGTTGCAGCGGTCCATGACGTGGCGGCCGAGATTCCGAGAGCCGCGCACGAGGTACTCGAACTGCGACGACATCTCAGGGGCGCCACCGGTGATGTCCACCGTCGGAATGTTGGTGCGAGCGAGCGCCTCAAGGCAGAGATCCGCGACCTCGCGGGACATGTCCTCCTTGCGGTCCGGTCCCGCGTCCACGTGACAGTGCACGCAGGTTTGGTTGCACTTGCGCCCGAGGTTGAGCTGGAGCACATCGACCCCGGATGCGCGCAGGGACTCCCCCATGGCCTCGGACGCGCGGGCCCCGAAGTCGGCGTCCGCGACGGCAAGCCGCTCAAGAATCGCGATCTGGTGCTCGGGCGCCGCCAGGGGCGAGCGCGTGCGAGCCAGGGTCGGCCGGACCTTGATCGCCAAGGGGCTCTTCGAGTCGTTGGGAGAATCCGTCACGGTCTACATCCCGAGGTCATCGGCCACGTTGCGCATCTGCACCCCGTGGACGAGGGCGGCTCCGCCCTTGATCGCGGCGGACACGTGCACGGCCTCGGTGAGCTGCTCCACGTCGCACCCCTTCTCCATAGCGTCCTTCGTGTAGGCGTCGATGCAGTAGGGACACTGCACGGCGTGGGCCACCCCGAGGGCGATCAGGCTTTTCTCGCGCGCGGTGAGGGCGCCGTCCTGGAAGACCGCACCGTACCACTCGAAGAACTTGGCTCCGAGCTCAGGCGCGTGCTCTGCGATCTTCGGGAACTGGGCGAGGTCTTTGGGGTCGTAGTAGCTGTCCGTCATGGTGGGTGCGGAGAGGGTCTCTCTTTTGGCTGTTCGGAGCAAGCACAAGCCCGTGACCAAGCCGTGATGAGAGATTTGCGCAACCCCGTGCTCGGCGGAGAGGTCACCTGGGCATGAAGACCATCCGCGTCATGGGCGCCTCCCGCGAGGGGACGGGCGCCCTCATCGTCACTGTCGAAGCCCGATTCACCGGCTCTAAGGAGGAGGGAGGCACTGAGATTTGCCTCACGGGGCTCCCGGATTCCGTTCTGAGGGAGAGCCGGGGCCGGCTGGGCTGCATTCTGGGGTCGACGCGACTCGGGCTGGGTCCCGGTCGGCTCAACCTGCACCTGACCCCCGCCGCGCGTCGGAAATCGGGGGAGGCCCTCGATCTTGCCCTCGTCATTGCCTCGGCCACCGCGGGCGGACACCTTGCCCCGGCCCACGTAGAGGGGACCGTCTTCATTGGAGAGGTCGGCATCGATGGCCGACTGCACTCCATCCCCGGCGGCCTCGCTGCGGCGGTCGCGGCCCGCAAGATGGGGATCAAGCGACTCGTCGCTCCCCCCGAAACTGCGGCCGAGGCGGCGGCTATTGAGGACGTCGAAGCGTACGCGGCGGACTCTATCCACGGGGTCCTGCGAGTCTTGACCGTCGACCCAAGGGCCCCGGGCGCGCCGGTGCCGATCCTGCCGACCCCCTTCGACGCGGCGGAGTCCCGCGACCCCCGGAGGCTCGACGAAGTGAAGGGCCAAGGGGAGGGCAAGCTCGCCCTCAAGGTCGCGGCGGCCGGCGGACACGGGCTGCTGCTCGTCGGGCCGCCGGGGGCGGGCAAGTCCATGCTCGCCCAGCGCCTCATCGATCTTCTGCCTCCGATGACGCTGAACGAGCGCATCGAGGTGACGACCATTCTCTCGGCCACGGGGCGCTGGCCGCGGGGCCTCTCCAGTCGCCGCCCTTTCCGCGCCCCCCACCACACCACGAGCTTCGCGGGGCTCATCGGCGGCGGCTCGCCGATCTCCCCCGGAGAAATCACCCTCGCCCATCGCGGCGTGCTCTTCCTCGACGAGCTGCCGGAGTTCGGGCGCGAGACCCTCGAAGGTTTAAGGCAGCCGCTGGAAGAGGGCGCCGTGCATATCGCACGCGCGTCGCGGCGCACGACGTTCCCGGCGCGCTTCCAGCTGATCGCCGCCATGAACCCGTGCCCCTGCGGCTACCACGGACACCCGCGGATCCCATGTCACTGTCCACCGGGCTCGGTGCGCCGCTACCAACAGCGCATCTCTGGGCCGCTCCTCGATCGCATCGATCTGCGCGTCAGCCTACAGCCCTCACCCGTGGAGGTACTCGTGGGGCAGGGCCTCGGCCGAGCGGTCCCACCGGACGTCGTGCCAACAGCCGCCGAGGCGCGGTCAGAACTGGGCGCAGAACTAGGCGCCGCCGTGCTGGGAGCGCAGGCCCGCGCCAACGCACGCCCGGGCAACCGCTGCCAGCTGAACGCAGCGCTTGGCGCGGTCGAGCTGGACGAGGTCGCGCCGCTCTCCAATGAGGCGGGTCAGCTCCTCCGGCGCGCGGCGGAAGACCAAGGCCTGTCAGCCCGTGGGATCCAGTCGATTCGAAGGGTGGCGCGGACGCTCGCTGACCTCGACGGCGAAACGGCCGCTCCGATCGACGGCGTCACCGTCGCCACCGCGCTCGCTCTCCGGCAGGGGATTTGAGCGCTCTTTCGGCCTCTACTCTAGGTCGTTGAGGCCAGCCTCTGCGATCGCCTGCTCGAGCAGCTCGGGGTCGATGTCGCGGCTGTTCTCGCGCAGCGCGTCCGCTAGGCCTTCCTCTTCCGTGCCCATGTCAGGCTCCATCAGCGCCTGCTCCAAGTACTGGGGCAGGACGTTGTAGGGCGAGATCCGGGTCTGGCCCCCGAAGTGCGCCTCCATGCCGAGCACGATGCGGACGGCGCCCTTATCGATGGGCTCGCCGGACTGCTTGCACTTCGAGCGGTTCGAAGGCGCGCACTCCGCGTAGGGAATGGTCTTCTTGGCCTTCTCCTTCTTCTCGCGCTCGACGGAGGCCTTCTCGGCCACCGCGCGGAGCTTCTCAAGGGTCGGCAGCTCGTCAGGATCGGGCGGGACCTTGGCGTTCTCCCACGCCTCCATGGCGTAGGCCTCCTCCACCTGGTCCATCATGCGTTTCGCAGCGCAGTTGAGGTGGTGCCACATGTAGCCCTGGCCGAATCGGCCGTCGACGAGGACACCGATACGGAGGGCGTCCGCGTCGATCTTGCGCTGGCAGGTCTTGCACTTCGAGCGCCCCGAGCGGGCGTTCTCGATCACGTAGGGCGGGAGCTCTACGGGCTCCTCCTCAGGTTCGGCTTCTTCGTTCGACATGGCGGGGGCCAACATACAGCCGATCGGCCCCCGTTTCGACTCTACTCGTGGCGGAGCGCCTCGACCGGGTCCATGTTGGCCGCCCGCCAGGCGGGATAGAGGCCAAAGACGATGCCCACGAGCACACTGATGCCAAAGGCGAGGATCGGGGCCGCGGGGGTCACAATGGTCTCTAGCTCGGCCGTGCGCTCGACGATCCAGGGGATCAGGAGCCCGATGCCAACGCCGAGGAGGCCGCCGGCGCCCGACAGGACCATGGTCTCGACCAGGAACTGGGTCACGATGTGCTTGCGCTTGGCGCCGAGGGCCCGGCGGATGCCGATCTCACGTGTCCGCTCCGTGACCGTGGCGAGCATGACGTTCATGATGCCGATGCCGCCCACGAGGAGCGAGATCCCGGCGATACTGCCGAGCACAACGTTGAAGATGCGCTTGGTCTCCTTGGCCTGCTGCAGCAGCTCCTGGGGCACGATGACCTCATAATCCTTGTCCGAATGCTCCATGCTCAGCATCGCCCGGGAGGCCTGGGCGATGGTCAGCACATCGCTATCGCGCTTGGCCTCGACCACGATCTCATGGAGCTGCACCTCTTGGATGTCCATGGACCCGGATCGGATCTGGGTTTGCCGCTCGCCGTAAAACGCTCGACCCGTGGAGATGGGCATGAACACTTCGCCGCCGGCCTCGCTGCTGGGGTCGAGCATGACGCTGCCCACGGGCGTGCGGGAGCCGAGCACGCCGACGCACTCGAAGTAGTGCTCCCCCACTTTGACGCGCTTCTCCAGCGCCGTCTCGAAGGGAAAGAGAAAGCGGGCGACCTCGTAGCTGAGGACACAGACTAGGCCGCGGGAGAGCTCGTCCTGCTCGGAGAGAAAGCGACCGGAAAACAGCTCACGCTGGGTCACGTCCTTGTAGGACGGAGGAGTGCATAGAACGCGGGGCCGGCAGACGTTGTCGCTGAAGCGTACCTCGGCCGGGGTTTGGAGCATAGGTACCGCGCGCTTGACGCCTGGGAAGGTCTCGGCGATCCGGTCGAAGTCGTCCCGCGTCAGGCCGTACGTGAGCACGCGCACTTCCGTATCGGTATCCCCTTGTTCCTGGGGTTTCACGCTGCGCAAGATGACGTTGCGACTGCCGAGCTTACGGATCTGCTCCTGGGCTTCGGCGCTGGCGCCTTCGCCGACCGCGAGCATCGCGATCACCGAGGCCACCCCGAAGAGAACCCCGAGGGTCGTGAGGAAGCTGCGGAGCTTGTGCAGAAGGAGGCTGGAAACGCCGAGACGCACCGCGCGGAAGAATGAGCTTTGCCGCTTGGCCATCAGGCTTGTTCTCCTGAGCTGGATCGAGTGGCGGCGGCGACCGAGGGGGTCGAGGCCTCGAAGGCCTCGGTCGCACCGCTTTGCCCGCGGCGTCCACGGTGCACAGACTCCACGAGCCCGTCCTTCAGACGCAGGATGTTCTCGGCGCGCTCGCCAACTTCCTGCTCGTGGGTCACGAGCAGAATCGTGGTGCCTTCGTCATGGAGTTCGTCGAAGAGCTCGAGGATCTCGTCGGCTGTCCGACTGTCCAGGTTGCCCGTCGCCTCGTCGGCCAGAAGCAGCGCTGGGTCGTTGATGAGCGAGCGCGCGATCGCGACCCGCTGCTGTTGGCCGCCGGAGAGCTGGGTCGGCCGGTGATGCAGGCGGCCGCCGAGCCCTACGCGCTCCGCCAGATGCAGCGCCCGATCTTCGATCCCCTCGGGAACCTCGTCCTGGTACATGACCGGCATCAGGATGTTCTCGAGCACGTCGAGCTGGGGCAGCAGGTTGTAGGACTGAAAAATGAAGCCGAGCTCCTTTCCGCGGAAAGTCGAGAGCGTGTCGTCGTCCATCGACGCCACCTCGCGGCCGCGGATTCTGTAGGAGCCGCTCGTGGGGCGATCGATGCAGCCGAGCAGGTTCAACAGCGTCGACTTACCGCTGCCGGAACTGCCCATGATCGCCCAGTACTCGCCGCGGTGAAACGTGAAGTTGAAGGACGAGAGCGCGTTCACGAGTTCGTCCCCCATCTTGTAGGTACGAGTGACGTCGGTGAGTTCCGCCACCGGCTCTTTGCCGGGCTGCGGGGCTGCTTCGTTCACGGCTGCGAGTCTCCGTTCGCCGATGCGGTGGTTTGTGAGGCGCCGCTGGGGCGTCCTTTGCCTGAGCCGCCCGACGGACGGCCGCCACCCGCCGAAGCTGAGCCGCCTGGCCGACCGCCGCCAGAACGACCGCCTTCCGCGCGTCCACCACCGGAACTAGAAGGACGTCCCGAGGCCCTGCCTGGGGTAGCCCCGCCGGCCGCCCCCGGAGTCGCCGAAAAACCGGCCTCGGGTCCGGCGGGTCCGAACTTGGCCCTGGCCTCATCGGGTACCGGTGCCGGCTCGAAATCCGCCGGTGGCGCAAGGGCGACGATCTCGCCTTCGCGAAGGCCCTCCTCCACGGAGACCCACTTCGAGTTGTCGAGGCCCACTTTGACCTTGCGCCTCTCCGTCTCGCTGCCGTTGACCACAAACACGATCGTCTCGCCGCCGTCGAGCAGCACGCACTGCCGGGGCACGTAGTGCACGTCCTCAAGGTCCTTCACCAGGATCTCGACGCTGCACGACATGCCGGGGCGCATGTCATTCGTCGGATTGGTCAGACTGATAGCTGCCTTGTAGAGGCGCTGGTTCGGGTTGCTCCGCCAGCTACCCGAGTCTGCCATCACGGCGACGAAACCCACTTGACCCTCGAACGTCACGCCGGGGAAGGCGTCGACCGATACGATGCACGGGAGGCCCGTCTTGACCTTCTTGAGCTTAGTCTCGTGGATGCTGGCCTGGACCGTCATCCCACCAGCGCGGGGGATCGTGCAAAGCTCTTGGCGCTCGCGCACCTCGTCGCCTTCCTTAACGATGTCACCAGAGCCCCAGCGGCTCTTCTCCCGTGCGTAGACCAGCAAGCCTGCCTCGGGAGCGTAGATCTTGACCTTGCTAAGCTGGTCGACGAGCTCTTCCTTCTGCGAGCGCTCGCGATCGAGCTTGTACTCCGCCGAGTCGCGCTCTGCTTTGAAGTCTGCGAGCCGCGCGTTGGCTTGCTTCTTGACCTTCTCGATGTCGCGATGGCGCGTCTGAATGTCGGCCTTGAGCTCCTTCAGGGTGCGCAGGTAGCTGAACTGGCGCATCAGCTTGAGCTCGCGGCGGGCCTGGGTCAGCTGGATCTCGTTCCGCTGCTTCTCCAGCTTCTTGGCCTCGTTCTCGCTCTCCGTCACGAAGCCCTTCGCCAGGAGCTTGTTGGACCACTCCAGCTCGGTGCCCGCGCGCTTGACGTCCTCTTCCTTAAGAAGCACGGCCTCCTCGGCCTTCGACTCCTCGTTCCGGTACTCGCCCTCTGGGTTTTCCTCGGTTCCCTCGTACTTGGCGAGGTCAAGCTCGGCAAGTTCCAGGGCGAGCGCCGCATCGGCGAGATCGCTGACGTTCTGGATCACCTGGATGTCGTACTGCTCCTTCGCCTTGGTGTAGGCAGCCTCGGCGTTCTTCACCTCGATCTCTTGCCGCACGAGCTCGTCTTCCATCTCTGACGAGTCGAGCTCGATGATCAGCTGACCGGCCTCGACGCTGGAGCCCTCTTCTTCGAGGAAGATGATGGTCGAGCGACCTTCGAGTTCGGACTTCACGCTGACGCTGTCCGTCGCCTCCAGGTTGCCGCGCACGATCTCTGAAATGCGCAGATCGCCGCGGCGCACCTCGGCACCCTCAATCGCCACCTCTTCCTCTTCCCCCAGGAGCGAGTCGAACATGCCGAGCTTCCAGGCACCGGCGGCCGCCGCCAGGATGATCACGAGGAAGAGCAGGATGCCGCCGCGACGTTCTGGACGTGCGTGCGAGTGGTGAGTGTGGGGTTGCTTCATGGAATTAGTGGCGCGGCCTTCGACAGAAGACAGGGGTCGTTGCAGTGACGCCCGACAGGAAAGGGATCACTGCGCCAACCTGGAATGGAGCTCGGCGGAGAGTTGTTCGTCGTAGTAGATGCCTGTGTCGTCCACCCGAAGGATCTCAAGCTCAAGCCAGAGGTCCAGGAGGGAGAGGGTGAAGCTGATTCGCGCGGACGTGGCGTCGTCGCGGGCTTCACGGAGGTCGGCCTGGGACTCCAGGACGTCTCGCGTGGTGGCGAGGCCGGCGGAGAGGCTGAGCTGGGATCCTTCAACCCGTCGAATCGCGAGTTCGACCGCGTTGCGCTGGATCTCAAAGCTCTCGTAGGAGTTGCGGGCGTTCCGTAGAGCACTGCGAACGTTCACCGTGACGTTGTCGAGGAAGCGCGCGTAGGTTCTTCTCGTATCGACGAGGGCGATCTCTGCATTGCGCCAGGCGTTACGCGCAGGCAAGAGATCCACGGGAAGGTCGAGGTCCACGCCAGCGCTCCAGTCCACTTCTCCCAGTCGGAAACCGAGGGGCTTGGAACCCGGGGTCGAAGAATCAAGGGAACCGCTCACCCCGAGTCCGACGCGGAGGGCATCCCGGGTGATGGCCTCGCGCCTCGTCGCATCCTGGACGCGATCGAAGGCGGTCATCACGTCAAGGCGATGGTCGATCGCGAACTCCACCGCGACGTCTTCGTCGAGGCCGTCCAGGAAGGAGTTGTCCGACGCAAGCGTCTGGAGAAGGCCCGGCTCAAACTCCAGGTCCACGGAAACGGGCAGGCCGAGGAAGACCTTGAAGCTGTCCGTTGTGAACTCAAGGCTGCCCTGGAGGACGACGAGCTGATTCTTAGAGCCGAGCTCTTGCTGTCGGGCCTGGTCCGCCTGGATCTCGGTCTGCTGGCCCGCTTCAGCGAGGGCCTCGTTACGGTCCGTCAGGATCTCAAGGTTGTTGAAGTTCAGCTGCTCGTTGTTCAGCCGGTCGAAGGCCTGGAGCACGCTATACACCCGGCTCGCGACATCGACGGCGTACGTGCGGCGGAAGCGCTCGTAGTTGCGCACGCTGTAGATCAGATCCCGCTCGCTCTGGCGCAGCGGCTCAAGGGTGATCAGCCTGCCGGTGCCGCGCAGGAGCGGCTGGGTCACGCTCAGCCCAATGTTCGAGATCGCATCGAAGCCGTCGCCCGTCGAAACGAAGCGGAACAGGTTGGTGCCCACATCCGCGAGGATCACAGCACCCGTTCCGAGGATCCGGGAGACGCCCGCGCCGAATCCAGCGTCAAGGGTCGTAGCCTCCCCGTCAATTTGGCCAGCGAGGGTGCCCGATCCGCTCGCGTCGTAGCGGTAGCCGAAGGCCCAGCGGTCCTGGGTCAGGTCGAGGGCAGCGAGGTAGAGGCTCTCGCGCTCCTCCTGCACCTCCTGGCTGTCCTCAGAGGCAATTTTGAGGGCGCTGACCACGTTCAGGGGCCCTACGCGGTCCAAGGTGCCGGCCAGCACCCGCTCGCGGGTCGTCCACTCGGACTCGGGACGGTCCGCGCGGCCAAACGCCGCCGTGGCAGCGGGGAGCGCAAACGGGCCGGTGTCGCCGAAGAGCTCGGCTCGGCGCTGGTCCACGAGGGCCAGCGCGTCACGGTCGGCGCGATCCCGGAGCTCGGGCGGCGAATAGCAGCCTGAGGAAGCGGCCCCAAGGGCGAGCAGCACGCTCAAGGAGACTGTGGAGAGGTCGGTCAAAGCGGGAGTGAGGGGCAGGGCATCGGTTGGACCCTGTGAAGTGTTCCTCACCGGCTCTGGAATTCGACCACAAACTCCGTTCGGATTCCCTATCGCCGCAGCACTTACGCGGTGCGAACAGCTGTCGCACCCTGGGATGACAAGACCCCTTAGTGGCGCTTAGGAATCAGCGCGAGGACGGCCTCGTAGGGGCGCATGGTTTCGACGGTCCAGCGACGGCTCAGGCGGTCGTATTCCGCTCGGTCGATCCGCGTTGCCGTGGTGGGACGATCGCTCATCCGAAGGGCGGTAAAGCCTGGGGCGGCACTGCCTGAAGCCGGGCCTGCAGCCCTTGCGACGTCGGCCCCGAGCAACAGGGAGCCGTCCGGTCGACGCAGGTCCATGGCCGCCCCGGCGATCGGCCCGGCCGATGGGCGCAGGCTCTGCTCGACCTGAACGATGGATGCCGAGGCCGGGTCGATGACCCCCACCACGCCGGAGGCCTCGCCGCACGGCAGCGAACCGTCACGCATCCCGTAGAGCAGCTCAAGCGGCCCGTACAGCGTTGTATCCGAGGCACTTCCACCCATCACCTGCTCATGCACCGGACGATTCCATCCGTAGCCGATGGAGCGCGCGGGCGCGCCTCGCACCCCAGCGGTCCAGTCGGCCACCCAGGTGCGGGACTCTTTGGGCAGGAACTCACGCCAGACGAGCCGGCGCGTCGAGCCGAGGCCGGACTCCGTGTGGCGGACGCGGAGCCCGCCTTCGGCGAAGGTCACTTCGCGCTCGAGGAGGAAGTCGAAGTTCAGGGACGCGGGTCCCGAGGAGAGGTCACCACCCGTCCGGTCGATGCGCCGCAGCGCCACGACAGCGATGGACGCCCCCTCGGCGTCGTCGGTCGCCGCGACTTCCTCGCTGATGAGGAAGTACTCCGCCTTTGCAACCGGCCCGCTGCTGTCCGTGACGACAAGCGTCGATGGATCGGGGGCAGCCGGGTCAGCGAAAGCGAGCGGGACGAGTGCGGCAATGAGGGACGTGAGGCTCATGGTGGAGGAGTCGACCAATCCCGCCGGAAGGTTGAGGTCGGAATTTCTTTCCCGGTGAAATCAGCGCCGAAACAACTGCGCTGAACTCACTCCACCGGGGGCTCGGAGACGTAGACGCTCACCTGCGCGCCCTGGAAGACCTCCTCTGCCCCCATGCGGCGCAAGACATCGTCCACCCCGCGCGGGCCCGAACCGCGGTCCGTGGTCGATCGGCGATCGGCCTCGGTCACGAGGAAGAGCAGCGTGTAACCGTCCGCACGGAGCGCATCGAAGACTCGCACGTAGCGCGGCTCCCACTTCGCCTCCAGCTCGAAGAGTGCGTTGAGGATCTCGCGGCGCCCGCTCGGCGTGTCGCCCAAAGCCGTTCGAAGCTCACGTCGCGGTGCCCCCAGCGCCCGCGACTGATCGGTCCCTGGCGAGTGCGCTCTGCCCCCGAAGAGCGGGAGGCCCGTCAGGATCGGGGCCATAGAAACCACTTCATTGCGTGGCACGGGTCCCGTGGCACCGGGCTCTCGGAAGAGAATCGTCCGGGCGCCCGAGGCGTAAGGTGACTGTCGCACGAACTCCAACGCGTCGATCAGGCCCTCCTGCAGCGGGACCTCCTCCAGGAGTTCAAGGTGCCGCGGGTGCTCGTCGAATGGCACCTTGGGCGGCGACACCGCATCGAGGGCGCGGTAGCCGGGCAGCCCGACCCCCACCAGCAGGATCGCCGCCACGGGATAAGAAGCGCGACCCAGGGGAACGAGCTGAGCGGCGCGGCCAACGGCGAGGCCCACGACGAGGAGCGCTGCCCCGAACAGATCCGCTCCTTCGCCCCCCGCATCCCCAGGCAAAACCGCGACCGCACCGACCCAGGTCAGGATCAACAGCCCCACGAAGCCCGCGCCCCGCCGCGCGACGCCAGAATCGTCTACCTCTCCGGTTCCCGTTTGGCCCCGAACGAAATGCGCGAAGAGCGCAAGGAGCCCAAGCGCGAGCGGCACGTAGACGAGAGCCAGCGTCCAGCTCGGCGCGCTCGACAGCCCCCCGAGCTCACCGAAGAAACGGCCGAGCTTGGCGGCCATTCCCTTCGGGATCGAATTCGGTCCCGCGTAGGGCAGCGCTTGCTCGAGGCTGAATCCACCGAAGAGCCTTCCGAGGAGATAGCCAGGAAGCAGCGCGAGCGCAGCCAGCGGCGGAAGCATGGGCCGGCGTGCCGCCAAACCTGCCAGGGCGAGGGCGGCCATGGCACCGGCAGCTGCCCATGGATGCAGGCACCCGAGCACGCCGAGGAGAATTGTGCAGAGCCCCGGCCACGGGCGCGCACCCCGACGCACGGCATGGAGAGCCGCCACCAAGAACGCCAAGATGTAGGCCATCGAGAGCCAGCGATGAACGGACGCGCGGCCGCCGTCGAGACCCACCGCGAGGAGCACCACCGCCAACGCCGCGGTGGCGTCGCGCAGCCCTGCCCGCGGACCCACCGCCTCACGGAAAAGTGCGGCGGAGGCGAGGTAACCAGCGATGGCGATCAGCGCGGCGCACCAGGCGATGACGACGCCGAAGCAGAAGAGCGGTAAGAGCTGCGCCGGCCCCGCCACGGCCACGAGTAGGGCAGCGAGGCCCGGCCGCAGCTCGAGGGGCAGGCCAGCGACCCACGGGTTGTCCCAGGGAACCCCGCCCTGGAGCGCCTGGGCGAGCGCGGCCTGTGCGATCGAAGCGTTGGAGCTCAGGCGCACGCCGAGGCCAGCGTCCGACCAGACGGCCACCGCCGCGACGCAGGCAGTGACCAGCGCCGAAAGGCACACAAGCCCCGCTGCGGCGCCCGCGGGCGCCGCACTCAGCCTGCGCCCCGCGCCAAGGAAGGCCAGCACCCCCACCGCGGCGAACGTCCCCGCCCACGCATGATGCACCGGAAGCCCCAGGCCCATGGCGAGCCCGTACCAGAGCAGAGCGACCAGCACGGGCGAAAGCGCACTGGAGAAGAGCGCGAGCTTGAGCGGCGAGGGCTCCACCACGGGCGTCGCGCGCAGGAGCGGCCCGAAGGCGGCGCCGCCCCCGAGGACGAGCGGCATCGACATGACAGCCAGGACCGCGACCTTCCAGCTGGGCGCGTCTGCCCCGGCACCGAAGCCAAGGAAGGCGAGCGCCGCGACCGCAAACGCAAGCGCCGCGACCAGGAGCACCGTGGACAGCGCGCTCCGAGATCCATCGAGCTGCGCATCGTGGGCGGCGGTGAGCTCTGGCGAAGTGGACATGTCGGGATACGGAGGTTAGTCGCCTTGAAGAGGAGCCCCTTGGGCCTCGGCCCAGGGGGGCGTGTCGAACGCGACGCCCAGCCGGTCGGCGGCCCAGAATTCAAACACGAGGACGATGAGCCCCACCATCAGCAAATTGAGTACCAGCCCGGCCCGCGCCATGACGGGGACCGGAATGCGGCGCGTTGCGAACACCACCGCGTTCGGTGGCGTCGCCACGGGCATCATAAAGGCCGCGGAGGCGGCGAGGGTTGCGGGCAGCATCAGCGCCATCGGATCGAGCCCGGCTGCTACGCCAGCCGCGGCCATGACCGGCAGCAGAACGGCTGTGGTCGCCGTGTTGGAAGTCACCTCGGTGAGGAAGCTCACGGAAAGCGCTACGACGAGGGCCACCGCCCAGCGGGGCTGCCCACCGAGGAGCGGAGCCAGCGCCTCCCCAAAGACGACATCGAGTCCGCTGAGCTTGAACCCGTGGGCGAGGCAAAACCCGCCGCCGAGGAGGAGCAAGACCTCCCAAGGCAGTCCGGCCGCCGTGCGCCAGTTCATGAGGTGGCCCGCGCCGGCCCCATCGGCTGACCCGTCAGCTGCGCGGTTCGTCGAAGCCGCACCAGAGGGGATCATGAACATCAGCACCGCCATGAAGATCGCCACCGTCGCGTCGCTGATGTCGTTCTTGTGAGCCGCATACCAAACCGGGTCCGCGGCCTCCGGCCCCATGAGAAGCCTTGACCAACCCGGCAGAGTCCACCCACCGAGGACGAGGTCCGCGCGGAACACCCAGAGGCAGGCCGTGGCCACAAACACCGCCGCCATGCGCTTCTCCGCGGTGCTCCACGGCCCCAGGGCCCGGCGCTGTTTGCGGATCACCGAACCCGCCGCGCCTCGCACATCCTCGAATCGGTAGACGACACGGGTGAGCACGAGCCAGCCGAGCGGCACAAACAACAAAACGAGCGGGCCGAACGCGGTGATCCACTCGCCGAACGTGAGCTTGGGCCCATTCGGGAAGAGCGCGGCGAACTGGCCCAGGAACTCCTGATTCGGGGCGGTGCCCACGGGCGTCCCCATCCCCCCCACCGACGCGGCGTACGCCGTCCCGAGCAAGAGACACCAAGCGAAGCGCGGATCCGCCTTGGCAAGCCCCCTGGCCCGGTCTTCCTCTTCCACGCGCAAGAGCACCGCGCTGACAATGGGCAGCATGAGAAGGGTCGTCGCCGTGTTGTTGATCCACAGCGACAGGAACGCAGACGCCGTCATGAACCCTAGGACGAGCCTGCGCCGCGAGGACCCAACGGCCTGGATCACGGCGAGCGCCATGCGCCTGTGCACTCCCCAGCGTTCCAGCCCCAGGGCAACGACGAAGGCTCCGAGAAAGAGCATCACCAGGTCGCGCAGGTAGATCGGCGCCACCTCTCGCGCAGGGATCACCCCGAGGAGCGGGAAGAGCGCGGCTGGCAGGAGCGACGCGGCGCCCACGGGGATCGCGACGGTCAGCCAGAACGTAGCGGTGAGGGCCGAAACCCCTGCCACTTTGCGCTGCATGCCGTCCAAAGGCAGGCCCGGCGCCCAGAGGAGCACCGCAAAGAGAGCCAACCCCAACGTGAGCCCGAGAAACTGGACGATCCTGCCACCGCGCTCGGGTGGGCTCCCGTCGACGCCTAGTGGGTCGGAGTCAGCCACGTCCTGAAGTTGGAGGCATGCCCATGGCGTCCGCGCTACTTCCCGAGGGCAAGACGACGCGCGAGGATCTCGTGCAGCGACCCTGTCGCGAGGATCTTGTCCATCGTCGCGCGGTAGTCGTAGGCGACCCGGTGCCACGTGACCGCGTCCTCCGTCACCACGGCATAGCAGGCGCGGTTGTCTCCATCACGGGGCTGCCCCACCGATCCGACGTTGACGATGTGCTTTTGGCCTTCGGGGAGCGCGGCGGTGAACTCGTCCTTTCCCTCGAGCCCTTGAAAGCGCAGGTCTTCCGAGTGGATCCCGGGATGGTGAGTGTGCCCGCAAAACGCGACGCCCTCAAAGGAGTCGAAGATGCCCCGAAGCTTCGACGGGTTCAGGAATCCATCCGTGGAGAGCACGTACTCGCGCACCGGATCCCGCGTGGAGCCGTGAACGAACGAAAAGCGGCCGATCTTGTGGGTGTGGGGCAGCTGGGAAAGCCAGCGCCAACGGCTCTTGCGCTCGGACGAGCTCCACCACCGAGGGCGAAGCTTGTCACGGGTCCAGTCGATCGCGAGTCGCGCGTGGGGATTGAAGTCCGCCGCGTCGTGGAAGAGGGCCTCGTCGTGGTTTCCGAGCACCGTGACCTCAGCGTGTCCGCGCACAAGGTCAACACAGTGCTCTGGATCCGGTCCGTATCCGACGATGTCCCCAAGGCACACCATCGTTTGGATGCCCTGCGCCCGGATGTGGGCGAACACGGCATCCGCGGCCTCCTTGTTGGAGTGGAGATCGGAAACGAGGGCGAGCTTCAAGGGAGATCAGGGGCGATGTTGGCGGGCGGCGTCCGCGGCCGTCCGTGGGGATTGCCGACGCTCTTCGGTGTAGTCAAGGCGAGCAAGGGCAGCTTCGACGAGCTGAAGGCGCGCTTCCGCAAGGGACATCCCGAGCGTGGCTCCGGCAGCCTTCGCGTGACCGCCCCCTCCAAAGGTCGCAGCCAGCTGCTGCACGTTGAAGGCTCCCTTCGAGCGCGCGGAAAGCTTGCACTGCTTTGCGCCCACCTCGCGCACCACGAGCGCCACCCCAACGGCTTCCACCGACCGGACAATGTCCAGGGCGACGTCGGAGTCCGCGTCCATGGGACGACCGTCGCGGCCGAGCGGCAAGTCGAGAACGGCGAGCTGTCCGTCTGCGTAGTAGGTGGTTCGAGCCAGCGCGCCAGCCAGCTGAAGGGGATGCTCCATCGGCTGACGTTGAAACAGATCGCCGTAGACCTCGGCCGGCCGGACACCGAGGCTGACCATTTCGGCCGCCACGCGCAGCGTCTCCTCGTCGGTGTTCGAGTACTTGAACCAGCCTGTATCCGTGACGAGCGTCGTGAAGATGGCCCTCGCTGACTCAGCGTCGAGTGGAGCCCCGAGGTGCGCTGCGATACGACGCACGAGCACCCCCGTTGCTGAGGCCGCCGTGTCCACGAAAGCCGCGTCCCACCAGGCGTCGCCGTCGTGCAGGTGGTGGTCGACGACGAGCTTCTTCGCATCGGAGGCTGCCAGTCGGTCGTGGAGCCTTCCCGTGCGCGTGAGATCGCCGCCGTCCAGCATGACGACGAGGTCGTGGGGCGGCAGCGGCGAGCCATCGTCGACGTGGAACTCCGCGAACGCCAGAAGCTCTGCGTACGTAGCCGACGGGGCGTCGACGTTGAGGACGAAGGCCGAGCGACTCCCCGTCCGCAGCGCTCGCGCCAGAGCCGCCTGGGAGCCGACGCAGTCCCCGTCGGGGCGCTCGTGCCCCGTGAGCAAGATCCGCTTGGAACTCTCTAAGAGTTCGATCGCGCTCTTCTGGTCTGGGGTCGGATGGGGCGGCTGATACATGGAGGCGTGCGTTCGACGGTGCGAGATGGGCCTTCGCGGCGTGCAAGTTGGGGAGTCTTGGCCGCCCCACCATAGTGGCAAGGGCTCCCTATCCATAGGAGCCTGTCAGGGTTTGACCCAGGGTAGGCGGCGCAGATCCCAATGAGATTCACGGAGGCTCGCTAGCGGGCCGTCATCTGACCCCGCGGTCAGGGGCGGAGGGCTCTCCCCCAACCCAAACCTGGCGGATCTTCAAGCTAGAGCGGGTCAGCCGGTCGAGGGCCGACGCCTCAATAGCCCCAAGGTCGGCACTCGCCTCGGTGCGGGGCCATTCGAACGCCACGAGATCGGCCGCGGATCCCTCCTCGATCCTCCCGGTGACCGCTTGGTCGGGAACCGACAGGGCTCCGTTTTCCGTCGCCATCCTCCACGTCGCTGCGGCGTCGAGTCCCAGGGTTTCGCGGGCCAAGCGCATCTCGCGCCGCATGTCGAGGCTCTCATTGCTCGCCCACGAATCTGTGCCGAGCGCCAAGCGCACACCAGCGCTCTCGTAGCGCTCGAGCGGGAAGCGCGGGCGCCCAAAGTAGAGATGGCACCCGGGGCAGTGAACGAGGGTGCCGTCCGCCTCAGCCAACCGCTCTGGCTCACCGGGTTGGGGGTCGTTTCCGTGAATCAGGAGTGCCCCGCGGAGAAGCCCGGCGGCGGCGAGGCGCTCGGTCCCGGTACGGCCGGAACTGGGTCCAAGCCACCCGGCGAATGGCCCTTCGCCGCGCAGGAGCCACTGGGTTTCCTCCGGCGTTTCGGCCCAGTGGATCGCCAAGGGGACCCGCTGCCCATCGTTCGACTCTGCGTGTGACCGCGTCAGCGCTCCGAGGTCTTTGAGGAGCGCCGCCCCCACCGTGTGGGTGGCGTGGGGCGATAGTCCCCGCCCGCGCTCAATCGCCGCCCGCGCCGTCTGCAGCGCCGACTCGGTCCGGGGTGAACGCCCCTGGGGCGAGCCGTCGAGGACTTCACGGTGGGTGAACACGCGCGGTGCCCCAGCGCTGAGCGCACCAGTCGTCAACCCCATCGAGTCGATGTCTAGCACCGACGTGGTGCCGGTCCGCAAGGCCTCGTGCGCCGAGGCTCTAACCCCCGCCATCAGTCGATCCCTGCCGGGCGGGTTCTCTCCGAGCTCCTCGCGCGCCGCCACAAGGGCCGCGACCCAGGCGAGGAAACCTCCGGAGCCGGAAACGGCCCCTCGCAAGGCCCCTAGATCAAGGTGGGCGTGAGCGTTGATAAGTCCCGGGGTCAGGACCGTCGCGCGCTCTTCCTCGGACAGCGAGCGCTCAGGCACGGCCTCCCAGCCGATGACCTTGCCCCCCTCCAGCTCGACGCAGACGCTGCGTACGAGACTTGATGCGGACAGGACCGCAACGCCTGCTTGAATCCGCTGTGTGGACCGATCCATCGGAGAAAGACTGTATAGAAAAAGAGGAGCGCTCACCCCATCGGCGAGCGCTCCTCTTGACGCGCGGAAGGCCGCCGACTTAGCGGGGGTCCGCTTCGATGCGAAGGTTGTCGACGCCGATGACGCCCTCGTCGATGAGGATCTGGCCCGGGGTATCGTTGTTGCCCGGATCGATCGTACGGTCGAAGATCACCATGTAGCGAATCATCGTCGGCGCGAACGGAGCGCCCGACGTGTTCGTCAGGAGCTCGAGGTCCGCGGGGTGAGCTACCCAGGGCGTCAGCGTGCCGGCGACGATCTCAAGGATGGGATCCTCGTCCAGGTTGATGTCGCACGGGTTCTGGAGGACCTGTGCCTGGGAGCGAGCCCCCTGGAAGCGAACCACGATCGGAGAGGCAACCTCACCGATTCCGAGGTCGAATCCAAGCAGGTTGCCGAACTCCTCTTCCCAGTCGAGGCTCACGTCAGGCGAGCCGCGGAAGGGTCGAGTACCGCCACCGGTCAGGACCAAATCCATGGTCCAGCCCTTCGACTCCACGGTCCGCAGCACAGGATCATCAGCACGGGCTCCGAGGGACTGGAACGGGCCCGGAGGACGGATCCAGCAGGAGGTCGAACCGCTGATGGAGTCTGGGCGAAGCAGGGAGATCCCAGATGAGTCCAGGAAGGCCGGCGCAACGCTGAGGAAGTCGAGGGGATCCCCGTCGGTCGGGGAGACCCGATCCATCAGGCTCGCAAACGTGATCACGTTGTCAGCGTCCTCAACGCGGATGAGACCCGGGCTGCCGTCGCCACCCTCGGTCAAAACGCCCATGGCAAAGTTGCTCCAAGAGGCGACTCCACCGGCGCCACCACTGGCGTTGAGCGTGGCGGAAGCCGCGACCAACACTTCGGGGGCACGGAGCCGGATAGAACCGCCGGAGCCGCCGCCGCCCGGCATGGCAAAGGAGCCGGCCGTCATCTGCTGGTTGAGTGAGCTACCGCCCGCACCGCCGGAAGCGTTGATGCTGCCGTTGAGGTTGATGGCACGGCCAGCTGTGACCTCGATCGCTCCACCGCCGCCGCCGCCGGCAGCGCCGCTGTGGTCGAACCACTCGTCGAGGAAGTCGGGGAATCCGCTGCTTCCCCCCATGCAGCCGGTCGCTCCGAGGGGGTCCGCGCCGTTGCGGGTACCGAAAGTGTGGTTGCCGCCGCCGCCGCCGCTGGCACCGCCGCGCAGGTCACCGTTCTCCCAGCGCAGGAGGCGCGTGGTGTAGCCCGAGTTGTTTGCGTCGGGTGCCGCCAGCGGCACCGAAGTGTTGCTGCTCGTCTGCCCTGGCCGGGTGGCATTGACGGGGAATTCCGTGGTGGCTACCTGGGGAGTGGAGTCACCCACGCCGCCCTGGAACGCGTAGCCGCCGCCGCTGCCCACGCCGCCCATTTGCGGCGAGGTGCAAACGTTCTGGCCCACGAGGAACGGGCTGGGGAGCACGCTGAATCCGAGGTCCATCAGGTTCATCTCGGTCAGAGCCGTCGTCGTCGGCAGGTTGTCCGGGAACTGAACGCCCCCGTTGCCACGGCCGACGACTCCAACGCCGCCGATACCGCCGCCGGGGCGGCCGTTGCGGTTTGAGTTGGGGTTCTCAACGCCACCAATGCCCAGGAGGCCGGTCGTGCCCGTGAGGTCTGCGCGGTCGCCGCCGATTCCGCCGGTGGAGGCGTTCGGTCCGCCGATCGGAATCAGGTCGACGTTGTCGCCGTCAGCAAAGAAGTCATCGTTGTCCACGATGGCCGAATCCTGAATCGGAGCCGAGCGACCGGACACGTCGATGACCGCGGTCTGTCCGACGTTGACCTCGCCGCGCACGAGCAGACGAGCGGGCTGTGAACCAGCAAGGATCAGCCTGCCCCCCGGGAGGATCTCGAGGGTCGAGAACTCGAAGACGCCGTCCGTGACCGTGAGGGTCCGCGGGTAGTCGCCCGTGAGGTCTTGGTTGCCAATGACGTTGGACGCCACCGCGGAGTCGAGGGGGAATTCCTGGCTGTCCGTGTTGAGGATGACCGTCTGAACACCGGAGATGTTCAGGGAACCGTGCCGCCCCGTGCCGCCGGTGAGACCCGGAGCCAAGATGCCGCTGCCCCAGAGGGCGCCCGATTCGTTATCCGCTTCGAAGGAGCCAACCTCGTTCGCAGAGAGGTCGAACGTCTCGCCCTCCTCGGACGGGATGAAGAGCTCTTCGAAGTCCACTGGCTGGGCGACCGCCACAAGCGAGCCTCCGCCCGTGTCGGTGGTGACAGGGTTCTCGGCGATGTCGCGCACCGTCGAGGGAATGCGGAACACGATGAGCGCCGGAGTGTCGTCCTCCGGATCCGCCGCGGGGAAGCCCCCGGAAGGCACAAAGAGCAAGGAGGTCGTCAGCAGCTCTTGGTCCACGGTCACGGTGTAGCTGCCGCTGATCGGCGTGCGGTCCGCGCCGCCCGTGGCCAGGTTGCCGTCGCCGTCGAGCTCGACGGCGATGAACGGAGACGACATGAACTGGTTGTTCGCGACCGTCGGCAGGTTCATGAGCTCGTTGAACTCGAAGTAGACGTTGCTGGCGAGGAAGAGATCCTGCACCGGCATGGCTGCGTCCGACCCGATCTGGGTCCGCGTCAGAATCGGGGCGCCGTTCTCGTCGAGGATCGGCAGGTTGTCTTCGTCCAGCGTGATGACGTCCGCAAAGACCTGAACGGCCGGATCGCCCGGGACCGTATCGGAAACGCCCTGGGACGTCAGGACAGTGCAGAGTAGACGGCTCTGGTTCGGGTTGCCTTCGATGCTGCGAATGAAGGGGCCCGGGTCACTCTGGGCGACGCCAGGGACGAGGACCTCGTAGCTGCGGTTGCGGAGGAACGAGAAGTCGACGCCCGTCTGGAACGAAACCGTGGGGCGGAAGATCACGCGACGTGGGTCCAGTGGGTCGACGAAGCGGAGGCCGTCCGGCGTCGTTCCGTTGTCCACATCGATCACCTGAATCGACGACGCGGTCACCGAGGAGGGGTCCACGGGCTGCGAAAAGAGAATCGAGATCTCCTGGTTCTCCGTCACGTCGACGATCGAACAAGCAACGAGGTCGCCGCCTGCACCGTTTGTGCACGACAAGGAGCAAGATTCGATGAAGAGATCGCCACCAAACTCGGAGGAGGCGGAGCCACTACAGCCCGCGAGGCTTGCTACACCCAGGAGGAGGACGGAGGTCCGAAGTACGGCGGGACGCGTCAATCGCATGGTCATTCTAGAGGGAGATCGCCCTAGTGGATCGATGGGACAACGCCGATCGGGCCACGCGGGGCACTGGACAGGGCACTGGTTCTTGGCCAGATGAGAATGGAAGCAGCGGGTTGCCTCGACGGGGGTGCGGTCGGAGGGGGCTGAATCCGTTTGGGGGGCCTACATAGTGCGACGGGGAGAGCAGCTTTGCCAAGTCCCTTGTCCCCTCCCGCGCCCGATGGCGGTAGAAGTTTCAGCTGCCCCCTATCCTCGGGGCGCCCCTCGGCCTCTTTCGTCCGTAACCGACACGATGCTCACGACCCACGTTTCGACCTCATTTAGTGCGACATCGCACACTGCGCTGGCTTGGATGGCGGGCGTAGCCGCCCTGACCCTCTGCACCGCCATTTCCGGATGCGGCGGAGCAGGCGCCCCGGACAGCACCTCCTCTGCGGCAGGGTCCGGGTCGGGGGTCGATCCGGCGGAATCCCAGGCGGATGGAGCTGGGACGGCGCCGGACGACGGCAACCTCACGTCCAAGATCGAAATGGGGTCACCGGTGCCACGGCGCGACCGCCCGCGACCCGAAGCGATCTCCGAGGAGGATTGGGCGGCCATCAAGGAGCTCCCGCCCTCAAGGTCGGGCTCGGACGCGGTACTCTTCCCGCCGGGCGACACGGATCTGATGGAGCCCCTCGTCGGCACCAAGGAGTTCAGCGACGAGGCCATCGAGATCAACCCCTTCGAGCTCATGCCGAGGGACCTGAACATCACGGACGCCCACCGGGCCGAGATCTACGAACTCCTCGTCGAGCTCCAGCCCCTGCGCCTCGACCTCACCAGTGACCACCACGATCGGCAGTACATTCTCAACAAGCGGCGCATCGAAGCCCTTGAGAAGGACGACCGCGTGGAGGTCGGCTGGGCGGCACTCCATGCGTTCACGCACTACAAGGGAGAAGACTTCCAGTCGAGGCGAACGCTGCTTCGCGTCGGCGCCCGCATCTCCCCGGATGCGGCCACTCCCATTCTCAAGACGCTGTCGTTCGAGTATGGCCACCGCATGGGAGACCGGGCGGAGTCGCTTTTGCTACTCGCAGAGACGGACCCGAACGCCCTCCTCGAGGGGGCCCGCCCCTACCTTGAGCGCAAGGGGCGCCGATTCCAAACCGCGCCAAGCGATGAGTTCTTCGCGCGCGCGTGGGTCAAGGCCTGCGACGAGGCGGACAAGAGCCCCGTACCCATGATGGCGGACGTGGCCATGAACGTCGCCTTGGAACCGATCGCGCGCTACGTCGCCATCGAGGCCCTCGCCCAGCACGGCGGCGATCCACTGGCCCAGGCGACGCTGCAGGAAGCGATCGTCGAGTCCACAGGGGACGGCTACTTCCGGCGCAAGGCCGCGCAGGGCATCATCGCGAGCTTCCCCGGCGAGCGAGCGTGCGCGCTGCTGGCGGAAGTGCTGCGCAACGAGTCGGACGTCAACATGGCGCGCTTCCTCGACGACATGATCCAGACTAACTGCCGATGAGCGTCGACGAGGCCCTTTCCAAACCCTCTCCCGTGCGCCTATTCGACTCACACTGTCACGTGTTCCGCGAGGAGTTCACAGACGACATGGACGAGACGTTGGCCCGCGCAGGGCGCGCCGGCGTGGAGGGCATGATCGTCGTCGGCACGACGGCGGCTACGTCGCTCACGGCCCTTGAACTCGCCGGGGCCAAGGGCAGCGATTCGGTGAGGCTCTTCGGCACCGCTGGACTCCACCCCCACGAAGCGGCGAGCTTCGGCGAAGAAGAGACAGCAAAGATCCGGGCGCTGTGCGAACGGGACGACTGCGTGGCCGTCGGAGAGACCGGCCTCGACTGGTTCAAGGAGTGGGCCCCAAGGGAGGCACAGCTCGCCTCTTTCCGATGGCACCTCGCCTTGGCGCGCGAGCTGGACAAACCGGTGATCATCCACAGTCGTGACGCCCACGAGGACACGCTGGCACTGGTGCGTGAGTTCCCTGGCGTGCGCGGTGTGATGCACTGCTTTGTCATGGGCGAAGCGGAAATGGCGCCGTACCTGGAGTGCGGTCTCTACATCTCGTTCAGCGGGATCGTGACCTTCAAGAACAGCACCGCGAACCAAGCAGCGGCACGGTCCTGCCCGGAGGAGCGGCTGCTCGTAGAAACGGATGCGCCGTTCCTCGCGCCAGTCCCCTACCGCGGCAAGCGCAACGAGCCCGCCTTCTGCGCGGACACGCTGCGGTTTGTGGCCGGCCTGCGCGACGCAGAACCGGCGCGGCTGGGTGCCGTCACCCGAGCGAACACGTTGAGGCTCTTTGGTCTTGGATGAGACGTGCGAACTCCGGCCCACGAAAAAACTCAGGCGCCCCCCGCGGATGCGAGGGGCGCCTGAGCGCTAGGCCGCTAGGCGGCCATGAGTGCCGTTAGGCAATCAGTTGCCGACCGGCGTCCAGGTGCGCAGGTCCTGCGAAGCGAGGCCGACCGACGTAAGTGCCGGCTCCGAGCCCATGTCGCCCGCTACCGAGAAGGCAGCGTCGAAGGCGGGGATCTGGCCGACCCCATTGTAGAGGTCGGTTGCGGTTGCGACACCGGTGGAGCCCACCGAGTTCTGCGTAGCAATGACGTCTCCTGCCTGGTTGATCATGAATGCACGGTTGCCCGTCTTCGTTGCCTGAACAGGCCAAGCGTAGCAGCACCACATGATCTCGGCGTTCGAGCCACCCGGGAGGACAGCGTCGTTACCACCAGCAGCAGCCTCAGCGACGCCGCCGATCGGGTTGATCACCGAAGCGTCCGGAAGGAACATCTGGTAGAAGTAGCCCTGACGCTCAACCATACGGTTGGCCACGTTGCCGAAAGCAACGGGGAGGTACGTCGGGTCGAGGGTCACTGCGCTGACTGCAGCGACGCCACCGACGAAGCCACGGACGGGCGTTGCACCAGCGAGCTCGCCGAAGTAGCCGTGCTCACCACCACCGTCAGCATCGGTGTCGATGGCTGCCGAGGACTGGAGCTGCTGCTGTGCTGCAGCGATCGAGCGAAGCGTAGCGACTGCTGCGTTCTCGTTGGCCGAGATGCGTGCACTCACGAGCTTCGGGATCGCGACTGCTGCGATAATTGCGATAATGGCGACGACGATCATCAGCTCGATGAGCGTAAAGCCTGCTTTGTTGTTGTTGCGGTTCATCTTCTCCAAGATTCCCTGATTGTGGAAGGCAAGCCTTCCTGGGCCCGGGTGGACCCCTCGGTTGATAGGTTCGTTACGAACGTGCGGCCTCCCGAAAGAGCCCGTGCACGGTGGCTAGCTGGTTAGGCCAGCCGCCACGGGGGATATCGGCGACGAATGGCGCTCGTCTTGAGGGAGCCGATCGTGATTCTTGGAGAAAAGCGGGTGGGAAAACCCCGCCCCATGGTCTGCCCTCAGAGATCCGTAAAACGCAGACAACCACGCTTCCCAGCATTGGGAAGCGCGGTCGCCTCGGATCCGTGGGGGTCTTGGACCCCGGTCAGTTGTTGGACAGGTTGCTGACCATGTTGAGGATCGGCATGAAGATAGCCAGCACGACGCCACCCACGATGATGCCCATGAAGGCGATCAGGAGCGGCTCGATCAGACTGGTGAGAGCCTTGACCTGGGCCTTGACCTGGCTGTCGTAGAACTCGGCAATCTTTTCCAAGAGGGTCTCCAGGGCGCCGGTGCGCTCACCGATCGCGATCATCCGCGTCACCATCGGCGGGAAGATCTTCTCTTCAGCCAGCGGCTCCGAGAGGAGGTTACCGTTCCGAACGCTCTCGGCCGAAGCCAGGACGGCCTTGGTGAGAACCCAGTTGCCTGAGGTCGCCGCCACGATGTCGAGGGTGGCCATGATCGGCACACCGGAACGCACCAGGGTGGCGAACGTGCGGCTGAAGCGCGCGAGGCAGACCTTCTGGAACAGCGTGCCGAATACGGGCAGGCGCAGGAGCAGGCGGTCGAAGGTACGGATGCCGGCGGGGGTCCGCTTGAACATCACGACACCCACAACGAGCGCGAAGGTTCCACCGAACACAGCAGCAGCGTTGCCGCGGAGGAAGTTGGACAGGTCGAGCACGAACTGCGTGATCGCCGGGAGGTCCGCGTCCATGGACTCGAAGACGTTCTTGAACGTCGGCACCACCCCCATCATCAGGAAGACCGTGATGCCGAGCACGAGGATCATCGAGATGACCGGGTAGGTCATCGCCGACTTGATCTCGCGGGACAGCTCTTCGGCCGCTTCCTGGTAGTCAGCGAGGCGATTGAGGATCGTGTCCATCTGACCTGAGACCTCGCCAGCCTTCACCATGCTGACGTACAGCGGTGAGAAGACCTTGGGAGCAAGCTCCATCGCGGCCGAAAGGTCCGAACCACCGCGTACCGACTCCACCAGGAGGTCGCAGGTCGCGACCATACCCTTGGAATCGGCCTGGTAGCCGAGGACCTCGAGGGACTCGAGAAGCGAGAGGCCTGCGCCCACCATGGTGGCGAGCTGACGGGTGAAGATCACCACCTCTTCCTTCTTCGCCTTAAGCTTGACCTTGCCTTGGGCTTTCTTGGCGGGAGCAGCACCGTCGGCTGCGGCCGCGCCACGCTGGAACGGCAGCTTGCGCGCCGCGCCCTCGTCGAGCTTCAGGATGATCAGGTTCTTCTTGCGAAGCTCCGCCACGGCGTCCGCCTTGGACTCCGCTGAAATCGTGCCTTCGACGGTCGAGCCGCCTTGGTCTTTTGCCGCGTATTTGAACTCAGCCACTGGATTCTATGCCTCTCGATTGAGGGTTCGGGTGAGAGGTGTCAATCGTCGAGGGTGATTCGGAGCACTTCGGGGACCGACGTGATTCCCCTCAGTACGTTGAGCGTGCCCACGCGACGGAGGGTCAACATCCCCTCCTCAATCGCCTGGAGCTTCAGTTCATCCTTCGACTTGCCTTCCACCACCATCCGGCGCAGGCGCGCGGACATGGAGAGCGTCTCAAGGATGGGGAACCGGCCTTTGTAGCCGGCTGTACAGCGAGCGCACCCCGAGGGGTTGGGCTCGTAGATCTCGACGGGCTGCTCGAAGTCTTCCGGCAGGAAGCCGACGTTCAAGAGCTCTTCGATGGGCGGATCCTCGACCTTGACCCTGCAGTTCTTGCAGAGGCGCCGGCCAAGACGCTGGGCGCAGATGCAGAGGATCGAGCTGGACACCATGAACGGGTCAATGCCCATGTCGATGAGTCGCGTGATCGTGGCTGCCGCGTCATTGGTGTGCAGGGTCGAGAGCACAAGGTGTCCAGTCAGCGCCGCCTTGATGGCGATGTTGGCCGTCTCTTGGTCCCGGATCTCACCGACGAGAACGATATCGGGGTCCTGACGCAGGATCGAGCGCAGCGCGCCCGCGAACGTCGTGCCTCGCTTCGGGTTGACGGGCACCTGGTTGATGCCGTCCATGCGATACTCGACGGGATCCTCCACCGTGGTCACGTTGACCTCGGGGGTCGCGACGGCGCTCACGCAGGAGTAGAGCGTGGTCGACTTACCCGAACCGGTCGGACCCGTGACGAGCAGCATTCCGTAAGGCGAGTCGATCGCGACCTGCAGGTCGTCGAGGGACTTCTGCTCGAAGCCCATCGAGTCGATGCTCATCGCGAGGTTGCCGCCATCGAGAATACGAATCACGGACTTCTCGCCTCCCACAACGGGCAGGATCGAGAGGCGGAAGTCGACGGTACGACCCTGGTACTTGATCCTGAACTTGCCGTCCTGGGGAGCGTTGCGCTCTGCGATGTCCAGGTGTGCAAGGATCTTCAGTCGACTCGACAGAGCCGGCAGTAGCGCCTTGGGCGCACGCATGATCTCACGCATGCGACCATCCACCCGGAAGCGGATACGCACGTTCTTCTCGCCGGGCTCGACGTGAATATCACTCGCCTTGTCCTTCAGCGCCTGGAGCACGATGGCGTTAGCGAGCTTGACCGCGGGGGCGTCCTCGCCGGCCTGACCCTCGATGTCCTCGGCGTCAGTTTCGTCCGACTTGACCTCGAGGTCCTCAGCGCCGCCGACCTCGTCCATGAGGTCGTCCACCTGGGACTGGCCCCCATCGAGCTGCGCGTTCAGCGCTGCCATCACCATCGGCCTGTGGGAGAAGACAGGCCGGATGTGGCACTGCGTCATTCTCTTGAGGTCGTCGAAGAGCAGCACGTCGAACGGGTCAGAAACCGCGATCGTGAGAACGTTGCCGTTGCGAGCGATCGGAATGAAGGCGCGCTCTTTGCAAAGCTCGGGCGCGACCGATTCGACGACGCTCGAATCGAACTCTACGCGGCGCAGGTCGACGGGAGCGATTCCAGCCGCGCGCCCCAGCATCTCCATGAGCGCAGGCTCCGACAGCTCTTGCGCCGCCAACAGCGCCTCAATCGGATCTCCGTCGCCAGCCGTAGCCGACGCCCAAGCTTCCGCAGAGACGAGCCCCTCATCAACGAGGAGGCCCCTAACCTTCGAGGAGATCGCAACCATATCAGGCGGCCTTCAGTGCGCTGTGAAGCTCCTTCGGGTCGGAAATCACACGCTCGGCTTCCTTGAGTCGGATCTTGCCCGAGCCCACGAGGTCGGCGAGGGACTGCGACATCGTCGTCATGCCCATCTGGCCGCCCGTCTGGATGTGGCTGTAGATCTGGTGTGCCTTGTCGTCGCGGATCAGAGCGCGGATACCGGGGGTCGCGAGCATGACCTCCGCGGCCATGGCGCGGCCGTCACCGCGGGCCGTCGGGATCAGCTTTTGGCTGAACACGGCCTCCAGGGAGAACGAGAGCACCGTGCGGACCTGGTCCTGCTGGTGAGCGGGGAACACGTCGATGATCCGGTTGATCGTCTGAACGGCGTCGGAGGTGTGCAACGTTCCGAAAGTCAAGTGACCCGTTTCAGCGAGCGTAAGCGCTGCCTCGATGGTCTCGTGGTCCCGGAGCTCGCCCACGAGGACGACGTCAGGGTCCTGACGCAGCACACTCTTCAGCGCGGGCTTGAAGCCCTTGGTGTCGTCGCCAATCTCCCGCTGGGTGACCATGCAACGCTTGTGCTCGTGCGTGAACTCGATCGGATCCTCGATCGTCACAATGTGATCGTTACGCGTGCTGTTGATGTAGTCGATCATCGCCGCCAGCGAGGTCGACTTACCCGATCCCGTGACGCCCGTGAACAGCACGAGACCCGAGGCCAGGTTGCAGATCCGGGTGCAAACGGCGGCGGGCATGCCCAGCTGCTCGAAGTTCGGGGTACCGGTCGGGATGGCACGCAGCACGCAGGCCACGTTTCCACGCTGGTAGAAGGTGTTGACCCTGAATCGGCCGTAGCCGTCAATGCCGAACGAGCAGTCCACCTCGAGTTCGCGGTCGAGGCGCGCGATTTGCTCGGAGTTCAGGATGCTGGTGGCCAGGCGGCGAGTGGTTTCGCCGTCCAAAGCCGGGTGCTCAACGGGCATGAGGGTGCCGTTGACGCGAACGCGGGGGGGACTTCCAACAGAAATGTGGAGGTCTGAGCCGCCCTGACGCACAAGGAGCGCCAGGAGTTCTTCCATCGTAATCATGAGTCGAGCGGGGCAAAGGGGGATGCCGGACTCCCCAGTCATCGACCGCTCTTCCCTCGTGACTAAAATGAAACGACCCACACGGTGAACTCCTCCCCTGCGACATACCCGCGGTCCCCGGTGAAGGGAAACGCATATGAGCCGAGGAAAGAGTGGCCGTGTGGGCCGTCTGCCAGGCTGGAGTACCAGCCGGGAATAATTTTCTAGGTTCGCCTAGTTGGAGGCGTTCTTAACGACGATCTCGACGCGACGGTTTTTCGCCTTGTTGGCGTTGTCGTTCGATGCGATCGGGTCGTACTGGCCGTGACCGACCACGACGAAGCGGCGATCAGGCACCTTGCCCTCGGTGACGAGGAAGCCAAGGACGGCCATGGCGCGGGCAATGGAGAGCTCGCGATTGGAAGCGAACTTGGACTTGCGGATCGGATCGCTGTCCGTGTGCCCTTCGATGAAGAAGCGTGCGCCATCGTCGAAGTCGGATTTCAGTCGCGCGGCGACCTTTTGCAGAGCGCCTCGTCCCCCACTGGAGACGGTTGCCTTGCCCGAGCCAAACGTCACTTCGGCGGGCACTGAAATCACGGTGTCAATGCCGCGCTGGCCCGTCGTGATACCGAGCTCTTCAAGCTCGGGGAAGGCGACGAGATCTGGCTGTGCGACGGGAGCAAACGACGCTTCGCTGGTATTGGAAGCGCTCGTCATACGGGTTTCGGCCGACGAGAGCTGCATCCGCAGGTCATCCCGCTCGTAGCTCAGAAGGTCCAGGCGCTCCTGCAGCTCGGTCTTGTCAGAGCGCAGCGTGGCGATCTCACGATCACGGTCCTCTACCGCGAGGCGCATTTGCGACTCAGATACGCAGCTCGTCAAGGCCGGAAGAGCGACCAGCATGAGAAGCGCCCGCTTCGGGGTCAGGAGCGAACGAAGACGGCCACCTGTCCCCGTTGAGACGTGACGATCTGGACGGTGGGCGGAAGGACTAGCGGCGTGGATTGGGTGCGGATTCATGGGGTTCCCCTCGGAATAGATATGCCTGACGTGACCGGCCGCACTGGGGATAGAAGGACCCTCGGCCTCCCTCCCAACTGGCAACCGGCGCTCGGATCAGAGTCCGAACGGCAGCAGTGTCAGAACATCCTTCCAATCCAAGAGGACGATTCCAATACCCAGGGCGAGATAGGGGCCAAAAGGCAGGTATCGACCGAAAATTCGCGCCGTCCGGATGGCATCCATGACACCCCTGTGAGGCATCTTCCGGGCCCGCTGGCGGGTCCGAACCACGTGGTAGAAGCGCACGATGTTGAGGATTCCAAAGATCGAGGCCACCACCACGGCAATGATGAGGGCCGCTGCGACGCCCTTGACGCCGATGAAGCCGCCGCCGGCGGCCATGAGCTTCACGTCCCCGAACCCCATGGCGTCTACGGAGTAGATCTTGGAGCCGATCCATCCCACGGCGTACAGAAACCCGCCGCCGAGGGCCATTCCGGCGAGGCACTCGACCAGGGCCGCCACGCTATCCACGGGCTTGCCTGCGGACATCGCGAGGGCCGCAGGGCCGCTTGCGTGCAGGGCTGGGACGATCCAGGAAGCCACCGGTGCCGCCCACATCCCGCCGATCGAGACCTGGTCGGGGATCTCGTAGCGGTCGAAGTCGACGAATGTAGCGACGATGAGTCCAGAGAGGACCACGGAGCTCACAAGGAGCACACCAAAGGCCCCGGGAGTGGTCATGCTCCAGGACGCATAGAACGCGGCACAGCCCAGGAGCTCGACCAAGGGATAACGCCAGTGGATGGGTGCCTTACAGCCGCGGCATTTGGCCCTCTGGAAGACCCAGGACAGGACCGGGATGTTCTCAGACCAGGTGAGCTGACGCTCGCACTTGGGGCAGTGGGACCGCGCAGGGCTGAAGACCGAGAGGTCGTCCTCTGGAAAACGGTGGATGCAGACGTTCAGGAAGGACCCGACAAAGAGGCCCATCATCGCCCAGAAAAAGCCGAACAGAGGGCTCTCCATAGGCGGAATGCTGAGCAAAGAGCCCCCCGCGAGGGCTTCTGTGGCGATGGCAGCGAGGAAGGTGGTCATCGGGGATTCGGGGTCCAGAACAGGCGCACACGGTCAACGAAAGGCGGATCCCAGGGCCCTGGGTTCCTCGGCACGGGCGCAGGGAGGAGCCGGAGCTCCGTCCACAGGCGCACACGCCCTCCTCCTTCATCGACCTGTCCGCCTTCTAGCAGTACATCCATTGGCTCATCATGACGGACGGCTTGCCGAAGCCACTCTTCCCCCCACCTGGAGCCCCCTGGCCGGGTCCCTTGGGGGCTCGCATCATCTCCTCGGGGCGCTGGTTTCAGAAAATGGACCCGAAACGTCCCTGCAGATCCGCCTGTGCCAAGAATGCTCGGCGATCCCCAGTCCGTCGGCGCGACCCCCTTCGGCACCTCGGAGGAGACCGCCACAAAGCTGAGCGGTTCCACCAGCTGATTGAAGGTGGGCTCATCGATCATCAGCGGCGGCGTCACGTTCGGTGAAGCCGTTGCATCCGACGAATGGGGCATGGACTCAAACCCACCGGCGCCAAGGAGCCAAACTTGATTGCGCGCTGCACCCGGCGCTCCCACTCCCCGGATCATTCCACCGGCGACCAAGAGCAGCGGCGTTTCCACGTCGATCTTCCCGCGCACGACGAGATCCCCACCGGCGACGATCACCGTCCAAGGCGCGTCCTTGATCCTCGCACCCGCCAGCCAGTTCGTGAGCGTCTCGGTGCTGCCTGATGTTTCCATCGCCTTGGGATCCCAGATCGCTTCGGGTGACTGACCCTCCGCAAGCGAGCGCACCAACCGCCCGTCGATGTCGATCCGGCCCTGGGAGCGCAGCACGACAAGTCCCCCACCCGTCAGCCGAGCCTCTGAGTCAACGGGAACCGTCACGCGAGTCCCATGGAGATCGCCACCGGCGAAAGCTCCATCCAGGGTCACGCGGCCCGCGCTTCCGTCACCAGCTGCGCGCGGATAGCGCACCTCAAGTCGACCCGTATCCGACCAAAGGGCCGTCCCGTCGCTCGCCGGATCCAATAGCGGCGTGAAGTCTTGGGCATCGAGGAACTCAAACTCGTAGGAGCCTTTCCGCTCCGGCGTGAAAGCGTCGCGCCGCACAGCGAAGAACGGAATCGGCAGGCGATAGGCCGGGTGACCGGAGAAGTCGCACACACCTCCACCGTCACGCACTCCCTGCTTCAGGACCAGCTCGAAGGCCCCACGGCTTCCATCCCGAAGCGGCAGGCGCTCGGCGAAAGTGACGCGCAGCACAGCGCCGGGCCCCTCCGAACCCGCGCTCACGTCTTCGTCTTCGTTGTGGAGAAGAGAAATCGACGCCACCTGCACCGACTTCACCTGAGCATCCGTGGGTTCGGGGATCGGCGACCTTCGAATCCGTGGTGACTTCCGCGGACGGATCTCGAAGTCCTCTGGGCGGAACCAGCGCGGATCAAGGGGTTCATCGCAGGCCAAGATCAGATGAGCGTCCCACGCGAGAGGGGTGGTTTCACTGGCACCTGGATCGTCGGGGCGTAGGTGCAGCAAGGCCGCTGCGTCCGGAGAGGCATCGCGAAGCAGCGTTGACGCTTCCGAGCTGCCTTCGCGCCTGGGGCCGACGTCCTCGGCGTCCCACGACCGCGTTCGGAAGGTGTGCTGAATTGGATGACGCAGGCCTTCCCCCCGCAGCGAGCGTGGGCCGCTGAGCAATGGGAATCCGTCGACCGTCAACACGTACTCTGACCCCGGCTGGAAGCCCCCATCCCTCAGGTCACGTCTGAGGGCGCCGAGTGGCTGGAACCGGAGCTCGCGGCCCTGGATGAGCCAGTGGCCCTCGGCAGAGCGTCGGGACTTCTTGTTCACGAGGCGCACCGACGAAGAGGTGATCGACGTTGGCTCGATCACCCTGTCGAAGATGATGCGTAGATCGTCATTGAGCGAGATCGGCTCGGCTCCACTCTCGGGGAAGAGCTCGACCAGCCCGAGGTACTCCGTAGGGGTCTCGCGCCCACAGCCGACGCCCAGCGCGGCCATGACGAGGAGCAGCGCAGCGCAGCCGACTCGATCAAGCCTAGGAAGAGTGCAAGCGATAGCCATGGCCTGATCGTAAAGCAACGAGCGACTCACTTCCGCAAACCCACTCCTTCGAATGAGGGCTCAGGCCCGTCGGCGGGTGAAAAGCATAGGGCCCGCCGATCGCAGTTGCGGTCGACGGGCCCTAGTGGTGCCAAAGCTCATGCTTTGGCGGCGTCTGTGGCGAGGCTCCTAGGAGCCTGTCGCGCATTGAGGAATCCGCGTAGCACACTTCCCGAATCGCAATCCTGCGTTGATTCGAACCCACGTGACTACTGCCACGCGAGGGGTCCAAATCGCCTTGTCTTGCGATCCGAGCAATGCACTACTCGAATCCCTCAATGCGCGACAAACTCCTAGAAGCGGTACGGAATCCGCAGGAAGTCGATGCCGGGACGCGGCGAGTCACCCGAGGGGGGCGTGACGCCGGAAGCGATGTCAAACTCCACCTTGAAGCGGACAAAGTCCCAAGCGACCGTCTCAAGGACGATGTTCAACGGATCCGTCTGACCCGGCGTTGCCACCTGGCCGTTCAGCTCGTCGATGTCCTCGGCGAAACCGTTCATGATGCTGAGGTCACCAGCATTCGCGTCGACGCGGCTGCTGTAGGAGGCCTCTGCGTCCGAGCTCGGCTCGCCCGTCAGCGAGTTAGCGATCGTCGCATCGAAGAGCACCTTGATGTCCGTATCCAGCGGGAAGAGATCTTCCACACCCGACGTCACGACGCGGAAGTAGAAAGGCACGATCTCGACTTCGACATCGCCACCACCCGTTGTGATGTTCGACACCGTTGCGCTGAACGTGAGGTCGCGCGGATCCACGAAGATCTCGTACTCATCGTCGACAGCGCTGTAGCTGGCGGAGACCACGTCGAACTCAGTGACCATTCCCGGATCCACCGAGCTGCGCAGGCGCACCGCAAACTCACGGAGGAGGAGAGCGTTGCGCTTGTACAGGTCGTTGACGTCAGCGATGTCATCACCCGGGATGAGGAACGAAGCCGCGGTCGAATCCAAGGAGGGCGCAGCGCCCCCAACGGACACGGGGCCGTAGGGCATCACGGGAGCAAGCTCCTGTGCGGTCGTGCCGCTGCGAACGACCGAGGCCGAAGCGTCGGTGCCTTCGAAGACAAACTCGACTTGGTTCGTCGAACCACCTGCGTTCAGTCGTGCGAGACCCAGCGGGATCCAGCGCGAGAACGACTCGGAGCGAGAACTGAAGAAGGGGATCAGGACATCCGGGGCTTCCGTGGGGCTCTTCCAACCGACAGGCGGCGGAACCATGGACCTGGTCGGATCACTGGACGTCGCGTAGCCAAAGAGAGGCGGATCGATCGGGTCGTCGGGATCACCGCCGAATCCAAGCTGGGTCTCGGGGTCAGCCACGTGCAGCTGAATCAGGCCCGGAGAACCGTCGCCACCTGCGCAGAAGGCCGTGCCTTCGGGCCCTCCGATGAGGCCGGTGCAACTACCAGACATATCCGGGAGCTCGTTGCACCTGTTGAACGTGTTGGGCATGGTGCTCAATGGCGGGATATCGTCCCGGCCCTCAAACGCTCCGAACGGGATCGCGTCCGCGCGCCAGTCGGTCTCACCTTCCGCGCCTGCGCCACAGCGGTCCTCCCGGCCTGCGCCGCCTTGACCGCCCAGTGCCCGCACAGGACGGGGAAGGTGAGCTGTGAGGGTAATGTTGTCCTGGTACCAGGGTCCAACGCTGGTCCCCTCAGCCTCTGAGTAGATAATGATATCCTGGGCACTCGACATCACGATGTGACCACCGGAGCCGCCGCCGGATCCACCACCGATGCGGTCGAAGAAGATGAAGTTCTCTCCGCCGCCGCCGTCGCCGCCGTTGGCGGTGATCTCACCGCCTGGGTGAACTTCGATGTTGCCGATGGCAAGAATGAGCAGTCCACCTGCTCCGCCGCCGCCTCCGGAGCCCTTCTCGTCTCCGGTGATCACAAAGGGAGTCAAAGGGAATGAGTCGGACGAGACAGCGTCACCGCCGCCGCCGCCGCCTGAGCCAGCCCAAAGGGAGGTCAGCTCACCAGCGATCTGAATTCCCTCGGACGTAATCATCGTGCCGAAGAAGTCGTTGTTCGGAGAAGCATCGAGGAAGGGCGTCGGGCCCAAGTAGCCCCCTTCAGCGGGGCCCGTCAGGCTGACGGCACCGGTTCCGTCCAGCGAGCCGGAGAACCCGGGCTCGCCGTCCATGCCCACCAAGATCTGGCAGATCGCTGTGGGCTCAAGCTCAGAGCCCTCAACGAGATAGCGGACGTCGAAGCCGAGGCTGCCGCCGCCGCCACCTCCGGCGCGGCGGCGTTCCTTGTCGCAGTTGGCGTTGCCACTGGTGGCGGGGGCGAAAGAGCTCTCACCACCGCCGCCACCAAGCCCAGTGGCGTCAAACGCACCGTTGCCCGGCGTGCCTGCCGGCGTGGACTGTGAGGTAAAGCTAGAGCCGATTCCTCCGGCGCCACCGCCAGCCTGACCGGGCGCACCCAGCTCGGGCTGGTTCGCCGTGTTCAGGTTGCCCACGCCGAAGTTATCACTGCCGTTTACGGAGATGAGACCTTCGACGACCACATTGCCGGTCGCGAGAATGCTGGCCGTGTTAGGCCCTGTGAAGAGCAAGGTAGCACCGGGCTCGACGGTCAGGTTACGACAGTCCAATCGACCGTTGATGACCGGCTGGTTGGACGTCGTGGAGCTGCCGGGACCACCCGAGATCACCGCGGAGGTGGTGTCGAGCACCACGGTCGTTCCGGTGAGGATCGTCACATCGAAATCGCCGCCAATACCACCGGTTCCATCGAAGTCGAAGGAAGCAGAGAGGGCGCCCGGCGAAGAGGCATTGCCCCAGTTCGCGCGGGGCTGGGTGGACGCAATCTCCGTGTCCTCAAGGGATGCGGACGACGCGCCGCCGAACGTGAAGCGCTCGAGGATTTCATCGCTGCCTGCCCCTTGGTCGCCCACCGGCGCGCCTGGGTTCGCAACGTTGGTTTCGAAGACGGCGAACGAGCTCTGCGAAGACTGCACGCTGTCGCCTGTCAGGTCACGGAAGCCCTCACGCAGCTCAATGCGCATTTCGGTTCCCTGGGGCACGATGCCCGTCGGCGTCACACGAACCGCAGCGCCAGAAGCCGTGCAGTTCTCAAGCAGCGTCACCGTCGACGGGACGGACAGCCATTCGCCCACATCCGCGTTGAAGTACTGCAGCCGGATCAGGTTGGCGTTGACGTTCGTGGCAGCCGCAACGATCGGCTGGTTGAAATTGAGCACCACCGAGAACTGCTGCGACGGGTCGCTATACAGGTTGAGCGGGACGAGGCTGGCAATTTCGCCGCGTTGATCGACGAGGTCGTCGAAGCGGAAGAACTCAAAGTTCTCCGGATCGTTCCCGAACTCGACGTAGGAGAACGCGCTACCTGCGGCCTCGTCCGGTGCATCGTCCAAACGACCAAGGATGCGGACTTGGGGAGGGCCAGCGACCACGTCCACAAACAGGATGAGCTCATCATCCGACACCGGAGTCGTAAACTCGACGTTCAACCCGTTCTCCAGGCGGTCCCCTGCCGTGTTGGTGACGGTCACGCCGCCACCGATCCCAGGACCGGTCTCAGAGATCACCGTCAGACGGTAGGACTTGCCTTGGGCGAAACCTCCGTCCGAGTTGGTGTCGTTCGTTGGGCACCGCGGCTGGAAGCGAACGATGTTCGGCTCGTCGCCCTCACTGAAAACACCGATCGCCGGAACACCCTGGGTGTCGATGATCTGAATTGTGCTGGAGGAGACCGTGCTGAAGTCCACGTCCTGCGTGAACTCAATCAGGATCTCACGGTTCAACTTCCAGACGGAGCCGTTGATGACCGAAGTGCCGCGGACCGCGAATTCGTCCGTGTCGTTGATGGGGCCGCCGAGGTTGATCTCGTCCGAGCTATCGCCACAACCCGTAAACCCGACGGTTCCAGCCGTAGCGAGAATGAGCGTGCACAAGGCCGTACCGGACACGCGCGGGAACCTCCGCCGTGGGCCAGCCGAAGACCAGGAGACGCCTTGTGCAGCGGACTGCTGGGCGTTGGGTTCTGAAGGATGCAGAATTCGATCCATAGGAGTTTCCGTCAGGGGTGTCGGCGAGGGTGCCAACCGTGATGTGTTTCGGAACATGTGCAAGAAGACTCGGTCTCAAGTCGGCCCGCCGAATTTGACTTGGGGGGGGGAGGGCCGACTCCTGAGAAAGATGAGGGGGGGTGATGGGTAGGCACCGGAACTCCCTGCCGCGGCAGAAGGAAGTCCAGGCCTTGGGGACTCGGACGGGGGAGGCGGGTGGAATCAGGGTCCCCCGTTTCCGCCCCCGTTGGTGTAGCTCCTACAGCGCGGTGCCAGCAGCACGGTGCC
>CAYQKK010000005.1:58055-87812 GCA_964417955.1 uncultured Planctomycetaceae bacterium
CGGTGCCAGCAGCACGGTGCCTGCGGCGCCGCGCCAGCAGCGTTATGCCCGCAGCGTATCTACTGCTGCCAGGTCAACGCGAACGCAGAGACCTCGGCCGCCTGACCGGAGATCGGGTTACCGGTGAAGGTCATTCGAACCTGGTAGTAGCGGGCATTGGCAATGTCACTCACCGAGCCGCGCCACTCCTCCGGATCGTCGAAACCAGGCAGGAAGCTCAGGTTGTAGTTGTCACGGTTCTGGTTGATCGCGTGGTTGGGTGAGCCACCAGCCTCGATGACGTCACGATCGTTGAAGTAGTCGCCGTACATGTCCAGGGTGAAGGCGTCGTACTGGTAGTCCGGGATCGCGCCCGTGATATCGGTGCCAGGCCCGCTGTAGTTGTCCCTGACACCACCAGGGGCTTCCTCTGCGTAGACAAGCGACGTAGCGCCGCGGAAGGTGAAGTCAACGCTCGTGCCCAAGGGCTGAGCGTCGGGGCTTGGCTCCACCGTCGGCTCGCTGTAGGTCCGGGAGGTGAAGGTCGGGCCCTCCCCCGTGATCTCCGACTCGAACCAGATCGAGTGTGCCAGGCTGATCCGCGACACGTAGTCCAGCGCGCCAAGATGGAAGGAGTTATCCCGCCCGAACGTTTCCTCGCCCGGGGGATCGGAGCCGGGGCTGAAGCCGCCGTTCGCCATCGTCTCGTTCGCCGGATCGATGAAAATCTGGTTGCCCGAAGCGTTCACGCCGCCAGTCGAGAAAGCGCGGAAGTAGGGCCTCGACGAGGAGTTGACCACGAGGTTGAGGTTCCAGGCGTTCTGTCCGCTTGCACTGAGGTCCGGCGAGTTACGGAACTCCATCAGGAGCGGCAGGCCAATCGTCTGGATCGAACCTGCGCGGTAGTACCTGTTCTCGGGATCCGGCAAACCGAGCGCCTGGGTGTAAGCCAGCGACTCAAGACCGCCGTTGCTGATACCCGTCCGCCTGCGGAGCCGCGTGTCCCGCCACGTGAAGTAACGCTTCTCAGAGTCCGGGATATCGCGGTTCAGCGGCATGGGGACCAGGGTGGTTCCGTTGCTCGTCTGCGTGATGGCTCCCTGGTCGATCTGGTAGCCACGCTCCTTCGGGTGCACCACTTGTTGAATCTCCTCCTGCAAGATGTTCACCGTGTAGATCGGGCGCAGGCCCGACGCGTGGTGCTGCGGGAAAAGGCTGCCCGGATCGATCAACTCGTCTGGCGCGAAGCGGCAGTGAGCAAGGCGGATCTCGAACTCGTTGAAGGAATCAGGCGACACGGTACCACCAGCGGGGTTCCACCAGAGGCCCTCCACATCGATGTTCATGTTGCTGATGTCCGAGAGCCCGAAGCCGCAGTCCGAGTAGCGCCAAAGCGTCTGCATCTTGGAACCCAACGTCGAGAAGGGTGTCTGGACGCCCGCCGGGAACGGGGTCATCTGCGCAGGCAAGGCCTGCTCATTGTCGAGCACCACTTGGCTACGGATGACCGGTCTCGCGCGGACCACCTGGCGATCGGCCACGATCTGAATCTGGCCGCCCCACTCGGGCCCCTCGGGAATCTCTTCGTCCGTGGACGAAAAGCGGCTCACGCGCCCGCCGTTCAACTGGGTGGGCTCCGCGGCATCGACCGTCAGAGTGATCGTGGGCAACGATGAGATGACGTTGCCCGCGAGGTCGCTGGGCGGGAAGGCGTCAGAGTCATCCGCAAGGGAGAAGAAGTACTGCTCGCTCGCACCCGTGACGTGGGCGAGGTCCAGCACGGGAACGAACGTCACGTCCCGGAGGGTGGCCGCCTGGGTCAACTCTCCGACCACAAAGTCTGAGGTGCTGAGCGGGACCAATTCTGTTCCCAAGCGTCTCGTGAATGTGATGGAGTCGAACGCAGTGAGCGAATCGGGGTCCATCGGCTCCGAGAACTTCAGGGACAGCAACGAGGACGTCGAAACACCCTGGGTCGGCGCGTTCGGGAAGCCCGTCGGGCGCGGAAGGACCTGCACGTAGCAGTCCGGCGTGTCACCGGTCTGGAAGATGGTCTCGAGGTTCGACTGAATCGCTCCGAACTGCTCCCAATCGCTCGGACCGTCCCATTCACGCGGGAAGGAGACGAGCTCGACGGGGAGATTGAAGACCTTGCCATCTGGATCCGGCAGGTACGCCTGCGCCTGGGTCGGGGTCAGGTTCTCTGGCTTGAGCACCTGGGCAAAAAGCCCCGCCTGGGAGATCACGTCGGAGCCGTCCAACTCGCTACGGCCGCAAAGCTCGGAGGGGATGGTCACCTCGGGCAGTACGAAGCGCAGCGAGCCCGTGTCGCTCGGGTCTTCGCGAACCTGCTGAGGCGCGAGGTTCACGACGAGCGGAGTGGCTCCGATCACCTGGGGAGGCAGCACGTCGCGCAGGAAACCGTTGAATGGATCGATGACCACGCCGGCCTGACCGCCCGAACGAAGCGCGCGGGTGACAGGCACCGTGTTCATCCCAAAGTCAACCGGCCCGTTGTTCGTGGTAGCGAGTTCGTGGTCCGTCAGGTTCGTCAGCACGCGCGGAAGCCCGATGCTCGGGTTCGGCACGGTGGGAATCCGAATTTGAATGTTGGCCTGATCCGGCTCGATGCTCGCCGGAAGGCCCACCCCGTTGAGGGGGGTCTCGCTGCCAGTCACCTGCTGCTCGACGAGGCTCGAGGTCATGTCGACGATCACGCGTGACGGATAGAAGTTGCCGTCGCTAGCCACGCCGCCGTAGTGGTCGGACGTGAAGACGCGGGCTTCGAACGGGCTTGAAGGCGGGTAGCCCTGAATCACCTCGATCGTCCGGTCGGACACCGAGCTCGGGAGCAAGAGATCGTCGAAGGTCAGCACGAGCGCCGAGTTCCGCGGAAGCATCGAGAAGGTTCCCGAAGTCGACAGATCCTGCACCTGGATGGGATCCAACGTCGCACCTGCTTCCCTCAGCAGGTCGAGGAATTGGCGACGGCCATCGGGGTCGTCCACGTTACGACGAACGAGCAGCGTCTCGACTCCCGTCACCCCGTTCAGGCTCAGCTCGTAGTTGAGATCGTCCGACTCAAGGCTCTGATTGATGACGAAGTCCCTCGCCATCGTCTGCCGAATGCCGTCCGCGTTGAGCCCGTCGATGTTGACCAAGCGACCGTAGGTCAGCTGGCTCAGACGGAACTCGGAAGCGGTGCCTCCGGAGTTCGAGTCACCGAAGAAGAAGTTCGCTGCGCCCGTCGGGCTGTCCTGGGAGGACGGTTCAAGGCCTCCAGCGCCGCTGCAAGCGGGCAGGCCCAGGGCCGCCGCGCCCGCGAGGAGGCTCGACACAAGAAGGCCACTAAGCGCCGGGCGTCGATCGGGTCGATTGGTGGGATTGATCATGGAAACTCGTTGGGGGCAGCACATCGCGGTGCGAGGGAGACCGGAGAGGTTAGCCGGAGAGGGAAACCAGAAAGGTAAGCCAGTGAAGTTTGAGCCAGTGAAGCTTGAGCCAGTGACGTAAGACCGTGAGGTTGACTGGCAAGGCGTGGTGGGAACCCGAAGGAGCCACCTGAAGTGAGGCACGTGTTGAAGGCTGCCCGAGTAGGAGAGCCACTAGTATGGAGAATGCGAGCGCGGTTTTCCGGCTCTAGGACCCTTGGTTTGGAATTCTGCTCGGCATTTCTGTTCTGTGATCCTGTCCTGCAGTCATTCCAGCAGCCCTCCCGCCGTTCCATTCTCCCCCACTGAGGCGGATTATCCAACGGCAGAGGCGGCCCTAGTGAGCGAGTGCAATCTTCGTGCCGGTCGATCCTGGCGGCGCGCAACTTGCCCGAAATGCCTCCCATTGAGAGAGATCGCATGGCAATCAGAACGACGGGTGCCCAGGGGACGTCCTGGGGACCGTCTACCCGCTTCGATCCCCAGGTTTCGGGCCAGAAACGGATTCCCAGCGCCCCACCAACGCGAGAGATGTTTTTGTGCGCTTCCGCACAAAGCCCCGTGGGGCCTGTTCGATCGACGCCGCCCGAATCGACGTCGATTTCGCGGCCGGAGGGCAAATCAGGCCTTCGCAGAGGCGTCCGACGCCGCTGAGGCCCGAAATCCAAGCCGAATCGCCGCTGCTTCATCCTCAATGAGTACGAGGTGGTGGAAGTGAATCTGCCCAACCGCTGCCGCGCCGGGCGGGTGATAGACCCCCGTCGAGGAGCAGCCCACGAGTCCGAAGGAGATCTCCCGAGTGCAGTAGGCGCAGGCTGCCCGCAAGGGCACCTCGGAGATCACAGAGAAGCGCGGGCCGGCATGGCGGGTCTCCGTGCGCGAGATGCACGAGGGATTTGGGCATGGGTTCGGACCGCTGGGCACGGCAAACGACGACTCCACCGCGCCGGACATGGGCACGCCCAAGTCGATCCGCCCGAGGAGCCAGCCGAGGATCGCCATTCGGATCGGGACACCGCGCGCCGCCTGCTTGAAGTAGATGCTGCGCGGATCCGCGTCAACCTCGTCGCTGATCTCATCGCGCCGGGGCAGAGGGTGCATCACCACGGCGTCACGCAGGGATTCAGCCGCCATCGCCCGCTTCTCAAGTCGCAGGTATTGAGTCTCGCTCATCTCCTTGCTGGAGTGCCGCTCGGTCTGGGGGCGCGTCATGTAGACCGCGTCCACTTGCTGGACCTCCCACCCACGAGCGTCGGTGAAGAGCGACAGCTGGTGCGGCTTCTGCGGCGTTAGATACACGGCGTCGCTGTTCGACGCGAGATTGCCAAGTCGTCGAGCATCAGCGCGAATGGGCTCCACGCCGAACTCCTCCTGCAGTCGCTTCACCACGTACTCGGGGAGCTCGAAGCCTGGCTGTGGAACGCAGACGATATTGGCCCCGAAGCGCGCGAGAGCGAACGCGAAGGAGTGCACCGTACGGCTGTACTTCAGATCCCCGGCCAGTACGACGTCAAGCCCCTCGATGCGGCCGCGCTCCACGTGCAGGTTGTAGAGATCACAGAGGGTCTGCGTCGGATGTTCGAGACTTCCATCCCCCGCATTGATCACGGGCACCGTCGAGAAGTGAGAGGCAAGCCGCGCTGCGCCTTCGCTCGGGTGCCGCAGAACGATCACATCGGCGTACCCGCCCCCCACCACCCGGATGGTATCCGCCAAGGACTCACCCTTGACGACGCTAGAGCTGGTCATCTCCGCCGCGGTCAGGACTCCACCTCCGAGCCGCAGCATCGCCGACTCGAAGGAAAGCCGCGTGCGCGTCGAAGGCTCGTAGAAGAGGCTCGCGGAGATGAACCCAGGGCAGGTGTCCGCGAACGTCCTTGGATTGGCGGCGAAGCGGTCCGCGTGGGCGAACAGCGCGTGCATCTCTTCGATCGAAACGTCGTCGATCGACACGAGGTGCCTGGGGGTGGGTGCTGGATCTTGACTCATGGTCGACGGGCGCTTGACCCCAGTTCAGCCGAGAAGCTGTCGGGCAGAGGCACTGTCGAGCGCAGACACTACAGTTGTTCAAGCAGCGCGTCGAGGGCCCTGTCGTCCACCTCGGATCGCTTCGAGGCATCTTCCAGCATTCGAATGCTCCCCTCGTCGAAAGGCACCGCCTCGCCTGGGCTCCAAAGGGGCCCTGATCGCTGGACGTTCAGCGCGGATTCGAAGGTGGCCCTCACGACGGCGCGCGCATGCTCCGGGGCTTCCTTGGCAGAGAGCGCGAACGGTGGCCAGTCCGTGGGCGTGGATCCGAGGGCCGTCGCCGCCTGGGTCCCAAGCAGCGCCTCTTGCTCTCCCACGACCCCCAGCCGATTTGCGCCATCGAACGGCACGAGCCTCAGGACGAGATCCGCGCGCAGGGCGAGTTCTCGCGCGATGCGCTGCCCAGCCTGCTCGACTTGGGCGCTTTGATCCCCACTCATCGCGAGCCCATCGAGGTCTCGCTCGCCCGCCGTATCGAGGAAGCGCACGGGCCACGGCCCGATGCGCGCGCGTTCGAGGAGGGCATCGCGCGTGGTGCCCGCCTCGCCGGAAACGGAGGCCGCTTCGGCGCCAACGAGGACGTTGAAGAGCGTGGACTTCCCCGCGTTCACGGGACCCACGAGGGCCACGCTGGACTCGTGGAAGAGGCGCAGCCGACCTCGACCCCGTTCCGCGATGCGCTGAAGCTCGAGGGGGCGCCCCTCGATCTCGATGCTGCGCAGCGAACGGAACGCCTGGTCCATGGCACCTGCGGCCTGGTCCAAGAGTATGCGTGCCCCATGACCGGATGGCGCTCGGTGAACCAGCTCTGCAGCGCGGTCGCGGAACGGCAACGAAGCGAGGTCCGGAGTCTCAGGCGGCGGCTCGCCCTCGGGGGCCAGCCGCGCCATGATCTCCGCCACAACGAAGGGACTCCCGTGGGTGTGCAGCTCGAATCCATCGCCTAGCGCAGCGTCGACTCGAACCACAAGGACTTCATCGAAGACCTCCCCGTCGGCTCCATCGGCCGCAGCGTCCGGATCGCGAAGGACCCCGTAGGCGATCCTACCCCCGTCCGGAAGTCCCGCCGAGAACGATCGGCGAAGTCGCGCCACCGCCCCCTCCCCCATCACCCGCAGGACAGCGACGCCACCTGAACCGGCGGGCGTCAGGCGGACCACCGAAGCATGATCTACGCGGGGCTTCACGGCTCAGATCGGAATCGAGTGAGGCATCGAGTGCAGGACGCGTCCGAGTCCCGCATGAACGAGGTGGGCGTCCTCATGGAATCCAGCTGGAGAGGACTCCGAGACGGCGCGCCGCGCGAAGCTCCGCGCTCCGCCGGTGAGGTAGATCGCGACGCCGGCCTGGGACCCGAACGCGTCCACCGCGACCTGGTGCACAAGCTCCCTCACGGCGCCGCGGAAGCCGACGGCCACCCCGCTCTGCAGCGCTTCGACCGTGGACCGTCCGAGCGCAGGCGCGTCCGGGCTTGCGCCAAACTCCGGCAGCCGCGCCCCACGGGCGGCCATTGCGCTTGTGAGCGAGCCAGGACCCATCGCGATGGCTCCGCCGAGAAAGGTCATCTGCGCTTCGCCGCCCTCGAACTCAGCGCGGCCAGCATCCACGGTGAGCGCCGTCCCTGCGTCGACCACGAGGACCTGCGGCGTGGCCGCGGCCCCATGGGACTCAAGCTGATCCGCCAACGCCGCGCGCATGGCGTACTGACGATCCGAGCCGCAGGTTTCGGGGAAGTCGATGTCCATGATGAGCCCCGCGTCTGGCCTCGACAGCACGGAGTACCCGGCTCCCTCCAAGCGCTGCGCGACCTTCAACTCGCGCTCGACGGCGCCCACCGCGCTGATCCCCGCGACGCGGGCGACGCCTGCGTCTTCGAATTCCGGCGCGCCAGAGTCCACGCTCCAAGCGCAGAGCCTGCGCACGGAGAGGCCGCCAACGAACGACACGAACGCCAAGGAGGCGTTCGTGTTTCCCATGTCGAGGGTCAGGTAGCTATCCAAACGGAACGGACCAACGGAATGGACCTGCGTCTAATCCTTCGGACTGTGGTAGACCTCAGTCCGGGTGCGCCCAAGGTTCTCGACCTCGATCTCCCAGATCTCGTAGCGGTCGGCGTTCTTCTTGGCGAAGGAGATGGCCTCCTGCTTGCTGTTCACCGGGTAGCCGTTGATGGACTTGATGACGTCCCCTGCTTGCGCGCCGTGCTGCGCCGCGATGGAATCGCTCGCCACGCGGGTGAGCTTGATGCCTGCGCGCTTGCCGTTCTCGTCGTAGTAAGTCTCCGAGCTGACGTCCCGGCTGAGGATCTGGTCGTAGTCGTTCGCAAAGCTATTCGCGTCCTCGGTGCCGATGTAGTACTGGCCCTTCTTCTTGAGCGTACGAAGCGGCGTGATAGCGCCGGGCGAGGCGGCCGCAGAGCCCACGATGGAGGGGCGCAGTGGAGCAACGACGCCGTTCTCGTCCGCCTTCGCGATCAAGCTGTTCTCCGAGCGCGCGTGGGGACGGATGCTCTCGGGCTCACGCTCCTCGTCTTCGAAGGAGAAGGTGACCTGTTGCGGCTTGATGCTGAGGATCGCGATGTGGTCGTGGGGCGCGGGGAGATCATCGCCGGTGTACAGCCAAAGATCCGAGCTGCCTGGGGTAGGCGAGTCGACCATCCGGACGAGGCAGCGACTGCTCGCGGGGTCATCGCTGGCGGCGATGATGCCGATCACGTCGAGGATGTCGTCCACCGGGATGACCGGCTGCTCAACGGGCTCGACCGGGCCTTCCTCTACCGGGGCGGGCGGCGGCGGCGGCGGGGCCCCGGTCCAGTTGGCGTCCACGATCGCAGGCTTGATGTCGTCCTGATAGTTGAGTCCCTTGGCCACAGCAGGAACGGGCTCCTTGACGCCGTTCAGCACCTCTTTCGCTCGCTCGCGATCGAAGTAGTTCTCGTGCTGCCCGTGCTCGTAGTAGTCGTACAGGCTGTACCCGATGCCTCCGAGAAGCCCGAAGGAGGTCAGGTACGAAAGGGTCTTGAGCGTGCCGACGTTGAACATGATGTGCTGGTGCGAGTCCCGTTTTGAGTGCCGCCCTGGAGCATACCAGGGTGCTTCGGGGGACAGAGACGTCTGTGGGGGCCTTTCCTTCCCGCAGATACGAACAAAGAGCGGCCCTCGGGTCGCTCTTTGTTCGACTGGCTTACGCCTCTGTAACACAGGGGAGCGGTGGTAGCGCCCTCCCTGCGGCCGTTTCGACTCAGTGGCCGTTCTTACCGCGCAGTCGGAGGTTACTCCCACCGGCTGCGGGACGCTGCTCCCCTTGCGGGGGCGGTGGGCTCGCGGCTGCGCGGGGATCGGCGCCCGCTGGCCCGTCCGTCTTGCGACGCATGGGCTGGCCCATCGAGTCCGTTCCGTCGCCTTGGGCCTGCTTCGACGCCTTGGCCGAAGCGCGCTGACCGCCCTGGATACCGCGGACCATCATGATCAACTCGTCCGGGCGATCCGAGGTCTGGATCGCGTCGTCCAGCTCGATGAAGCCTGAATTGACCAGCTCGAAGAGGCGGTCGTTGAAGGACACGATGCCCGCTTCGGCACCCCCCTGGATCACGCGGCCGAGCTCGGTGGTCTTGCCTTCCTCGAGCAGCTCTCGGACCTGGGGCGTCACCTGCATCAGCTCGAAGGCAGGCACCTGCCCCCCACCGATCCTGGGAACAAGGCGCATGGACAGCACGCCGGCGAGCGTGTCGGCCATCCTCTGACGAATCTGCTCGTGGCGCTCCGCCGGGAAGAACCCGAGGATGCGGTCCACCGTTTGCGCCGCGTTCACGGTGTGCATCGTGGACATCACGAGGTGGCCCGTCTCGATGGCCTCGAGGGCGGCGAGCACCGTTTCGGCGTCGCGCATCTCCCCGATGAAGATCACGTCGGGGCTCTGGCGCAGCGCATGCTTGATGCCCTGCTTGAACGACGTCGTGTCGGTGCCCACTTCCCGCTGACTGATCACGCAGTAGCGCTCCTTGAACATGAGCTCGACCGGGTCCTCAAGCGTCACGACGTGGCGCTCGACGTTGCGGTTCATGAACTCGATCATCGCGGAGAGCGTGGTCGACTTGCCGGAGCCAGCCACGCCGGTGACGAGCACCAAGCCGCGCTTGCGCAGCGCGAGGTCGCGCAACGCGTCCACGGGCAGGTTGAGGTCTTCGAGGCTCGGGGCTTCTTCGTTGATGCGTCGAATGACGATCGCCGGCTCGCCCATTTGCTTGTACGCGTTGATCCGGAAGCGGCCGAGGCCGTCGAGGTCGAGCGCAGCATCCGCCGCGCCGGTCTCCTCGAACGTCGCCATGCGCTTGTCCCCGAGGATGCCGCGCAGAACCTCCAGCATCGGGCCGGGGCCAGGGACTTTGCCGGGCAGGAAAGTGATCTTGCCGTCGAGACGCTGCGAGGGTCGACCGCCGGAACGGAGGATCAGGTCGCTGGCCTTGGCCTGCACCATGTTGGCGAGCCAGCCTTGAATCAGGTGACGCGGGCTCACGGACTTCGAGTCGGGATGCCCCTCGTCGGCCACTTCCATCGTGACCTTCGCGCGGCCCCCTTGGGCACCTGCGTTGACCTGTCCCTGGGCGATCGGAGTCGACACGTCTCCCACGCTTCCATGGCTGACGGAAGCGCCGGCCATCGGGGCCGCCGATGCGTTGGCCCTGGCGGCGATGCTTTCCTGGACGCCGCCTGCATAGGGGTCGGGTCCCATGGGGGGCCCTGCTGGAGATCCGCCGCCCATGGGGCCTCCGCCCGAGCCGCCCAGTGGGGCACCCATTGGAGCGCCGGGGCCACCCGGACCACCGGCTGAAGCGCTTACAAGCTGGGGTGAATCGGCATGGACGGAGGGCCGGACCTGTCCCGCCACCGCCTGGGCTTCTCCCACAACCGCCATCACGTTTGCGAGGTCTACGTGCTGGGTGCCATCGGCTGCCGCTTGAACGGGGGTCGCGGGGAGCGGCGCCGGTGGTTCAGGATGGACCATCGCCGCCTCGGCTGCCGCGGCATCCGTTCCTGCCGCTTGAGCCTCCAGTGCTGCGTTCGATACCTCGTTACTTTCGGCCCCTGGGCCTTGGGTCACGCGATCGTCAGGTGCGACGCCTTTGAAGCTGAAGTCGTCTTGGGGTTGGTCTTGCACAGGTAGTCCTAGCGTTCGCCAGTAGTGCGCAGCCGGGGAAAACTACGCTGGTTCGCGCGGACGAAATACCCCGCGCAATGGAAGCATCGACGCTTGGACATGATTGGCTTGAAGCTGCCCTGCCTTTCAAAGAAGCGGCAACAGTTCGGACTCATCGCGGGCCAGTCGCGGTCCCATACGCAGGACTATCTAGGGGGAGTGCCCTTCGTCTTCGCGCGAAACCACTCTGGGGCACCGCTGTGATCGGGAGCTAGGGCCTCGACACGTACGATCTTGTGAGCGGCCCTAAGCACCTCCTCGACCCCCTGTCCCAAAATGGACGACATCCCCAGGACAGACGGGCCCGCCACGGCCTGAAGGCTGCTCAGTCGCTCTTCCCAGCCGTCGTCTTCAAAGCACTTGGACGCAACCGTCAGGCGAGGCTTCTCCGCCAGCTGCGGAGAGTAGCGGCGCAGCTCATCCTCTAGGAGTTCCCAAGCCTCCGCGGGATCCCGTTCGGCGCCGGGAGAGATGTCCACGAGGTGAATCAGAACGCGACAACGCTCGACGTGCCGGAGGAACTTGTGGCCAAGGCCCGCGCCCTCTGCGGCCCCTTCGATGAGACCGGGCAGGTCAGCGACCACCAGCGTGTCGTAGTCCCCGACCCGCGCGATCCCGACCTGGGGCTCGAGGGTTGTGAACGGGTAGTCCGCGATCTTCGGCGTCGCTGCGGTGATCCGGCTGATGAAGGTCGACTTGCCCGCGTTGGGGAATCCAAGCAGCCCGACCTCGGCGAAGAGCTTGAGCTCGAGCTTGAGCCGACGGGACTCCCCCATCGTGCCCACCGTCGCCTTGCGCGGCGCCTGAACGACCGACGTGGCAAAGCGAATGTTGCCTTTCCCCGCTTTGCCGCCCTGGGCTACGACGAGCTGCTCCTCAGGCTTCGCTAGATCGCGCATGAGGTTGCCCCTCTCCGCGTCAAAGATCAGCGTTCCGACCGGGACCTTGACGATCATGTCGTCAGCACTACGACCGGTACGGGCACGGGGACCGCCGGGCCCTCCGTTCTTGGCTGCGAAGCGGAAGCGCCTGCCGATGTAGAGCAGCGAATGCACATCCGACGAAGCCTCGAAGATGATGCTTCCGCCGCGACCGCCATCGCCGCCGTCTGGCCCGCCGAGCGGGTCGTGGGCCTCGTGCCGGAAGGAGACGGTTCCGTCTCCCCCCTTGCCTGCGACCACTTCGATCTCAGCTTCGTCTCTAAAACTGGCCATCTGCGGGGTTCCTGGTGAGCGTTACAAAGACGCGCGCTCCCTGCTCGGAGTGAGCGAGGAGCGCGGCGACGATGGGTCGGATGATGAGAGGCCGCCTTCGATAGGGCCCTCCGCCGAGAAGCTACTCGGCGATTGGGTCGACGTGAACGCGGCGACCCGTCTGGAAGCGAACCGTTCCGTCCACCAGCGAGTAGAGGGTGTAGTCACTACCGATGCCGACGTTCGTTCCCTTCTTGTACTTCGTACCGCACTGGCGAACGATGATCGTGCCAGCGGTGACGGTCTGACCGCCGAAGCGCTTGACGCCTCGGAACTGGGGGTTGGAGTCGCGGCCGTTGCGGGTCGAGCCCTGTCCTTTCTTATGTGCCATAGCTAGTTGCCTCTATAGAGGGAGACCCAATAAAGGGTGTCCAATGAGGGAGATTCAGTTGAGGAGGTTGGGGATCAGCCCGCGATGTCGGTGATGCGGACGCGCGTGTAGGACTGACGGTGTCCCTTCTTCACGCGGATGTTCTTGCGACGCTTGAAGCGGAAGACGACGACTTTGGCGCCGCGCTCCATGCGCAGCACTTCGCCGGTGACCTTGGCGCCAGCCACGGTGGGCTTGCCGACTTTCACGCCGCCGTCGCCACCGACGAGCAGCACGTTGTCAAAGGTGATGGTCGAGCCGCGCTCGGCGTCGCCCATGAGATCGCAAAGGATCTCGTCGCCCACGCGGACGGTGGCCTGGTTGTTTCGGTCGCTGATGACTGCGTACATATCGTGAATCGGTCCGGGGCAAACGGGATAGCGCGCGTCTCGAAGGAGCGGACATCAAGGATCATCCAAGGTGTCCGTGCGCGCCAGCGCTCCGGCTCTCCCCCGGTGAATCCTCCCGGGGGCCGCTCGGGGGACCCGAGGGGGCGAAGAGAATACGGGCGGGCCCGTGAGCGGCGCAAGCGCGGTTCGGACCAATCCAGGGACCTTCTTGGGCCTCAGGGCCTATCCGGAGCCAATTTCGCTCTGGATAGGCCCCCAAGATCAGCGCTTGCGGCGTCCGCCTGGGCGAACCTCGCGGCCGTCGGTCCGGAGGTAGCGCAGAACGCTGTCCTCGGCCTGCTCGGGCACCCCCGTCAGGAGGATTTCCTTCTCTGTACGGTGCTCCATGGCACGGACCCAGTCCCAGAGGTCCTCCTTCAGGTAGGCGATCACCTCGGGGTGAGCGCGCACCTCGACCTTGGAGAAGCCCTTTTGAATCAGGGCCCCACCGAGGCGGCGGAGAATGGCCTGGGCCCGGGACTCGATCGAGCGAATCCGCCCTGTGCCTCGACACCTGGGGCAGGCCATGAAGACCTTCTTGTGGGTACCGGGCCCGAGCCGCTGGCGCGTGAGCTCTAGGAGACCAAACTGACTAATCCGCCCGAGCTTGCTACGGGCACGGTCCGAGGACAGCTCGGCCCGCAGCAGCTTCTCCACCGAGCGGTTGCTGTTCGAGCGCACCATATCGATGAAGTCGCAGACGATGATGCCTCCGAGGTCGCGCAGCTTGATCTGCCGCGCGATCTCCGGGACCGCCTCTAGGTTGGTCTTCAGCGCAATCTCCTCGAAGTCGTAGCTGTTCGTACGCGTCCGACCGGAGTTGACGTCGATGGCCACGAGGGCCTCCGCCTGGTCGAAGACGATCGATCCACCCGATGGGAGATCGACTCGACGCGAAAAGATGCGCTCGAAGTCCTGCTCGATCCCGCAGTTTTGGAACAGCGGCTTGTCGCCGTCGTACTGCTTGATCCGGTCCACGTGCTCGGGCATGAGCGCGTTGGCGAACGAGACCATTTGCTCGTAGACGCCGACGTCATCCACCAGCACCTCCTTCGTTTCCCGATTGAATAGGTCACGCAAAGTGCGCGTCGCCACGTCGGACTCGAGGTAGAGCGGGGCTGGACCGCGGCTCCCCTTGAGCTTCTTGCCGAACGACTCCCAAAGACCCATCAGGTAGTCGAGGTCGCGCTGGAGGTCCGTTTTGGTTCGACCCACTCCGGCGGTCCGCACGATCACGCCCATATCAGGCGGCGTGTTCATGCTGCTGAGGATGCGCTTGAGACGCTTGCGTTCCTTCTCGTCCGGGATCTTGCGGCTGACGCCGGTACGCGCCATGGAGGGCATGAGCACCAAGTACCGCCCGGGCATCGAGATGTACGTAGTGAGGGTCGGCCCCTTGTCGCCGATCGCGTCCTTCGTGATCTGAACCACGACGGGGTCACCCACCTTCAACAGCTCGTTGATGGGTCGACGCTCACGCTGGGGTCGGCGCTCTTGACGCCCGCCGCGGCCACGGCCCTTGCCGCCTCCGCGAGAAGAGCCACGTGACGACTCGCGCTTCGAAGAACGGCCGCCGCGGGCTGCCTTCTTCGAAGGCTTCGCCTGGCTCTTTGAAGCCTTCTTCGAACGACTGCGCCCCTTCTTCGGAGCGTCGTCCTCGTCAGCGTCCACCTCGGCGTCCTTCGCTCGAGACGAAGCCGCCTTGCGAGAGCGCTTCTTGCGCGGGCGACGCTCGCGCGCCTCGCCGCCATCGTCCGAATCGGCGCCCTCGTCGCGGCCACCGTCACCGTCCTCATCGCTCGACGACTTCGTCGAGCGCTTGCGAGTCCGCGGCTTGCGCTTGGGCTTCTCGTCCGGCTCGCCGCTGGCATCGTCCTCATCGGACGAAGCCGCTCGCGTGCTGGCTTTCTTGCGCGATCGCTTGCGTGCTGGCCGTGGGGCGTCATCGGACCTAGGGTCGCTGCCGTCACCTTCTCCGTCGTCGCTCTTCGCCGCAGAACGGCGCGGGCGCCGCTTGCGCGCGGGGCGCTTCGGTGCATCGTCGGAGTCTCGGTCGCCGCCCGACTCTTCTTCTTCCTCCTCTTCCTCGAGGTCTTCGTCGGCATCTTCTGGGGAGTCATCGTCAAGGTGATCGATCTCGGCGATCTCCTCCATCACGTCGTGCTCATCCGCGGGCTCCTCTTCGGCGTCATCCGCGTCTGCGGCATCCACGTCGGAGTCCACGTCCTCGGCGTCGTCGGACTCCTCCGCCCAGTCCGCGTCGTGGTCTCCATCCTCGTGGTGGAGGCCGGCTGTCAGAAGGTCATTGAGTTCGAACTCCTTCTCTCCGTAGAGAGGCAGCACATCAGACGTGTGCAGGAAGCCGTTCCGACCTTGCCCGAAGTCGATGAAGGCTGCGCCGATCGCTGGCTCTAGGTTCACCACGCGGCCGCGATAAATGTCGTTCACGAGAGTCTTCTGACTCTCGGCGTTCATCAGGAAGTCGAGAATGATCTCGCCTTCGTAGACCGCCACGCGGCGCTCCTCAGGCTCAACGGCGTTGACCGCGATGGTCTGGGTGCGAAGGGCATTGGCCTCACGCTCTTTCTCCTCAGGGCTCTTCGCCTTAGCGCGCGTCTTGGCCTTGGACTTCGGTGCGTCCTTGTCCTTGTCCTTGTCCTTGTCTCGGTCCCGGTCCTTCTTCGAGCGACTGCGCGAGCGCTTGCGCTTCTTGCGACCGCCGCTTTCCTCGCCTTCGGAATCCTCGGAGCCTTGCTCGCGATCCTCGTCATCCTCAGACTTGGCGGAGCTGCGGCGAGAGGACTTGCGCTTGGAGCTCTTCTTCTTGCTCTTCTTGCCGCCGCCCTTCTCTTCAGACTTGGACTCGAGGTCATCGTCCTCGCCTGGAATGGAGTCGATGGCCGCTGCGCCGTCGTCGTCTTCGTCACCGCGCTTCCTGCGGCGTCCACCACGGGAGCCGCGGCGACGCCGCTTGCGGGCGGCCGCGCTGTCATCGTCGCCTTCTCCCCCATCAAAAGGGGCAGCATCGGAGCCCTCTTGGGGCTCGGACTCAGGAGCGGCTTCTGCCTTAGGCTTGCGCGTTCGAGTGCTGCGGCGCTTCTTCTTGGCGCGCGGAGCGTCGTCGCTCCCTTCGCCAGCGCTAGGCTCGGACTCAGGAGCGGCGTCGGCTACAGACTCGTCCTTGGGCTTACGCGTCGAGCGCCGCTTGCGCGTGGTCTTCGCCTTCTTCTTGGGGGCAGAATCGGCGGGAGAGGACGAGCTCGATTCGGCGGAGCCCCTTGAGCCCGCGAGGCCGGCTCCGAATGAGCTAGCCGGTGCAGAATCTGCCGATCCGGAGTCCTGGTCCCCGTCGGGAGTCCAGCTCGGGTAGCGCGGAGCGAGTGCGAACGGATCGGATTCTCGGGCTGTGTCGCCCGTGAACCCGTCGGTGGGTTGTTCAGTCATCAGTTGTGAAGGCTACCCGCGGGGCGACGACGGGGGCCGGACAGCCAGGCGAGCCCAGGAAGGGCGGAGCGAGGCTCAGTCTCGGTCGCGATGGAGGTCGCTGGTAGGTAGCCAGCAGGCAGCCGGGGCCGCCTGCGTGGGGTCGGATTGGTTGGTGGCGAGCGCGCAGCCGAGAGCCAGAATGAAGGCCAAGGTCCTGTGGGGACGATAGGCTCCGAAAAAGCTGTTCGGCGCTGCGCCCCGGCTTCGAAACGGCCAAGCCCGGTCAGCGCTGGACGGAAAGGTCCTGGCTGGGGAAGGCGGTCGCCCGATGCCGGCGGAAAAGGCGAGGCGCTGGAGGCCCAAAGCAGAGCTGGGGGCGCGGCACCTCGATGTACGGGTCGAACGGGCGGATGGCCCGATCTGGGGAGGACTGTCGCAGAGCGGAGAGCCCGAGTCGAACATCCCGGCGGGATTTTCGGTCGGAGACCGAAGAAGTCTCGGGTGCGAGGGTCCAGGACCCCCCTGGAGGGGTCGCGAGGGGGCACTGGGGAAAGCGCGAGCTTTCGGGGGCCCCGGGAGGGAGGGTGCCCAAATGGGCCGGGAAGAGAGAACGGCGGGGGCCAGCCTGGGGGGGGGAGCCCCCCCCCGGCCGGCAACGCCCCCCCCCCCCCGCAAAACCAGGGGGGCCCGGGCAAACGGGGGTGGTTGGGGGGGCCGGGGGTGGGGGGGGGCCAAATGGGGCGGGTAAGATAGACGGGGGGGGGCCAGCCTGGGAGGGCTAGCCCCCGCCGTCGAGGAATCGCCAGCCCCCACTCGAATCACGAGGGGAGCCGGTCAATCGGGACCGAATCAGTCGACCGGGTCGGCCGAGTCGAGGAGGGCCTCGATCTCGTCAGCGAGACGGTTCGAGCGGCGCTGGAGCTCCTGCTGGAGGATGAACTCCGAGTCGTCAGCGTTGTGCACGAGCGTCGGCGTGATGAAGATGATCAGGCTACGGCGCTCACGGCCTTCGTTGCGGAACTTGAAGAGCTCACCGAGAAGCGGGATGCGCGAGATGTAAGGCACGCGGGTCGTTGTCTCGGACTCGGAGTCCGTGGTCAAGCCGCCGATGACGGCCGTCTGGCCGCTCTCGAGCATCATCTGCGTGATCATGGTCGAGGAGCGCGTACGCGGCAGGGCAATGGTGCCCTCTGCGCCGGCGGAACCGACCGTGAAGACGTCGAAGCCAGCCGGAGCCAGGTTGGACGTGCCCGTACCGGAGAGGTTGGTCTCCTTCGGCACGACTTCCATCTGGATCTTGCGGGTACCCGGTACCACGTTCGGGCGAACGAGGAGCTGGAAGCCAATCTCGACCGGCGAGCCGGCTGCTTCCTGAACGGTCAGCTGCAGGCCGCCTGCCTGCCCCTGCTCGGACTTGGCCTCGGCGTAGCGCACCGTCTCACCCACGAAGATCGTGGCCTCGTTGCCATCCAGCGTGATGATCTTCGGGGCCTGGATGACCTCCGATGATTGGTCCTGCTGGAGCATCCGGAGCGTTGCCTGCACCTGGGTGAAGGAGAGCGCGCCGAAGATGGTGTTCGGAACCTGGGAGATGCCTGCGTTGAGCGGACCGGTGAGGTCGTTGCCAGCGAACGGGCCGAACCCGAAGTCACTCGCGATGATGCCGTCTTCGAAGCCGCCATCGCCCACGGTGAACGGAAGCGCGATCGGGATCGAGCTACCGCTGATGCTGACCTGGGGACCGTTGTCACCGTAGTCCACACCGAGGTTGAGAAGGTCAGCGTTCGTCGTGGAGACAAACTTCAGGTCGATGAAGACCTGGCTCGGCTCGACGTCGAGGCGACGGATGATCTCCTGGATCGTCTCGTGAACCTGGGTCGTATCGCGAACGATGATGACGTTCTGGCTGACGATGAAGTCAAGCTCGCCCGTTTCCGAGAGGGCCTTCTCCAGTGCGGCGAGGACCGTGAAGTGCTCGTTCGGCTCACCCTGCGGCGGCGTCGCGCCACCCTCGATGAACTCCGACGTGATAATCGGAACGCGCGTGCTCTTCGGGCGGATGTAGCGCAGCTGGTAGCTGCGGGTCACCTTCTGCTGCTCCAGGCTGATCGGGTCGACCACGCGGAAGATATTCCGGCGCTCCTGGACCACGGTGAAGCCGAGGGTCTTGCAGATCTCCTCGAGTGCATCCCGCCACGGAACGTCCTCAAGGCGCACGCGAACCGTGCCCTGAACCTCGGGACCAACGATGACGTTGGCGTTGGCGATCTTAGCGATCGTCGAGATGACTTCTTTGATGTCCTGGTCGTCGAAGACGAACGACACGCGCTTCGGCATGCTGATCGTCAGGACGCCTGACTTGTCTTCTTCGACGACGGCGCCAGCCACTTCAGCTGCGTAGTCAAGCGCATCGCGCCAGTAGACATCCGAAAGCTGAAGCGCGCGGACCTTACGGTCTCCGCCTTCGATGATGACGATGTTCGCGCCAGAGCGGTCGCGCAGGTACTGCACGACTTGGCTCAGATCACGTTCGACAATGTTGAGGTCGACTCGACTGTCCAGGCTTGGTACCTGGGCAGCTGCTGCCGGCATGAGAGCCGCAGCACACACAGCGAGTGCGAGAATTGACTTGAGAGGGTTCACCACGATTCCTCTGTCCAGAATTGGACGGTGGGTAGAGTTTTGGACTGGCGGGGGAGCCGATCCGATTGACAAGGGAGGGTTATGGCGCCGAGAAAGATTCCGCGGCGTGCGGTCCATTACGAACTCGCGATGGCAAGGGGCGCCGGGCGCCCCCCGCGCTTAGAAATCGCGGGTCAGAACAGCTCCGCGGAATACGAAGTCGACCTCGTTAGGACGAACATCGTGAACGATGAGTGAGGGGTGAGCGAGCACGGGATCCCCCACCGAGCGGCGCGTGCCGTCGATGATGATCACGGGGTCGCTGCCCTCGATGATGGCGTAGCCACCAATGGTCAGCTCGATGAGCTCGAAGTCACGCAAGGTCGTCGCGTCCTCGGCGAGCTGGCGCAGCCAGTCGCTGAGTTCTTCGCGCTCCTTGTCTCCCTTGACTAGGTCGAGGGAGTCAGCGAGTGCCTTGTAAGAATCAAGCGCGAGGTCGAAGTCGCCTTCGTTGATGTGATCGACCATCGTGTCTCCGACGGTCTGCAGCTCAACGAGGGTCGGACCAGCGATTGCTTGGCTCTGCTTGAGGGCCGCACGGAGCTCCTGGAGGGGCTCGATCACACCGATCGAAAGACGCTTCTCAGCGGGACGATAGGTGATGCGGTCTTCCTTCTCCATGCGGTTCAGGTCGTCGCCAAGCATGGCGAGGATCTTCTCGAGCTCGGAGCGCTGGACCATCCTCTCGAGGACCGACTCAGCGGCGTTGGAAGCGTCCCAGTACTTGCGGGCTTCTTCCATGCGGGAGATCAGTTCGGTGACCTCTTCCATTTGGCGCTGCACGGTCCACGCGTTCGGATCGTCAACTCGCGCAGGAACGCGCGGGTCAATGAGCGGGTCGCGTCGGCCGCGGGGGCCGCGGTAGCGGAAGGTCTCAAGCGTCAGCGCCGAGCGGCGACGGTTGATCTCCCCCGCAAGCAGGTCACGCTTACGCTCATAGCCTGCGATCTTGACCTCGTTCGCTTCACCCTCGCGCGGGACGTACTTGTACGTCTCGACTTCCATCTGGATGCGGTGGTTGGCGATTCCGTCGGTCTCAAGGCTCTTCCGCGTCGCCGCGTTGATCTTGAAGGACGATGCGGCCATGAAGCGGCTGTGGGTCTCGATCCGGTTGAGGAAGTCGAGGAACTGGAACGTGTCAGCCTCGAGGGTGAGCTGGTAGGCCACCTTCTCGAAGGCGCCGGACTGGCGCAGACGACTGTTGTTCTGCTGGGTCGGGCGGAATCCAGAGGTCGCCACTCCGGCTTCCTTGGAGTACTCCTGGAAGTCACGAACGACGTTCGTGAGGTCCCGGGTGTTGGGCAGAATCTCGCGGATGCGATCCGAGATCTCGCGCAGGACGATGACGTCACGCTCGAGTTCCGGGGTCGTCGCCACGGTGTCACGGGCCTTGGCGATGTCCTGGCGCAGCGTTGCAACCTCACCCTTGGCCGTTTCGATCTGATCTTTCTCGTTGAAGATCATGTAGGCGGAGCCGAGGGCGATTGCCCCAGCGATGCCGCCGAAGGTCATCCAAAACTTGCGATCGTTCACTGTCCTTCCTCCTCAGCCGCTTGACGCGCAGCGATGCGGTCAGCTGGGCTCTTCAGACCGATTGTGAGCGGGAACGACCAGTTGACCGAGGGGATCAGATCCTTGGACGGCTCCTCACGGCGACCCTCAGGGTCACCGGTCTGGCCGAAGATCATCCCAAGCGAGGTCAGCTCGGTGTCATTCATGTCATCGAGGAAGTTCGACACTTGGTCGTAGCCTTCGGAGCCCGAGTGGGCCGAAGCGCTCAACTTGCCGAAGTCCTTCGACTGACCGCGGGCTTCCGCGATCATCTTGACGTCGATGTCGTCGAACCAAACGAAGTGCTCGATGCCTTCACGGCCTGCGTGGACCACCTCGATGAGCTCGTCCATCACCTTCGTCCAAAGGACGCGGTTCTGGGTGATCTCGGTGAGGGTCGTCTCACGGGCGGAACGCGTCGTGATCTCCTTCTTGAGCTTCTCGTTGTAGGCGACCTGGGGCTTGAGGCCGTCGAGGTCGAGCTGCAACACGGACCGGGTCGTCTCGATGTTGCGGCTGATGCCGAACTCGAGGTAGCCCCAGTAGGCGATAAGGGATGCGTTGATGAGGACGGCAGCAGCGATAGCCGCGATCATTCCGATCGGCGACTTCGCCCGCCTCCGATACTCATCAGGCAGTAGGTTGATCGTAATCATGAGGTGCGCACCCGTGAGGCAAGGCCGACGGCGACGACGAGTGAGGGGGCCCATGCTTCCAGCTCTTCCACGTCGAGTCGGTTGACGTCGACGCGCAGGCCTTCCAGCGGATTCCAAAGGCGCGTCGGGCGCGCCACGGACTGTTCGATGTACTCAGCGGCACCGGGGGCGAGGACGCCTCCGCCGGAGAGCAGGATCTCGGTGACGGTTACGCCTTCGTTGTGCTCGACGTAGTCCATCGAGAGCATCAGCTCGGAGGCGAGGTCTTCAAGGACCGGGCCGATCGCAGTGCGAACCTCGGCCTGGTGGTCTTCGGACGCGCGCTTGATCGCCTCAGCTTCGAAGCCCTCCACGCCAAGGCGCCTTGCGACGGCCTGGGTCATGTTTGAGCCTCCGATCGGGATCTCACGGCTGAAGCAACTCGCTCCGCCGCGCATCACGTTGATCGAGGTAGCCTTGGCGCCGACGTCCACCAGTGCGGTGGCCCGGATGTCCGAGGTATCGAAGCCCTCAGAGTCGGGAAGCACGCACATCTCCCAGGCGTTGGAGATTGCGAAGAGATCGAGATCGATCGCAATCGGCAACAGGCCGGAGTTCTGAATCATGCGCGCCTGATCGTTGAGGCGCTCGCTTTCACAAGCCGCGACGAGCACCTTCATGGTGTCGGGCTGCGGCTGGTCATCGGCGATTGGCTGCTCGAGTGGCAGGCAGTCGATGATGAAATCCTCGTCGGATGCCACGAGCTTGTCGGCTTCGAACTGAATGGCTTGCTTCAGCTCTGCGTCCGTCATGCGGGGCATGGAGAGGTAACGCACGACGGTGTCCTGACCGGAAACACCGGTCACGACTCGCTTCGAGCGAAATTTGCCTTCTTTGAAGACCTGCTTGACGGCCTCGTCGAGGCTGCCTCCTGGCGGGAGCTCGACACGGCAGAACCCGGTGATGACCGGCTCCTGACCTTCAAGCGTGATCTCGACGGCTTTCACCACCGAGGTGCCGAGGTCGAGACCTACTACGCTCTTTTTGCTGCGGATCACTTTCCTTTACCCGGTTGGGGGGAAGAGAGCCACGCTCGAAGGGGACGGATCCCGGTGGTCTCACCGGGGCTTGTCGACTGGATGACGCGCTTTGGTTGAGGAGCGCGTCCCGTTTTTTGGCACTTCGACGGTGCCGGATGCCTCTATAGCTCGCCGAACCCGCGCTCGACGAGGGCGGCCAGGCGCTCTAAGAGCTCGTCCTGACCTTCGCCGTCCGCAACGAATTCCAGGCTGGTGCCCTTGGAGGCCTCGAGGGTCATGAGCTCTAGGATGCTCTTTCCGTTGACCCCGGGATCTCCCTCACTTGGGCCCCCACCAGGGGTCGCATGACGAATCCGCAGCGAGCAAGGAAACTCCAGGGCCGTCGCCACAATGGCATGGCAGGGCCGCGCGTGTAACCCGGCTGGGTTCACCACCTCGACCACCCTCGAGACCATCAAGCGACTGAGAGCTCCTTGAGGAGGCCCACCAGGGCCGCCTTGGTCTTTGCTTGGAGCGCAAACGCCCGGAAGTCCTGATCGCGGGCCAGCTTGGCGACCCAACGCATCATCGCAAGGTGCTCCTCTGGGTCGTACAGCTCCGTGGGCTCAGCCGGACGAACCACCGTGAAGACGATGTTCACCGGAGCCCCATCCACGGCCTGCCATTCGACACCGTCCCGGCACACCGACAGCGAGAAAACCGCTTCGTTGAGGCCTTCCAGCTTGATATGGGGAATCGCGACGTTCATCCCCACCCCCGTCGACGCCAGCTCCTCACGGGCGGCGAGAGCCGCCCGCAGCTTGTCTTCGAGCCCTGGCTCGATGAAACTTGCAGACAGAAGTTGATCTGCAATTTCGTTGAGAATGTCCGCTTTGGTCTGCCCTTTCAGCTTGAGGATGCAGGCCTTGCTCTTGAATCGCTTGTACCAGTCCATGGGTTAGGAAGACCCCGTGGGGGAGCTCTTACGAGGGGTCCTGCCCTAATCTAACAAGCTGGCTCCCTTCGTTGGTCTTCCGGATTCCGAACCCTTTCGACCATCAGGACTTCCGACGCTCTACGGCCAAGCAGGCCCCCAACCGCCCAGAATGGACATAAGAACGGCCCCGACAGGGACTTTCGCTGGGGCAGGTCCAGCGAGGGGAGCCAGCTTGGGGAGCCAGCCAGAACGGAAACAACCCGGCTACATGGCTGTAGCCGGGTCGTGTGTTTCGAATTGGGGCGCCACCATGGCAAGGCCGCCCCAGGATCAGGACTCCCGTCCTCCTGCTATGCCACCCCGTGACTAGGACGGCGCGGCAGGAGCCGCTCCTTGTCGTGGCTCTTGCGGAGCTGGCGACCCATGCGGTCGATGGCCTCGGACAGGGCCTCACCGAAGGCTTCGCGGCGGACGTTGGCGACGAGCGTTTGCCCCTTGCCAATGTTGGCCACCAGTTCGACGTGGTGATCCCTCGACTCTTTCTCTAGTCGGGCATCAATGGTCACGATGTGACCATTGAATCGCTCAAGTGCGGCTAGCCGCTCCTCAACGAGGCTACGGTAACGGCTGGGGTAATCGTGATGCAGGATTGACACTTGTGTCTTCATGCGCACCTCCAGGAGCGTGTGGTTGGGATCGAGTTGTCTGCGGCAGGCCGACAGGGCAGGCCGCGTGACTGCACCCTGAAGGACAACCATAGATCCGTCAAGGGCATAGGTAAGAGCGGGGCCTGAGGGGCCCACGAACGGGGTTTTCAGGTCATTTCCTGAACGCCCACGTCCGGTTGTCCCCGAAGAAGCCCTTCAAGGGGCACCGTCCGAAAAGTCTTCCGGACGGCTGCTCCGATCCGGGGCAGATGAGTCATCGGCTCTCCGCCGAACCTACAGAGAACTAATAATGTAAGGGTCCAGGGGGCGGGTTCTGACCCTGGTCACGACCCGCGAAGACCGGCTCTGGATACAGAACTCGAACTAGGTAGAGCCCGCCCGGCGGCGCGGTTGGCCCCGCCAGCTTGCGGTCCTTGGCGTCGAGCGCAGCCGTCACGTCGTCGGGCGTCATGCGCCCCTTCCCGACCGCGATCAGCGTGCCTGCCATGGTCCGTACCATGTTGTAGAGAAACCCATTGCCTTGCACGACGATCGCGAAGCGCTCGCGGCGTACCACAAGGCGCACGTGATCGACCCGCCGGACCGTCGACTTGCGCGGCGAGCCCACGTTGCCGAACGCCGCGAAGTCGCGCTCCCCTTCCATGCGCCGCGCCGCCTCGCGCATGGCCTCCCCGTCCAAGGGACTGCGCTCCCAGTGCACGAACTCACGCCCGATCGCGGGCCGGTGCCGCGTCGTCTGCACGAGGTACCCGTAGCGCTTGCCGCGGGCGCGGAAGCGCGCGTGAAAGTCGTCGGCGCAGGTCTCCGCCCTGCGCACCGAGATCCCCGGCGGCAGGTAGGCATTCAACGCATGGCGCAGTCGATCGTCGTCAATGCGGTCCGCGTCGATGTGGAAGTGCGCGACCTGGCGCAGGCCGTGGACGCCAGTATCCGTGCGCCCCGAGCCGTGAATCACGACCACGGTATCGAGCAGTTCCGCGAGGGCTTCCTCGATCGACTGCTGGACGGTCTCGAAGCCGTCCTGGCGCTGCCAGCCGTAAAAGCGCGAGCCGTCATAGCTCACCTCGATCCGAACATTGCGTAGCGCCATCGCGCCCACACGATACGACTCAGACGTGGCGCTTGCGGCGGTAAGAGCTCTCTATTCCAAGCTCTTTGCGGTACTTGGCCACGGTCCGCCGCGCGACGGGTACGCCATCCGCCTTGAGGGCCGTGACGATCGCCTCGTCGGACAAGGGGTCCTGCTTGTCTTCAGCGAGCACGAGTTGGCGCACGCGCTCGCGCACGGCATCCGTTCCGTTGAGGGGCGCTGTCGAGTCCCCTTCGGACTGGGCCGCGCCCGGTGCCGATTGGAAGAACGAGCGCAGGGGGATGATGCCCCAGGGCGTTTGGGCGGACTTACCGGCAACGCTGCGGCTGACCGTGCTCGTCGCCAAACCAAGCTCCTCGGCGACGCTCACCATGGAAAGCGGACGCAGACCCGTGGGCCCATCGGTCAAGAACCCGCGCTGATGTCGAAGGGTCGCTTCCGCCACGCGCAGGAGAGTGCTTCCGCGCATTTCGACGGCCTCGGCCACCCAGCGAGCTTTCTCGACCTTGCCGCGCAGGTAGGTCCGGGCTTCGGACTCCAGCGCACCAGAGGCGAGGAGTTCCTCGGCGATCGGATCAATGGAAACGCTGGGCAGGGCGCCGCGGGCGAGCTCGACGGTGAAGGATTCTCCGTCACGCTCCACGAGGACGTCGGGGTGCAGCACGGGCGCAGACTCCCCCACGAGGCCGGATGCCGGCCGCATTTCCAGCATGCTCAGGGCGCCTAGGAGCCGGTCGAGCTCGAGGAGCTCGAGCCCCAGCTTTTCGGCCACGGCCGGGCGCTTGTTGCGGGAGAGCTCCACAAGGAAGTCCTCCAGAAGCGTGCACAGGAGGCCGTAGTCGTCGTCCGCTGGATCGAGCTGAAGCAGCAGCGCCTCGACCGAGCTGCGCGCGCCGATGCCGGCGGGCTCGAGCTGCTGCAGGGTGGCGATCGCGTCCGCGAGGAGGCGCTGGCCCGCAGCAGCCCCGGCCATCGGCAGGTGGGCGCTCTCGGCGAGCGCGATGATGTCCTCGTCTTCCAGGGTGAGCAGACCGGCCTCGTCGAGGCAGCCCGCAAGGAACGTCACCCATGCGGCGAGGTCAGAATCTAGGTTCAGGCCCCGGATCTGCTCCTCCACGGCGTCCCCGAGGGACTGGCCACGCTCTGGCTGGGCCTGGAGCATGGCGTAGTGATCATCGGTGGCCTTCGAGCGCGCTGCGTCGCTGCGGCCGGGATCCAGGGTGCGGGACTCCCCGAGCGAGTCCCTGCCAGATTCCTCCACAAGAAGGGCTTCATTCTTCTCGGCTTCCCCCGACAACCAGGCGTCGAGGTCCAAACGCGGCAGCGCGAGGATCTCGATCGACTGGAGCATCCGCGGCGCCAGAACCATGTCCTGACGCTGCTGCATCCCCTGCCGCTGGTGGGTTCCTAGTCCGAGCTTAGCCATCGGCCTGCTATCGGCAGATTTTTCCGATGGGTCAAGGGAATCGCTGCGGCTTGTCGCGCAGGGTCACGGAATGTGGGCGACTCAGCGTCGCCGGCGAATCGCCCGGCGATCCTCAAGAGCATCCTCTAGGACCCCCTTGTGCAGGTACTCGATCGCACTCCCAGCCGGGAGCCCGCGGGCGAGCCTTGAGATCACAAGGTCAGGGATCCCACGGCTCTCTAGGGCGTCCAGGACCAAAAGGGCGGTCGCCTCGCCCTCCTTGTCCGGATCCGTCGCGAGGATCACCTCTTGGATGCCGCCCCCGGCCACGCGGTCGAGCAGCGCTTCTACCGAAAGGTGGCGCGCCTCGGTGCCATCCGCTGGGTTCAGGGCCCCCATCAACACGTGATAGCGGCCATCAAAGACCTTGGCGCGCTCCATGGCCTCGACGTGACGCGGCTCTTCCACGACCGCGATGATCGTTTGATCGCGCTCTTCGTCGGCGCAAATCCGGCACGTTTCCTGTTCGGCCACGTTGCCACATTCAGAGCAGCGCTTCGCTTCCGTCAGTACGCGGGTCAGCGCGTCCCGTAGCTCCGTCCCCGAGCGTTCGGACCGGAGCATATGGAAGGTCAGACGCTCGGCGCTGACCCGACCGATGCCGGGCAGCGTCTCGAACGCCTTGATGAGCGCCTCCACCGGTGCGGGGTAGGCCACGGTGAACTAGAGAAGGCCGGGGAGGTTCATGCCGCCGGTGACTTTCGCCATCCGCTCGTCATGCTTTTTCTTCGCGTCCCGCTGGGCGTTCTGCACCGCGAGCAGGATGAGCTCCTCAAGGTCGCTCGAACCAGCTGCCGGGCCGTCCGCCGCCACCGAGAGGCTCTTAAGGTTCCCCATGCCGTCGACGACAGCCTTGCAGCTGCCCCCGGCGCTCCCTTCGATCGAAGCGCCGCGCAGTTCCTCGCGCGCTTCCTCCAAGGACTTCTGCATCTTTTGGGCTTGGGCGAGCAGGTTGCCCATCTCTCCGAATGATCCGCTCATGTCGCTCTCTCTCCTGTTCGTTGGGGCCTAGGGAGCCCGTTGAAATAGTCCGTGCTTTGCAATAGTGCACATCGAAGTCCTGTCAAGGCGCTCGAAGCCCCCCATAGCAAGCTATTCGGGGCTCTTCGAGCAACGCAGTCAGGACAGTGAGGGGCGCTGTTGCAGAGTGCGGAGTATTTCAACGGGCTCCAATGTTCGGGGGAATGTAGCTCAGTCTTCGACGCGGCCGCCAAAGAGCTCTTTGACTTCCGTGGTGAAGGCGTCGTCGAGGCCGCCTGCGTCGTCGTCGTGAATCTCGATCTTGAGGCGCACCGAGTCGCCTACGGCGGCAGCGAACGCGGTCTCCATCATCGTGTGGGCTCGGCTGTCCCGAAGCCCGTTTCGCTCTTCGTCCGACAAGCCGCGCAGTTTCAGCGGCGCGACGCCACCGAGGTCGCGCACGAGGTTGCCCTTCTTGTAGAGCAGATCAGCGAGGGCCGCATCCTTGCGCTTGAGCTCGCGCAAGAAGCCGATCCAACGATCCGCCGTGCTGTTGGTCTGCACGCTCGGCGCCGCGCCGCGTCCACGGCCGCCCCGCCTGCGGGCAGGCCTTGGCGGCTGGGGTGGAGCGGGAGAGGCGGCCTGAGGAGGAGCCTGAGGAGGAGCCTGAGGGCGCAGCTCATGAACGGGAGCCGGAGCCGCCTTCTGGGGCGCGCGCGGCGGTGGCGTGTAGCCCGTCGACGCGGCGGGTGCCGGAGCTGTGGGTGGAGCCGGAGCCTCAGCCCGGGCGGGCGGCGGCGACGCCGCTAGGGGCCGCGCCGCCCGTGGCGGCGGCGCGGAGCCTCCTGCCGCAAGACGGCCCTCGAGGGCCTCCAGTCGCTGCACGAGCTGCTCGACCGGCATCGTGGCCGCGGCGGAGCAGAGGTCCAGGAGCGACGACTCTAGAATGAGCCGCGCGTGGGCTCGCATGTGAATCGGGCCCATGCGCTCGCGCGCGTGGAGTAGCTCTTGAAGCACGAGCTCCAGCCGCTCGGCCCCGAACTTCGAAGCGCGCTCGGACATGGCCTTCTTCGCCTCGGGGCTCGCCGATGAAGCCACCATAGGCGCGTCCTCGCCGATGAGCCGCAGGAGCATCGCGGAGCGCAGGTAGCCGAGGACCGCGTCGAGGAACGCGGGCTCGTCTCCCTCTCGGGCGGGAAGCGCTTTCAGGAGCCCAACCTTGTCCTCGGCAAGGATCGCGTCGAGCACGGCTTCGATGGACTCTGTGGACCCTTCCCCCGCGAGGCGCGCGGTGTCCTCGACCTTGGGGGTTCGCCCCACAAGCGCGAGCAGCTGGTCGGCGAGCGAGAGCGCATCCCGCATTCCTCCGCGGGCGCGCCGCGCAATCTCCGCCGAAACGCCGGCCTCAGCCTCGACGCCCTCGAGCTGGAAGACCTCGTCGAGTCGGCCGACGATCTGCTCCTCGGAAAGCGGCGAGAGTCGCAGCACCTGGCAGCGCGACACGACCGTGTCGGGGACCTTGTGCAGCTCGGTCGTTGCGAAGAGGAATTTGACGTGGGGCGGCGGTTCTTCAAGCGTCTTCAAAAGCGCGTTGAACGCCGCCTTGGAGAGCATGTGCACCTCGTCGATGAGGAACACCTTGAAGCGCGCCTTGAGCGGCACGTAGCCGGCCTGGTCGCGCAGGTTCCGGACGTGGTCGACGCCCGTGTTCGAGGCCGCGTCGATCTCGATGAGATCGGGCTCCGTGCCGGCGTCGTACGAGAGGCAGCGGTCGCACGTGCCGCAGGGTTCCTCGATCGGCCCTTTCTCGCAGTTGAGAGCCTTCGCGAAGAGCCGAGCCGACGTGGTCTTGCCGGTTCCCCTTGGACCGAAGAAGAGGTACGCGTGACCGATGCGCGCTTCGGCGATCGCGCCGCGGAGCGTCCGAGTGACGACCTCTTGCCCCGCCACGTCGGCGAAGGCGGTCGGGCGGTACTTCCGGGCAAGAACGAGATACGACATCGGAGGTAGAGGATAACCGAGACCGGCCCGTGGCGACGGATCGCGCAATGGAAGAACCCACGTGGATCGAAAGGCCCGGGCACCTCGCGCCTGCCATAAAGTCCTTAGGGCTGCTCCGTTCCCGGCCTGACCCGGTTCGAACCTACGACATCGCGTGGGACCGGACCCATCGCTCCACGCGGGTCCAACCGTTGTTTGCCGCCCCCTCCCCCGCCCAGTCGAAAAAGATCAGGGCGAAGAAAGGAATGGCGGAGAGGGTGGGATTCGAACCCACGGTACCGGTGAAGGCACACCCGCTTTCCAAGCGAGCACATTCGGCCACTCTGTCACCTCTCCTTTGAATTGTCATTCCAACGATGAACGTTCCGCGGTTGGGGCCGAGCCATCAGCACCCAGCGCCCAGCACCCTGCACTCAGCACTCAGCACTCTGCACTCTGCACTCTGCACTCAGCACCCAGAAGGCCAGCCCGCTCCAACGCCGTCAGGCGTTGGGCCAAGAAACATCCATTCCTTGGTGCGCGAAGCGCACAAAGGAATGGCGGAGAGGGAGGGATTTGAACCCTCGAGACCCGCAAAGGCCTACTGGTTTTCGAAACCAGCGCATTCGGCCACTCTGCCACCTCTCCGCTTGAACTTGTGTATTCCTCTAGCTGCGCTGTATTCCTCTAGCTGCGCT
>CAYQKK010000005.1:87912-105627 GCA_964417955.1 uncultured Planctomycetaceae bacterium
TGTATTCCTCTAGCTGCGCTGTATTCCTCTAGCTGCGCTTCGACCTGAAGAAGGTCTGCATCAGCGTCCGCGCCTCGTCGGCAAAGACGCCTTCGAGAACCTCGGCCCGATGGTTGAGTCGCTCGTCCGTCAGGACCGTCCCAAGGGACGCAGCGCCCCCAAACTTGGGGTCGCGCACCGACCACACCACCCGGGAGATCCGAGCGTGGGAAAGCGCACCTGCGCACATGAAGCAGGGCTCGACCGTCGTATAGACCGTCGCGCCGGGGAGCCGCATGTCTCCGGTGCGCCGGAAGGCGTCCCGTAGGGCAAGCATCTCGGCGTGGGCCGTGCAGTCGCTCATCTCGCGGCATCGATTCCGGCCGACGCCAAGGATGGCCCCGTCCCGGATCACGACGGCGCCGATGGGCACCTCGTCCGCGTCGCGGGCTTCCTCGGCGTAGGCGAGGGCAAGGGCCATGCCCCCACGGTCTGCCGGAGTCTCGCTCGTGTTTTCGTTCATCGCCTGGTTGTCGGACGACAGCGCTTCAGAGCGGGCAGGTGCAGCCTCAAGGCGGCTGTGCCAGAGATCGATCTGATGGGCCGGACGTCGTAGAGCAGTCACTGGGCCGCATTCAGGCCTCGGTGGCCTGGAACGCCCCGGCCCAGATCGCCCCAGCGGAGTCGCGTGGGGCGTGAATGGTACACCCGAGAGGACTCGAACCTCTAACCTCCTGATTCGTAGTCAGGTGCTCTATCCAGTTGAGCTACGGGTGCAATTGGGCGCGACGTTGTACGGCCGCGCGGGATAGAGGTCAAGAAGACCTGCCCTAAGAATTTCGCGCTGGGGCGGCGAATCGGCGGGCGGGCGGGCGCTCCGGGAGCTTCCCGAGCAGATTCGTCGGTGGAAGCTCAGTGGAAGCTGGGGCGAATGGCCGTACGATTCATCGGTGAACCCTCCTAGCTCTCCCCAAGATCGGTCCGTCATCGCTCCCTTCAGCGGAGCCCCGGCGGCTTCTAACTCCCCCGCTGGCCTGATTCGACTGAGCGACCTCAGCGATTCGCGTCTGTCGGACGTCCTCGACCTCTCCGACCGGTTCAAGGCCGGGGTGCGCCGACCCGAGCTCGCCGGCAAATCCGTGGGCTTCCTCTTCTTCAGGGGCTCGCTGCGCACGCGCACGGCCTTTGAGGTCGCCGTCCACCAGCTGGGCGGTCAAGGGGTGCACATGTCCGCTGGCTCGGACTTCTGGGAGGTCGAGGCACGGGACGGGGTCGTCATGGACGGGACGGCACCGGAACACGTGCGCGACGCCGCCGCCGTCATGTCCACGTACTGCGATGCGCTCGCGATCCGGCCCCGCCCAGCGGGGAACGCTTGGCCCGTGGATCGCCGTGATGAGGGCATCCACGCCTGGGCCCGGCATGCGTCGGTCCCCATCATCAACATGGAGAGCGCCCTGGGTCACCCGCTCCAAGCCCTCGCGGATCTCATGACGCTGCGTGAGACGTTCGGCAAGGACCTCTCCGGCAAGCGTATCGCCATCGTGTGGACTCCCTCCCCCACGCCGGCGGGCCCATCGGTCGTGCACTCGATGCTCCTGGCGGCGCTGCGGTCCGGCTGCCAAGTTTCACTGGCACACCCGCGCGGCTACGAGCTCGACGAGGGCGTGATGTCCGAAGCGCGAGCCCTCGGCGCCGAACACCCGAGCGGCGGTCTAGAGCACGCGAACACGGCGAAGGACGCAGCGAAAGGCGCCCACGTCGTGTACGCAAGATCGTGGATGTCCCTGGAGAACTACGGGAACAGCACGCGCGCTGCGAGTCGCGTTGCGTTGGAGCGTCGCGACTGGCTCGTCGACGAGTCCATGATGCAGCTAGGCGACGAAGCGCGACTCATGCACCCGATGCCGATTCGGCGCAACCTCGAGGTCACCGACGCGGTGCTCGACGGACCGCGCAGTCTCGTGTACCAGCAGGCAGCGAATCGTTTGCCGACGCAGAAGGGGCTCCTGTCGCTTCTGCTGCGCGGCCAGTAGCTTACGCATCCGGTAGGATTCGGCCTTCGGAACGTCGGCGAGCTTCGCCGGCGCGGGGTCCACACCGCTGAGTGGACTAAGAGGGCGACCAAGAGGGGACACGAGGAATGACCGCACCTGACTTTGTGCACCTGCACGTGCACAGCGAATACAGCCTGCTCGACGGCGCCAACCGCATCGGCGACCTCGTCAAGGCCTGTGAAAAGGACGGCCAGCGCGCGCTCGCGCTGACCGACCACGGCAACATGCACGGCGCCGTCGAGCTGTACCAGAAGGCGCATTCGGGGGGCATCAAGCCGCTCATGGGCTGCGAGGTGTACATCGCCAAGCGCTCGATGCACGAGAAGCACTCGAAGAAGAACGGCAACGGGTACAGTCACCTGACGCTGCTCGCGCGCAATAACGAGGGCTACAAGAACCTCGTCAAGCTGACGAGCGCGGGCTTTGTGGACGGCTACCACTTCAAGCCGCGCATCGATATGGACCTGCTTCGCCAGCACGCGGCGGGCATTAGCTGCCTATCCGGCTGCCTCGCGGGTGAGATCAATCAGCTCACGCGCGCGGGGAAGGAAGGCGAGGCCGAGACCCTGGCCACAGACCTGCGCGACCTCTTCGGACCCGAGCACTTCTGGCTCGAACTCCAGCGCAACGGGATCAACATCCAAGCGGATGCGAACGAAGCGCTGATGCGCATGCACCAGCGCACCGGCATCCCGCTGGTCGCGACCAACGACATCCACTACCTGCGCGCGGAAGACTGCCATGCGCAGGACGTGCTGCTCTGCATCAACACCGGCGCGAAGAAGGCCGACAAGGATCGCTTCAAGTTCGATACCGACACCCTGTTCTTCGCGACGCGGGAAGAGATGGCGCACATGTTCCGGGACCTTCCGGAGTCGGTGAAGGCCAGCAACGACGTCGCGGAGCAGATCAACGTCGAGCTGGAGTTTGGCAAGTATCACGTGCCCGACTTCGTGGCGGACACGGGCGAGAGCCCCGACGAGATCTTCGATCGGCTGCTAGAGGAACGGCTGGTCGAGCTCTACGGCTCCGACAGCGCGGCCGCGCGCCAGCGCCTTGAGCGCGAGAAGGGCACGATCCGCGAGCTGGGCTTCGTGTCGTACTTCCTGATCGTCTGGGACATCATCAAGTGGTCGCGTGACCACGACATTGCCGTGGGACCTGGGCGCGGCTCGGCTGCGGGCTCCATCGTGGCGTACCTGCTGGACATCACGCGGCTTTGCCCTCTGAAGTACGACCTCCTCTTCGAGCGCTTCTTGAACTCCAGTCGCGTGTCGATGCCCGATATCGATATCGACTTCTGCAAGGAAGGCCGTGAACGGGTCATCCAGTACACGCGCGAGCGTTACGGCGCGGAGTGCGTCACGCAGATCGTGACCTTTGGAACGATGGCTTCCCGGACCGTCGTGCGCGACGTTGGGCGAACCCTCGACATGCCGCTGTCCGAGATCAACCGGGTCTCGAAGAAGATCCCGACGGGGCCGGGCGCGCCGTCCCTAGCGAAGGCCTTGGAAACGGATCCCGAACTGCAGGCGTTCAAGGCGCTCGGGCCGGAATGGGAAGAGCTCTTCGCCTACTCGACCGCGCTCGAAGGCATGGCGCGCCACGTGTCGACCCACGCGGCGGGCGTCGTGATCACGCCGGGACCCACGGTGGACTTCGTTCCGCTCGGGCGCAACGGCGACGACATCACGACTCAGTTCCCGGCTCCCCAGCTCGAGGAACTCGGCCTCCTGAAGATGGACTACCTGGGTCTGCGGACCCTCACCATCATCGAGCGCTGCCTTGACAACATCCGGCGTCGTGGACTCGAAGCCCCCATCGTCGACGAGCTGCCGTTGGACGATCCGGGCGTGTTCCCGCTGCTCATGGCGGGCGACACCCTCGGGGTGTTCCAGCTGGAGTCCGAGGGCATGCGCAAGCTGCTCTCCAGGCTCAAGCCTGACTGCTTCAACGACGTGGTCGCTGTGCTCGCCCTCTACCGCCCGGGCCCCCTTGAGTCCGGCATGGTCGACATGTTCGTGGACCGCAAGCACGGCCGCGAAGAGATCACGTTCCCCCACGACAGCCTGATCCCGATCCTCGGGGACACCTACGGCTGCCTCGTGTACCAGGAACAGGTAATGCTCGCCTCCGTGGAGCTGTCCGGTTTCTCGCTGAACGACGCTGACAACCTCCGCAAGGCGATGGGCAAGAAGAAGCCCGAGATCATGCAGAAGTTCTCGGCGCAGTTCTTGGAGGGCGCCATCGCGAACGGCTGCGACCCGGACGTCGCGCAGAACACGTGGGACAACATCATCAAGTTCGGGGGGTACGGCTTCAACAAGTCGCACTCCGCCGCCTACGCGCTGATCACGTATCAGACCGCGTACCTGAAGGCCCACCACCGCACGGACTTCCTCGCAGGGAACTTCTCCTGCGAGATGGGCGACTCGAACAAGATCAAGGACTTCATCGATGACTGCAAGAAGAGCGACATCCGCGTTCTCATGCCCAGCATCCATGAGTCCGAATGGGAGTTCAAGCCGACGACAACGCCCGACGGCGGCGAAGCGATTCGGTTTGGATTCGGCGCGGTGAAAGGCACCGGGCGCCTCGCCATCGAGGCGATGTGCAAGGTGCGGGACAAGCTGCTGGCCGACGGCAAGGAGATTGGCTTCCACGAGATTGTGACGGCCGTGGATCCGCGCGAAATGGGCAAGATCGCCTGGGAAGCCGTGATCAAGGCGGGCGCCTTCGACGAGCTCGGGCACAACCGCGGCGCGCTGCTTGCGGCCCTTGACTCTGCGATGAGCGATGCAAGCTCGCTCGCGAAAGACCGCCGCAGCGGCCAGTCCTCTATGTTCGATGCCTTCGGTGGCGCGGACGAAACGAGCGACGCTAAGCCGTCCACCGGTATCGACGATCGGTACGCCGTGACGAAGGCAGAGACCTTGGCGCTCGAGCACGACGTGCTCGGCTTCTACCTCTCGGGTCACCCGTTGGAAGAGCGCGCCGGCCTCGTGTCGCTGTTGTCGTCGAGTCCCATCAAGCGCCTCACCGAACTCAAGAGCGCGGAGAGCACTGTGCGCGTGGCCGGGCTCATCCTGCAGAAGGCAGAGCTCGTTGTGAAGTCGGGCAAGATGGCGGGCTCGAAGATGTGCCGCTTCCGCTTGGAGGACCTCACCGGCTCCATCGGCGTGACCTGCTTCCCGCGAACCTATCTCGAAGTCCGCGACCTGATCGAGGACGGGGCCGTCGTGCTCTGTTCTGGCAAGCTTGAAGAGAACAATGACGAGCCTGCGATGCTGCTTGACGAGGTGATGTCGCTTTCCGAAGCGCTCGCGCGATTTCAAGGCGGTATCGAACTGCGCGTAGACCCGCGGGATCGAAAGAAGCTCGCCGAGATCAAGGAGACCTGCGAGCGCCACAAGGGCCAGAACCCTCTGTTCCTGCAGACCGAGGGCGATGACGGCCTGACGCGACGCATTCGCGCGGGCCGAGAGAAGGGGATCACGATCACCGAGGAGCTCGCGAATGAGCTCTGCGAGATCCTCGGCCACGACCGCGTGGGCATCGTTCGGGTCTGAGGCCGCCGATTCGGCTGGGCTGCGTCCAAAAGCCTCGTGGGAGCGAAAACAGGGAGGATCACCCCTTGCCCCAACGCTCCCATGAATTTGAACGCCCTGCTGATGATCGGCCTCCTCTCTTCCACCCTGGGAGCTTCCCTTGCGGCTCCTGCCGCCTCAGCGAGCCCCCTTGAGGGCGAGCTGCCGAGTCCCCCGGCCACTGCCGTCGCCGAAGCCAAGGTGCGCTCTACGGCCTTGGAGGCCCTGAAATCGGAGATTCCGGACGACCTGAGCGCCGAGGATCGAGCTCGCGCCCTCGTGCGCCGCGCGGTCGCGGGCGCCGTCGCCCTCGGGCCGGAGTCGGAGACGGCTCGGAACCTGCGCAAGGCGTGCCTCACGGCGGTGAACAGCCTTGAGACGGCACCTAAGGCCTCGGCACTCCTCGTCGAGCTGGCTACGGAGAGCGCCCAGCGGGACCTCGCCTTTGCGCCAACCATGGAAGCGCCGCTCCCCAAGGGCTTCCCTTGGCCAGTTCCCGCCGGCGAGATTCGTATCCAAGAGTATCCCGGCTACCGCAAGGTCATGACCGGCATGCGCGGCGACGCCCAGAACGGCGCGTTCTTCAAGCTCTTCGGGCACATCTCAAGCAACGACATCGCCATGACGGCTCCCGTGGAAATGACCATGGGCGAAGAGGAGATGCTGGACATGGCCTTCCTCTACGGAGACCCCGCGATCGGCGAGGCTGGCCCCGACGGCCGCGTCGAAGTGACAGACATCGAGCCAATGACCGTGCTCTCCATCGGCATCCGCGGCACGACGCGCAATAGTCTCGCGACGGGTGCGATGGAATCCCTCGAGGGATGGCTGGCCCGCAACAGCGAGACCTGGGAGCGCGCGGGCAACGCGAGGCTCATGGGCTACAACGGCCCGATGACGCCCCGCAACAAGCAGTACTGCGAGGTACAGATCCCGGTTCGCAGGCGCGCTCAATCAGGCGCTGCGGAACAGGAATAGGGGCGGGCTAGCCCGGCCAGTCGAGCCAGTCGCTGCCGTAGGAGAGGCTGCCACCGAGGTGGCCAGTCGCTCCCGCCAGCGCGGCAAGAAGGGCAAGGATCGGGAGGCGCAGCCCAGGCTTCGTACAGAACGGACGAAGCAGAAGGAGCGTCAGAGCGGCCAAGGCCACACCGAGCCAGCGGTGATAGAACAGCTCATCGCCGTGGTGGGAAGTCGATGCCGCGAGCAGCCAACCGAAGGCCGCCGATGGCAGCGCCGAGAGCGCGCCGATCGTGTAGCAGAACGTAGCGGCGGTTCGGAGGTTGTCTCTCTTTCGCAGTCCCGCCAGGAGCTCAGCCAAGAGCGCTACCGACAGGAGCGCGAGCGGAAAGTGGACAACCATCGGGTGAAAGCGGCCGAGCCACTTCGGCAGCGGCCTCTTCATCCAGCTGCTCTCCTTTGGAGTCGCAGCCGGGGCGCTCCCGTCGACGGGAGCCTCCCCCACTGCGCCAGCACCGTCCTCGAGTGGGTCCGCAGGCTGGTCCGCGGACTCAGGCACTGGCAGCGGAGCGCCAGCCCTGATCCACTCCTCGATGACCGCCGTCTCCTCTTCTGAGAACGCGGCGAACTCCGAGTCCGAAGGCGGCATCTCGCCGTCGGCGATGACGAAGTAGAGGGTTGAGTCCTCTGGGTCGCCCACGGTCATCAGGTCCTCGTCCAACGCGGCGGCCGCAAGGTCCGTCGCGTCCGCCCAGCCCCGGATGGCCTTGCGGTCCTTCGACTCAGGCCCGTGACAGGACGCACAGCGCGTCTCTAGCAGCTCTGCGGCCGCTGCACCGAGGTCGTTGTCGGCGCCGACGCGCGACCCGGCTGGATCTAGATCAGAGGCCAGCGCGGCGGGCGCGCTCAAGGGCAGGAGGCAAACAAGTGCCCCGAGGAGCGTCATCGAGAAGCGCATGGTGGAATTCAGACCCGGATAGATCGGTGGTCCGTCGTCGGCCCCTATCAATAGACTCCAAGAGGCCAAAGCCAAAGGGCCAATCCCTAGCCTTTGATCGCTGCGCGGATGCGGTCGCGCACTTCGTCGATCGAGCCGACTCCGTCGACCTCGTGCACCGGGACCAACCCTTGGTCCTGGTAGTAGCTGATGCAGGGCTCGGACTGCTCGGTGTACGTATCAAGACGGCGCTGCACGACAGCGGGATCCGCATCGTCTGAGCGGTTCTCCTTCTCGGCGCGGCTGATCAGCCTCGACTTCAGTTCGTCTTCGGGAACGCGCAGCACCACGACCCCGGCGAGCTTCGTCCCGCGGCCGGCGAGGTAGCCGTCCAGCCATGATGCCTGGAGCACGTTGCGGGGGAAGCCGTCGAGTAGCGCTCCGTCAGCGGTATCCGCTTCGGCAAGACGCTCTGAGACCATGGCGTTGGTCACGGAGTCGGGCACGAGCTTGCCCGACGCCAGGATGTCCTTGACCTGAAGCCCGATCGGCGTGTCCCCCTTCAGGTGGGCACGGAACATATCGCCCGTGGAAATATGCGGTACGCCCAGGTGCTCCTTGAAAGAAGCAGCCTGGGTGCCTTTGCCGGCCGCGGGCGGCCCGAAGATGAGGTAGTGACCCGTCAAGAGTTACAGCGTGCGCAGCGGAAGAGCGGCGTGGGAGCAGGCAGGACAAGTAAGCCCCGCCGTTGCCCTACTCAGCAGCAGAGTCGCGCGGTGTGCGCTCAACGAACTCAAGGATGGCACGCTCGCCGTTGTCGCCGAGGCGACGCTTGGTGAGCTTGATGATCCGGCAGTAACCGCCAGGACGATCCTGGAAGCGCGGGCCGAGCACGTCGAAGAGCTTCTTCGCGCCGTCTTTGTTGCGCAGCTTCGTGAAGGCACGGCGACGGTTGTGCTGGGACGGGTCCTTGGAGAGGGTCACCAGCTTCTCGATGAATGGCTTCACGGCCTTCGCCTTCTGCACGGTCGTGATAATACGCTCGTGCTCGATGAGCGAAGCAGCCATGTTGCGCGTCATTGCCTGACGGTGGCTACTGGTTCGGTTGAGCTTAAATCCGGCTACGCGGTGTCGCATGGGAGTCTTGTGAGTCAACGCCCTCGGGGCTAAGAGCCGGAGAGCGCCCCCTTGAAGCGGGGCAGATGGGGTTGGGGTCCCCTATGAAAAGGGAGTCGTGCTGGGGGCTGAGTCGGGAACGCTACTCGGTGACTTTCATCCCAAGGGAGAGGCCGCGCTCGGCGAGCTTCGACTTGATCTCCGTGAGGGAGGTCTTGCCGAGGTTCTTGAGGTTGATCACGTCGTTCTCCGACATGGTCACGAGATCGCGAAGGGTCTGGAGGTTGGCACCGTCCAGGCAGTTGCGCGCACGGACCGAGAGCTCCAGGTCGGAGATCGGCGCGTCCAGCATACGGGAGAGCTCAGAGTCCTCCTGCTTCTGCGGGTTGAACTCGGACGCCGTGGGCGTATCGAGAAGCGGCTTCGAGTCCCGTGTCTCGCCCTGGAGCACGAACGGGTTGAGGTGCTTGCGGTAGATCTTCGCAGCCTCGGTGAGCGCTAGCTCGGGCGTCACGGAGCCGTCGGTCCAGATCTCAAGGATCAGGCGGTCGTAGTTCGTGAACTTACCGACGCGGCAGGCCTCGATGCCGTAGCGCACGCGCTCGACCGGCGAGTAGCTCGAGTCCACCGGGATTTTGCCCAGCTCTTGGTCTGCAGCGTGGTTCTCGTCGGCCGGCACGTAGCCGCGGCCGCGGCGCACGTCGAGTTCGACGTCGAACTCACGGTCCATCGTCAGGGTGCAGATGTGCAGGTCTTCGTTCATGACCTTGGCCCCACCTTCGCACTCGACGTCGGCGCCGGTGACGGGGCCCTCGCTGGAGCGCTGGATGCGGCAGACGATCGGACGATCGCCGTCGTACTCGATGCGCAGCTGCTTGAGGTTCAGGATGATGGCGGCCACGTCCTCGTAGACACCCTCAAGGCTGTCGAACTCGTGGCTCGCACCGTCGATCCGGATAGCCGTCACCGCGCAGCCTTCGATCGACGAAAGCAGCACGCGCCGCAGCCCGTTGCCGATCGTCTGACCAAACCCGCGCTCGAACGGATCGATCAGGAATCGGCCGTACGTGTCGGTAAGGCTCGCGTCGTCAGCATCGACACGCGAAGGAAGTTCAAAATTGCGCCAGCGGATCCTCATGGGATGAGTCTCTCTAGTTATGGCCCTGCATAAGCAAGGCGAGTTTCACCCAGGCAAGGCCGTGAGTGTCGCGGAGGGTATTCGGGTGGAGGTGGGTCGCCCGTCAGGCAGCCCGGCAGCGCGTGAGAAGCGCCAAGGTCTCTAGCCATCACCAATCAGCCTCGTTCGGCATCGCTTGGCGAATCGCTACATCCGCGTCAGCGGATGTGCCAGAGACTCATCGCTACATCCGCGTCAGCGGATGTGCCAGAGACATAAGTGAGTCGATTAGGCCCCCCCCCTGGGGGTACCTAATCGGCTCACTTGGAGCAGAGCTCGACGATGAGCTGTTCCTGGATCGGGAACTGGAAGTCTTCGCGCTTGGGCAACGACGTGATGCTAATGGCCATCGCGTCTTCGTCGACGCTGATCCACTCAGGGCGGAATCCGCCCTTGCTCACATCAATGAACCCAGAGACGATCTTCTTGGTGTTCTCCTTGGCGCGCGGCGAGACCACATCGCCCGGACGGACGCGGTACGACGGGATCGTGACGCGCTTGCCGTTGACGAGGTAGTGACCGTGGTTGACCATCTGGCGAGCCTGGGCCAGCGTGGCCGAGAAGCCAGCGGACATCACGACGTTGTCGAGACGGCGCGAAAGAAGCGTCAGGAGGTTCTCACCCGTGTTGCCCTTCATGCGCTCGGCCTCGGCGAAGTAGCGCTTGAACTGGCGCTCGAGCACGCCGAAGACGCGCTTCAGCTTTTGCTTCTCGCGCAGGCGAACGCCGTAGTCGGTCACCTTGCGGCGGCTCTGTGCGTGTACCCCGGGCGGGTAATCGCGGCGCTGGAGCACGGCGACTTTTCCGCTGGAGGTGTTCTGGCCGAGGAAGAAGAGGTTCATCCCCTCCCGGCGGCACTGCTTGATCTTGGGTCCGGTGTAACGAGCCATAACTATTTAGGCGTCAAGAGACAGGTGTTCTGTGATGAGCTAGGCGAAGAGCCTTAGACGCGGCGACGCTTCTTGGCGCGGCAGCCGTTGTGAGGAAGAGGCGTGACGTCCTCGATCGAAACGACGCGCAGGCCGGCGTTGGCCAGGGCACGAACCGCGGACTCGCGTCCGGAGCCCGCACCTTTGACGCGAACCTCGACCTCTTTGAGGCCGTGGCGCATCGCAGCCTGAGCGGCGTTGTCGGCGGCGCGTTGGGCCGCAAACGGGGTGCTCTTGCGGGTTCCTTTGAAACCTTGGCTGCCCGCGGTGCCCCACGAGATGGTGTTGCCCGCAGGGTCGGTGATGGTCACATGCGTGTTGTTGAACGTCGACTTCACGTGGACGATCCCCTTGACGATGTTCTTTTTCGCCTTGCGCTTGGTGCTCTTGGCCATGGGTGGTACTTCGGATCAGCTGCTGGCAGCCGCTCGGGTCGTGGTGGGTTTCGCGGGTCCGCGAGGGTGGTGTAGGAAAAGGACTGTCCGGCGCGACCGCCCCCACGTCGGGAAGCGGCGGCGCCGAGGCAAGATCACTTCTTGACTGACTTCTTGCCGGCGACCGTCTTCTTCGGTCCCTTGCGCGAACGGGCGTTGGTACGGGTCCGCTGACCGCGAACCGGAAGGCTGCGACGGTGGCGAAGGCCCCGGTAGCAACCGATGTCGCGGAGGCGAGAGATCGCCTGCGCGAGCGTGCGTCGAAGCTCACCCTCGACGTTGTAGTTCTTCTGAAGGTGCGTAGCGATCTCCGTGACCTGGGTCTCGTTGAGGTCGCGGCTCTTCATGCCCGGATCGAGCTTGAGGTCTCGACAAACGTCGAGGGCCGTCTTGCGGCCGACGCCGAAGATGTAGGTGAGGCTGATTTCCAAACGCTTGTCGTTCGGAATGTCGACGCCGATGATGCGTGCCATGGGTAGTTCTTGAGCTTCTTATGTAGGGGTGCTGGCCAACTTGACCTTGCCAGGCCGAGGGGCCAGGACGCTTACTTGCCTTGACGCTGCTTGTGGCGAGGGTCGGCGTCGCAGATAACGCGAACGACACCACGGCGGCGGACGATCTTGCACTTGGCACACATGCGCCTCACGCTGCTTCGGACTTTCATCTTCTTCTTCTCCTCCGGCCGCGGCCGCCGCGTCTGCGACGTTCACCTCGGCAGGTGATTCGACCTTTGGTGAGGTCGTAGGGTGACATTTCTACGGTGATCTTGTCGCCGGGCAGGATGCGGATGTAGTGCATCCTCATCTTGCCGGAGACGTGTGCCATGATCTCGTGACCGGACTCCAACTTCGCCTTGAAGCGAGCGTTGGGTAGTGCCTCGGTCACGATGCACTCGACTGTGATCGGTTCTTCTTTTGCCATGGGCTGTGGGGCGGGTCACGTGGGCCAAAGGCTCACGTGGCGTTCGCTTCCCCGTCTCGTTTGGTCCAGGAGGCACCGCCGCGGGCGGTTCCCTTCCCCTTTCCGGGCTTGGAGCCGACGGCCGGAGGCGCGCCGCCCCCATCGTAAGCCTTCATGACAAGTTGAGCCTGGAGCTTGTCGACGAGTTCGAGGGCCACCCCCACCACGATGAGCACCGAGGTGCCCCCGAGGAAGTAGCGCATCTCCATCGTCAGGCTGGAGTCCTTCGTGATGAAGGACGGCAGCACCGCGACAACGGCCAGGAATGCGGCGCCGGCGAGGGTGATCCTCGTCAGAACCCGTGAGAGGTACTCGGCCGTCTTCGCGCCAGGGCGGATGCCCGGGATGAAGGAACCGTGCTCGCGCAGGTTCTTCGCGATGTCTTCCGGCTGGAACATCAGACGGTTCCAGAAGAAGCAGAACGAGAAGATCAGGACGAGGTAGAGCGCCGTGTAAACGAAGCCCGTTGGGTCGCCGAACATGCGCTGGCCGTAGCCCCAGCCGAGCCATCCGAAGAGGATGCCGGGGATCACGAAGAGCACGGAGGCGAAGATGATGGGCATCACGCCCGCCATGTTGACCTTGAGCGGCAGGAAGTGGCGCTGGCCACCGTAGACGCGACGACCGCGCTGGAGACGGGCGTACTGGATCGGGATCCGACGTGCGCCCTTGTGCATGAACACCACGACGAAGATCGTGATCGCCCAGACGATGGCCAGGAAGACCATCACGTTCCAGAAGTTGTCGTTCTCCTTCAGCTGCAGGATCGAGGACGGCATGCCCGCGATGATGCCTGCCATGATGATGAGCGACGCGCCGTTGCCGACGCCGTACTCGGTGATGAGCTCACCGATCCACATCACGAGGAGAGCGCCTGTCAGGAGCGCGCCGATGACAATGAAGGCCAAGGCGACCTTGTTGTTCGCCATCGACGAATCGATCATCTGCGGGTTCTGAAGGAAGACCCCGGTGTAGATGAAGATCGCCTGGACCAGCGCGATCGGCACCGTCGTCAGACGTGTCCACTGGTTGATCTTCTTCTGCCCTGCTGCACCTTCCTTGGCGACGGCCTCGAGCTGAGGCGACACCTTGGTGAGCATCGAGAAGATAATGGACGCCGAGATGAACGGCATGATGCCGAGCGCGAAGATCGTCGACTGCCCCAGTGCGCCACCCGAGAGTGCCGACATGAGGCCGAGGATCGAGTCTCCAGCCGTCTCCGACAGGAACGTCGGATCCATTCCCGGAATCGGGATCTGGAATCCAACCCTGTACGCGATCAGGAGCCCGAGCGTGCGCAGGATGCGCTGCCGGGTCTCCGGAATCTTGAACAGCTTTAGGAAGTTGTTCTCCACGGGGGATTAGCGTGCTTGTTGGAGGTGAAGGGAAGGAGAAGTGCGGTGAAGCAAAGGGCGCTTACGAGGCCTCGGCAGCGGCTGCTGCCTCGCGTCCCAGGTTGTCGAGGATGACGATCGTGCCGCCAGCCTTCTCGATCTTCTCTTGGGCGGTCTTCGAGAACTTCTGAGCGCGAACCGTCAACTTGACGGAGAGGTCGCCGTTGCCGAGAAGCTTCAGAAGGTTCGATGTCTTCGAGGCGAGACCCTTGTCCAGGATCTGTGCCAGGTCAACCGTCGAGCCGTCAGCGAAGGCCGAAAGGTCCCCCACGTTCAAGATCGTGTAGTCGGTGCGGAAGCGAGCGTTCGTGAAGCCCACCTTCGGAACCTGACGGTAGATGGGCATCTGGCCACCCTCGTAACCGGCACGGCGGCTGCCACCGGAACGCTGACCGCGACCCTTGTGACCGCGACCCGACGTCTTGCCGGAGCCACTGCCGGTACCGCGACCGATGCGCATGCGCTTCGCGTACTTGACGCCTTTGGCGCAAACTGTTTTGAGATCCATTGCTGAGTACGCTCCTAGAGCTTGATCTTGCGCAGCTCTTCCACGTCCGCAGAGGTGCGGAGCTGGGCGAGCGCGTCGAGCGTGGCCTTGACGAGGTTGATCGGGTTCGTGGAACCCATCGACTTGGAGAGGAGGTTCTTGATGCCTGCCATCTCCGCGACTGCGCGAACCGAGGAGCCCGCGATGATGCCCGTACCTTCCGAGGCCGGGATCAGCTTGACGCGCGCGGCGCAGAACTCGCCGATGACTTCGTGAGGGATCGAACCCTCCGGCGTCAGCGGCACGTGCTGCAGGTGCTTGCGCCCGTCCTTGTTCGCCTTCTCGATGGCCTGGGGAACACCCCGTGCCTTGCCGAAGCCGAAGCCAACCACGCCACCGCGGTTGCCGACGACGCAAAGGCCTGAGAAAGAGAAGCGGCGACCGCCCTTGACCACTGCGGCGCAGCGGTTGACCTGGAGGAGCTGCTCGGAGAGCTCGCCGGCCTCTTGGATGTCGGCGTGATCGAGATATTCGACGTGGGTCTTCATCTGAATTAGAGCTGGAGGCCAGCTTCGCGGGCGGCATCGGCAAGCGCTTTGACGCGGCCGTGGTAGCGGGAGTAGCCTCGGTCGAGGACGACCTCGGTGACGTTCTTGTCCTTGGCAAGGCGCGCAATCTCTCCGCCGATAAAGGCGGCCTTTTGCGACTTTGTCTTGCCGTTCAGCTGGTCGGCCAGCTTCTTCGACGTCGTCGACAGGGCACAGATCGTGTTGCCGGTGACGTCGTCGATGACCTGAGCGGAAATGTGCTTGGTCGTGCGGTGCACGGACAGGCGCGGGCGGTTGGCGTTGAGGGCGATCCGGCGACGGACGCTCTTGGCGCGACGATCGCGACGCTTGTTCTTGAGGAGTACGGTGGACTTCATCTTGCTGTTCTTCTAATAGAGCCCAATCAGGAGCCGAAGCTCTTGCCTGCCTTGCGCTTGACGTACTCGCCTTCGTAACGAATGCCTTTGCCCTTGTACGGCTCGGGCGGACGGACCTTGCGGATCACGGCCGCGATCTGGCCAACGGCCTGCTTGTCGACACCCGAGACCACGATCTGCGTGGGCTTTGGGCACTCGACCTTGACGCCCTTGGGCATCTCCATGGGCACGTCGTGACAGAAGCCAATGTTCAGGACGACCTTGCTGTCGCCTTGGGCCTTGGCGTTCCAACCCACTCCGATGATCTCGAGCTTCTTCTCGTAGCCCTTGGTGACGCCCTCGACCATGTTCTGGACGAGCGCACGGGTCATCCCGTGGTAGGCGCGGGCAGCGCGCGGGGCGCCGGATCCGTTGAGGGTCACCGTGCCTTCCTTGCCGTCGACGTTGAACTCGACCTCAGGACGCAGAGTGATGGACAGGTTTCCCTTCGGGCCTTTGACGTGAACGTCGCGGCCCTTGACGTCAACGTTGACGCCAGCGGGGATATCGATGGGTGCTTTGCCGATACGTGACATGGTGAACGATCAGTAGACCTCTGCCAGGAGCTCACCGCCGACGCCGAGTTCGCGCGCCTTGCGGTCGGAAATGACGCCCTTGGGCGTTGAGAGAACGTTGATGCCTTGGCCGCGAAGCACAGGCTTCAGCTCCTTGAGGCTGGCGTAGGCGCGGCGGCCCGGCTTGCTGATACGGACGATCGAGCGAATCACTTTCTCGCCGTCGATGCCGTAGCGCAGTTGCACGTGGAGGACGCTAGCCGGCTTGGCTGCTTCCACGTTGTAGTCTTCGATGAAGCCTTCGTCCTTGAGGACGTTGGCGATGCCTACGCGCATGCGGGATGCGGGCATGTCGACGGTCTTGCGGCCGATCGAGTTGGCGTTCCGAATGCGCGTGAGCATGTCGGCAATGGGGTCGGTCATCATAGCTGTGCTTCTCCTTTACTCGGCCTCAGGCCTTAGCGTTGCGGTCGACAAAGGGCATCCCGAGTTCCTTGAGCAGCATGTAGCCTTGCTCGTCGGTCTCGGCGCTGGTCACGAACGTGATGTCCATGCCTTGCTGGAACTCGATGCGATCGAACGGGATCTCGGGGAAGATGGACTGCTCGGACAGGCCGAGGGTGTAGTTGCCACGGCCGTCGAGCTTGTCCTTGACGCCGCGGAAGTCGCGGATACGAGGGAGGACGACGGCGATGAGGCGGTCGGCGAATTCCCACATGCGCTCGGAGCGCAGGGTGACGGCACAGCCGATGGGCATGCCCTCACGCAGCTTGAATCCAGCGATGGACTTCTTGGCGTTCCGGATCGTGGGCTTCTGACCGGTGATCGTGCCGAGGTCGCGTGCGGCCGTTTCGACCTTCGACTTCGACTCCACTGCGCCAGCGACTCCCATGTTCACCACGATCTTCTCGAGGCGTGGGATGGCGTGGATGTTCTTGATCTCGAAGGACTCAGCCAGCTTGGGCCGGACCTTCTCGGTGTACGTTTCTTTGAGGCGTGCCATTGTTGTTGCTTGCCGGTCGTTGTCGGCTTGCGGATGACGGGAGGGTGATGAGTAGGTGAGTCGCCCTAGGCCTGAGCCCGCTTACGCGTGCCCTTGCCGGTCTTCGGGTCGATCAACTGAACGTTGCTCGCGTGGATCGGGAACTCGCGCTCGGCGCGCTCCCCCTGCGGGCTGTTTTGAGTCGGCTTGACGTGCTTGGTGCGAATATTCACACCGCTGACGACGACGCGGTTCTTCGAGCGAAGGACTTCGACGACTTCGCCGGTGCTGCCCTTGTCGTTGCCCGAGATCACGATGACCTGGTCTCCTTTCTTCACGTGCATCAGATCACCTCCTGGGCGAGCGATACGATCTTCATGAAGCTGCGGTCGCGAAGCTCGCGTGCCACGGCGCCGAAGATACGGGTGCCTTTCGGGTTGCCTTCACCGTCGACGAGGACGAGTGCGTTGCGATCGAAGCGCACGTAGCTGCCGTCGGAACGGCGCGTGCTCTTCTTCACGCGGACGATGACACCCTTGACGATGGTGCCCGTCTTGACCTCGCTACCCGCGATGGACTTCTTGACGGAAGCCACCACGATGTCGCCGAGACCGGCGTACTTGCGGTTGGTACCGCCGAGCACTTTGATGCACTGGACTTGCTTGGCGCCGGTGTTGTCGGCGACGTCCAGGTAGGTCTGCATTTGAATCACGAGGCAGCCTCCTCACCCATGGCGTCAGCCGTAGCGGCCGCCTGAACTTCAGTGGGACGAAGGGCGCCATCCGGAAGCGAAGGACGCTCGACCACACGGGTCAGGCGGTAGCGCTTCGTCTTGGACATCGGGCGGCACTCCATGAGCTCGACACGATCCCCCACTTGGGCGTCGTTCGCCTCGTCGTGGGCGTGGACCTTGGAGTGGCGACGGATGTACTTCTTGTACTTCGGGTGCTTGAACATCCGCTCGATCCGCACGGCGATCGTCTTGTCCGAGCCATTGCCCGCGACGATGCCTTGGACCACGCGGCGGTTGGCCCGCTCCGATCCGGTGTTTTCTGTAGTAGTCATCGCTTCAGTTCTTGGAGCTGGCGCCACGGACGCCCATGGAGCGCTCGTGCAGGACAGTGGTGATGCGCGCCACGGTGCGGCGCATCTCGCGGATGCGGCCCGTCTTCGCGTCGGTTCCCATCGAGGCGCGGAAACGCGCTTCGAAGAGATCCTTCTTGATGTTCTTGAGCTCGAA
>CAYQKK010000005.1:105727-127375 GCA_964417955.1 uncultured Planctomycetaceae bacterium
TCGAGGCGCGGAAACGCGCTTCGAAGAGATCCTTCTTGATGTTCTTGAGCTCGAACTCGAGCTCCGCGTCGTTCTTGGCGCGGATGTCTTCAACTTTCATAGCTAGCTCACCACCCTTAGGTGGTAGGGACCCTCTTCACCATCCGGACCTTGATCGGCATCTTGTGCGCGATCCGCTTGAAGGCGAGCTTCGCCTTCTCTTCGGTGACGTTGCCAAGCTCGAACAGGATCGTTCCCGGCCTGACCTCGGCTGCCCAGAAGTCCACGTCGCCCTTACCCTTACCCATTCGGGTTTCAGCGGGCTTGGAGGAGATGGGCTTGTGGCAGAAGACTCGGATCCAGATCTTGGCGGAGCCTTGCGTGGCCCGGTTCGCCGCAATACGGCTAGCCTCAAGCTGACGGCCGGTGATCCAACCAGCGTCCAGGGCCTGGAGCCCGTAGTCGCCGAAGTTCACTCGGTTGCCGCGCGTGGCGAGGCCTTTGATCTTGCCGCGGAATACGCGGCGGCGCTTGATGCGCCGGGGCATGTAAGCCATTACGCACCACCTTCCTGGATGGAGCCTTGGGGAGCATTCGGGCCGCGACCGCCGCCGCCCCCGCGGCTACCGCCGCGTCCACGTCCACCGCGACGACCACCGCCGCGACGTGCGCCGCCAGGTCCACCGCGGTCGTAACGACCACCGGCTGCCGAGGTGACGCGGTAGTTGATCTTCTCGCCGCGCTCGATGTCGCCCTTGTAGATCCAGACCTTGACGCCGATGACGCCGTAGCCGGTACGCGCAAGCGCGGTGCCGTACTCAACGTTGGCCTGCAGGGTGGACAGCGGCACGCGGCCTTCACGCTCTTGGAGCTGGCGGGCCATCTCAGCGCCGCCGAGGCGACCGTTGATCATGACCTTCACGCCGAGGGCGCCGGCCTGCATCGTGGACTGAACCGCCTTCTTCACCGCGCGGCGGAAAGCCATGCGACGCTTGAGCTGCTCGGCGATGCCTTCGGCCACGAGGCCTGCGGAAAGCTCGGGGCGCTTGATCTCGTGGATCGTCAGGTGGACCGTGGTCCCCGTGACGCCTTGGAGGTCAGATTTGAGAGCATCGATGCGGACGCCCTTGCGTCCCACGAGCACGCCGGGGCGCGCCGTGTAGATGATCACGTTGACGGCGTCACTGGTGCGCTCGATCTCGATGCGCGGAATACCGGCCGAGCCGTACTCCTTCATGACGTGGTCGCGGACCTGCTTGTCCTGCAGAAGCAGGCGCGCAAAGTCTTGCTTGCTGCCGTGCCAACGGGAGGCCCATGGCTCGATGATGCCGACTCGGTAGCCGGTTGGGTGGATCTTTTGTCCCATGGGATTTAGGCGTTGGCTGCGTCGGCGTCAGCCGCGTTGGTGTTTGCACCAACCGCGCTCATCGGAGCGACGATGACAGTGAGATGTGCGGTCTTCTTCGCGTACGGCATCGCACGGCCCTGGGGGCCGGGACGATAGCGCAGGCGGTTGTTCAGCATGGGACCGTCGTCAGCGCGGCAGTCCACAATGATCAGGTCGTTGGTGTCGACGCTCTCGTCCTGCGAAGCGTTCGCGATCGCCGAGCCGACGATCTTCGCGAAGAAGGCAGAGCCACGCTGGGGCATCAGCTCCAGGATCTCCAGCGCGTCGTTCGCGTTGCGGCCTCGGATGACGTCCGCCACAAGGCGTGCCTTGCGCGAAGAGATGCGCGCGTAGCGGTGCCGGGCGATGAATCCGCCGAGGTCTTTGATGATCTCGTTTTTCATGGGTAAGTGCTCCTAGGCGGATCAGCGACCAGCCTTGGCCCCTTCCTTCTTGTTGGTGTGACCCCGGAAGCTGCGCGAAGGCGCGAACTCACCGAGCTTGTGCCCCACCATGTCCTCGCTCACCTGGACCTTCACGTGCAACTTGCCGTTGTGGACCATGAACGTGTGACCGATGAAGTCGGGGGAGATGGTGCAGGCCCGGGCCCAAGTCGTGATCGGGTTCTTCGTGCCGGCTTCGTTTTGTGCGAGGACCTTCTTCTCGAGTTTGACGTCGATGTAGGGGCCCTTCTTGATGCTTCTTGACATGGCTGTCCTTAGTAGCGCGCTTGAGTGGTTGGGTTGATGAGCTGCCGCGCCCGAGAGATCGAACTAGGCGGCCCGCCCCACTACTTCTTCTTGCGGCGGCGAATGATGAAAACGTCGGTCGGGTGATTGCGGCGCCTGGTGCGGCCGCCCTTGGCGAGAACTGCGGTCGGCGAACATGGGTGACGACCACCCGATGTCCGGCCTTCACCACCACCCATGGGGTGGTCGACCGGGTTCATGGCCGTACCGCGGACGTGCGGACGGCGGCCCAGGTGACGCCTGCGACCGGCTTTGCCGAGCTTGACGTTCTGGTGGTCCGTGTTCCCGACGCGGCCGATGGTGGCGCGGCAGGTCACGTGGACGCGGCGGAGCTCGCCCGAGGGCAGCAGCACGATCGCGTAGTTACCCTCGCGGGCGGTGAGCTGAGCCGTGGTGCCTGCCGAGCGGACGATCTGGCCGCCGCGGCCGGGCTGGAGCTCGACGTTGTGCACTTGGACACCGATCGGGATGTCGCGGAGCATCTTCGCGTTGCCGGGGTTCGGCTCGGCGTCGGGCCCGGACAGGACCGTCTGCCCAACCTCAAGCCCGATCGGGCAGAGGATGTAGCGCTTCTCGCCGTCTGCGTAGTGCAGGAGCGCGATGAAGCACGTGCGGTTGGGATCGTACTCGATGGCGTGAACGCGGGCGGGGATGCCGTCCTTGTTGCGCTTGAAGTCGATCAGGCGGTACTGGCGCTTGTTGCCACCGCCACGGAAACGCACCGTGATGCGACCGTAGTTGTTGCGACCACCCGACTTCTTGAGCGGACGGAGAAGGGACTTCTCCGGCTTGGTCTTTGTGATCTCTTCGTACGTCAGGACGCTGCCGTGGCGGCGACCTGCGGACGTGGGCTTGTACTTGCGAATTGGCATAGCTGTTCTTGTGTCGAGGGAGCCGGACTGTTGCCCGTGTGGCTCGCTTCAGGGATCCGAGTGAGCTCGGACCTAGAAGATGTCGATCGAGTCGCCCTCCTTGAGCGTCACCATGGCCTTCTTCCAGTCGGGCTTTTGGCCCTTGACGTAACCGCGACGGCGAACCTTGCCGTTCTTCGTCAGCGTGTTGACCGACTCGACCTTCACTTCGAACAGGCTCTCGATCGCGTGGCGGATCTCGATCTTGTTCGCGTTCGTCGGAACGACGAAGTGGTAGGCGTTGCGGTTCAGGGTGTCCGTGGTGGCCTTCTCGGTCACGTGGGACTTCTTGATGATGCTGTAGAAGCGATCGAGATGCTGGCTCACGAGTTCGTCTCCGTCTTGGTCTTGGCGCCGACTCGGGTGGCAAGCGCGTCCATGGCGCCCTGCTCCGCGATGATGATTCCACCGTTCACCACGTCGTAGGTGCAAAGCTCGGCGGCCGTGCGTACCTGGACGAGGGGGAAGTTGCGGAAGGACTTGTAGAGGTGATCGTTGCGCTCGGAGATCACGACGCACGCGCGTCGCGGCGAACCCAGGTCAGCGAGGACCTTGCGCGCCGACTTCGAGGACGGCTCGTTCCAATCACCGAGGTCGGCCACGACGAGCTCACCATCGGAGAGCTTGCCTGCGATCGCGCTGCGCAGAGCGACGCGACGTGCCTTGGCCGGCATGTGGTAGCTGTAGTCACGGGGCTTCGGCCCGAAGACCGTGCCGCCGCCGCGCCAGATGGGCGACTTGACATCACCCGCACGAGCGCGACCCGTGTGCTTCTGCTTGTACGGCTTCTTGTTCGTACCCTTGACTTGGCTGCGGCCCTTGGTGCTGACCGTGCCCTGGCGCTGGTTCGCCATGTGCATGACGACCGCGTCCTTGAGGGTGCGGTAGAGGATCTTCTCGCCGAATGGGAGAGCGTCGAGTTCGACCTCACCCACGCTTCCGGCCTTGTAGCTTTTGACTTTCATCGCTGTTCCTTCTAGCCCTTCTTGACGCCGGTGCGTGCCGTGCGGATCTGAACGAAGCTACCGTTGTAGCCAGGGATCGAACCCTTCACGAGAAGGACGTTGCGCTCGGTATCCACGCGGATGATCTCGAGGTTCTTGAGCGTCTTGCGCTTGGCGCCGTAGTGGCCCGACATGCGCTTGCCCTTGAAGACTCGACCGGGGTAGGCCGAGCAGCCGATGGAGCCAGGACGACGGTAGTTCATGGAACCGTGCGTCTTGGGGCCGCGGGCGAAGCCGTAGCGCTTGATCGTACCGGCGAAACCGCGGCCCTTGGTGGTGCCCGTCACGTCGACGAGCGCACCGGCCTCGAAGACCTCGACCGTGATCTGCTGACCGACCTCGACCTCGGGGGCCGACGTCAGGCGCTCTTCGCGCAAAAAGCGCTTCGGAGCGGTACCGATCTTCTTAGCAGCCTCGCGCTGGGGCTTCGCGGAGATCTTGTCCCGCTTGTCCTCAAAGCCGAGCTGGACGGCGTTGTAGCCGTCCGTTTCCATCGTGCGGAGCTGCATGACCGTGCAGGGCCCCGCCTCAACGACCGTGACCGGAGTCACGGTACCGTCGTCGGCGAAGAGCTGTGTCATGCCCCTCTTGCGTCCCAGAAGTAGCGTCATATCTTCCGCTCCTAGAGGCCGCGAGGAATGGCAGCGCCGGACCAGCCGGAGCCCCCATCCCATGCTGCGTAGGAGCATAGGGGGAGTAGTGAATCCAAGGGGCTAGGCCCCCTGGAGGGATGCCGGTTCGACCAGCGCCACAGCGGAATGCTGCGGCAACGCCTGGCCACGCGGCGGAGAAGTAGAAAAGAGCGATGCTCGCCTCTGCCAGCCAAAGAAGGCCAGCAAGCGCGAACATCGTGAGAGAATCAGGCCTTGATGCGGATATCGACACCCGCCGGCATGTTGAGGGACGAGAGCGAGTCGACGGTCTGCGGCGTCGGCTCCGAGATGTAGATCAGGCGCTTGTGCGTTCGGATCTCAAACTGCTCGCGGCTCTTCTTGTCGATGAACGGCGACCGGAGCACGGTGTAGCGCTCGATGCGCGTGGGAAGCGGGATGGGCCCTTGCACGCGGGCACCCGTACGCTTGGCGGTCTCCACGATCTCGGCGCTCGACGAATCGAGTGCTTCGTGGTCGTAGGCCTCCATGCGGATTTGAATGCGGTCGCTCATGTTCGGTGGTTTAGATGTGGGTCGGTGCTGAGAGGGGGCCCGTGGAAGCCGCGAGGTGGGGTCTCACGGCCGCTTGAGGGGGACAAACAGCAACTGCCCCGTTCGGCGGGAACTCCGGGAAGCAGCAGATCCGGTGGAGGGACTCGGGGGGAGCTTCCTGTGGGAAGCAGAAGTCGTCTCAGTCGATCTGCGCTGCGCCAGAACCCATTCCGTTCGGGTAAGGGGCGAAGAGAGTATGAACGTGCCCCTCGGCGGTCAACGGCCTGAAGCAGATTCCTTCAAATGATTCTTGCTTCCCCCGCTCTGCGCTCGCCAAGGCTCCCTGGCCCTCTAATTCGTGCGGCTGGCCGCGCCGCCGATTTCGCCGGCGAACGGAGCCATGCCCGCAGGCTGCATGCTGAACGTTGCACGCCCCTTGCTGAGGGACCGCAGCGCCGTGGAATAGCCGAGAAGAGCCCTTAGCGGGGCTTTTCCCGTAACGCGCCGCGACTCGGTCCCTGTAGAGATGACCTCGTCCATGGCCGCGTGCCGGCTGTTCAGGTCGCCGATGACGCCGCCGGAGACATCGTCCGGGGTCTCGACGACGAAGGTCATGGTGGGCTCCATCACCGTGACGAGCCCCTCGGACTTGGCCGCTTTCAGCGCGTCGCGAAGCGCCGCCACCGCCGCCTGCTCGGCCGCCGTCTCTAGGACGCCCCCATCGCCGTCTCCGCTTGCGTCCGCCAGCGATACGGAGGTCACGGTGATCTCGACCCCCCGCAGCGGGTACCCGGCCAGGGGTCCCGACTGGGCCTCGCCCATCAGCGCCCCGCGAAGCGACCTCGAGGAAGAGGGCTCCAGCTCGACCGAATCGGCCACCGAGACGCCGAGGCCGCGCCCGACCTCTCCGCCGCCCGAGGGCCGGATCTCCACGCCGACGACGGTGCGCCCGAGGACGCCGTCCACCACCCGCTCAATTTCGCCGCTGCCCGAAGCCGGCTCTGTCACCATCTCCCGAAACGCGACGCGATACGTGCTAGCCCGCGGCGTCACCCCGAATTCGGAGCTCATACGCGCCAGGGCGATCTCCAGGTGCAGCTCCCCCATGCCCTCCAGCAGCCACTGGCCGCTGGCCGCGTCCTCCGCGAGCCTCAGCGATGGATCCTCGCGGGCCAGCCGCTCCAGAGCATCCCGCAACGCCAGTCGCTCCTCATCGCGGACAGGCTCCACGAGGTAGCCGAGCACGGGGGCCGGCAGCGTCGGGGGCTCCAAGCGCACCTTGCAGCCCTCGGGCACAAGGGTATCGCCGGTGCCCGTGGCGTGGAGTCCGCTCAGCGCGACCACGTCCCCGGCGGTGGCGACGCCGATGTGCTCGACGTCCGCCGCGTGGATCCGCAGCACCCCGAGAACCTCTTCCGTGACGCCCGAGCGGTCATTCCAGAGCCGCGTTCCCTTCGCGATCGTGCCAGAGTAGACCCGGACAAAGGTGACGTCGTTCCGCTCGCCGCGCCGGTGCGTCGAATGCACTTTGAAGACGAGGGCGAGGGGCTCCGGCGGCGGCCCGTCCGGGGCGTCGGCGCCCCCATCGGCCACAAACCGAGGCGGCACGGGCACGTCCACCGGCGACGGCAGGTAGGCCGCAATCCCGTCGAGGAGCAGCGCCACCCCATGGCCGGAAAGGGCCGCCCCGCACAATAGCGGCACGATTTCCTGGCGGATCACCACCCGCCGCAGCGCCGCCGCAATCTCGTCCCCCGTGGGCTCATGCCCGTCGGCGATCCGCTCGCAGAGGCCGTCGTCGAGATCCCCGAGAACCTCCACCAGCTCGGCGCGCAGCACATCTACCTCGTCGGCGACCGAGTCGGGCAGGTCGATCTGCCCCTCCTCCCCGGTCGCTCCGGGCTTCACGACCCCATACGCCTGGCGGTGGACGAGGTCGACGATCCCGGTCAGGGGCGTCTCCGTATCCCCGCCGCCCATCGGGTAGGCGATCACAACGGCCTTCGCCCCGAGTCGGGCCTCTACGGACGCAGCGCACGCCAAAACGTCGGCCCCGGGCCGCTCGCACTTGTTCACAAACCCGATCGCGGGCACGGACTGCCGCTGGACCTGGCGCCAAACGGTCTCCGTCTGGGGCTCGACCCCCGCGGCCGCGTCCAGCACCAGCACCGCCCCATCGAGCACCCGCATCGAGCGCTCAACCTCGACCGTGAAGTCCACGTGCCCCGGCGTATCCACGAGGTTGATCTCCACGTCCTTCCAGCTGACCCGCGTCGCGGCCGCCGTGATCGTGATCCCCCGCTCGCGCTCCTCGCTCATCCAGTCCATGACCGAGGTGCCCTCGTCCACGCGACCGATGTGCCGCTCCATCCCCGTCTGGAAGAGGATCCGCTCGGTCAGCGTCGTCTTACCCGCGTCGATATGGGCGCAGATCCCCACGTTGCGCAGCGCCTCCATCCCAGAAGGGATGCGGCTGCCGTCTGCGCCGGGGGGCACAAGCGGGATCGGCGGGTGGTCGCTGGACAGAGTCATGGGTCGCTCGAGGAGAGCCCCCATGGTACGCGAGACCGCGCCCGGAGCGTGCGGGCCCCCCGATCAGTCGCTATGGATGCTGATCCAGCCGCCGAGCGGGTTGCCGTCGCGGGTCTTGCGGGGATAGCGGCTCAGATCGAGCTCTAGGGTTTCGTCGCCCCGCTCCACCGTCACCGTCACGTCATCTGAATGAACCGCATCGAGCAGCGTCTCGGAGTCTTCGATGGGATCGCCGTTGACGGCCACGATCAGGTCGCCGCCCACGAGCCCCCACTCGGTCAGCTTGCCGTCGAGCTTGTTGACCGAGATCTGAAGCTTCGTCACGTGCTCCGAAAGGTCGATGCGCAGCTCGGGGCCGGGGACCGTCGCCTTCAGCTTCGCCCCGGACTTTTGGTCGAGGACCTCGTACTCGCCGGGGGTCAGGCCGCGGAAGGTCGCGCGTCCGTCTTCGGTCGTGTTCATCCAGCCCACGTGGTGCTCCTCGCCGTCCTCGTCCTCCGTGGTGAGCGTGATGTAGCGCCGCTCGCTGCACGGGGTCACCAGGATCTCAAGCGCACTCACCGTCGGCACCTCAAGGGACACCTGGTGGTCGGCCCCGGAGAGCACGATGTCCTCCTCGGCGAGCTCGCGCCCGTTCCCCCACCAAGAGCTCGACTGGGTAAGCGTGACGGTCACCGGGCCGGGGCTGAGCGCGCGGAACTTGGCGACGCCGCGGGCGTCGATGCGCGGGCCGCTGCGCCCTCGCCCCTGCCGCGCGGTCGCGATCACGGGAGGCTCGGTTCGATCCGACTCGCCTTCCTTGATGCGGATCACGAAGCCGCCCATGCTGAAATCACCCGACAGCCGGACGGTCAGCTCGCACGGCTCGGAAAACTGCGCGACCACTTCGCGCTGGCCGCTGGACAGCGGGATGCGCACCTTGCCGTACACCGACGAGGTCACCGCCACCCAAGCCTTCGTTCCCGCGGGCCACGCGTCGTAGTCGAACTCCGTGAAGTCGACGACGTTCAGGAGTCTAGCGCCATCGGGCATCGAGCTGCTGTTCAGCCAGGTGTCCGAGATCTCCCCGCCATCTTTCTGGTACTCAAGCCGCGCGTTGAAGCTGCGCACCGTCGTGCCGCGGGGAGACAGCGCACTCACGGTGAGATACTTCGAGCTATCGAAGACCTCTCGATCGAGCGTGATCTCCTTGAGGCCAGGCTCGACGTCGAGGATCTCGTAGTCGACGGCCATGTTGCCCGGGCCGATCAAGCAGATCGCGTAGCGGCCTGGCATGAGATCGCCGAAGACGAAGCTGTCCTCGCGGGCGTAGCTCTCGATGTCGTCGGACTGTGGCACCGTGTCGTCGAACGGCTCATCGGGGCGCAGAGGGATGGCGTAGACGTTCTGCCAGCTCTTCGAGTCGACCTTCTCGCCGACGATAGTGCCCATGACGATGCAGGCGGTTTCCAGGGTCAGCGTCACGACTCGATCGGGCTCGGCGACGGCATCCACGTTGACCGACTCCGACACTTGGCGCGCCACTTGGGAGCCGCGGGTGGTCGGGATGGGCTCTGAGAAAGCTTGGACCGAAAACTGCTGGCTCGTGGAGTAGACGAGCGGATCATCGGCGGTCCACTCAAGCCGCGTTCCGTTGGCGCTGACGATCGCGCGCTCGAGCGCGACGCCGTTCTCGTCGACGACGCTGACTTGGATCCCCACGAGTTCCACCGCCTCGATCTTCACCACGGCGTCGGGCTTCTCGACGGGGTTGACGACGCTGAACTCGCGGGTGCCAAAGGAGTAGCCCTCCGCCTCGGCCCGAACCCTGAAGTCGAGGTCCACGAGACCCTCGATGCGAAACTTGCCCTCGGCGTCGGTGACGGCCGAGCGCGCGGCCCCTTCGCTCTCGGCCCACTCCTCGGCGGCCTTGTCGAGCACCTCGCGCAGGTCGCGGCGGGCCGATCGGACCTTGCGATCCGAAGACGAGCGCGACGTCTTCATGGCGGGCGGCATGGGAAGGGCGTGGACCTCGACGCCCTCAAGCGGATCCCCTTCCTTGGTCTTGACGACCCCGGCGATGATCGCGGTGCCCGTGGGGATCTCGATGGCCGGCGCCTTCGTGCGCCGAATCTCGGCGTTGAGCAGCGACTCGGGCGGAGCGAGCTGCTCGGCCGGGGTGAGCGTCGAAGTCAGGTCGTCCGATCGCAGCGCCATAGCTTGGACGCCCACGAGCTGGTCGTCACCTGTGCGGTCGAGCGGCGCATCGGCGTCATCCTCGGGGCCCAGCATGAGCGGCTGGCTTTCGGCAGCGGAGACGGGGGTGGGGCTTTGGCCCATCAGGAAGCCTGCGCCGAAACCGGCGAGGGCGCTGACGGCGACAATCCCAAGGAGGGCGGGCCCTACGAGAGCGGGCGCGGCGAGACGGGTCATGACGGCTAAACGATCCGTCAAGCGGAGCGTACTTCAGGACTCTGGCGGGCAAGCGAGCTGGGGAGCCACCAGTAGAGACGAGGGGAAGCCCGGTTTCCAAGTGACTGGGATTCAAATTGCATCACGCCAGGCGGTAACCTCGCGTTTGAAATGAGCAAACAAGCGAGCAATGCGGCGGACTTCGAGAAACTGGGCGCCTTCTACCTCGGCCGCGAGGTCGATACCGAGACGGGCGAAACCCATCCCGGGCCCCTCCTCTACGACTCCAAGGATCTCTGCACCCACGCCGTGATCGTCGGGATGACCGGCTCGGGCAAGACCGGCCTCGGGGTCGGGCTCCTCGAGGAGGCCGCCATCGACGGCGTGCCGGCGATCATCGTCGACCCCAAGGGCGACATGGGCAACCTCGCGCTCAACTTCCCCCAGCTGCGCCCCGAGGACTTCGAGCCCTGGGTCGACGAAGGCGCCGCCCAGCGCGCGGGCAAGACGGTGCCCGAGCACGCGAAGTTCACGTCCGAGCTGTGGGCGAACGGCATCGGCAAGTGGGGCCAGGACAAGAAGCGTATCAAGCGCCTGCGCGACGCGGCCCAAGTGAAGATCTGGACCCCCGGCAGCAAAACGGGTCACCCGATCACGATGCTGAAGAGCTTCGACGCGCCGCCCCAGGCGGTGATCGACGACGCCGAGTCCCTGGGCGACCGCGTGCAGGCGACGACGGCCGGCCTCCTGTCGCTGGTTGGCATCGACCCTGATCCGGTGAAGAGCCGCGAAGCGATCCTGATCGCGAACATCCTGCAGCACTGCTGGAGCCGCGGCATGAGCCTCGGCATCGGCGAGATGATCGGCGCGATCCAGTCGCCGCCGTTCGAGAAGCTCGGCGTCCTCGACCTGGAGACGTTCTATTCCAAGGGCGACCGCGCGGCCCTCGCTATGCGCCTCAACGGACTGCTCGCGTCCCCCGGCTTCGCCGCGTGGCTGGAGGGCGAGCCCCTCGATATCCAGAGTCTGCTCTACGCGCCCGACGGCCGCCCGCGCCTTAGCGTTCTGTCGATCAGCCACCTCTCCGACGAAGAGCGCATGTCGTTCGTGACGGTGCTGCTCGGCGAGATTCTGTCGTGGGTCCGCACCCAGCCGGGCACGAGCAGCCTGCGCGCTCTCCTTTATATGGACGAGATCTTCGGCTACTTCCCGCCGACCGCGAACCCGCCGTCGAAGAAGCCGATGCTGACACTCCTTAAGCAGGCGCGCGCGTTCGGCCTCGGGGTGATCCTTTCGACCCAGAACCCGGTCGATCTCGACTACAAGGGCCTGTCGAACTGCGGCACGTGGTTCCTGGGCCGGCTGCAGACCGAGCGCGACAAGCTGCGCGTGCTCGACGGCCTCCAAGGCTCCCTCGGAGAGGGCGGCGGGCTGGATCGTCAGACCCTCGAGAAGATGCTCTCCGGCATGGAAAAACGCACGTTCCTCCTGCACAACGTGCACGAGGAGGCGCCCGCGCTTTTCCAAACGCGGTGGGTTCTCTCGTACCTTCGCGGCCCGCTGACCCGCCCGGAGATCGAGCGCGTCACCGCCAAGGACAAGGCCGATCCGAAGGCCCCGAAGGCCGTGCGCGCCGAGTCCAAGCTCAAGGCGATTGCCAAGGAAGAGGCCACGGCCCAGGCCGCGGCGAAGAAGGCAAAGGCCGCGGCTTTCGAAGCCGCCTCCCTGCGCCCGGAGCTGCCCGACGGGATCGTCGAGCGCTTCCTGCCCCTGAACGAAGAGCCCGACGAGGACGCGACGATCCTCTATCGCCCCGGCCTCTACATCGAAGCCAAGACCCACTACGCGAGCTCGCCCATGGCCCTCGACGAATGGGTGACCTATTACTGTCACTCCCCCATCGCCGAAGAGGAGCCCGCGGTCGACTGGGAGGAGGCCCGCGTCGAGGAGCAAGAGATCTTCCCGGCGCGCGGCGGCAAGCGGCCCCGCAAGGGCGCGCAGTTCGGCGATCTGCCCTCGACGGCGAAGAAGGTCAGCACGTGGAACCGCTGGCACAAGGGCATCAAGGCGGAGATCTACCGTTCGCGCTCGATGGAGATGTACAAGGACCCGGTGACCAAGCTGAAGTCCGAGGCCGAAGAGACGCAGGCCGCGTTCCGAGCGCGCACGCGCCAGGCCCACGTCGAGAAGCGCGACCTCGCGATGGAGAAGCTCCGCGCGAAGTTCAAGACCAAGATCGACCGCGCGGAGGAGCGCATCCGCAAGGCCCACGAGAAGCTGGGCGTGCAAGAGGAGCAGCTCGAAGAGAAGTCGTCGAACTCGTGGCTGTCCATGGGCTCGTCGCTGCTCGGCGCCCTCTTCTCGCGCAAGCGCGTGAGCGCCACGAACATGCGCCGCGCGAGCAGCGCCATGAAGTCCCGCACCCGGGTCGCGAAGGAGAAGCAGGACGTGGAGCGCGCCGAGCGCGAGCTCAAAGAGCGCGAGGAAGAGATGCGTGAACTCGAGGCCACGTTCGAGGCCGCGATCTCCGACATCGAGGAGGCCCCCGAGGCCAAGCACATCGAGCTCAAAGAGGTCACGGTCCGCGCCCGCAAGAGCGATTTCGACCTGTCGCCGCCGGTCCTCCTGTGGACCCCGTGGGTGATCGGCAATGACGGCGTGGCGCGCCGCGCCTAGCGCCTGAAGCGCCTCTCGCATTGGGAGATATCGCCCTAAATCGAGACACCTCACCCCGCGTCATTTGGCTTCAGCTGTCTTCCAGTCAAGAGGCCACAATTTGGTCACCAATTCCCATCTACGGGACTCGGTTTCCCCTATAGTCGCGGTGTCGTTCTACTCGCACGAACGCGTCCCCGAGCATCCAGCCTGCCAAAAGGAAGGAACTCATCGCTCTCCCCCGCACGCGCGCCACTTCAGGCGCGTCTACGGAACTGCGTGGCTCGTTTGTGCTTCCTCTCCAACTGATCCGAGTTCATTCCACTCGAGTTCCTCATGCTCAAGCAGTCCTGCCTTCTCCTGGGCGCCCTCGTGCTCGCATCGAGCGCTGGCGCGCAGTCCACGTCCCGCATGCAGCGCCTCTCCTCGGAAGCGCCGCCCATCCACGCCGGCACGTACTACGTCGCCACCGGCGAGTTCGTCCCCGCCGTAGCCGGGGAAACGTCCTCGTTCCAGGGCGGAACGAGCGACGTGATCTACGCGAACAACAACTACACCGCGGTCTTCTACGACATCAACGATGACACGACCGTCTTCGACGAAGGTCGCGTCCCGAGCCTGACGTCGCCGGTGAGCGCCTCACCCGTCAGCTTCGCGGGCACCGCGAACAGCTATCGCATCACGGACATCCAGTTCGCGTACGCAACGGATGCCCCGATGGGAAGCACGATCAGCGCCCGCGTGGGCCTCTTCAATCAGTACGACACCTGCACGGCCCCCGAGGCGAACGGCGTTCCGATCCTCGACCTGCAGGTCACCGGCCTGCCGGGCACGGTGAACCCCGGCGGCCTCACCCCGTACACGTTCGACATCAACATGACGGGCTTCGAGTTCTGCATGCGTGCGGACGGCGACGGCAAGTACGACGATGAGATCTCGGACCGCTTCGGCTGGGCCCTGAACCTGACCTCGGACCCCGGCACCCAAACGGGCCCGATCGTCGGTGCTCGTCCCGGTGTCTTCGCCCCTACGGGCGACGCGACGACCTTCCAGAACCCGGGCGCATCGAGCGGATCGGGCCTCAGCACCGTGGACCAGTGGTTCGACCGTAACCCTGCGGACGGCGACAACTGCTTTAACGAGGGCGGCTACAACCCCGCGACCGGCAACCCGGCCTTCGGGTCGTTCTGGCTCGTGCTCGGCTCTGACCTCAGCGCCAGCTGCGTGGGCTGCGCCGATCGCATCGACGACGACTTCGAGGACAACGACACGTGCCTCGACGCTGTCCCGCTTGCCCCGGGCACCTACCAGAACCTGCTCACCCGCGAGCAAGGCGACGACCCGGACTTCTACCGCGTCACAATCCCGGCGGGCGGGTTCCTCGACGCCACGGCCGCTTTCCTGCACATCGCCTCGGACATCGACCTGAACGTCTTCAGCAGCGACTGCAGCACGCTGATCACGTCTTCCGGCGGCACCACCGACATCGAGAACGTCCGGGTTTTCAACTGCGGCGCAACCCCCGCAGACGTGGTCCTTGAGGTTTTTGTCTTCGGCTTCGGCGCCAACACGGGCTGCGGCGTGTACGAGCTGATCCTTGAGACCGACGAGGGCTGCGTTGCCATGGACGACGGCCTTGAGGACAACGACAGCTGCGCCGACGCGGTTCAGCTGCCCGAAGGCTTCACGCCGAACCTGCGCGTTTCCGTCTGCGACCTCGACTACTACCGGATCACCCTGAAGAACGGCGAGATGCTGGACGTCACGATGACCCTGGACGACTCCGTGTCGGACCTCGACCTGTTCCTCTACCTGGATGACGCAACCTGCGACACGTTCGCGGGCGTCCTGGACGCCTCGCTTTCCACCACCGGAATAGAGAACGTCTCCCTCGAGAACACGAGCGGTCAGACCCAGAGCTACATCCTGCGCGTGGACGTCTTCTCCCAGTTTACTTCCGTGGGCTGCGCCGCGTACGACCTGAACTTCGACCGCACCGGCGGCACGCCGATCGGCGAGAAGTTCTGCTTCTCGAACCCGAACTCGACCGGGGCCGGCGCGCACATCTTCGCAACCGGCAGCGCAACCGTGGCGGACGACGCGTTCACCCTGAACGCCCAGTTCCTGCCGAGCATGTCGAACGGCTACTTCATCACCTCGATGGGCCAGGTCTTCGTGCCGAACCCCGCAGGCAGCGAGGGCAACCTCTGCATCGCCGGAGCCCCCGTGGGCCGCTTCAACAACGACGTCCAAAACACGGGCGCCGGCAGCACGGTCAGCTTCTCTCCGGACTTCAACATGTGGCCGCAACCGACGGGCTTCATCACGGTCCTGGCGGGCGACACCTGGAACTTCCAGTACTGGTACCGCGACATTAGCTCGATGAACAACTTCACGGACGCCGTGCAAGTCATGTTCAACTAGCCCCCCAGGGCGGGGCGCTCTCCCAGAGACACCAAGCGCCCCGCCCCGGACATTTCCACCCAATTACCCGGCGGCCGCTCCTCCCCCCTCGCGTTACTGAGTTGGGGGGCAATGCGCCGAGCGCCTGCCGAACCAGCGCACCCGATCTCCCCGAGATCGATTCCCGCGCTGTTAGCTCCGACTCTGCCTGTCCAGAGCCGACGCGCCTTGCCCCCCTGTTTCCCGCTCGCTGTGTGCGTCTTGAACTGACGCTGCCACGCCCCCCCCATCATGAAGATCTTCGTTGCAGGCCACGCAGGCATGGTGGGCGGCGCCTTGGTGCGCCGACTCGGCGGCGTGCCCAGCGACACGATCGTCACGGCGGGCCGCAAGGACTTGGACCTGACCGATCGAGCTGCGGTGTCGTCGTTCATGGCGGCCGAGCGACCGGACCACGTCTACCTGGCGGCTGCGAAGGTCGGAGGCATCCACGCCAACAACACCTACCCCGCCGACTTCATCCGCGACAACCTCGCGATCCAGGCGAACGTGATCGAGGCCGCCCACGCCTCCGAGGTCCAGCGCCTCCTGTTCCTGGGCTCGTCCTGCATCTACCCGAAGCTGAGCCCCCAGCCGATGCGCGAAGAGCATCTGCTGACAGGCCCCCTCGAGCCAACGAACGAGCCCTACGCCATCGCGAAGATCGCGGGCATCAAGACGTGCGAGTCGTACAACCGCCAGTTCGGAACCGACTACCGCGCCGTCATGCCCACGAACCTCTACGGCCCCGGCGACAACTTCCACCCCGAGAACTCCCACGTCCTACCCGCCCTCATGCGCCGCTTCGACGAGGCCGCGCATTCCGGCGCTTCGAGCCTGAAGGTCTGGGGCAGCGGCAAGCCCCGCCGCGAGTTCCTCCACGTAGACGACCTCGCGGAGGCCTGCGTCTTCGTCATGAACCTCAAGCGAGCCGACCTAGAAAGCGTCACGTCCCCCACCACCAGCCACCTCAACGTGGGCACCGGCACCGACATCAGCATCGCGGAGCTCGCATCCATGATGGCCGAGATCACCGGCTTCCAAGGCGAGATCCAATACGACGCCTCCAAGCCCGACGGCACCCCGCAAAAGCTCCTCGACGTTTCCAAGCTCGCCTCCCTGGGCTGGACGAGCACCCGTGGCCTCCGCGAAGGCATCTCGAACACCTACGACTGGTTCCGCGCCACCCGCGAGACCATCCGATCCTAAGCCCGCAACAACCCTCATATCCCGTGAGCCTGCCCACTCCAAACCCCTCGCCAGTCAGCATTCGATGAGTCCCGCCTCGTCGAATTCCGGCCGGTCCAGGGGCCTCGACTACAGCGCCCCGCGCATCGATCAAGTCCTCGAGGGCTTGATCCTAGCGCTGCTGCTCTACCTGCCGCTGGCGTTCGGCGGAGTCATGCCGCAGAGCCGCATCGTGCTCATCGCGATGGGCTCACTGATCGCTGCCATCTTCGCGGTCCGCTGCATTACGGAGCCAGAGGCGACGATCACTACGTCGTGGGCGTTCGTACCTGCGGCCGGGTTCATGGCCGTCGCCGTGCTCCAACTGGTATCACTCCCGATTGGACTACTGGAGATGATCTCCCCCGGCTCTGCTGCCGCATGGCAGTCGGCAGCCGAAGCGGCGGGCACCAAGGCGACGAGCGCTACGGTCAGCGTCTATCCCCACGGCACAAGGACCGACATCGTCCTCGTGACATGCGCCTTCATCGTGATGCTTGTAGGCGCCACGGTCTACCGCCGCCGCGGCGCCTTCCGCCGCCTTCTGTCTGGCATTGCGCTGATCGGCCTGCTCGTCGCGCTGATTGGCATGGTCCAAAGCCTGCTCGGCGCCGACAAGATTTACTGGACGTTCGAGGGCCCTGGCAGCCCGAAGGCTGGGCCTTTCGCCTCGTACAGCCACTACTCTGAGTTCATCAACATTGCGATCGGGTGCGCAATTGGCGCCCTCCTGATCCGAGCCGCCAATCGCGGACCGAATCGCCAGATCGAGCTGCAAGGCCTCCTCCAGTGGAACGGAGCGAGCTTGCAAGAAAGGGTCCTCACCGCGTTCCTACCCCTCGGCGCAGTCGCGGTCGTCTTGTCTACCTCCCGCAATGGTCTCATCTCGCTGGTCGTCGCAGCCGCCATCATGGGCGGGCTCATGCAGCTTTCCCGAAAGGTCGAGGGCATCGGCTGGCCCATGGTCGGGATGGGCTTCGTCGCCTTTGCGGGCCTCCTGGCCCTCGGCGTCGACCCCATCATAGACCGCTTCCAAAGCACACTAGAGGCGCCCTCGGACTCGATGTCGATGCGCCTCGAGCTAATCCGCGACACCGCCAGCATGGCCCTCGCTTTCCCCGCACTGGGCTCTGGCGTCGGCACCTACGAGCTAGCCTTCCCAGCTTTTGATACGGCGATGCGCGGCGGAACGGCCCAGCACGCAGAGAACCAGTACTTGGAGGTCTTCGCAGAGACGGGCATCTTCGGGATGCTCTTCGGGCTGAGCTTTCTCGGCTTGACGATCACGGTGATTTGGCGCCAGCTGAAGCGCACGGCCAGCCGAACGGACTTGGCGCTCTTCGGTGTGCTCTTCTCGATGGCGGCCATTGCGTTCCATTCCCTCTCGGATTTTGGTCTCGAGATCCCCGCCGTGGGAATGGCCATAGCCACGCTCGTAGGTGCCGCGCTCGGACGCTGCTCTACCTCGATCCACCAGTCGATAAGAGCGCGTGTCATCGCGACCACGCTTGCGATCGGCACGACCGCACTCCTCGTTAAGTCTCTCCCGGCCGCTTTCCAGGCGGAAGAAGCATATACCAATGCGCTTCTTGCCGAAGACCTTCGTCAGCAGCTAGGGCGCAGCGGAGGCGTAGGAACGAAAGAGCAGCATCATCGCTTGATCGAGCAAACGGCAGCAGCAGCCGCAGCGGACCCCACCAACGCCGACTATCTCTTCTGGGCGACCCTCGCCAATTGGAATGGGGCGATCGCAGAGGCGCGGGGGCACAGCGCTGACGCGCCCCTTGTGAACCCCGTCGCCAACCCGGAACTGAGCGCGCCGGCGCGAGTAGCTGTTGAAGGCCTACTTCAGACGCTCCAACACGGGCCCACCCATGGACCAGCCTGGTCTGTGGCAGGGCAGCTCAAGCGTGTGTGGCTCGACTCCGAAGAGCCGCAGCGAGAAGCCCCGGACGCTACGCTCGCCGGTGAATGGATCCTGCGCGGCCGCAGCCTTGCCCCCCACCACCCATCCACCTGCCTCGCCGCTGCATTCGAACTCATGCGCCGCGGTGAGGAAGCCGAGGCCATCGAGGAGCTCAATCGAGCCGTGGTCGTCGGTGCATCCAAGCACGGGGTGGTCGACCTCCTTGCAGGAGACTTGGCGAAGCCCAACCTTGCGCTTCCCTTGGTCGAGGGCAACCTCGGCCTGACCGAGCGTCTCCTCAACCACGTCCGCAAAGCGAAGGCGGACGACGGCCTGCTCGCTGAGCTCACCGAGACCCACGAGAACCTGCTTGTGGCCGCCTGTGCTCGATCCACGGCCAGGCCCCATGAACTGGCCCGTCTAGCGGTCATCAAGGAGCGCCGGGGCGAGACCGAGGGTGCCCTCAATCTCTATCGCCGTCTCCTCAGCGTCGATCCGTATTCAAAGCAGCGCTATGAGTACGCGAAGCTCCTGGTCGCAGAAGGCGACAAGCGCAGCGCTCGGCGTGAACTCAGAGACGTGATCCAATTCCACCCAAAGCACACCGCGGCCGAGAACCTGCTGCAGTCGCTAGAAAGGAACGACATTCAATGAGACAGTCAGCGAATTCCATTCTAGATGGTCCCCCAGCGAGCCGTCCCTCGGAGAGCGCGCAGCCATGAAGACCCTTCCCCTCTTCTGCCCGCGACCGGGATTGCTATTCACGCTTATCGCGCTGTTGGCAACAAGCTGCGCGGCGCCCCAGTACCCACTCGACGATGAAGAGCTCGCACGCTTCATGGCAGCGGGCCCGATCACGCCAGAGTTTGACGAGGAGCGCCTACTTGAGTCGATTCAAGTACCTGGCCCCTACACGTTGATCCCTGGGGATCTCCTCCTCGTAAGAGCCCCCGCCTCTCTCGTCCACACGGGCTCTGCCCTCCAGGCGTCGACGGGGAACCTGGAGCCGGCGCAGATCTTCGCGCGGGTCGCAGATGACGGCTCGATAGACATCCCCCTTGCAGGCAACATCGCCGCCACCGGCAAGACGGTCCGCGAGGTAGAACGCGCCATCGCAAGCAAGGTGTTCCCCAAGTACCTTCAGGAGCCCCCGAGCATTGTCGTCACGGTCGAGGAACCCACAACGTTCCCGGTCACGATCTACGGCGCGGTCATGGAACCCGGCATTCACGAGATCACGAGCAACCGCCTCAGTCTCTCGGGCGCCCTCGCTTCAGCAGGCGGCATCGCAGGAACGGTAGGCAACATCATCGCCGGCGCGCGGAAGATCCTGATCTACCGCCCAGCGGAAGGGAGCGAGAGTTCCAACGCGACCCCCGAGGTCGTCGCCCTCCCCATCCGGGGCCTCAACATCCCGTTCTACGACCAGCCCCTCCAAGGCGGGGAGCGCATCGAGGTCGAGCGCTACGAGCCCGACCGATTCACGGTCGTCGGCCTCGTCGGCAACCCAGGCGCCCACGAGTACCCGCCCGAGATCGAATACAACCTGATGCAGGCGATCGCCATTGCCGACGGAGTCGACCGCGTCGCGGACCCGCCCTACGCGACGATCTTCCGCAAGGACCTGACGACCGGCGAGATCCTCCCAGCCACCTTCAAGATCAAAGGCAACGGTCTCGCCAGCGCATCAGCGCTAACGATCAAGCCGGGCGACGTCATCTCGATCGGTCATACCAAGGCATCTTGGACGAGATCCCTCTTAGAGAAGATCTTCCGCATCAACGTCGGCTACTTCGCCGACCCCAACGACTTCTAGACAGACACTCTTTCCCCGCTCCCCACTCGAACTGAGTCCCGCCTGCCGGACGAAGATTCGGCGCGAAGACCTCAAACGCCCCAATGAAGGTCTCCATTATCACCGCGGTCTACAACCGCGTCGCCACGGTTGCAGAGTCAATCGCGAGCGTCCAATCCCAAACCTACCAAGACATCGAGCACCTCCTCATCGACGGTGCCTCGACCGACGGCTCCGTCGAGATCCTTGAGTCGCTACGCACCGACAGCACCGTGCTCGTCAGCGAGCCGGACAAGGGAATCTACGACGCGCTCTCTAAAGGAATGGCCCTCGCCACCGGCGAGGTCATTGGCCTGATGCACTCCGACGACGCGTTCGCGTCGAACGAGGTCATTGCCAAGGTCGCCGCAGCCTTCGAAGACCCCACGGTCGACGCCGTCTACGGAGATCTCGACTATGTCGCCCAGGACAACACGTCCAAGATCATCCGCCACTGGAAGGCCGGCGAGTTTACCCCCGACAAACTCAAGCGCGGCTGGATGCCCCCCCACCCAACGCTCTACCTCCGCCGTTCCGTCATCGAGCGTTTTGGCGGCTATGACGCGAGCTACCGCATCGCCGCCGATTACGACGCGATCCTGCGCTACTTCGGCCGAGGCAACCTGAAGGCCGTCTACCTCCCCGAAGTCCTCGTCAAGATGCGCCTCGGCGGCGAAAGCAACCAGTCGATCCGCAAGATCGTCCGCAAGAGCCGCGAGGACTACCGCGCCCTTCGGACCAACGGCATCGGCGGCGCCACCGCCCTCGCCTGGAAGAACCTCAGCAAGCTCAACCAGTTCATCCTCCGCTAGCCCCTGCCATGACCAAGAAGGCATTCATCACCGGCATCACGGGCCAAGACGGCTCGTACCTCGCCGAACTCCTCCTAGAGAAGGGCTACGAGGTCCACGGCCTCAAGCGCCGCGCGTCGTCCCTGAACACCCAGCGCATTGACCACATCTACCAGGACCCCCACGACCCGAACCCCAAGCTCACCCTCCACTACGGCGACCTCACCGACACTTCCAACCTCACCCGCATCTTGCGCGAGGTTGAACCAGATGAGGTCTACAACCTCGGCGCCCAGTCCCACGTAGCTGTCAGCTTCGAGGTCCCCGAATACACCGCCGACGTCGACGGAATCGGAACCCTGCGCCTCCTAGAAGCCATCCGCTTCCTAGGCCTCGAAGAGAAGACCCGCTTCTACCAAGCCTCCACGAGCGAGCTCTACGGCCTGGTCCAAGAGACCCCCCAAAGCGAGACCACCCCCTTCTACCCCAGAAGCCCCTACGCGGTCGCTAAGCTCTACTCCTACTGGATCACGGTCAACTACCGCGAGGCGTACGGCATGTACGCCTGCAACGGCATACTGTTCAACCACGAGAGCCCCCGCCGCGGCGAGACCTTCGTCACAAGGAAGATCACCCGAGGGCTCGCCAACATCTCACAGGGCCTCGAGTCGTGCCTCTACCTCGGCAACATGGACG
>CAYQKK010000006.1:0-6268 GCA_964417955.1 uncultured Planctomycetaceae bacterium
CCTCCCCCTTGCGACCGATCGAAGTCTGCCCCGGTGACGGGTTTGCGTTAGATCTCTCTCGTAGATGCCCAGCCAGGGGAGTCAGCTTGTCATGCACCCAAAGCTCGGATAGCTGCGCTGAACGCCAAGAGAACGCCACCGACCACGCCGGCGAAGAGCGTCCAACCGTCGGCGCGGGAGGCGGATCGACCGAAGACAGGCGCGATGAGCGGGAGTCCTAGAGCTAGCGTGCCCCCGGAGATCGCGCCCATGACCTGGGGCCGAATGGACGTAAGGAGGGCAAAGTCCATCCAGATCCCTGCAAACCAAGCGATGGGGCAGAGGCAAAGAGCTACGCCAGCCCAATAGGCTAGTGGCGTTTCTCGCCTCGCGAGGTTGGTGGCCACTGCGGCGGGCACGATGGGGACGGCCAGAACCCACGCTGTGCCGGGATGGACGGCGAGCAACCCGATGGCACCGAGACTGAAGAGCGTGACACCTGCGCCGCAGTAGCGAAGGCTCGCGCCACTCGCAAGGCGTCCAACAGCTACGCGCGCGATGGCTGCGCCGGTCATCAAGAAACCCGCGCTGGAAACGACCGTGCTCGCGAAGTCACCGCGTGGGGACTCATTCCCAATGGCCTTAGCGACTGAGCCAACGGTCCAATCGAGAAGGCCAATCACTTGATCGCCTGCGAGCGCGGCGCCGAGGGGCGCAAAGATGACGGCGATTCCTGACCATGCCGTCGGCCGCGTCTCCTCGGTTCTCCAAACGGCGGCGAGACCGACAACGGCCAAAAGAACTACGAGGGTGCGGCCCCAACGCGCTGGGACGCTGAAGAGATGCCACTCTCCAGCGCTATGGAAGAGTCTCTCTTGGTCACTTGGCCTCAGTTTGAGTTCGTCTGCGCTTTGAGCGAGAGCGAGGAGCGTATCCCCAAGGCGCTGGAGGCTTGGACGATCGAGATTGGCGGGCGTGTCGAACGGCGCGTGGTAGGCGCTTGATCCGCCCACCAGTGCGACGTTGAGCCCGCGGTACCCTGCACGCCGGAATTCGGTGAAATCGGTGTTGTTGGGCAAGACGTCGAAGACGAACTCCGCTAGCGAGCTCGCGTGTGGACGCGCGGTTGCCTCGCTATACCAGTCGAGTAGTTCGGCGTTCTTGGGTCCCGCTTGAAAGACAACCGTGGGGCCGCGATTTCCGACAGCCTCTACGTTCACGATGACCGTTGAGGTGGGGATTCCGGACCGCGCGGACAGAAAACCCCGGGCCCCAAGCATGCCCACCTCTTCGCCATCCGTCAGGAGAATGCCGATGGACGGAAAGTCCGACCGCGCTGAGTTGAGTACCCGTGCGACCTCGAGGAGAGCCACAACGCCTACGCCGTCGTCGCCTGCACCGGGGCCCCTCGGGGTGCTGTCGTGGTGAGCCACGAAGAGCACGCCTGGGCTGCCGGATAGGCCGGGCCGAACCGCGAGCACGTTGAGGGCTACGGGGCGCCGCTCAGTCCTCTTCACCTCAGCATCGAATCCCAGGTGCTGGAGCTCCGCGACGAGCCGCAAGGCATTGCGTTCGCCGGCCTCGGATCCGATGGGATGAGGCTCTTCGCAGAGCCACTCTAGGTCCCGGGCCGCCCTCTCCGCTGAGAACGCTCCATCCAAGACGGGGCCGTCTGCATAGGCGCCGGAATCTCGGCGCAGGGTCGGCAGCGAGCGAGAGGCCACCAACGCGAACGCAGCCACTAGTAGAAAAAGTGCAACGGACCCGCAAGGACCGCCAGTGCTCTGGCGAGATGCATGGGGAAGGTCCATCTTGTCCTGACCGGGCTACTGGGCAGGGGAAGCCGTTCGGCCGCGCTTGCTCAGGAACAGTTCAAGCACGACGACGGCGCCAAGGATCGCCCAGCTGATGGCCGGGGACGGGATGGTGCGCCAAGCGGCGACGGCGATCAGAGTCATGAGCACGGCGAGCGCCATCAGAGTTCCGCCTAGGCCGTCGTTCCATGTGGTCATGAGGTCGTTCGCTGGGGTCGAGAGCGGCCGTGCCATGCCCCGGGCCACGAGCACTCGCAGAGTGATGAGCCCGACGGCGACGGCGATAGGCCAAAGACGGAGGCCAAGGTCCACGCTCGCTGTCGTCATGACAAGGGCGCCGATGCCCAGATAGAGCGGAACGAGGAGCCGCACCGCGACCGCCTTCATGGCTCCTTGGTCCTCCGTTCGGTCGTCGAGTGGCGCGGTGTCCACGATCCAGCGCGCCGCCGGCGAAGCGGTTGTGGGCACGTGCATCAAAACGAATGGCAGGTAGGCCGCGGGTGCAAAGAGCAGGAGGGCGAACAGCCCTTCCCCCTCGAGTTTGGTGGGATCCGCACCCAGCGCGAGGAAGAGCAGCGGCGCGGCAACGAGGGGATAGGTGCGTAGGACAAATTCGCGCTCGGCGGGGAGCGCGTCGTAGACGAAGGCGAAGGGGGCGCGCTCCGAATCGTTGACCCACAGGAGCTCGGCCAGCTTGCGGAAGGGGAACAGCACGGTCGACAGGACAGAATGGGTGGACTGCGCGCGCGGTGCGGGTGGGAACGGCGCCAGGGCAAACACCACGAGGCTGAAGGCGATGACGATCGCCGCGACCGTGCCTGGTACGCCCCACCCAGCGGGAGCAGCGAAGCTGGCGAACCAAGCCGGCGGGAAGGCGAGGAGCCCTGCCTCGGAGCCCTTCAGGGACTCTAGGGTCGGCAGGCTCCGCAGGCCCACCAGCGCCCCGACCAGCACGGCCAAGAAGATGGCCGTCTGAAGCAGCACGAGGAAGCTCTCACCGCCTCGCCCAGGCAAACGCGTGAGCACGACCTGCAGGGCGAGCAGCGCGGCGGCGAGGCACCACGTCTGTGCGAGGCCGAAGGCCACGAGGGCGAGGCGCCCTTGGATCCCTAACCCCCCCGGAGCCAGAAGCGCGGCGGGGACGAGCGCCGCGAGGGCGAGCATCCCCACGATGATGAGGAGCGTACCCACCCGGGCGAGCCTGAGATCCCGCGAGCTCACGGGCTGGGCCCCAACCCACTCCTCGGCAGGGTCAGCCCGGAGGAGCGGCGCGAGCTCCCCAAGAAGAGGCACGGCCGTGAGGGCGAGCGGAATGCTGAGCGCGAAGATCGCGTAGCCGTAGGGGCCCACTTCACTCCGCACCAAGAGGCATAGAAGCGTCGCGACCACCACCTGCATGGCAAGGGCAGCGACGGGCGTGCGCTCCCCGAGAACTTCGCCGGAGAGCTGGGCGCGGATGAGGGCGATGACGCGATTCATGGGTGGGGAACTCCGCCTTGACCGTCCAGTTGACGGCACTTGGTGGCAGTGGAGGGTACTCCCCGGGCGGCCGCTGTCCCATACTCCTCACCCCATGAGTGAGAAGGTCACGATCCAAGGCCCCGTCGGGAAGCTCGAGGCCGAGCTTTGGCTCCCCGACGGCGGCGCAACGCCCCCGGCTGCCGCTGTTGTCTGCCATCCCCACCCCCTGCACGGCGGGACGATGCGCAACAACGTGGTGCACCGCACCGCGCGTGGCCTCCACGATGCAGGCCTCGCCGTCGTGCGCTTCAACTTTCGCGGGGTGGGGGGGAGCGAAGGAACCCACGATGGAGACGGAGCCGAGGAGGAAGACCTCGCCGCGGCGCTCACTTTTCTCGGCGAGCGTGTCCCGGGCGTGCCCCTGTGGGCCGCCGGATTCTCCTTTGGTTCTCGCACGGTCGTGGGCCTTGCTCCGCGGGACGAGCGCATCCAGCGCGTGGCGCTGATCGCGCTTCCGGTCATCGCTTACGACTGCTCGGCCGCGCTTGACGTGAAGCAACCCGGCGGCATCTTCATGGCGGGCGACGACACCTTCGGCACGATGGAAGTCATGCGCGATCGGCTCCCAGACCTTTTCGACCGATTCCATGTGGAGGAAGTCCCGGGTGTGGATCACTTCTTCACTGGCAAGCTCGATGACCTGCGCCTGCGCGTGATGAACTGGGCGTCAAGTTCTCTTTCCTAGGGCTCCAACCATGACTCCCCCAAAAGACGTATTCCCCGCCGACAAGATTCCCGCGATCAAGCGCGTGATGATGCCCCGCGACACCAACGCTGTGGGGACGATCTTCGGTGGTGTCATTCTCGCCGAGATTGACCTCGCGGCCGCTACCGAAGCGCACCGCCATCACTCGGGGATGGTCGTCACCGTGTCCATGGACAAGATCGACTTCAAAGCGCCGGTGCGCGTTGGCGATCTCGTCTCCTTCTTCACCGAGACGATTCGGATTGGTCGCTCGTCCATCAAGACGAAGATCTCCGTCTGGGCTTCGCGTCGGTTCGGCGGCGGCGCCCAGGACTACGTCACAGAGGCCGAGGTGACCATGGTGGCCGTCGACGAGAACTTCAAGCCGATCCCGGTTCAGGAAGGCGGCGGAAGCGACTCTCTCTAGTTCGGGAGTCCCGCAGCCCGGCACCTGTGTCGCTCAGCTAGCCAAGAAGCGCCTTCGCCTTGGCGTCGGGGTCTTCCTGTTCGGTCAACGCGCGGAAAACCTCTTCTAGCGTCCCGTTCGACCCTGAGCTAGAACGCAGCTCGTCAAGTGCGCCGACGGTCACGAGCTTTGACTGCGCAAGGACGGCGACGCGATCGCAAACACGTTCCACAACGTCCAAGAGGTGCGAGGTGTAGAGCACGGCTCCGCCGCGGTCGCCCCAGCCGCGGAGCACTGACTTCAGCATCGCGGCGCTCGGCGCGTCGAGGCCACTCAGGGGCTCGTCGAGGACGAGCAGCGTCGGGCGCGGGAGAATCGCGCACGCGAGCGCCGTTTTTTGGCGCATGCCGCGGGAAAAGGTGCCCACGGGGTCGTCGATCCGTTCGGCAAGATCGAGGTGACCCATCAGGCGCTCTCCCTCGGCGCGTGCTTCCTCGTCTGCGAGGCCGTGGAGGCGACCGACGAGCATCAGGTGCTGGCGCGGCGAGAGGTTGGGGTACATCGGCGCGCCGTCAGGCACATAGCCGAGCGCCTTGCGCGCAGCCATTGGGTTCTCGGTGACAGAGTGGCCTGCGATGGCCACTGAGCCCGATGAAACCGGAAGAAGCCCGCACAGCATCCGCACGGTGGTCGTCTTGCCCGCGCCGTTCGGTCCGACGAGCCCTAGCACCTCGCCGGGGCGGACGTTGAGGGTCAGCGAGTCGACCGCCACAAGGTCCCCGAAGGATCTTGTGACGTCCGTGAGCGAAGCAACTGGCTCGCTCACGCGGGCAGCAGCTCTTCGAACTCGTCCGGGTGAACCGAAACGCCGGTCGCTTCAGCGAGGCTCTCGATGATCTTGTCGCGCGTCGGCTTCGTCGCGTACTTGACGCCCTTCGTACCGGCGGCCGAACCGCCGCCACCGAGGATGACGACCTCTTGCGGCTTGATCTCGATCAACTTCTCACCCAGAGCCTTGAGCTCGGCGGGCGTCGTGTTGTCGATCGGAGCCTTGTAGAGAGCCGTCTCAAGCACGAGGTGATCGAAGTGGTGGCAGTCGTTCACGAGGCGCGAGAACGCGGGGCCCTTTTCGCCGGTGGCCGCCGTCCAGGTCTTCGCAGTACCCCAGTCGAACTCTAGGTGCACCGCCGTGTACATGGCGAGGGTCGCGCGCAGCTCGTACGAGCTCATGTCGCGGGTCTTCGTCATCACGAGCAGACGCGAGCGCGAGAACCACTTGTCGCGAAGAGCGCGCAGGTTCTCGGTGATCTCTCGCAGGTCAGGGTGCTCGGCAGGATCGGTGCTGCTTCCCACGACCACGATCGTCTCCACCTTGATGCCCTCTTTTGAAAGAGCAATGATCTCACGCGCGCAGGTCGTCACGACCACCGAGGCACGCGGCAGTGAACTGCCGCGCTCGATCGTCAGGCCGAGTTGGGGTGAGGCGAGGTCGATGATCAAGGCGCGTCCGAATCGCTTCGTGTCGCGCGGGCCGTTCAAGATCTTCGAGTTCGCGTCCTTTGTCTTCGCCATCAGGCTCCTCATCGGCGGGGCTCGGGGCGCCCGCCTGAACTTCTATTCGTATTGGGCGGCGCCGCTGGTGGGGCCGCTCGAAGCGCTGATCATAGCCCATAGGAGGAGGGTCAAGGCCAATGCTGTACGGCTTGTGTGCTCGGATGCGCACCAAAGCCAATAGCCGGGGTCATTTCCAGTCGTGATCGAGCCCATCGAGTGATCCCCCAGGGCCCCTAGGCCCTCCTTCAGAAACCAGAACACGATCGCGGGCCAGATCCCTGGTCGCTGACCAGCTGGGAGGGGCTCGGC
>CAYQKK010000006.1:6368-33620 GCA_964417955.1 uncultured Planctomycetaceae bacterium
GGAGGGGCTCGGCGGCGGGCCCGTGGCCTTGCGGTTGAGTCGAGCGCTCCATCACCTTCATCACGAGCGGCGGAGGGAGCGGGTTGCGCAGGGACTTCGATCGTCCGCGATGCCATCCCAAAATGACCCACCGAGCTAGGAGATCGCAGCGATGTTCAGCCGGGTCATCCCAGGGGTCGATGGGGTGAATACGTATGTCGTTGCGCCGGAATCCTCTCCCCACCCCCCCAGAGGCGGGTGCTGCCCAAGGAGTGCCAGGGCTCATGGCCCGCGGAGAGGATGTTGGATTGCGATCTGAGAAGCCTGTCGAACACCCCGGCGGCAGCCTCGAGGGGCACGATCACTCGGGGGGCGCTCTCGAAGGACACGACTTTTCTGGCGCTGACCTCGCGGGCCGCGACTTCTCTGGGGCAAATCTCAAGGGTGCACAGTTCGTTGGCGCTGATCTACGCGGAGCTTTGCTGTTCAACGTCGACGCCGAGGGCGCCGAGTTCGCGGGAGCCGATCTCTCCGGGGCTGTGCTCCGCGAAGGCTCTTTTGTTCGCGCTGGATTCGGCAGTGCCAAGCTCTCCGGCGTGGAGGGAATCGATGCTCACTTTGAAGGAGCCAGCTTCGCCAACGCCGATGTTCGCGGCGCCAACCTCGTCGGTGCACGCGCAGAGGGAACGAACTGGCGCGAGGCAAAGCTCGTAGATGCAGATCTGCGCCGCGCCAACCTCTCGCTAGCCGACTTCACGGCAGTCGAACTCGGCGGTGCACGGTTTGACGATGCGGAGCTCTCATCTGCCAAACTCTCGCGGGTGAAAGGGTTCAGGCAGGCGAGCTGGATCGGAGTCGACGCCGCCAGCCTCGACCGCCGCGGCGCATGCTTCTTGCACGACTTCATCGAGGATCAGAACTTCCTAGCGGAGTACCGCGGCCAAGGTCGATCGTACGAGTGGAGCTATCGAATCTGGTGGTTGACGAGTGACTGCGGTCGGAGCGTGGGGCGATGGGCCGCCTGTAGCGCCGCGCTGGCGCTCGTCTTCGCCCTCCTCTACACGCAAGTGGACGTCGACTATGGGTCCTACGAGACCTGGCTCTCACCCCTCTACTTCAGTGTCGTGACGCTCACAACCCTCGGGTACGGGGACGTTCTACCCGCCTCGGTGATGGCCCAAGTTGTCGTCCTTCTTGAGGTGGTGATGGGCTACGTGATGCTCGGCGGGCTCATTTCATTGATCTCCAACAAGCTCAGCCGGAGGGCGTCCTAGGGATGGCTGGAACCCTTCTTGCCCATGTCCGCGCCAAGAAGATGCTCTCGAGCATCCTCAAGCTTGACGAACTCCCCGAGCTGCCCTCCCTAGCTCTCAGCGTCCTCGGAAAACTGCGCGACCCTGACGTGGAGTTCGAAGACGTCGCGAAGGCGCTAGGGTCGGATCCCGCGCTGACGATCAAGGTGCTGGGCACGGTCAACAGCGCCGCCTACGCTCCGCAGAGTCCCATCAATGATGTTCGACAAGCGCTGAGCTACATCGGGCGCAGTGAGCTCGAGCAGATCGTGCTCGCGGTCGCCGTTCGTGAGGCGCTTCCTTCGGATCCGGCGCCCGGATTCGACCCGCACCGCTTCTGGAGAACGGCCGCGCGACGCGCTGCTCTGGCGAGGGCCATCGCGGAGCGCCTCCATCCCGCGCGGGCCGGCGAGGCATTTACGGCGGCGCTGCTCCTCGACATGGGGATCCCGGCGATGGTCAAGGCCATCGGAGCACCGTACTCCGAGGTACTTCTCGAATGGCACGGGGATCCGGCCAAGGATCTCCACGCCATCGAGCGCCGCCGTCTTGCCCTCAGCCACACCCGCGTCGGCAGCCTGTTGGCCACAAGCCTTGACCTTCCGCCGTCCCTGAGTCAGGCGATTCTTTCCCACCATCAACCGGCCACAAGTGGCGTGGACCTGCTGCCCGCGGTGCGGCTGTTGAGCGGTGTCCGCGAAGTCGAAGCCGAGGGCGCTGACGAAGCGCTTATCGAAACAGCACGGGCCGAGTACGGGCTGGAACCCGATTGGATGCTCGGAGCCATCGACTCAAGCGCCGTTGCGGCCACCGAGCTAGCGAAGCTGCTGGCGGGCTAGGAGTCTGCGCCACGGGTCGCGATACCGTGAGCAGCGCCAGGATCCACCCTCGCGGCGTTGCGCCGGACCCCCAATGGCGCTAGGCCCGTGGCCCATTCCGTTGGATGGACCGCACTTGATCGAGCATCCCGTCGAGCGGCTCTAGGCACTTCTCCCAGTCGTAGGTGCCTTCTACGAACTCGCGGCCGCGGTCTCCTAGGGCGCGCGCGCTGCCCGGGTCATGGAGCAGCCCAATGACTTCTTCAGCGAACGCCTCGGCCGTATCGGCGACGATGAAGTCCTGGCCCGGCGTTCCTTCAACGCCCTGGGTAGCACTGGTGGTTCCCACCGTCGGCAGCCCCATGGCGAGGGCTTCGAGCACCTTGTTCTGGATGCCGCGCGCGACTCGCAGGGGGGCGACACTCACTGCGGCCTTCCGTAGATAGTCCCGGGGGTCGTCCACGAAGCCTGTCACCTTGATGCCGTCGCGCTCTCCCAGCGCCAAGACTTCGGGGGTCGGCTTCGACCCCACAATCGTGAAGCGAGCGTGCGGCACGCTCTTCTGCACGATCGGAAAGATCTCGTCGGCAAACCAGACGCAGCCGTCGACGTTCGGGAAGTAGTCCATGACGCCGATGAAAACGCAGTGCGCTTCCTCGGCCGCGTCTGGCTGCGGCTGGTAGTGATCGAGCGCCACGCCGTTGCGCATCACGGTGGACGGGCAGCCGGGAATTTCCCTTTGGAAGATCACCTCTTCCAAAGGGGTGCAGAAAACGTTGGTGACCGTCTCCGCAGAGATCTTGCGTTCGAAAGAGCGCAGGGTCTTCCACTCGCGGCGATACACCATGCTCATGGGGAAGCTGTGCTTCTCTGCGTACTGGCGCCACTTGTCCGAATCAAGCTCGGCGAAGTGCATCACCCAGGGGGTGTCCTTGCCCGTCAGGAACGCGCCCATCGACGAGGAGAACGCGTAGACGAAGTCCATCGTTGGCAGGAGCTCGTCCACTTGGGCCTGCAGTTCCTTCGAGCTAAAAACGCCCAGGGTGAGGGCCTTGTTCGTCAAGAGCAGAGGCACTGCCCGCAGCTTCTTCGATCGCTCGTTGTGGGGGATCGCGATGGTCCGGATGCCTTTCTCTTCGTTCAGTACCTTGGCGGCATCGATGTCCGCTTGGTCGTGTGCGAACGCGACGATGGTCAGGTTGTGATCCCGTGAAAAGCGCTCGCAGATTCTCCAGGTGGAGATCTTGTCTCCACGGTTGGGTGGGTAAGGGACGCGCTGAGCGAGGAAGAGGATATTCACGTCGATGGATCCGAAACGTCGTACCGAGGGGACGGCGGGAGGGAGAGTACGACTTCGTGGAACCCAGGGCGACCCAAGCTCCTACTTTGTGCCGTCTGACTGAATGGATATCCTTGCTGCCGACAGATCGAGGACGACGCGGCACCCGCGTAGGGCTCGGGTTCCGAGGTTGCCCGCGACCCAGGGATCGCTGAGTGGTCCCAGGTTGGCATCGCGCAAGAGAGTCGCTTGTGGGGCTAGGAGTCGCAGACCTGGCGTCGTAGCCATGGATCTCTCGCTAGCGGGAGAGCCCGTGCCCGCATTCACTTCACTCACTGGCCCGAGGCTCACGCCATCTAGGGCCTTGCGCCATCCCAACACGGTTCCGAACGCGCCCTCAATCCGCGTAGCGCGGAGGTTGGCCCGATCGCCCACCAGGCGGAACCTGCGCGCCGCCCATTCCGAGACCGTAACGGTGTCGTCCGAGCCGGTATCGAGTCGGAAGTAGAGACGCTCCGTCGGGCGACCGTTCGCGAGGATGCGCCCTCCGAGACAGGGAGACGTGCCGTCGAGGACCACCGGGAACCAGCTGAGGCCGCGTCGTTCGAAACTGCGCGGATCGTGGAGAAGTACGCGCGCGCGCGGCTCATCCAAGGTCACGACGGCTCGATGAAAGAGAGGCGCGCCTAGGATTCCGGCGACGGGGAAACCCGCCCGCTCGGAAAGAAAAGTCGTGTCGACTGTAATGAAGCGGGGAGAGATCTGCTGGAAGTGCCCGAGTGCGAGCTGTTCCGCCTGGACCCAAGCCCCGGAGCCAGCGCCGCTCACACCTTGGAGCTGGGCGGATCCCCCAAGCCGAACCCCGACCGACTCCACAAGCTCCATGTGGATCGCATGGGACCCGAAGCCTGTGTCGAGCAGCATCCACGCGTCTTCCAGGGAACCGACGGTGCCGCGGACGTAGAAGCGGCCCCCTTGATCGACTCGCGCAGTCAAAGAACCGACCCCGGATCCAGTCAACGGAGAGCTTTGAAACTCCACGTCCGTCGGCCGGCTGCGGGGCTTACCCAACGACCTTGGCGTTCCACGCGTACGTCGCTCGAAGCGGTCGACGTGAACCGTGGCATCGTCCAGGGTCTCCGTCATCGCGTGGGGGAACCACACGCCCTCCGTGAGCCGCCAGTCGCTGAATGCGATGGAGCGCACGCGCCCATTCTTCGCAATGGAGTAGGCGAGCGGACGCTTGGAGGATGCGTCCACGAACAGAGTGGCCTCTACCGGTTCACCGATTCGCTTGAGCGTAAGCTCGATGGCGACCGCACCGGGCGCTGGATCCACTGGAGTGATCGAGAAGCGCTCGTCACCTGGCGTCAGCCAGAGCAGCGTGCGTAGCCAGCCGTCCGCCAGCTGATGCTGCATGGCACCGAGCCCTACCGAAGAGGCGATGCCCCTTGGGTTGAGGGTCCACGCTTCGCGGCCATCGAAACCGGTGGCCGCCGCTGCGTCGGCCGTGCCCACCGTCAGGAGGAACGCGCCGTTCGGGCGGAGCGAAAGTGACACGGGCCGCTCCACAGACTCCGCTCCGTCGGCGTTCGGGTAGGTACGCGTACCTGCGAATGTCAGGCCGTCTCGCTCGCGGAAGAAAGCCTCGGTGCCCACCGCGTCCCGGATCTCCTGGAAAACGCCCTTGGTGGGGGTGACGACGCGCACCGGCCGCGTGACCTCGCAGGAAATCAGGACTCCGCAAAGGGGAGCGAGGAACCAAAGATCGGCAAGGCGCACCTAGCTACGACACCAACTTGGACTTCGTAACTCAAGGTGTCCTAGGGAAAGCGGTGTCATCTCAGGGTGCCGATGGACTGTGCCCACCGACGAGGGTGACCCAGCGACCCCTACGACGCTCTTCGTGGACCTCGAGCCCTACCTCCTTCATCTTGGCGACGGTCGCGTCTCGGTGGTCGATTCGGCAGCCGCTAAATCCGAACCACCCGCTGGGTGCGAGGCGTTCCTTGAGCTCGGCGGCGTGGGCCTGAAGTACGTCCGCGTAGATGTTGGCGAGCACGACGTCGAAGCCGGTCTCATCCGCCCCGAGGACGCTGAAGTCGCCCTCGCGGAAATCGCAGCGCGCCGCGACTCCGTTCGTATCCGCTAGCTCTTCTGCGCTTGTCTTCGAGGCCGGATCGATGTCGAATCCCACGGCGGACTTCGCGCCAAGCATCGTTGCCGCCACGGACAGAATCCCGCTGCCCGTCCCGGCGTCGAGGACCCGCTCGCCCCCTCGTATGCGGAGGTCGATGACCCGAAGGCAGGTGCGCGTGCTCGCGTGCCGGCCCGAGCCGAACGAGCCGCCGGGCTCGATGGTCAGGCGGATATCCTCTGCACGAGGGGGGCCTTCTTCGCGCCACGGTGGAAGCAGGACCAGCCGCCCCACGCGAAATGGCTTCCAGTCCTTACGCCAAGACGTCGCATAGTCCTCGGGTGGCAGCGGCTTGAACGAGACCTTGAGTCCGCGGAGCTCGTCGACCCCCACGGTCTCAGCCAGCGCGTCGAGCTTGGCCTCTACCTCGGCTCGGAACGTTGCGCTGTCATCCTTCGCCATGACAAACGTACGCACGGCTTCGGTGTCCGCATCAGGCTGGCGAGCGGCGATCGAGGTCGTACCAAGGGCAACTGTCGTGCAGGGACCGAAGCTGAGCGCCTCGCCCACAAGTTCGTGCCAGCCCATCGGAACGTCGACGCGTACCTCGGTCCAGCCTCCGGGGCTCGGATGGGAATCGGACGGTGCCTGCTTGGTCTCTGGGGTCATGGCGTCGACGGTACTACATCTGGAACCCAAGGTGCTGGCGACGGCCTTTCATCACGGGTAATCTCCGTCAACGTCCGGATCTCCCATGAGCGACTACTACCTCTTCCACTTTGACTTCGGTCTCGATCCATACTTGCCGGAGCGCGCAGCGGAGGTTTTTCAATCCTTAGCTCGCTCCGAGGCTCCGGCTAAAGACGATCTCGCTGTGCTGCCGGAGCCGCTGCGCGACTTTCTTGCGCATCCCGCGGCACTCGTGGGCGGGGCTGAAGGCATGTCGGGGGAAGCACCGCTCCACCCGGTCTGCCTCACGCACGAGAGCCAAGTCCCCGAAACCCCGTACCACGCCCGCTTCCCTGAGTGGAGCGTGTCGTTCCGCTGCAGCCTCCACGACGACTGGTATGGCAACGGCGGTTTCATCCTGCCCATGGCGATGATGGAGATCGTGGCGGGGAACGGCCTCTTCGCCACCGAGTGTGAAGCGAGCTCCCGTGACGCGGTGACCCACTACTACCGCGAGCACGATGATCTTTTGGTGGTGCGAATGGATGCGCCCTTCTCCTGCGCTCCCGTCCCCCCGCTCTCCGGAAAATCCGTCTCCGAGTTCTACCCCTCATTTCGCCCCGCCACGCAGAAGGACTTCAAGGTGAGCTCATTCACACGACTGACGCCATCCGACCGGCAGGACGCCTACGCGCACGCCAAGGCGATGCTCGACGATCTGATGGCGGAATAGCACCGCCACACACAGCTATGGAAAACTACGACCCGGAAGGCGACTTCGCCGAAGCGTTCCCAGAAGGCGTGGCCGTTCACTCGCTTCTTGCGCCGTTCTTCTCTTGGCTTGAAGGGAGGGCTTGGGGTTCCGTGGGCTACTTCTTTGCCATGCCGGGCAACGCGGATGATCTCGTGCCCGCGGAACTGAGCGTCGATGGAGACTTCGCGATGGTCCTGCGGCTTTCGGACGGAAGCCTTGCCGGCTTCTGGCTAGCGGAGACCCGGAACATCGACGAGGCTCCGTTTGCCGTCTTCTCTTCCGACGGCGAGCTCAACCTTGTCGCCCCGAACTTCCCATGCTTCCTAGACCGACTCGCCTCCTAGGACTGGAGCGAGTACGGTGCAAACGCCGACTTTTTGGTGGAAGAGCCTGAAGAAGAGCCTGAAGAAGACCCGGAAGAGGACGACTACGAAGAAGCGGATGGCGAAGACGCCGCGCCTGACGCGACGCCCGAGCTGCGCGCTTGGATCGATGCGCAGCCCGACGTCGTCGATTTCATCAGGCGCACGAAGATGAGCCCGGAAGACATCGAGCAGAAGCTCGACGGGGGCCGAGCTCAGCGCTGGATCGATGGGAAAGTAGAAGAGGCGGAAGAAGCGCTCAAGAGCGATCCGGTGCGCGCCGCCATCGTTCAAGCGCTGCGCAGCAACGGCGTAAAGAACGGGGCCTTTCGAGTGTTCGCCGCGGGCGACCAAATGGTCATCAAGGGCGGGCTTGCCATCATTGAAGGGCCGGACAATAAGCTCACGAAGCTCAAGGAATCCTTGGTCGCAGACCTGAAGCCGCTCCTCTTTGCAGCGCGCGAAGCCCTCGCGGACTCCAAGCCAGGCTTCGGCCTTTGGACCTCGGCCAGTCTCATGGTCACAGCCCAGGGCATGGTCGATATCAACCCCTCGCCCGACCACGAGCTCACGATCGGCAACGATGCCTTTCCAGCGCGCCTCTTTGCGGAAGATCAAGTCCGCTTCCCCCGCAAGGCTTCGCTCATGGCTCCTTGGCTTCGGGAGCTCATTGAGGGCGCTGGGTGACCAGCGTCCCACTCGTGGCGACTTGCGGCTATGTTGGCAGCATGTGGATCTCCATTGCCGTGGCCTTACTGAGCACCACCCTGCCGGCGGCCAGCGCCCAAGATGCGCCCGCCGAAGCGGCCCCCGCGCCAGACATTCTCTTCATCCTCACGGACGATCAACGGGTGGATACCATCGGGTCGTGGGGAAACCACGGCATCGCGACGCCGAACATCGATCGGCTTGTCGCGCGCGGAACGTCCTTTCGGCGCAACTACTGCATGGGCTCGCCCCACGGGGCCGTCTGCGCGCCGAGCCGAGCGATGATTCACTCCGGGCGCGCGTACCACTCCATCGACCACAGTGGATTGACCGATGTCGAACTCCTTGGGGAAAGCCTCCAGGCCCGCGGCTACCGGACCCTCGGTGTGGGCAAGTGGCACAACGGACAGGCTTCGTTCAAGCGCAGCTTCCACGAGGGGCGCGCGGTGCTGTTCGGAGGGATGTCGAATCACTTCGCCGTGCCGCTGCACGACGTAGCGGAGGACGGAACGGCGACCAAGCGAGAGACGGTCGAAGAGCACTCCTCGGAGCTATTCACTCAAGCGGCGTTGGAGCTGCTCGCTTCCGCGGATGAATCGTCGCCCCTGTTTCTGAGCGTGGCGTTCACTGCGCCCCACGACCCACGTGACCCGCCCGTTGCTTGGCGAGACCGTCCGCTGCCGGAGCTGCCATCGAACTTCAGGCCCCAGCACGCCTTCGACAACGGACACCTTACGCTGCGCGACGAGAAGCTCAGCGCTTGGCCCCGCGATCCCGAAGTGGTGCGCCGTCAGCTCGCCGAGTACTACGGACTGATCGAGCACATGGACGTCCAAATCGGGCGCATTCTCGACGCGCTTGAGGACCGCGACAGCGGGCGCGAAACCGTGATCGTCTTCGCCGCTGACCATGGGCTTGCGGTGGGCAGCCACGGCCTACTCGGAAAGCAGAGCGTCTACGAGCACAGCCTGCGTGCACCCCTCGTAGTGGTCGGCCCAGGAGTGCCCGCAGGGCAGCACGTCACCGCGCTGACGTACCTGCTCGACATCCACCCGACGCTGCTCGCGTTCGCAGGCCCCGAGTCGCCGCCGGAGAACGAGCCGGAGAACGAGCCTGCGGACGTGAGCAGCGAGCCGACGTGGCCTGACGCCTCGGATCTCGGCTACGTCGCTCGCGACCTTGCGCCGATCTGGAGCGGCGAGCGCGCAGAGGTGCGCGATTCGATCTTCCTCTCCATGGGCAGCACCCAGCGCGCCGTCAGCGACGGACAGTGGAAATACTGCGTCTATCCGAAGGTCGGTCATCGTCAGCTCTTCGACCTGGCCTCAGACCCGAGCGAGCTCATCAACCTTGCCGAGCGCCCGGCGTTCGCGCACCACATCGCACGCCTCCAGGTCACGCTTGAGGAATGGCGCGAGCGCACCCGGGACCGGGACCCGCTCGTTGCAGACAAGCTCAAACCCTTCTTCTTGGACCTCACCGGACGAATGCGCGAGCCCGATCGCTGGCAGCCCCAATGGATTCGCGACACCTACTTCGATCCCCCAAGCCCCACTGACCAAGATCCCCCCGGCGACGCGCCCGTGAAGTGACTTCCGGCCAATGGACGCTCCAACCGTTATCCTAACGCGATGATCTCACACCTCTTTGGCGGGGCCATGCTCGCCACCTTGCTCTCCACGCAGCCCGCTTCGTTGGCATCCATCGCGGCTCCCCAAGATTCGGTCAAGGCGCCCAAGGGGAAGGCGCTGAAAGAGCTGGTGGCGAGCCTCTACGCGGTCAAGCCGTATCGGCGAGACAGTCGCGAGGGGATCGATGCTCTCCTCGCACCGTACCAGGGGCTACCCGCGCCGGATGGTTCGACGCGCAAGTCGACGTGGAAGACCATCGAGAAGGCCTGGGGCAAGCTGCGCTCACTCCCGAAGAAGGGGGAGCACTGGTACTGGGAAGAAGATGGGAAGCGCGGCCGGTTCTTCGTCAGCGGAAAGACCTCGCGACCCAAAGGCCTCTTCATCGGTTTGCACGGCGGCGGAGTGGGGTCAGCGGACGCGTCGGGGGCCCTCAACTCCTACCAAGGCCCAGCCGGATCGCGGGGGTGGCTCTCCATCTATCCCCAGGCGATCGAGGCCACGGAGTGTGGCTGGACGGACACGGGTACAGAGGAGTGGATCATGACGTTGATCGACGAGGCGCGGCGAACCTACGACGTGCCCGTCGACCGCATCTACATCGGTGGCCACTCCATGGGGGGCTACGGTTCGTGGGTGCTCGGTGGGCATCATGCGGATCTCTTCGCGGCGGCGGTGCCCTCGGCAGGCGCTCCCTCACCGATCAAGGACCGGGCCACAGAGAGCATCGTCGACATGCAGCAGGGAGTCATTCCGAGCCTTCGCAACCTGCCCATGTGCGTGTTCCAAAGCACCGATGATCCGAAGGTACCGCCCGACGCGAATCAGTTCGCCGTGAAGCTCTTGGGGGAGTTCCAGACCAAGTACGGCGGCTACGAGAACTTCACGTACTGGGAGGTCGACGATCGACAGCACAGCTATCCGGTGGGCGGACCGGAGAAGCTCTTGGAGCGCATCGAAGACTTTGTGCGTGAGCCGCACCCGGAGCGGGTTCTTTGGCAGCCGGCTCTCGACTGGAGAACGTCGTTCTACTGGCTCGACTGGAAGAAGCCGCGCATTGGCGCCCTGATCGACGCGACTCTCAATCGTGAGGAGAACCGCATCGACATCAAGACCGACGGCAAGGGCATCTCCGGCCTCGGCGTCTTGCTTTCCGGAGACATCGTCAAGATGGACGCGGAGGTCACGATCACCGTCGACGACAAGGAAGTGTTCAAGGCCGTCCCCACGACGTCTTGGGCGACGTTCGTGCGTACGGCCTTGACCAACGACCCCGGACGGCACTACGAGGCGCGCATTGCGCTCGACTAGGACCAGAATTTAGCGCTGAAGCAGAAGGAAGCCCGTGAAGGCGGCCCAAAGCTCTCGGTGCCCTTCGAACTGGGACCAGAGGGCACGGCTGCCGTGCTGGCCGTCGACCTCGGGGGTGTGGCTCCACTTGGCCTCGCCTTCGGCTCCGGGAATAGCGTCAAAGAAAGGCTGCCAGCTGGCGACCTCTTTCTTGGCCGAGGTGATGAAGGTCGGGCACGCCACCTTCGCGGAGGCCGCCTCGATCAGCTTGGGCCGATCCTTGCCGAAGTACTCGCCGGGGGAAAACGAGGCGACCGCGTGCACGAGTTCCGGGTGCTCGGCGGCGATCTTCAGCGCCAGGCTCGAGGAGTAGGACGAGCCAACCAGGACCACCTTCTTGGCGCCAAACTCCTGGACCCACTGGAGGCCGGCGACGATGTCGACCTCGGCATCCAAGTAGGCGGTGGGCAGGTCCTTCTCCTTTGCGCGGGCGGCGGTCTTGTTCGTCACCTCGTTGATCGCTCCGCCGGACCGCTGGTCCAAGGCGAGGACGTTGAACCCAAGGGCCGTGAGGCGCGGCGCTGTCTCGCGGTACTCGCCGCGGGACCATCCGGCCTGGTGGCAGACGACGATCCAGGGTGCAGAGAGGCCGTGGGGGCCGTACATCTCAGCGGTGATGGTCAGGCCGTCGGCGCTCGGGAACTCGATCTCCTTGAACTTACCGTTCGCGAGCACGCCGCCGAGGTGGTCCATGATGTCGTGCACGAGGTCGGGCTTCTCCCGCAGGAGCGTGGCGCCGTGGGTGCTGGAGCCCGGAACGATGAGAGCGCGTGAGGCGCCCGCGCTCATGCCAGCGAGCTCGCGGGCATAGCCGGCGCGCTCGCCGTTCTGCTCCTTCTCTCCGGCGATATACAGCATGGACTTGAGGTTCGTGAGCGTCTCACCCGCGAGGCTAGTGGCGGCCTCGGTCTTGCCGCTGATGAAGACTCCGCCGATCGCTCCGTACTTCTGCACGGCGACGCATGCGAGGTTGCCGCCCACGGAAGAGCCGACGACGGCGATGCGGTCAGCGTTCACCGATTCATGGGCCTTGAGGAAAGCCATAGCGGCTTCGAGGTCGCGCGGAACGCCGTTCGCAGCGGTGTAGAACGCGTTCCAATCCTTGATCTCGCCGCCGGTGGCGCCATGGCCGCGCAGGTCGATGGAGAGCACCGCCCAACCGGACTCGGAGAGCTCCGGGAGAAGCGGCGCCCATTCGGCGCGGGACTGCCGGCCGCCGTGCACGAGCAGCACGGCCGGGATCGGATCGAAGATGTCGCCGTCGGGTAGCTCAAAGGAGCCCTTGACCTCGATACCGTCGCTGGTCGAGATCGACACTTCGGTGACTTCCGCCGCGGCTTGGGAGGCGAAGAGTACGGGAGCAAGCGTGCAAAGAATGGTGTGGAGTCGCATCCAGGGAAGGTACCCGGAGGCGCGCACGAGCGGCTCCTGCTGCCCGAATTCTCTCCGTGCCGATTAACGGCACGGTTACAGGCCTAGGCGGCCGTCGTGAAGGACGCGGCTCGCTCAAGCTCTTCCACGGCTTCGCGGCGCCATGCCACGGTGCTCTCCAACGGAAGGTGATCGGACGAAGCGTCCGGACCCACGCGCGATTCCGTTGCGATGAAGTGATCCGTGTACCAGTGGAAGTCGATACGTACGATCGGCGGGACCGGAAGCATGTAGTAGCGCCAGGCCACGGGGAAGGTCGGGCCGAAGGTTCCTTGGACGTTGAGGAAAGCATCGTGCAGTCCCGCGCTTTCCATCGCGTGGTAGGCATGGGACTGGTCGGTCGAGTTGAAGTCGCCCATGACGATGGTCGGGACGCCCCGGGACGCGATCAGCGCGATCTGGCGTACGTCCTCGGCGGCTGGGCTGCGCTCTCCGAGCGCGGCGATGGACGCGAACGGGTGGGCGTTGATGACGTTCAGCTTCTTGCCTTCCACGTCAAGCGTGGCGAACTGATGGGCGAGCCTGCCGGTCCAGCGCAGCTTCTCGGCCGTGCGAACCGGGAACTTTGAAAGGAGCGCCAGACCGTCGAGCCCTTTGCCCTGGTAGGCGCGATACGGGTACTCCTCGGCGAGGCTTCGATCGAAGGCCTCCAGATGACCGGCGGAGACTTCCTGTAGGCAGACGACGTCGGCGTCGAGCTGTTGCAGGTAGTCGACGATCCGCTCCACGTCCGAGCGATGATCGCCCGCGTTGAGCGTCGCGATCCGCATGGCCCCCAAGACGTCGGGCGGGGCGGGAATGGGCTTGGGTGTCAGCCTGTCGGCAAAGGTGCCGATCCAACCCAGGATGGCGCAGCCTGCCAGTACCGCCCCAAACATGCTGCCAGAGGCCAAGGCCAGCATCCCAAGGGGCAAGGCGAGGGGCACCAAGAGGTGCCGAACCTGGTGCAGCCCGGTAAGGGCCGGCACCGGAGGCTTCGGAAACCACGCTACGAGCGCGAGCAGAAGAAGGAGTGCGGTAGTGACCATCGTGGGGGAGGGCGATCCGCCCGAATGCGCCCGGGGGGATCCGTTCGCTCTCCATACTTCGGACTTCGTAACCCCGTCTCCGAAGCCCGGGCTCAATCGCCGACCCCTCGGTCCCAATTCGAACGCAGAACTCGCCTTACCGTTCTCGCAACGGGACAGATTGTCTGACCTCTCCGTTCGGCGCTCTCTATTTCGCGAGGCTCTCCCAGGCAGGATCACCGACGATGACTCTGCGCCAGGAACCGACATCTTCGTACTCTCCGTCGGGCAGGTCCGAGGTGCGCACGTGCAGGGTCATCTGATGCATGTCGCCTTCTCCCTCGCTTAGCTCGATCAAGCGAGCCGTCGTGTAGGTGCCATCTAGGTACAACGTGCTCCAACAGGAACCCTTAGCGTCGAGAGTCCCAGTGATGGGGCCGCGGACGAGCATGTTGCTGTAGCTGCGGAGTTTTATCGTCCCCGAGAAGCCTTGCTCTAAGACCACGGTGGAATAGGACCTGAGTTCCACCTCGCCAACCACCGGACCATCCACGTAGAGGTAGCCATAGGACTTCATGCCTATGCGCCCTTCCATGGGGCCCTGAACCCCAATCGCTCCATAGGCGCTCAGCTCTACAGTGCCCAGGGGGCCGATCCCCGACCCCGCGAACAGAGCACTCCTGTTCTTGAGCAACACTTGCTCCTGAAGTCGCTGGGTCAAGACCACATGGGAGCCCTCAACGGGAACCGTTCCGTCTGCGAGTCTCGTGGTGGCGATGTAGTCCCCTTGGATATATCGAGAGAACGAATCACCTGGAACGAGCGAGCCGATCCGTATGGCCTCCCGTAGCGCAGCAAGGGATGAATCACTGGGTTGCCCTTCCACTTCTGGAAGGCCAAGGACTCCGCCCGCATCTACGCTGGGGACCGGTTCGTACGCGATGCGAACCGTTCGTTGCAGGGCTTCCGGGTGGCCATCGAGCGCGACGAGGCACAGCTTGTATGCCTGTCCCTGGCGGCTATTCGCCAGGCCGATACCGGGCCGGCTGACGGTGCACTTCTCAAGCAACCAAAGGTCTCTCTGGGGCATGATCAACGGAGCATTCGGCAGCAAGGCCATGAGACTACGGGGGTCCTCAGGAAGCCCGAGCGAGGTCATCGGAGGCGCCGCTTCTATGCCGCCGGCCAAGGTCGCGAGGGAGACACCGTGCCGGATGTCCTGGACGTAGAGGTCTAGGGTCGCGCGATCTCCATCGGGTCGCACGCTGTCCTCGCCAAAGACAAAGCCATCTCCGATACGAAGGACGATCTCTTTAGGGCCGCCGGGAGACTGGGTCGCCCTTGCGTTGACTCGCTGGCTAGCGAAGCCCGTTAGCTCGGGCGGTGCAGCAAGACCGGGATCACCGGCGGCAAGGCTGGGGACTGCTAGGCCGTTCGAGACGGGCGGCTCGAGTCCGTGGCCTCCGGGTCCAGTCAACGCTCCACTCGAGAAGAGCGAGAGGGGAAGGACTACCGCGATGGTCACGAACCCCAAGGTCAGCATCCACGGGGTCATCATCCACGGTGTCGCGGCCCCGAAGAGGCCCTTGGTCGGAACCGACATGGCCACTAGTGCCGAAAGATCACTGCGCCAATTCGCTTCGCTGTCCTCACCCTGGGCGACCATGTCTTGGCGCAGTTCCGCAAGGCCGCGTTGCAGGCGCCCTTTGACGGCAATGGGGGTCACGCCTAGCTGCGCCGCAATCTCCCGCAAGCTCTGTCCTTCGTAGTAGCGCATAAGGATGACCGCCCGGTGGGTCTCGGGCAGCTCCATCACCTTGTTCACGAGCTTCCGAGAGACCTCGAGACGCTCGAAGACGGCCGTTTCGGGGGGAAGTGCCTCGGGTCGCGCCGCCAAGCGTTCGCGATATCGGAGCCTGCTGCCCTGGCGGTTCAGGTTGAAGGCGTGGTTGCGCACCACGGTTCTCAGCCAGCTGCGTGCATCCTCGACCTTCTTCCGCGGTCCAAGGGAGGCGGTCATCCAGGTTTGTTGCTCGACCTCATCCACATCATCGAGGCTCCTCAGGAGGCTCGCGGCGAGGCTGCGCACAAAGCTGCGATGGGCGAGAAACGGTTCTAGGTTGGTGTTTGCCTGCATGTCTACTTTCGGGATGGGAGTTGGACGACCCAAGAGCAAGACACCGCCGAGAAACCGGATGGAACGTGTGAATGTGGAAAAGTTCGTGTCGCAAGCGAGGGGGCTGCTCACAAACGACGCCGGTACCCCGCTACAGCGGCTGAAACCTCGACTCGAGAGGGGCGCTAGAGAGCCCCTCCTTCAAGGCCCAGAGGGGTCACGGTGAAGGGCGCCCTGCGCCGGGGCTGGCCGCGGAGGAGCTCGTCGCGCGTTCCAATCAGCGCCGTGTAGTCACCGGCGGTGCATTCGAACCGGAATCGCCCGTGGGGATCGACGAGGATCCATGGGGTTTCGACGTTGCTGGCGATCTCTCCCGCGAACAGCGGCTCTTCTTTTCCGTCAGAGATGACATGGAGGTAGGTCTCGCCGTGCTGGTCGCCCGCATCCGCGAGGATGCCGGACACCACGATCTCGGGGAACAGCTCAAAGGTGATCTCTGACGCGCCCTCCTCAACGGTGTGAAAGCCGGAAGCTCTGCTGATGAGCTTCCTCCCGGAGCTCATGCCGCTGACCTCGATCCAGTGCCGACCCGGCGGAACGCTGATCGTCTTGCTCGTGGACCCCGAGCCAAGATGCAAGGACTGGCCCGAGTGCTGGGACGGGCCGTAGCTCATGCGTGACCAGCCGTCGCCGCTATCCGGGAGCTCGACGTTGATCGTCACCTGGGCCGTCGCACTCAGAGCGTCGAACCTCACGTCGATCGGTGGCGTGTCGGCTTCGAGATCGACCTCGAAGGAGACGGGGGCAAAGCGCTCGTGGCGAGCCTCGATCCGGTAGCGGCCTGCGAGCGCGAAGTAGAACTCAAACTTCCCGGTTGCGTCGATGGAGTCGGCGGAAACGGACTGCTTCCACATGCTGAACGGCGCACGGTCCGCTCCCCGCGGCGCCAGTAGCGTGACGGCCAGGTCCGTGGCTTTGAAATCGACACCCGTCTCCGATGTTGGAAAAACGATCTGACCGCTAGCGGTCTGAAGCGGACCCAGCTGCACGGACACGCTTTGACTAGGGCTGTCCTTAGGGTTCCAGATTGCCAAACCCGTGAGCTCTGTCTCCTCAGTCGAGGCGCCAGCTGGACCGGTTGCAAAGATCACCAAGGGCGAAGACTCGCTTGGCGCGCGGACGCTGAAGCGGCAGTTTCCTTGGTCGTCCGCGACGCCGCCAGCCAATAGGCTTCCCCGCCTTTGATCCCCCTGCCAACCAAGGCCGATCAAGACCCTGGCGCCGACTGCCGGCGCGCCGTCAGGAAGTTGGGTGGCTACGTCCAATTGAGTGCGTGTCTCATCGGGTAGTTCCAGTGCAAGGAAGCCGCTCGCTGGCACTCGGATGCGCGCCCAGTCGACGGGAACATCCTCCATGCCCAGCTTCAAAGAGGTCAGGCCGACGCCATTGCGGTGGTAGTCGTACGCGGGGGAGCCCCTGCCGGCTTCGACGGAGAGCGCAGGGCCCACGGGTACGTCGCGGAATTCAGCCAGCCCGTCAGCGCCGATCTCGGCGGTGAGCCTGATCCGCTGATGGGATGGACGAATCTGTAGCGGATCCATCCTGCTGACGCTCAGCACGGCCAATGGGGGCTCGCTCGGCGACGGCGGTAGCTTGATCTGGAGCGTCCCCGTTTGGGCGAGAACCAGGGTCAACGGTTCCCATCCGCCGCTTTCGCGCGCCCTGATTTCTTCGTGTCCGACAACGACATGGCCAGGCAGATCGATCGCGGAGAGGAAGACGGCCTTCCCGGGATTGGCATCGAAGTTCACTAGCTCGAACGCTCCCTCGTCGTCCGTCACGACGTCGTGCCCATCGAGCGTGATCCGTACCTTCGCCAACGGCTGGCGCGCGTAGTCCACGACCTGGCCCCTCAGAGTCCCGTGCGGGACTCGGGTCAGAGCGATGGGGGCGTCTGCGCTGGCCCAGTCCGCGCCTGTCCCTTTCCACTCGGTAGAGCGGAACTCATCGTCACCTGGGACCTTGATCGTCAGCGGCGAGTCCGCAGGGACTAGGCCGAATTCAAAGGCTCCCTCGGAGTCGGTCGTCGTGCTGCTCTTCGGAGCCGCAACCGGTAGTTCCGAGGATGATCGCAGCGTGCCAGAGCTCCCTGCCTCGATGTATCCGATACTCCTGAGTGAGTCCACCATCTCCCCTTGCGTCGACGCTTCCCACTCGACCGTGACGTCCGGTGCTGGGCGCTCTTGCCCCTCTGCGTCGAGGTAGTACACGATGCCGCGGGATCCCTGATTCGCTTCTCCGTCGGCGCCGGCGCCAGTGGCCAATAGCTCAACGCGCGAGTTGTCGTCGGTGTTCGTCGCAGTCACGTTGGGCAGCGCGTCCTCGGATGTTGCTTGCTCTGCTAGGTCACCTAGATGTTTGCTGAGCCCAGAGGTCCCGGGCCCGCTGCTGGGCTCCGCGGCGCGAGGCGCGCCCCAGAGGTTGATCCCGCCGACTACGGCGACCGCGCCGATCAACGCTCCGCTGATCCACAAGCTCGCAGCCCTTCCGCCGACGGCTGTGCTCGTCGTCACCAGTGCTGAACCGGCGCCTTCGCCTGGCTCTGCGAAGGCCGCAAGGGCGCCAAGCCAGGCCGAACGCCCACCGGCTTCGCGTTCGTCGAGCCTGCGCCGAATCTCCGTCAACCCCTTGGTGATTCGCGACTGAAGCGTCGTCACCGGCACGCCCATCTCTTCAGCCAGCTCGACCAGGCTGAGGCCCCGGTAGAAGCGGCCGATGATGGCGTCCCGCAGCGGAGGATCGAGGGCCCGCACGTGCCCGAGCAGCCGCTCTGCTAGATCGATCTGCGCCACGGAATCAAACGCGGAGTCCGTCGCCTCGTGCCTTGCCCCCGCCGATTCCCTAGCCCACCGTCGAGAGTTCGATCGCCCCTCGTTGGCGGCCTTGCGTCGAAGGACGCGGACAAGCCAGGGCCGAGCCGCCGCCGAGCCGAGGTCCGCTTGCCGCGTCGTCGAGGTGACGGCTGCGATGAGCGTTTCCTGCGCCAGGTCGTCGGCGGTGGAGTCGTCCCGCACCAATCTCCGAGCCAGCGACCGGAGAAAGTTCGCGTGTTCCTCTAGCTCGACGCGAGTGGCGCCTGCGTGATGGCTGGCGGAGAGATGGGGGGCTGGGGCTTGACTCATGGCTCAACGATGGTGGTTTGAAGGATAGCGCGACGGAATGCGCTGTCCCTTGGTCACCGCCTGACACGGTTACAACGACGAGGACCCCGTGTTTCTCGCCGATTCGCTGAATTTCCACCCGTTGCGTCTCGCAGCTAGGCTCCTCGGCGCGGTGCTCACTCCGTTAGGATGAATCCTTGACCGATCGGTTTCTATTGGCTAGTGTGTCCCCATGGCACCTGGTCCCAAGAAGAGCTTTGACGTGGAGGAGGCCGTCGAGACGGCGCGCGACTTGTTCTGGCGCAGCGGCTATGACGGTACCGGTATCCGCGATCTTGAGGAGGCCATCGGCGTAGGGCGCAAGAGCCTCTACGACACCTTCGGCAGCAAGCAAGAGCTCTACCTGCGCGCCATCGGCAAGTACGCCGACACTGTCATTCAGCGCATGTGCGACGGGCTAACGCGAGAGGGGAGCAGCGCGCTCGCCAACCTCGAGCGAGTGCTCGGGAAGCTGCAGCGGCACCACGGCGGGTCCGGCAGCCTCGGGTGCTTGCTCGGGGTGGCCATGGGGCAGGCGGGTTCCGATGACGAGGAGCTAGCCGAGGTCCTGCGCGGCGCGCTGGCGCGACTTGAGCGCGCGTTTGAGGCCTGCCTCAAGGAAGCTCAGGCGGCCGGCGACGTGCGCGATGACGTACGCCCGAAAGACGCCGCGCATCACCTGCTCGCTCTCTCCCAGGGGATAGCCCTCCTAGGGCGCGTTTCCCAGGGATCCACCCGTTCATCCTCTCCGATACGAGCTGCCTTGGCCGCGCTCAAAATTCCGTCCCCTTCCTGATTCCCATGGGCCTACTTCTCGCACCGCTGTTCCTGCTTGCTCCGCTGCAGGACTCACCTCCGTCTTCCAGCCCGGCGCCTGCCGCCTTCCCCGCATCCACTCCCATCGAGCAAGGGCTGTCCCCCGACGTCGTCGCCGGCCTTGGGGACCTCGTCCAAGGCTTCGTTGACTCCGGCGATATCGTCGGGGGCGAGCTTCTCATCATCAAGAACGGGCGCACGGTCCTGCACGGGGCCTACGGAATGCGGGACGCGGAGGCCGAGGTGCCCATGGAGCCCGGTGGCGTCTTCTGCGTTCGGTCCATGACCAAGCCCCTCGTCGGAACGGCGATCGGGATGCTCCTCGAAGACAAAGAGATCAAGCTCCAGGATCCCATTGCGAAGTACCTCCCGGCCTTCGAGGCGGAGAGCACGCGGGAGATCACGATCGAGCAGCTCCTCCAGCACACGAGCGGGCTGCCCATGTCAAAGATCATCGCGAGCGACCCTCGCAGTCTGACGAGCGTCCGTGCGGTCGCGGGACTCGGGGCGGGCGCGGAACTCGAGTTCGAGCCGGGCACCGACTTCAACTACAGCGACCAAGGCACTGACACGCTGACCGCGCTCATTGAAGTCGTCACCGGAGCACCTGCGGAAGCGTTCATCGAGTCGCGCATCCTCGCGCCTCTGGGCATGGACGAAACGACCTGCCTCATGGGCAACGGGCACCCCCTGCGAGCGCGCGCCTCTTCTGCCTACTCTGGGAACTCCGGCAACTGGACGCGTTTCTGGAGCCCCGAGGACGAGGCGCTCTTCCCGATCTTCCTCGGGTCCCAAGGACTCTATTCCACCGCGATCGACTACGCGAAGTACCTCGACATGTGGATGCGCAAGGGCCGCGGTCCGGACGGGCGACTGCTTCGCTCATCCTTGGTGCGACGCGCGCTCAAGCCAGGACCCGCCGAGATGATGGGCGGGACCGGATTCCCGGGTCTGCAAGCGAACTACGGCTCGCTGATCCAGCTTTGGATGACGGCGCCGGAGAAGGGCACAGGGGACGGAACAGAGTCCGACAAAGAGCCCGAGCTCGTCGCCTTCGGGCACACCGGATCCGATGGCACCCACGCTTGGGCCTTCCCTAAGCAGAAGGCGATGGTGCTCTACTTCACTCAGTCCCGCGGGACCACGACGGGCATGCTCGTGGAGGACAAGCTCGGCGAGCTGCTCCTCGGCGTGCCCTTCAACCCCATCGATGCTGCCCCGCCCCTAGAGCAGCACGTGGGCTACTACTGCGAGACGAAAGAGAACGACCGCTACCGCTCCATCGTGCTCCACGAGGAAGGCATCGCGCTCGAGATCCTCGGGAAGGCCGTGGTGCCGCTGATCTACGCGGGCGGCGACCGCTGGAAGCTCAAGATCAGCCCCGGCACGGTGCTCGAGTTTGATCGTTCGGACACAGGTGAGGTCACCGGCTATCACATCGGCGATCACATGGAGTACCGCTTTGACCCGGAGCCGAGCCTGCCCAGCGCAGACGAGGTGGCGGATCAAATCGCCGCGACCCATAAGGTAGACCTCCTGAGCTCCCTCGGTGCGCTCACCATGACGAGCGACGTGAATCTCACCAAGCAGGGGCTGAGCGGCACGCGCACCGCTTGGTACGCGGGGCAGGATCGCTGGCGCGTGGACGAAGCGATTGGCGATCAGTCGTCAGCAACGGCCAGCGATGGCGAGGCCGTCCGCATGAAGCTGTCCGACAAGCCCGTGGAAGAGCTGAGCCCCAAGGCGGCTGCCGCGCTCTTCAGCGTCGGGCTCGCCGGACGCTTCGGCGACTGGCGCAAGCGCGGAATCAAGGCCCAGGTCATTCAGCGCATCTCCCAGAGCCGCGCAGAAGGAGAGTCCGCGCGCAGCGTGCTCCTCGTGCGACTCGGCGACACGTCCGGCGCGGCGACGACGCTCTACATCGATGAGGATCGATGGGTCGTCGGGCGCGTGGACGGCATGACCGAAATCCCCGGGCTCGGGGAACTGGGTCAAACGACCGAGTTCGGCGACTTCCGGGAGGTGGAAGGGATGCTGCTGCCGTTCTCGTCAGAGATGGAGCTTGCGAATCCCATGATCGGCAAGATCACCTCGATCGTGACCGAAGCGTCGATTGGCGACGCCCTTCCGGCCGGACATTTCCGGCTGGAAGAGCTCTAGCGATCAGCCCTTCGATTCAATCGCGGGCGCGGGTGCCGGCGCGGGAGTCACCTTCGGAGCCGACGACTCTGCCGGCCGCACCATCGGAGAGTCAGCGCCCACCGAGCGCGCGTAGGCGCTGGCCTTGCTGAGCTTCTCGTTGGCGACCTTCAGGCGCTTCGTCGACTCGACGATGCGCTCCCTGGCGATTTCCACTTCGCGCTGCTCTGTGGCCACGCGCTTACGGAACTCGGCGAGCGGAATCTTACGCACCTCGACGAGGTCGACGTCCTGTACGGCGATGGCCTTGGCTTCTTCCACCTGAGCGAGTCGCAGCTCGTGGGTTGCCTCGGCGGCTTTCTGCTCGTTCTTGGCGAGGTCCAGTTCACCCTTCTCGACCGCGAGGACGGCCTTCGCGACTTCCTCTAGGGCGAGTTTTTGGTCGTGGATCGTCGCGGCCTTCTTGAGCTGCTCGGGCGATCCCGTGGACTCAGCGATTTCGACAGCCTTCTTGGTCTGCTCGCTCTCCGCGGTCGCTGTCTTCAGCGCCAGCTTGGCCATTTCGACTTCGTCGGCGGCGTGGTTGGCTTCCGCCGTAGCGATCGCGAGATCGTCGATGGCTACATCACGCTCGGAGCGAGCCGACGCGATGGCCGTGCGGGACTCGCTGCTTGCCCTGGCAAGAAGCGCGTTGTCCACCTGGGCAGGCGGGGTGCTACCGCAGGCAGAGAGGCTGGCAAGGGCGAAGGCGATCAGGAGCTTGGAGTTCATGGACTGTGGAGGGTGTCGGGGAGACGTGGGGGGGGCGCCGAGCTCACATTCTAACCCAGAGTGTGTCCGCGAGTGGGCTAGCCCACCTAACGGATCCATCAGCAGAACGGCCGCGATGGGCCTGAATCGGAGCTGCTCAGAACGGAAGGTCGGACTCGTTGATCTCGATGGGACCGTCGTCGGAGTCGAACATGGCGCCGAGGGGGAGATCGCGGCCCGCCTTGGTGGGGGGCTGGGGGCGTTCCTGCAGGGGTGGGGGGCCGTCGCCTGAGAAGTAGGGGCTGAGGCCGCGGCGCTTCATGTCGGCGAGGAGGCCGAGGTGGGCGAAGGCTTCGCGGCCCACGAGGTCGAGGTCGCCGCGCGCCATGCCGGCCTTCGCGGCGGGGTCCCAGGAGCCGGGTCGTTCGACAGGCAGCTCTTTCAGGAAGTGCGAGTGCCGGCGCTCGGTGATGCGCCCGTCGAGGATCATCACGACGCCGCGGTCCGTGGCCTTGCGCATGAGGCGTCCGAAACCCTGGCGGAACTTCGCGAGAGCGCGGGGCATGTAGATGCGGTTGCGCTGGGCCCCCGTGCCGATAGCCGCGCACTGGGCGTGGTGGTAGCGGTCCGGCACTCCGTAGGGGAGTCGCGCAATCACGAGGGTCTCGAGGGTCTCGCCGGGAAAGTCCGCGCCGTACCAGAACGTGTCGACGCCCATGAGCGTGGACTCGACGCGCTCGCGGAACTGCTCGGAGAGCTCTTCCTTGCCGGCTGCGTCCATGCCCTGCCAGAGGAGCGGGAGTCCGCGCGCCGCGAAGGCGGGACCCGCGCGCTGTGCGACCTCGCGGATGTCCCGCAGGCTCGTGAACAGGACCAGCATCCGCCCGCGCGTGCGCTCCGCGTACCACGGCAGGTAGCGGCTGAGGAAGTCGATGTAGGCTTCGCGATTCTGCACTGGCGGGATGCCCCGGGGCACGCCCACGAGCACGCGCTCGTAGTCGAAAACTTCGGGCGCATGGAAAGTGGTGACCCGGCGCGTTCCCGCCGAGCGATCCATCTCGCCCGTTTCCTCGTCCATCTGCGCCACGCGGTCGAGGCCGAGGTAGCCCTTGGCCTGGTCGAAGCTGCCGCCGAGCCGCGTCGTCGCGGACACGAACGCGGCGGCTCCGAGTTCGGGGTAGTAGTACTTACCAAGCGCGTCGCCGGGGAGCAGGACGAGGGCCGCGAGCACAAGGTCCTCGCGGATGTTGCGCTCTACGTCGTGGAAGATCATGCCCTTCAAGCGCGGCGCACCTTCGTCGATCGGGAGCCAAGCGTCGACCGCCTTGCCCATGTCCGAGATCTCGACGCGGGCGAGCTCTAGCGATCGCCTAAGGCGTTCAACACGCTTGAGGTTCATGGCCTCGAGCTCTTCGGACAGCTGGGCGAGGGAGCCGTCGAGGCGCGAGAGGAAGCTGACGACGTTGAGGCGGGCGGTGACGAGCTGCTCTGCCTGTCCGCTGGAATCCACGTACTCGCGGAAGAGGCTGTGCTCCATGGAGTCGGAGCGGCCCTGCTGGGCGTCGGCGCGCCAGCGCTCGTACTCAAGCAGCGCCGACTCTAGATGCGCGAGACCGGACGAAACGTTCGTCCAAAGCTGCCGCGCCATCTTGAGCCGATCTCCTGCGCCGCTGCCCGGCATCAGGATCTTGGCCAGTCGATCAAGGGGCGGCTTCGCGCGTCGGATACGTCCGTCCCGCTGCGTCTCTGCCTCGTGCAGGCGGCGCATCACGCGGCGCATCTCCCCAAACGTGATGCGGTGGCTCCAAGCGCTCATGGCTTGGTCGTGCAGATGCTCGCACTCGTCGAAGACGACGCGGCGAAAAAACTCTGGGCGCGCTAGCGCGAAGGACTGGTTGGTCAGGACGACGTGGCTGCGCTCCGCGCGGCGCCGCGCAATCTCGGCGGCGCACGCCGCGCGGTCCGCCTGGGTGCTGCAGCAGCCGCTGCGTGCGCGGACCTGGGCGAGCAGTGACGTCATCTGCGATCGGTAGTGCACCGCGGACGTCATGCGTACGGGTGGGCGGCGCGGGAAGCGGTCGAGGTCTCCGTCGCGGTCTCTCAGTCCGAAGAGGGCGATGGCGACCCAACCCAACCAAACTTCGGGGTCGTCGCCGTCGGCCGGTGCGTGGGTGCGCAGAGCGCGCCAGCAGAGCGAGTGCTCGCGGCCCTTCAGGATCGAAACCCGGTAGCCCGGCGATAGACCCGCGCGATTGAGCGCTTCCAATGCGCGCGGAACCTCGCGCTCCATCGCTTGGCTCTGCAGCGCGCGGGTGTACGTTGCGATGCCCACGCGCACGCCGTAGCGCCGCGACCACATCAGCGCGGGCAGAAGATATGCGAGGGTCTTGCCGGTGCCCGTGGGTGCGTGCACGAGAAGGAGTTCGTCGGAGCCGAGGCAGCGCGCGGTTTCCTCGGCGACGCGGTGCTGGCTCTTGCGGTAGAGGTCTTTTTGGCTGGCCTTCGACTGGCCCTGCCCAAAGAGGGCGGGCAGGTGCACCTTGAAGATGTCGTCGAGCAGCGCGAGGTCCTCGTCGAGGAACGGAGACTCCTCTTCCACGTCTGGCTTGAGCGGTGTCTCGTCCTCGAACTCGATGAAGCTCTGCATCGCCGCTGGATCCACCAGGCCCAGCGGGTCGTCCTCTTCCACCATCTCGGCTTCGGCCTTCGACACCAAGCCATCTTGGAGTCTGCCCGCCGCGAAGAGGTCGACGTCGCCGCCCCAGCTCGTTGGCGCGTTGATGATCGAGAGGGAGAGCCCGAGCCGCGCGGCGGCCCGCCTGTCGGTGCCTTGGAAAAGCGCGTAGGCCCGCAGCCATCCGAAGGCGCACATGGCGTGGGCGGCCGGGCCGAGGTCGGCGAAGCGCGCCACGAGTTCCGCGAGGGCCGCGAGCACATGGGGCGGCTGAAGTGCGCCGCGGGGCTCCGGCGCGATGACCGGATCGACGAGGGCCTTAACAAGCTGGGCAGGGCCGAGCGCAGCGACGGCGCCTGGCTCAAGCAGCAGGGCCAGCTCGTCCAGGCCGATGGGATCGAGGGGCGCGGCCTGGACCTCGGCGGCCTCGTCGAGGGCCGCCGACCATGAAGCGACGAGGGCTCCGTCATGGGTGACGAGGGGCCGCTCCCCGACGAACTCCCGTACGCGCGGCCACACCGCGGATGCGGGGGGCTGGCCCTCCAGATCACGGGCATCCACGCCGAACTCCTGGCGTAGGCGCTTCGTCGCGACGGCTTCCCCGTCGCGGAAGGGCTGGCACGTCTGCTCGAAGCTCTCCCAGGAACCATCCGCGCCCCGTCGAACCGCAGCGATCCGAACGACGCCGTCCCGCCGCGTGTCTCCGCCGCTCGCCCAGATCACCATGCAGGCGATGCCCTGGGGGAGTGGATTGGCGCGCCAGCTTTCCTTCAGAGAGGCCTGGGCGGCCTCATCGCCGGGCGCCGCGCGGCTGGATGTGGTACCCGTCGGATTGGGCTCTTCGTTGCGCCTTTGCATAGTCGTGACGTCGGTAGGTGCTCTTTGGTGCCCCTTTGGGGGCTAGTTGACGTCACCATGAGTGGACGCTGGTGGCCGGTAGTGGGTATCCCTCGGAAGGCAGATCGGGTAACATAGTCGTCCCGCAGGTGGACTCATGAATCTCGCCCCAGATTTCGAGTCTCTGCTAGTTCCGGACGACAGCTCCGACTTTTTGATCGCTGCCAGCATGAACATCACAGACATCCCCGTCGAGGGTTACGAGCGCGTCGCGCGCTGCCATGACGAGGCCACGGGCCTCCATGCCCTCATCGCGGTCCACGATACGACCCTTGGGCCCGCGCTGGGTGGAATGCGACTCTGGAACTACAAGTCCGAAGAAGCGGCCCTGTTCGACGTGACCCGATTGGCCCGCGGCATGACCTACAAGTCCGCCGTTGCCGACACCGGCCTGGGCGGCGGTAAGTGCGTCATCATCGGCGATCCTGAGAAGAAGTCCCCAGAGCTCTTCGAGGCCATGGGCCGCTTTGTGGAGGACTTCGGCGGGTCCTACATCACCGCCGAGGACATGAACATCAAGATCGCGGACCTGCTCCACGTTCGCAAGTCCACGGATCACGTGGCGGGTCTTGGCCGCGAGCACGGCGGATCCGGCAATCCGAGCCCCTACACGGCCTACGGCTGCGTCGTCGGGATCGAGACCGCGGCCGCGTACCGCTACGGTTCGAAGGACCTGAGCGGCAAGCACATCCTGCTTCAGGGAGTGGGCGCGGTTGGCGGCGAGATGGCGCGACTGCTCAAGGAGCGCGGCGCTCGCATAACGATTTGCGACATCAAGGAAGACCGTGTGGCCGAGCTGTGCCGTGAGCACGGCTACGAGTCGGTGGAGGAGTCGAACCACCTCAGCGTCGACTGCGATATCTACGCACCCTGCGCGCGTGGCGCCGGCGTCAACGACGAGACCATCCCGAAGCTCACCTGCGACATCATCGCGGGCTGCGCGAACAACATCCTGCTCGAGCCGCGCCACGGCGACGTCCTGCGCGCGCAGAACATCCTCTACGCGCCGGACTACGTGGTGAACGCGGCGGGCATCATCAACGTCAGCGTCGAGCGCCATCCGGGCGGCTACAACGAAGAGGTCGCGATGGAGAAGATCAACCGCATCGACGACAACCTCACCGAGGTCTTCAAGCTCGCCGATGATGAGGAGATCGCGACGAACATCGCGGCCAAGCGCTTGGCCCTCAAGCGGATCGAGGCGGCCAAGCAGCCCTCGTAGCCCCAAGGCGCTGAGGCGGCCCAG
>CAYQKK010000006.1:33720-70141 GCA_964417955.1 uncultured Planctomycetaceae bacterium
CTGAGCCGCCCCAGGATCGAAGCCCCTTTCCGGGTGGTCGATTCTGGGGCGGCTTTTTCGTGTCCGGATGGGACTCGCTCGCTCCATCGTCGCTCCAAAAAAGACGAATAAGGGCCAATCAGATGTCCGACCGCGCCGTTGGCACTCCTACACGGCTGCCTATCCCGTGACCTGACCGCCGAGACCCTTTTTGTGGAGTCCCATGAGCCCGTATTCGTTCGCCTGCCTTGCCCTCGCCGCCCTCGCTCCCGTTTCGACGGCCGCCCAGGTCTCGCTTCCAAGTACGTTCGGTCAGCTGCCTGAGGGCTTCTACGAGTCCTTCGCTCTTTCGAGCGACCGAGGGAAGACCCTTGAGGCTCTGCTGCCCGGCACGGTGGAGCACTACTACTTCTCGTGTCTGCATCGCCAGCAGCAGGGTGATCTCGGCGGCGTCGAGACGCTGATGGGAAGCTGGCGCAAGTCCCACGGGGAGAACTCGGACTATCGGCAGATCGAGGCGCGCCAGGCGCTGCTGCGGGCTTCGAGCGACCCGGCGGCGACCTACCGCTTCCTAGAACGTGAACTCGGCCTGCGCTTCAACGAGCGGCGCCGCGTGCTCGGCCAGTCGCCGAATCTCCCCACGACTGTCGATCCCGCCAAGATCTCGACGGAGGCGCTGCTCGCTAAGGCGCTGCGCAGCAATTCGAGGGGAACGCTGCAGGCCATGGACGCCACCATCCTGGAGTCCCTCGTCACCCGGAAGCTCAAGGACTCGCAGCGGCGCTGGCTCCTTGACCTGCTGCCGCGACCTGATGTGGCGGGCCTCGTCGAGCTCGTGATCCAGGACCTGGCTGACACCAAAGGCAACTCGTTTGGCAACCGTCAGATCCACGGCAAGCTCTCGTTGGCTCAGCTTGAACAGCTGCGCGCGGCTCGACCTGAGGTGCTCTCGAATCAGGCCTATATCGAAACGGTGATGAAGCGGCTCGCGCCGCGCTTCCCTGAAAGCTCGCAGGATCGCGCTGACAGGCTTGCGTACCTAGAGCGCGCCTGGGCGTTCGTTTCGCTGTTGCCCACGAGTCAAGTTTCACTCAAGGCGCACATCCTTTACCACTGGATCGTTTGGGACCTCGACGGCGGCGCAGTCAACGAAGACCGGCTGATGGCCTACCTGCGCATCCCGCGCTCCACGCGCTACTACGTCAGGCCTAAGAACCGTCGACAGGATCTGGCGACGTTGAACGAGTCCTTCGGGGGTAAGACGCCGTTCCCAGCGATCGGCTCGGAAGAGGCGACGATCCAAGAGTGCTTGCTCCAGGTGTTTCGCGGGGCGGGTCAATACGAGCGCTTCGTGGGCGTTCTAGAGGAGAGCTACGTCAAGCGCACGTTCGCCGAGGCAAAGCTCCTCTACGGTGACGGCGGCGAAGCCGATGCGTACGTTCGTATGCTCGGGGCGACGCGAGCCGAAGCCCTGCGCGAACGAGTGGACATCGAGTTTGCGCGCACCAACCCCAAGAGGCTCGCGGCGAATGACACGGTCACGCTCGGCGTCGACATCAAGAACGTCGACCGCATGCTGGTGAAGGTCTTCGAGATCGATCCTGTTGCTTACTTCGATCGCTTTGGCGGCCCCGTCAATACGAGCCTCGACCTTGACGGACTCGTGGCCAACGACTCCCGCGTCCTCGAGTACGACGAGCCGCCGATGGGGCGCGTGCGACGCGAGATTCAGATCGACGCGCTGACGAAGCCCGGTACCTACGTGGTCGAGCTGATTGGTGGTGGCGTCTCCAGCCGCGCGGTGATCACGAAGGGTAGCCTTCAGGTGCTGGACCGGGCGACGCCTTCGGGGCATTCACTGCTTGTACTAGACGGCGCGGGGGAGCCGGCGACGGACGCGGTGGTGCGCTTCGGCGGCCGCGACTACGGTACCGGGGAAGATGGGCGAATTCAGGTTCCCTACTCGCCCCAGGCTTCCACCAAGAGCATTCTGCTGCGTAGCGGCGACGTGGCAACGGTGACGAAGTTTGCGCACCGCGGCGAGGAGTACCGTCTGAACGCCAGCGTTCACACGCCCCTCGAGGGACTGCTTGCGGGTCAAAAAGCCACCATCGTGGCTCGGCCGACGCTTCAGCTCAACGGGCGGTCCATTCCGCTCGGCCTCTTGGAGGACGCGTCTCTCGTGATCAGCGCCGTCACCCAAGACGGCACCACGAGCCAGAGTGTGGTCGACGGACTCGATCTCGACGAGAACGGCGACGTGATCCACGAGATCTCCGTGCCCGAGCGTGGTGCGTCGATCTCGGTGACGTTCGCCGGCTCGATCCGCAGCATGACCAAGGCCGAAGACCAGCGCCTGCAGACGCAGGCGGTGTCGTTTCCCGTTCACACGCAGAACCGCGAGGCTCCTTTCCAGTCCTACCTGACGAAGAACCCGGACGGCTATGGTCTCGACGTGCTAGGTCGGGCGGGCGAGCCGCTCGTGGATGCCGAGGTCCGGATCGAGGTGCGCAGCCGCCTCGTGGGCCGGTCGGAGCGGCTGACTCTCAAGACCGACGAGAACGGACGTGTTCAGCTGGGCACGCTGAGGGACATCGAGTCGTTGAAGCTCACGTCTCCGTCGAGCATGACGAATGCGTGGAACCTTCGTGAGACGCCAGCGCTGGGCCTCTCCGATCGGTTGCACGGACGCACGGGCCAGACGCTACGCGTTCCCTGTCGGCTGAACGGCGACGCTGTGACGCGCAGAGACGCTTCACTTCTGTCGGTTGACAGTACCGGGGAAGCGATCGCGGACTACTTCGATTCGCTGTCGACCGCGAACGGCTACGTCGCGCTGGAGAGCCTCCCGGAGGGTCAGTATCGACTCGCGCTGAAGCGATTTGGGCAGACCTTCGACGTCACGATTCTGGAGGGCGAGACGAAGTTCCGTCACGTCGTCGGCGACGATCACGCCATTGAGGAAGTGGATCCAGTTCCGCTTCAGATCGTCGGCGTGTCCAAGGACGAGGAAACCATCAACGTTCAACTGGGCGGGGTGTCCCCCCAAGCGCGCGTCTACGTGATTGCCACGCGCTACCTTGAACCCGTAGGCGGAAAGTCGGCGCTTGCCGCCCCGGGCGCCATGGGGCCCATGAGCACCACCTTCGGGAGGGTCCTTTCCAGCTTCGAGTCGGGCCGCGAGATCAGCGACGAGTACCGCTACATCCTCGATCGCCGATTGATCGACCCATACCCCGGGAACATGCTCACCAGGCCCGGCTACCTACTGAACCCTTGGGCGCTTCAGGAGACGGCCGACAAAATGGCCGCGGGCGGCGACAAGGGAGAGAACTTCAGCAGCTCGACCATGGGCGTCGGTGGCGGCGCCGGAGGAAAGTACGGCGGAAGGTTCGGGGGCAAGGCCTCGGCGGGCGCTGCGTACGCGGCCCCAGACTTCCTGGAGTCCGGCGCCGTGTTCCTGACCAATCTCCGTCCGAACGACAGCGGCGTGGTGAGCATTCCCATCGATGCACTTGGCAACAAGCACATCGTGCAGATCATTGCCATGGACGACACGGTGACCGTGGACGAGCAGCTTCTCCGGGACGAGGCTCCGCTCGACTTGCGCGAGAGGCGTCTAGTGGATGCCCTCGACCCCGCCGCGCCCATGACCCAGCAACGGCGCATCAAGTTCTTGGCCGCGGGCGAGGAGTACGTCATTCGCGACGCACCGAACGCGGGCGCCAAGACCTTCGGTAGCCTCAGCGACGTCTTCGAGCTGTACCGCACGAGCGGTAGCGGCGGCGAGGAGCTTGCGCAGTTCGAGTTCATGACGCGCTGGCCGAGCCTGACGGAGCTAGAGAAGCGCACCAAGTACTCAGAGTTCGCGTGCCACGAGCTGCACGTGTTCCTGCGCGAGCGGGATCCCGAGTTCTTCCAGGCGATCGTCGTGCCGCACCTCAGCAGCAAGGGACACGCCACGTTTATGGACGACTGGCTTCTCGGTCGCGACCTCACGGAGTACCTAGAGCCGTGGCGCTTCGAGCAGCTCAACGTTGTCGAGCTGATTCTCTTGGTGCGCGAGACGGGTGGAGACGCGTCCGCCATGACCCAAGACATGCTGGCGCTTCTGCCGCCAAGCGCGTTCTCTTTGGACGCGAGCTTCGCCGAGATTCTGGCTAGCCGCGGGCTGGACTCGGGGGGCACGGTGCTGGGGCGCACGCTGGAAACAGCGCGTGCGGCAGCCGTCGAGGACTCCCTCAAGTCCTTGGGCTACGCTGGCGGTCCGGCTTCACCCGCTCCGCGATCGAGTACCGGAACGCAGACGCGGTCTTCAGGGTCGAGGGACTTCTTTCTGGGTCGAGGGGAGGCCGACGCTCGAAAGCGCAAGGCGGTTGCCGACTCGCCCGTTGCAGCGTCAGAGCTCGTGGCTGGCGTCGAGATCCTCGAGGAAGCCGACATGGCCGCCGAGCCGACCCTTGGGCTCAACGTCGCTCGAAAGCAGCGACAAGACGTTGAGGGCTTCTTCTACCGCGACCTCGCGAAGACCGTCGAGTACGCCGAGACCCACTACTGGAAAACGCGGCTCTCCCAAATGGACGCGAGACTCGTAACGGTCTCGCCGTTCTGGGTCGACTTTGCGAGCGCAGGCACCGGCCCGTTCGCCTCAACGTCCTTTCCGTTCGCCAACCGAAGCCTGACGGAGAAGCTGCTGGCCCTGGCCCTTCTCGATCTACCGTTCGAGGGCTCGGAGCCAGAAGCGGCGGCTGACGGCCGCAGCGTCACGCTGACCGCAGGAGCCCCTACGTTCCTCGCGCTCGAGGACATCGCCCCGGCAGCTTCGACGGACGACGCGTCCGGTGTGCTCGTCGGACAAGACTTCTTCAACCCCGCGCGTCGCACCGAGATGATCGACGGCGAGCAGCGAGATCTGTTTGTCAAGGACGAGTTCCTCAAGGGCGTCCCCTACGGCTGCCGCATGGTGGTGACGAATCCGTCCTCCCGTTCGATCGCGATGCAGCTGCTTGTGCAGATACCTGAGGGCGCCATCGCCCTCGGCGGCTCCGAGATGACGGACGGCGTGTCGGTGAACCTTGGCAGCTACGGCACTACGTCGATTGAAACGCTCTTCTACTTCCCCGAGTCGGGCAGCTTCCGGGACTACCCGGTTCACGCGGGGCGTGGGAACGTGCTCCTTGGCGCCGCGGAGGCCTCGGTCTTGAACGTGGTCGATGAGGCCACGACCGTCGACGAGACGACCTGGGATTGGATCTCCCAGAACGCCGAGCTGCCCCAGGTGCTGACCTACCTTGAGGGTGCCAACGTCCGCGAGATTGACCTTTCGCAGATCGCCTGGCGCATGGGCGACGCCGCTGCGTTCGCCGCGACGACGGACGCACTCGGCGCGCGCGGTGTCTATCCAGACTCGCTTTGGAAGTACGCCGTGAAGCACCGGGATGCGGGCCGAGTCGAGCGATTCCTAGAGGGGCGAGAAGATCTCGTGCAGCGCGTAGGTGCGCCGTTTGAGTCCACGCTCTTCAGCATCGAGCCCCGCGGCAGACGAGCCTACGAGCACTTCGCCTACGAGCCGCTCGTCAACGGACGCACCCATGAGTTCGCCGCGGACAGCCGGATCTTGAACGCACAGTTCAAGGCGCAGTACTCGCGCTTCTTGGCAACGCTCGCCTCGGACACGGACTTCGACTCTGAAGAGAAAGTCGAGCTGGTGTACTACCTGTTCCTCCAGGATCGCATCACCGAGGCGCTCGCCGCCTACGATACGATCGACGCCGAGGCTCTGCGCACGCGTGTGCAGTACGACTACATGAGCGCCTACGTGGCGTTCTACCGGAGCGACGTTCCTGCGGCTCGCGCCGTGGCCGACGCGTACCGGGACTATCCGGTGGACCTCTGGCGCAGCCGCTTCCGCGACGTGCTTGCCCAGGCCGACGAGATCGAGGGCATTGCCGGAGGCGGCAACGGTCCCGATCCAGACAACCGTGACCAGAGTCAGGGGGCGCTCGCGGGCCTCGAACCTCTGCTCGCCGTGGAAGTGGAAGGGGGTCAGGTCCTCGTGGCCGTGGAGGGTATCGATGAGGTGGAGGTCCGCTTCCACCGCATGGACGTCGAGTTCTTGTTCTCGAACAGTCCCTTCGTTCGCGGAGACCAAGGAGCCTTCGGGGTGGTCCGTCCGAGCCGCATCATGCGGGTCCCGGTGGGGGAGGACGAGACAGCTCTCAGCATCGCTCTTCCAGCTGATCTGGCCACGGCCAACGTGGTGGTGGAGGTCCGCGGCGGAGGCGTCTCTCGTCAGGCGACCTATTTCGCCGGCTCCCTGAGCGTGCAGGGCATCGAGCGCTACGGCCAGGTCCGTGTTCAGAGTGCGCAAGGTGGCGCCGCGCTACCGAAGGCATACGTCAAGGTCTACGCCCAGCTGGAGAACGGCGAGGTGCGATTCCACAAGGACGGCTACACCGACCTGCGCGGCCGCTTCGACTACGTTTCACTCTCGGGCGTGAGCGGCCCGGCCGTGACGCGCTACTCCCTCCTCGTGATGCACGACGAGGCGGGGGCGAGCATGCTGGAGCTCGCGCCGCCGTCAAGATAGAGGCAGAGACCGACGTGGTACCGTGCTGCTACTATCTTGCGCATGCATACCACTCAAGGAATACGGCGGAGGCTTCGCGCGACGCTTCCCATGCTCGCGCTGCTGGCCCTCAGCTGCGCGAGCCAAGACCGCGCAAGCGATCTACCCGAAACCTGGAGCCCCCCTACGGGGCCCCAGGCTGAAGAACTGGCGGCCATCGCCCAGAACACGCGGGACATGCTGCCCCCCGAGGCACTCGTCGTCATTGACGAGACGAACGTGAGCCTCGCAGAGTCCGGCGCGCTAGAGCGCGCGGTCAAGACAGGGCAGAACGCCCCCGGGTTCTCGCTCCCTGACGCTCTCGGGAACACCGTTGCCCTCAGTCAGCTCCTTGAAGAGGGGCCGGTGGTCCTGACGTTCTATCGCGGTCACTGGTGACCGTACTGCAACGTCGCCCTTGAGGCGCTCCGGCAGGTCTTGCCGGAAATTGAGAGCTACGGTGCGACCCTGGTCGCCATCTCGCCCCAGACCCCCGAGACGAGCGAGGATCTTGTCGACGCGAAGAAGCTGACCTACCCCGTCCTCAGCGACGAGGGGGCCCGCACGGCGGAGCGCTATGGCCTCGTCTTCGAGCTGGATGAGTCCCTCCGGCCCATCTACAAGAACTTTGGGATCGATATCCCCACGAGCAACGGCGACGACACGTTCCGCCTGCCGCTGGCGGCGACGTACGTGATCGCCATGGATGGCTCCGTCAGCTGGTCCTATGTCAGCACCGACTACACGACCCGGGCGGAGCCCCTGGACATCCTCGACGCCCTCGCGGAGTTGGAGTAGCGCCCCGCGGTAGCATCGCGGGCGCAGGGACTTTACAACTCATAGCATGCAGGTCCCCTCCCGCGATGAGCTCCGCGCGACGCTCACAGAATTCGACGAGACTCAGACCAAGGTCGCTGGTGGAGTGCTCGCCGTCATGTTCGGCGAGCCCACCAAAGTGCAAGACCGCGAGTGGATGTCAGAGCAGTTCACCCAGGTTGCGCTCCTGACTGGCCAGTTCGAAGAAGTGGAGCATGCCCACGAGGGTCTTGAGGTTGCGCAGCGCTGGATCCAGGCGAACATCTCCCCGATCCTCAATGCCTGCTTCGCCCTGTTCGTTCACACCGCAGACGACATGCGCCAGCAGCACGGTGAGGGGGAGTTCTCAGCGAGCGATGCGATGATCCAAGCGCTGGGCTACTTTGACGCGACGTAGCGCTATCGACTCGTCGTGCCCCTTGGGTCGCGGATCACCAGGTTGCGGATCTCCGTCATGTCCTCGATGGCGAAGCGGAGTCCTTCTCGGCCGAGGCCGCTGTCCTTCACTCCACCGTAGGGCATGTGGTCCACGCGCCAGGAGGGGACGTCACCGATGACGACGCCGCCCACCTCCAGCCGATCCCAAGCGTCGAGCGCCTTGTAGAGATCCTTGGTGAAGATGCCGGCTTGTAGGCCGTAGCGGCTGTCGTTGACGACGTCGAGGGCCTCGTCGAAAGAGCTGAACCGCGACAGCACGGCGACCGGCCCAAAGGCCTCCTCGGCGCAGACCTTCTCGCTGGCCGGCACATCTTCGAGCAGCGTCGCGTCGAGCACGGAGCCGCGCCGCGTTCCGCCGCAAAGGAGTTTGCCTCCGGCGTCTACGGCCTCCTGGATCCAAGCCCCAAGCCGCTTCGCCTCGGCCTCGGAGATCATCGGACCGATGAACGTGTCTTCGTTCATGGGCGAGCCCGCCACCAGTGAGCTTGCGGCTGCGACGAACTTCTCCTTGAAGGCGTCGTAGATGCGCTCGTGCACTAGCACTCGCTGCACGCCGATGCAGCTTTGCCCCGACTGATAGAAAGCGCCGATGATCATTCGCTCGACCGCGTCTTCTAGGTCTGCGTCTTCGTCGACGACGCACGCGGCGTTGCCGCCCAATTCGAGCACGACCTTCTTCTTGCCCGCCTTGGACTTCAGGTCCCAGCCGACGTCGGGGGATCCGGTGAAACTCAAGAGCTTCAGGCGCTCGTCCGTGGTGAAGAGTCCGGCGCCAGTCCGGTCGCACGGAAGGATGGAGAAAGCGCCCTTCGGCAAATCGGTCTCAGCCAGAACTTCGCCGATCATGAGCGCGCCGATGGGGGTCAGGCTCGCCGGCTTCAGGACGAACGGGCAGCCCGCCGCGATTGCCGGCGCGATCTTGTGCGCGGCGAGGTTGAGGGGGAAGTTGAAGGGCGAGATGAACGAGCAAGGTCCGATCGGGACGCGCTTCCATTGACCGCGGTAGCCTTCGGCGCGCGGCGATATCGCGAGCTCCTGCACCTCGCCGCCAATGCGCACGGCCTCTTCTGCCGCGATCCGGAACGTGTCGATCAGCCGCGAGACTTCGCCGCGACTGTCTTTGATGGGCTTGCCCGCTTCCCGGCACAGTGTGGTCGCTAGCTCGTCCTTCCGCGATTCGAACCGCGCCACGCAGTGCTGAAGGATCGACTGACGAGCGTGCGCGGGGAGCGCCGCCATGGGCCGCTGGGCGCCCTGGGCCGCAGCGATCGCACGGTCGATGGCGGACTCGTCCGCTTTCGCGACGCGAGCCACGAGGGCGTCATCGAACTTGTCCCGGACTTCGAGATCGTGGTTGGGAGCCTCAGGTTCGCTGGCGAGGAAGTAGGGGTATTGCTTGGTCATCGATCGTGGGTCGAGATGGGGTGCGCCCAAATCATCCACAATCCGACCGGCCCTAGCTAGCGCCGGTACTTCGCGTACATCGCCATCGAGCGAGCGAGGTGGTTCGGGTCCGGCGCGATCCCAAAGGTCTGTAGGATCACCGGTCCGTCGTAGCCAGCGCGGGTGAGCGCCGTCAAGAACGGTTCGAGGCTGTAGTTGCCCCGATCGAGGGGCATGATCGCGTCGTCCCATGCATGGGGAGGCACGCCTGTGTAAGCGTTCGACTCCGCGCCCGCGATCGTCACGAGCCGCGTGTCTTTCACGTGAGATGCGACTACGGCGCCCATGCTGTATTGGTTGCCGCTCCTAATCTCGTGGCACGTGTGCAGCGAGTTATGGACGTTCGGATGCCCCATTTGAGTGATGCGCGCTGCCGCCTCCGCTGCGCTTTCGATGTTCGTGTTCCAGTGGGGGTAGATGACCATGGGCACGTTCAAGAGGGCCGAACTCTGTGCCATCGTCAGCAGCAGGTTGTCGACGTCAGTGGCCGAGGGGGCGTTCTTCACGATCACCCAGAGCGGAGCATCGAGGGTCGAGAGGATGGGGAGCGCCTCAAGCCAAACCTGCGGGCTATGGATGTTGTTGAAGTCGTAGTTGACGTAGGCGAGCACGTCGAAGTCACCAAGTGTCGCCGCGTAGTCCGCATACTTGCGCAGCTTGGGAATGTCGCTGGGGACGCTGCAGCGCGTGACGAGCCCGTCGTAGCCTAGGCCGCGAACGTAGTCGAGGTTCCTGGCCGGGTCGTCGCCGAGGTCAAAGTCGTAGACGAACAGTTCTACGTCCGGGGCTGGCGGGTGTGGGCTGAACGAGAGACCCACAGCCAGTGCGAGGCTGGCAAAGACGCGTGTCAAGATCAGGCCGAGGCGCGAGCGCTGATGTGTCATAGTGAAAACCAAGCAGGTGAGCGATTCGGGAGCACGCTCAGGCGAGGCTGGATTCTACCCAATGCTGCGAGAGTCAGCGCTTTCTCGACCGCCGGCCTTCCACGAACCGCTGGACCTTGGGGAACGTTGCCGTGACGAGAGCGTCTAATTCCTCCTCACGATCTTGCAGGGCTACGAGGCCTTCGAGGAGCGGAGTTGGGCGGCGGAAGCGGCTCGCGATACCGGTGAGGGCACGTTCGATGTTTCGGGGGTCGCCGTAGCTGCCTAGCCAGTCGTTTTTCGCCATGGACGGAGCGACCTCGCGGAGCCGTGGGGGCAGGGCTTCGGGGTAGGCTTCAAGCGCTCGATAGAGGCTCGACGTGATCGAGTCCATCGGAACCGTCATCAGGTCCTGCCAGCGCTTCACGAGGAAGTGATCGAAGAAGACGTCGGTCAAGATGCCGGCGAAGCGGCGCAGGTGGGGCGGGTAGTGCTCACGCTCGGCGCGGATCTCAGGCAGCGCGTCGAACCAGCGGTCGATGGCTCGGTGCTCGTGGAGTGCGAAGACCATGGTCTCCGTCAGTCGCGCTGGCTCTAGGCCCTTGGAGAAGTCGCCCAGCAGAGCGCCTAGGCGAGCTTCATCGGAATCTTCCGCTAGCGAGACGTGGGCGAGGTAGTTCATGCGCCGGGGTCTATGGAAGCCATGCGGCTTTCCTCAAGAGGGGCAGCAAAACGCCGTTCCCCTCGATCTCGGCGCTGATTGAGAAATGGGACTCGAGGTCCGCCGTGAACAGGGGGGCGATGACTTGCCTACTGGAGGTGGCTCCTTGTCCTTTCATCGTCAACATGAAAAGGCTCTTCGGTCCCTCGAAGGAGAGGGACGTCGGGCCATCCGCGCTCGCCGCAAGGGCGGCGGCCTCTTCCAAACTCCCTGCGAGCGCGAGTGCCAACGCACCGACGTTCGTCTCAGTCCAAATCGGGTCACCGTCCACGAGGGAATAATACTGGAGGAGTGCTCGTGCACGGAGGATGTCCGCTACGGGCCATCTGGTGTCAGGTCCGTTGTCTAGATTGAAGACCCCGAGCAGCTCTTCAAACGGGGCTGGGCAACTCACCTCCGCGGGATCGAAGCGATCGGCGTGGTGGATCATCGGGAGGGCGCGGTGCCAGTGGCTCGTGACCCATTGCCTCGCCGCTTCGACCTCATCGTCGCGCAGCATGAGTGCCGCTGCAGCCGCGGCTTCGGGGAAGTGGTGCCGGTCTCCCATCGCGAGAAACCTGAGTCGGCGCAGCGCTGCCTCATCGGCTTTCAGCATCGCGCGCGGGCCATCCGGCAGCGCAGCCAGTATGTCGCTCACCCGCGCGTCAAAGACGGGCTCCTCGACAAAGAGCGAAGTGAGGAGACGACGCTCGGCAGGTTGGACCCTGCCCGCGTGGCGCGTCACGGACATGTGCCGTTGGAAGCCCGCCGCTCGGACCGAGCTGCTGGTTGATTTCGATACCGGAATGACAATGGACAACGAGTCTTTGGCCCCCGCCAGCTGTTGCAGCTGCTGGACCTCGCCATCCGTTACGAAGCAGTCGTCGGGATCGGTGAAAACTAGGACCGGGCACTCGGCCCGCGCGAGCTCCTCTAGTGTGCCAGCCGTTGTGATAGAACGCAGGAAGGGCGCTATCGGCCAGTAGGCCCAGCCCCACCAGAACTGCTGCGAGTAGCGCCGTGCGATGGTATCGGCCTCGACTGGGGCGAAGGCGACGACCGCGGCGGGACGAGCGCCCCCTTGCAGAAGTGACGCGACCATGATCGTGCCGAGGGAGGTGCCCCGCAGCACGACGCGACTCTCGTCGCCTCCGGCCATTCCGACCGCGTGTTCATAGGCTGCGAGCGCGTCGGCCGTCATTTCGCCAGGCGCTCTTTCGCCGCTTGAGCGCCCGAATCCACGGTAGTCGAAGGCGATGGAAGAGCAGCCTAGGTCAGCGAGGCTTGCGTAGCGGTCGTCTAGTCGGGCGAACCTCGGCGAGATGAGTCCACCTGATTCGTAGAAGTGAAGGACGACAGGAGCGCCGTCACCTGCCGCCTGGAGCACCCCGCCCAATTCGGCGTTGTCAGCGACCGGAAGAGCCACTTTTGCGAGCCCCTCGCGAAGCGCTGGTGAGCGCTCCTCCAAGTTCTTGTTGGGTGGCCTCAGGACAGGCGTGTAGACGCAGCCGTTCGCAAGCCACGCGACCGCTGCAAGTCCAACCCAGCCAAGCAGCGCGACCTTGGCTACGCGTGCCAGCTTCTTGATTCCTCGCATAGCTCGTCCGCTGGGCGACTCAGACGCCGTCGCGGTATTCGCGGAGGCCCTGGGTCGTTGGCTGTAGGTCGATGGGGAAGTCGGTTTCAAAGTGCAGGCGCTCGCCGCTCGTCGGGTGCACAAACGCGAGAGCTTGGGCGTGGAGGGCGAGCCTCGGTGGTGAGGCGATGCCGTCCGGGAGTGGGCGCTGCTGTTCGGACCCGTAGAGGGGATCAGCGAGGACCGGGTAGCCGCGGGCCGCGAGGTGCACGCGGATTTGGTGGCGGCGGCCGGTGTGAAGGGTGCAGGCGAGTAGCGAATGCGAGCCGAAGGACTGAAGCACGCTGACGTCCGTGCGCGCGTCCTTGCCGTCAGCTTGATCGACGCGTTGGCGATCGGCCTTGCCGGGGACGGGGCCAAGGGGCTCGTTCATCGTGAACTCCGTTTCCAACGGAGCGCCTGACGCGAGGCAGTGGTAGATCTTCAGCACGCTGCGCTGCCGGAATTGATCCTGCAGCGCTTCGAGGGTCTCCTCGTTGCGCGCGACGACCAGCACACCGCTCGTTTCCCGATCGAGGCGATGCACGATGCCCGGACGCTCCAGACCGCGGCTGGTGGGGAGCGGTCCGTACTTGCGGTCCAGCTGGCTAGCGAGATCGTCGGCATCGGGCTTGCGATCCGCTCCGTGGGTCAAGAGACCCGAAGGCTTCACCACGACCAAGAGATCCGCGTCCTCATGCAGGACGGTGACGACCGGCTTCGGAGCCTCGCGCTCGATCTGGATCTCGGTCCCCTTCTGTACGCGTCCGTTAGAGCGAGCCACGACCTTGCCACCCATGCGCACCTTGCCGCGACGGACGAGCTTCTGGAGCTGAGAGCGCGATAGATCGCCCACGAGCAGCTCGAGAGCGCGATCAAGCCGCTCGCCCGCAAGCTTCTTAGGGATGACGTAGGTGCTGCGTTGGATGGCCATAGCTGGCGGTACCCTAACCCACGCCTCCAGGGGCGCAAGGGTCGACTGCTTGAGACGCCTCGCGGGTTCCAGGGCACTAGATTCTCGAAGCGAAGCGCAAGGGCTGCGTACGCGGCGGTGCTGCCTGCAGCGAACGGCAGTTTTGCGGAGAACTCCGTAGACTGATGCGGGGATCGTCCCTTCAGGGCACCTTCCCGGATCTTCCCAGTCCCGGCACCATCCCTCGCCATGCAATCCCGAGCATCGCGCGTTTTCGCTTTCCCCAAGGCGCGGCTCAGCGCCGTCCTTTCTAGCGCAGCCGCGCTTCTTGTGGCTGCTCCCGCTTCTGCTCAATACGAATGGAGCCTCGTTGGCTCGACGCTACTGCAGCCCACCGAAGTTCTGTTCGTTGACCTTGACCAGGATGGACTAGACGACTTCGTGGGAGCGTCGCTCCCGGATGGATTGATCGTGTGGTCCAAGGCCCAGTTCGGGGGCGGCTGGGGGCCCATGCGGGTTCTGTCACGCGAGGTGTCCGGTGTCCGCGAAATGGTGAGTCTCGACTTCGACGGTGACGGCGATTTAGACCTCGTCGCCGCATGCGATTGGTCGCGGCAGCTCTCGCTGCACGAGAACCTCGGGGGCGGACAGTTCGCGCCGCGCGTGCAGGTCGACTCCGGCACGGACCGCGTGTTGGACGTGACCGCCTTCGATGCAGACGGCGACGGTGACCTCGACCTCGTGGCGGCGCTCTCTGGCCTCGGCGTGCTGGCACTCTACGAGGACACGGGCGTTGGATTCGGGCCGCGTCAGACGATCGTCGCGGCTGCAGGTGACGTGCGCGACGTGGACGCTGCCGACCTCGACGGAGATGGCGACCAGGACCTTGTCTACGTGGACGCCGGAACGGACTCATTCTTCACGCTTGAGAACGCGGGCGGGGGCACGTTCGGCGCGCCGTCACTTCTGGTGGCCGGTGACTCCCAGTCTCGCGCCGTCGCGATCGGGGACCCCGACGGAGACGGTGAACTCGAGATCGTCACGGGAGCCCGCACCGTGCGGCTCTTCCAGCGAATGGCTGGCTCTGGCCTCACCTACACGATGTCCACAAGTGCCCAGTCTTCGGCTGAGATCAGCGCGCTCGAGTCGGTCGACGTCACGGACGATGGCGTCGAGGACGTGATCTTCGGCGGAGTGAGCGGCAGCACTGGGCGCTTCCTCTTCGACCAGGCCACCAGCCAGTTTTCCTACTTCCCTCAGTTCCTTGGGTTCACGCGGGCGGAGGACTTCGCCGTCAGGGATCTGAATGGCGATGGGCGCACCGACGTCGTGGCCGCTAACTTTGAGGTTCAGTTCATACTTGGGCAGAGCGGAGATGCGTTCTCGGCGAGGGAGAACCTGTTCGGTTCGTTCGAGTCCATCTACGATTCGTCCTTCGTGGATATTGACGATGACGGAGACCTTGACCTCTTGGGCGGTGCATTCCATGTCCCAGCGTTCCCGTCAACCGACCCCTATCGAGCGGCACTCGTCTGGCGCGAACGTGAGGACACGGAACAATTCAGCGTTACGAAGGTCCTCTATGAGTCGGCGCAGTTCATCTCTCAGCCCCAAGCGGCGGATGTGGACCAGGATGGACTTCTCGACGTGGTCTATCTGATCCGTCAAGCGAGTTCTGCCCAGGACCCCTACGACGTTGCCTGGCAGAGGTCCCGTGGCGTGGTCTCTGGGTCGCTCGAATTCGACGACCCCGTGGTCCTGACCGCACTCCCCAATACCGGTAGTGAAAGTGCCTCGCTCGTCGTGGCGGACCAAGACGACGATGGCGATCCTGACATCGCGGTCTCTGCTGCCTCGGGCACACCAGGCGCGACGCTGAGCACTCTGGAGAACCTCGGTGGGGGACAGTTTGGGGCACTCGTGTTAGTCGACTCCGATGAGAACCTGAGGCTTCTCCACGTCGCCGATGTGAACGGCGACCGGCTAGCTGATCTCGTCGCCACGAGCCGAAGCCACGCGCTTCGCGTCTACCTAGCATCGACCACGAGTCCTACGGGCTTTGCGGCGCCCATCCGAGCCGGGGGTAGCAGCATTGCCTCTCAGACGGAAATCGCGGCGGTGGACGTCGACGCCGACGGAGACCTAGACTTCTTGGTTTCTAAGGACACTGTCGGACCGTCGAGCCTCGCGTTCTACGAGAACTTGGGAAGCACCGTTGGGGCGGCACAGGTCTTCCAGAACAGTGCCGGGAACGAGCCAAATTTCTTCCAGGTCGATCTCGATGGGGACGGGGATGAAGACGTCCTTGTACAGGTCAACCGGCTTTCCCGAGAGCTATGGTGGTTCGAGAATGCCGGAGGGACAATCCAGCCAATCTCGATCTTTGGAATGCTCGATCCGGACCTTCCCGGCTCGCCTTGGGGAGTCGATGCCATGCCCGGCCTGCTCGCGGCCACCGACGTGGATGGCGACGCAGACCTGGACTTTCTCGTCGGCATCTATAGCCACATCCGTCTCTATCGTCAGACGGGCTCCCTAGGCTCCGTGACCTGCGCCCCCGAGCCGAATAGCGTGGGCGCTGGCGCGCTGATGACGGTGACCGGATCGGACATCGCCGCGGCGGATGCGGTGGTGCTGGGTGCTTCCGCTCTGCCTCCGGCGGCGACGACGTTGTTCCTAGTCTCGGGAACAGCGGGCTTCACGCCGAACCCAGGGACCAGCCAAGGCACCCTGTGCCTTGGGGGCGCGATCGGACGCTACGTTGCACCTGGACAGGTGCAGTCTTCGAACGAGTCGGGCACTGCCCAGCTACGCATTCCCCTCACCGAAACCCCTCATCCGGCTCTTGGGCTCTTACCGATCGTGGCCGGCGACACGGTGTACTTCCAAGCGTGGTACCGCGATGCCAACCCAGGCGCGACCTCGAATTTCAGCGAGGCCGTGCGCGTACTGTTCAGGTAGAGGCGATGGGGGCACCCGCTCGGGGCCACGGACAAGAAGAAAGGCGCGGCTCGCCGAAACGAGCCGCGCCTTGTTCATTCGTGGGCCGTTGGAGCCTCAGTCTCAGTCCTTACGCAGGAAGTCGACGAGGTCGGACTCGAGCTCCGAAAGGCCGTACTCCTGGATCGTGAGGCAGCGGTAGACGATGCGCGCCAGTGCCTCAGGGGTGTTGGGGTTCAGGTCCTTGGGCGGTGCGTAGCTCAGGAAGAAGCTGAGCGACAGGCGCTCGACTTCGCCGCCTTGCTCGCGGCCTGCGTACTGCCAGGGCACGTCGTCGAAGGGGAGGACGCCCGTGAGGATTTCGTAGAGCATCACGCCGATGCCCATGACGTCCGCCTTGCTCTCGCGCAGGAGGAACGGGTTGTAGTGGGGGGTTGTCGTGATGACGCCGCGCTCGTCGGCGCGCATGGCCGGATCCACCAGGACCACGGAGCCAGACGGCTTGACGATGATGTTCTCGGGCTTGAGGTCGCCGTGGTAGCTGAGGCCCGTCGTCTCCTTGAGCTTCTGGAGCGAGCGAACGATGGTCAGGAACCAGTTGAGGCGGATGCCCTCGAGCGCACGGATCTTCTCGCGCAGCGTCTTGCCGCGGACGTAGTCCATCACCATGACCGGTCGACCGTCGTGACGGAAGCAGTCGCGAACGCGAACGACGTTCGGGTTCTTGATCGACTTCAGGATCTCGGACTCAGCACGAACGAGGTCATCGATCTCATGCACGTCGAGGAAGTCGATGCGCACGCCGTCTTGGCGGAAGAAAATCGCTTCTGCAGGCGTCTCGTCGGGGCTGATCCCTTCGGGTTGGCGCTTGTTCGTAATGTCGAGGAAGCGCGTTACATACCGGCCACCGCCAGCAACGTCGCCGATCTTGAGAGCGACCTTTTGGCCACTTTCATCCTCTGCTAAGTAGACGAGCGAAAATCCGCCTCGCGCGATGAAATCTATCACGCGGTAGGCGCCGATTCGTTCGCCGGCTTCAAGCTTGATCATCAGGGTGCCTCGGATGAGGAGAGTGAGCAGTTCTGGGGTAGAGAGTCAAGCCGCACGGCATAGGAAAGCTCGTTTGGCGTCTTGGGCCCTCTGGGAACAACGGGGACTGGTGCATGCGCACCCTGTTCATCGAGCGAAAGCCGTTTCGGATTGAGGAAAACCCACCCGGCATCGACTTCCTTCTCCGCACTTCTTGGCGGCCCTAGGGCAATTTTGGGCACGAAAGACTTGAATGCGGCCGCTTCGTGTCGGCCGAATCGCTCTTACCCAGCCCTTGCGCTGGCTGTGGCGGCTTCCACGTCATCGATGGGTCGCTCGATCATTTGGGCACGAGATCCGCTGTCTAGTACCTGCCTGACGCCTTGAACGACGGTTCCGGTACCAATCCAACGGTCTTCCTCGTGGGGAACCCGTCGCCAGGCGCGGCCGCGCTCGTCGATCACACCTAAGTCTTGGTCCCAGATGTTTCGGACGACGTACAGGAATCTTCCTGCGCTGCCGCGTTCGCTGTATCGAACGACGGATCCCAGGGTCTCACCGTCCTCGACCACGATCCACGCCCTGGAGACCGGGATGGAGTGGAGGACGGCTCGGTCGAGGCCCACCGGCTGGCTGGTGGTGGTGGCCACGCAGCCAGTCAGGCTGCCGAGAGTCGCCGCGCCGAGAAGCAACGGAGCCCCAAGTGCGAGGCGGGGAAGGGAGAGTGAGCGTGAGGACAAGGCAGCGATGGGGGCGGGGCAGGGAGAAATTCGCCGCTAATGCAGGCTGCAACAGCGACTCGTCCCCCGGAGCAGATGCCATCGGCGGTACCATCCCGACGATGAACGCCGAAGGACTGGAAAAGACGCGCAGAGCCGGAAAGATTGCTGCGCAGTGCCGTGAGTGGGCCCGCGGGGCGATCAAGCCCGGTGTCCGGCTCCGCGAGATCCTCGAGACCATCGAGGAGACGATCCGCCAGGAGGGTGCCGCTCCGGCCTTCCCCTCCCAGACCTCGCGCAACGAGTGCGCGGCCCACTACTGCTCGAGTCCCGACGACGAGACGGTCTACGAGGTGGGGGATGTCGTAAAAGTCGACATGGGGGTTCACGTCGATGGTTGGATCGCGGACACCGCCTGCACCGTCGATCTATCGCCGACGAACGAGAATGGACCCCTGATTAAGGCGTCCGCCGATGCGCTGGCCGCCGCCATTGGGCTGGTCGAACCGGGCCGCGCGGTTTCTGAGATCGGCGCCGCCGTCGAGCGCACGATCACCAAGGCGGGCTTCGAGCCCGTCCGCAACCTCACCGGCCACGGGTTGGACCAGTGGAAGGTCCACTGTGCGCCGCAGATCCCCAGCTACGGGGAGAGAACGTCGGCCAAGCTCGCTGAAGGCATGGTGATCGCGATCGAGCCATTCGCCTGCACGGGTCGAGGGCTCATTCACGAAGCTGGGCGAGCAGAGGTTTTCATGCTGGTGCGCCCCCCGCGCAAGGCGAAGGGCATCGACAAGGAGGTGCTGCGGGCCATGCAGTCGTGGAACGGTCTGCCGATCGCGCGGCGGTACTTCCAGCACCTGCCCCAAGACGCCGTAGAGGACACGATCTCCAAGCTCGCCCGCCAAGGGGTCCTCGTGCGCTACCCACCCCTCGTAGAGAAAGAGGGCGTGCTCGTGGCCCAGACCGAGCACACGCTTTACCTGGGCCCCGACGGGGTCGAGGTCATCACGGCCTGACATCCCCTACGGGCGTCAGGCGTCGATTCGGTCTCGGTTAGGACCGCTTTGCTCGTATGTGAAGCACCTGAAGGGGCTGACACGTCTTGAAACGAGGTTTTTGCCCCTGGCGTCAAGGGGCGGGTTAGCCTCCTACCGTGACTCCCTCCAGCCCAAAAACTGAGTCGGCGGCCCCCTCCCTCGATGACGCCATCCGTGAAGGCCTCGCCCCCAAGGAGGCCCGGCGCCTGGCGCTTCGTACTGCCGAGGCCATCGCGGCGCTCCACGCGCGCGATGAGGTCCACGGTGACCTGACTCCCCGTTCGATCTTGCTGTCCCGGGGCAGTGACGTTTCGGTGCTCCCTCCAGGGACGCCGCAGCCTGCCCTCTATCGCATGCGCTACGTCTCTCCCGAGGCAGCCCGCCGCGAGGAACTCGGGCAAGGGGCCGACGTGTTCGCCCTCTCGCTCATCATTCGAGAGCTCATCGAGGGCATTCCAGCCCGTCGCGGTTCAGGCGACGAGCTTGCGATGGAAGCGGTGGACGGCCGAGTCAGCAATCCCCACGGCCTCGAGGGAGAGCTAGCGAGCCTCGCTCCCTTGGCGGCGAGTCCTCACCCGGAGAACCGGCCTACGGCTTCTCAGTTTGCCGCCGCCCTCAAGGGGAGCGCGCAGTTCAAGGGCTTCGCGAAGCAGGACTGGTTGATCATCGGTGTCGCGCTCGCTGCCATTCTCATGCTGGCTTTCATGCTGCGCGAGTCGACCCGAGAGCGAGCGCGCTCGACCCAGCAGTTCGAGGACGCCCGCGCTGCCTTTGAAGGCTTCCTTGGCGGAATCTATCCAGAGCTCGACCGGGTGGAGAGCATCGCGCCACTGGCAGAGGCGGGCCGCCGAGCCCTCGCCTCGATGGAGGTCATGACGGAGGAAGAGCGCACGCCGCGGGATCGACAGCTCCTCGCCCGGACGCTCCTTTGGAACGCTGAGGCTGAGCGCGTCCAAGGTGACACCGAGGCTTCGCAGGAGCTCTTTGCCCAAGCCGTCGATCGTGCCAAGGATCTGGACGACCCAGGAGTCGCCTCCTCGATCATCTTGGACGCCGAGACTTCACTGGGCGAGCTTGCCGTTGCGAATCGGGATGTTGTCCGCGCAAGCAAGCACTTCCAGAACGCGATGAACATCGGTCGGACTCAGCTGAACGAGGAGCCTGACTCACGGGACAATCGCATCGAGTTTGCCCGCGCCTTGATCGGTGCAGGCACCCTTCGGATGTCGAGCGGTTCGACCAATGCAGATCGCGCGATGAGCATTTTTGGCCGTGCGCGGTCGGTGCTGTCCCACTCGTCGGTGACGGTCAACGAGTTTGACCGTGATGCGCTCGACCTGAACGTGCGCCTGAACAATCTTGAAGCGAGCGTGGCCTTCATCAAAGGGGATGTCTCCCGGGCGATTCAGCTGCTCCAGCGCCATGTCGACGGTGCCAAGCGGCTCGTGGAAATGGATCCAGGTAGGCCGCGACTGCGCCAGGTGGCGGCGAAGGGCGGCGGCATCCTCGGGCTCGCCCAGCGCGAAGCGGCACGGCTCGACGATGCGGTCGTCACCCTGCGCGACACGGTGGAAGGCTGGCGCCTCCTGCGCGCCATGGAACCCGACGAGATTCGCTGGCGCCGTGAATGGGCGCGGGCGACACGGGAGCTGGCTGAGGTTCTCTCTGACGTCGGCGAATGGCAAGAGGCGGCGCTTCTCCATGAGACGTCCCTCGAGGACCTTTCGATGCTCCTCAGCACGGGTCAGCTTCCGGCCGGCGCCGAGCTTGAGGTCGGCGAGCAGCTCTTGGACGCAACCGAAGGGCTCCATGCCGCTGGCGATCTAGTGGGTGCCCGCAAGCGTCTAGCCGAGGCACGGGATCGACTGGGTGCCGTGGCTCCTTCCCCGAGACAGGAGACCCAGTGGCGCACGGCCGTCGCGCACGCTGACGTGATCTACGCGGAGCTCCTCTTGTCCGAGGGTAGCTGGGAGGCGGCCGAGCTCAGCGCGCTCAACTTCTTGGACACGGTCGACGACTTCGCGGTCGACGGCCAGGATCGACTCCTGCGCGTCGAACGCGCCAGGGCCCTTCTGATTACATCGGCGGTGCGCGCGATGCAGGGCGAGAGCGAGGTCGCGACGGGCGCGCGGGAGCGGGCGCTTGGCATTGCCGAGGAGCTTGTGCGCGAGGAGCCGAGGTTCGTTCGCGGCCATGTGCTGAAGGCCAGGACGCATTTCGACCTGGGCCAGGATGAAGAGGCGGCCGCGGTGCTGGCTGACCTGGAAGAGATGGGCTACCGCGGGCTCGACCTCGGCCCCGTCCGCGTAGCGACGGCTGCTCTGCGCGATTAGCGCTGGGGTTTACCCGGGTCGAATTCGAGAGAAGGAGGCAAGATCGCCTGGCGCGCCGCCGAAGAGCATCCCAGCCAGGGTGTTTCGGAACGGTGCCAACACGCTCCCTCTTATTTGAACGACCCGAGCAGCGAGCCGACGCCCTGGCTCACTTTCCTGCTCGGCCTCGATCGAGGGACTGCGGGTAAGGAACGGCGGTGGAAGGAACAGGGTTTCTGTTCACTTCGTCTACTAGAGCATGATCATTCCCATGCTCCTCTCGGTGGCGCTCCAAGCGCCGAGCACTGTCGAGACCCCTTCTATTGTCTCCGTTTCGGGATCGAATCTCGGGAACCTGCCCGCAGAGCATGTGCACGAGGTGCTTCACCTCGTTTCGATCACGGGGTCTCCGCTCGAGCTGCTGCGCCTCGCACGGCTCGATCTAGACACGATCCAGACGCGGCTGGCCGAGGGTGAGGTGATCGTTCTCGCGAGCGACGAGGACATCGCAGCGATCCGTGCCCTCGACCTAGAAGCGACGTCGAAGATCGACGACCTGGCGGGTTACTACGCCCGGCGGCTTGACCAGGAGGGGGCCGCTGCACCCACATTGGGCGGCGCGGGGTCGGCAGCTAGCGCGATAGGGGGCTCATACGGCCAGTGGCTCAGCCCCCAGTTCGGCCAAGGGTCCATGGGCGGTTACTACACCTACGCGGAGATCGGAGCGGTTCTCGACCAGATGGCCGCGGCGTACCCAAACCTGATCACGCCCAAGGTCTCCATCGGTTCCACCTTGGAAGGCCGCGCGATGTGGATGGTCAAGCTGTCTGACAACCCAGGCGTCGACGAGTCGGAGCCAGAGATGCGCATCGACGCGATGCACCACGCGCGCGAGCCCCAAGGGATGCAGACCACGCTCTACTTCCTCAGCTATCTCCTCGAAGAGTACGGCAGCGATCCCCTTGCCACGTACTTGATCAACGAGCGTGAGATCTACGTGTTGCCCTGCGTCAACCCAGACGGATATGAGTTCAACCGTAGCCAGGCCCCGGGTGGCGGCGGCCTCTGGCGAAAGAACCGGCGCAACAACGCCGGTGGTACCACAGGCGTGGACCTGAACCGCAACTATCCGTTCCAGTGGGGCGGCGCGGGGTCCAGTGGCTCCGGCGACTCAGAGACCTACCGCGGAACGTCGCCGGGCTCGGAGCCCGAGGTCGCGGCGATGACTCAGTTCATCTCGTCTCGCGACTTTAAGACGGCCCTCAGCGTTCATACGTTCTCCGACCTCTGGCTTGCGCCCTGGGGTTACGTCGCGCAGTTCCCGCCGGAGTGGGACGAGATGCAGGAGATCGGCGACCTAGCGTCAGCCGACAACGGCTACGTCCACGGCCCGGCAGCGATCGTTCTCTACCAGGCCGACGGTGTCACGAACGACTACGACTACGGAGTGCACGATACCTACTCTTGGACCCCGGAGATCGGCTCCAGCGCGGACGGCTTTTGGCCTCCCCAGAGTCGCATCGTGCCGCTGGCCGAGGACAACCGACTCGCGTTCGCGCGGACGGTGCTCGCGGCGGGCGCATGGCTGCGTCCCCTTAGCCTTGTGGCGGTGGACGAGGGCGATGGTGACGGCTCCTTCGAGCCTGGTGAAGACGTCGTCGTGGATGCCTTCGTGCGCAACACGGGCCGCTCAGATGCCAACACCGCAACCGTCACGATGACCGTGGCGAGCCCCTTCGTCACCGTGACGGATGCCAACTCTTTTGTGACGGCCGGTTCCTTCATGACGGGTCAGAACAACGCGCCCTTGCGCTTGGTGATCGATCCAGCGGCGCCCCTTGGCGCTGAGATCCCCATCGTCGTCACCGTCAGTGAGGGCGGACTGAGCTTCGACATGACCGAGACGCTCATCGTCGGGATTCGAGTCGTCGCGGAGTATGACTTTGAAGCAGGCGGCAGCGAGGGCTGGTCGATCGGAGCGCCAAACGATGCCTCGACGGGCGAGTGGGTCCGCGCAGACCCGGTGGGGACCGCGGCGCAGCCCGAGAACGACAACTCGGCCGACCCAGGGGCGCTCTGCTGGTTCACCGGTCAGGGCAGCGTTGGGGGCGGCTTGGGTGCGAACGATGTCGACGGCGGGAGCACAACCCTCGTGTCGCCGGCCTTCGATCTGTCGTCAGCCCAGGAGGCCACCCTGCGCTATGCGCTGTGGTACTCCAACGACGCCGGCGCAGGTCCGAACCAAGACGTCTTTCAGGTGGACCTTTCCGATGACGACGGTGCTTCCTGGGTCTCTGCGCAGGTCGTTGGCCCCAGCGGCGCCGGCACGAGCGGGGGCTGGCAAGAGGTCGAGCTGGAAGTCGAGCAGCTCGTCGCGCTCACGTCGGCTGTACGCGTTCGCTTCATCGCTTCCGATCTGAACGACGGCTCGATCGTGGAAGCGGCGATCGACGACGTGCAGGTTCTCGCCATCGACGTGCCGACGTGCCCTGAGCCCGTCAACTACTGCCCACTGACGCCAAACAACTGGACCAGCGGAGCGGCCATTAGCGCAGTGGGGTCCACGGACGTATCGCAGAATTCACTGACGTTGACGGTGTCCGACGCGAACCCCAGTGGATTCGGGCTCTTCTTCTACGGACAAGGTCGCAGCATGAACCCCGTCGGCAACGGCAACGTCTGCATCGCCGGGAGCTTCACTCGGCTGCCCGCTGTCGCTACAGATTCAGCGGGCTTCGGATCGTACGCGCTGGACTTCACGTCGCTTCAGACGCCGATCCTGAACGGGCAGACCTGGAGCTTCCAGTACTGGCTGCGCGATGTCGGAGGCGCGGGCTTCAACTTCTCGAACGGCCTTGAGATTCAGTTCTGCGAGCCTTAGCGCCTAGCGCAGTCGCTGTACGAGCTCTCGGTAGCCGGGGAGTTCTCGCAGCGGCTCCCAGGTCCCATGGCTCTCCAATAGCTCAAGCGGAAGGCCGCCGAGGTCACCGGCTGTCTGCAGGCATTCGAGCGCCCGCGCGTGGTACTCACCGATGCGGGCGGGAAGATTGACGTCTACCCCATCGTTAGAACGCATAGCCTTGACGCCTAGCTGGCACAGCATCGACGCGACGTTGCGCTGAACCTGCGCGTCGCGGGGGAAGGTGTCCCGGTAGCTCATCAGCACAGAGGCGGCAGCTTCACCGTCCGCGCCGAGGACGAGGGCCGCGTAGTACTGCCAAGCGAAGCGCCGGCTCGGAAGCAGCGACGGATGATCCGGGACGAGGTTCTCCGCATTCGCGAAAGCCGTCACTGACCGGCTGAGGCGTGCCTTGGCCTCATCGTACTCTTTCGCGCTGAAGCTCAAGAGACCGTGCTGGAGCTCGGCCTGGGCCAGAAATGAGTAGTGCTGCCAAGTGGGGTTCGGGCCCTCGCAGAGGCCCTGGAGGCCGAGGACCGCCTTGCCGAAGTGCTCTTCAAGTTCGGCTTCTTGGCCCGCCTGACCCAGGTACAGAGCTCCGATCCGGTAGTGAGTCCGTGCGGCGGCAAAGCGATGGAAGGTGGAGCTTGGGTCGACGCTGAGATTGGCCTCTTGGAGTTCGAGTGCGCGTCGCTCGGCCCCTAGGGCCTCTTCCCGTTGCCCAGTGGTCGCGAGGGTCGCGCCGGTGTTGTTCCAGAGGATGGCTTCGATGTGACCCGTTGGGTGATTGGCCGGCTGTTCTTCGAGGAGCGCAAGGGCTTCTTGCGTCGACTCGGCGGCCTCTGCCGCCTGACCCGAGTCGATCAGGGCAGCCGCATAGTTGCTGAGTACCCGGCACAGCTCGATGCTCGCGTCGACCTTCACCTCGGCGTTCGCGAGCCACTCGCGCCCGACCTTCACTGCTTCTTCGCCGTGTTCAAGGGCAGCTGCGGTGTCCGCTCTAGCCAGCGCCGCTTCGACCCGCAGATTCCAAAGGCTGGCCCTGAACTTCTTGAGCTGGTCGTCTGCGGCTTCGAACTCTTCTATGTTGCCAAGCGCCTCGGATGCGATCTGGTCGGCGGCGATCAAGTCTCCCTCGGCCAGGGCCATGATGGCCTCGTGGGACCGCAGTCGAGTGCCCAGGTGGGTCACGGCCCCCTCCGGGATGTGCTCCTGGAAGGACCTCAGCTCGTCGATATGCTCGCGTGCGTTCTCGAACTGACCGATCTTGCGCTCTGCCTCGATGAGCTCAACGAGAGCACGCGTGCGCAGGCTTCGGATACGCGAGGAGATCTTTGGCTCTTGGCTGCTGCCCTGACCCGTAGCGCTGGAAACGAGGGTGCCCGCCAGATCCCTTCCAAGCTGAGCGCCAGTGGCAAGCAGTGCCGTGCGCTGTTCTTCCGCCCCCGGTTTCTCTTTGAGCGATGCGGCCGTTACGTTCACGAGGAGGTCGCCGATTCCGTCGACCGCGAGCTCTAGGTGGCCCTGCGCCGCGCGGGCGGAGGCCTGTACCTGTCGAGCAGCAGAAAGCCGCGTGCTTTGGATCAACGCAGGCACACCAATGAGGAGCGCGCCGAGTCCGGCCAACGCGGCAGTCACCACGCCGTGGCGCGACCACCAACGCCGGTAGCGTTGGCCGGCTGTCTCAGGAGTCACCGACACCGCGCGGCCGGCGCATACGTTTTCGAGATCCCGGGCAAAGTCATCAGCCGATGCGTAGCGGGTCTCGGGGACGTGGGAAACCGCGGCGTCGAGCACCGCGCGAAGGTCCGCGGGCAGATGCCCCCCCATGGGTTGGATTCGACCCTCGGCAATGCTGAACATGCGGGCTGCGGCGCTCTCGTTCTGATCGGGGTAGCAGGACTCAAGCGAGGTCAGCTCGCGCGCCACGAGGCCCATCGAAAAGATGTCGCTCCGCACCGTGCTCGGGCGCCCGTCGAGCTCTTCCGGGGAACAGTAGGCGAGGTTGCCCGACGTGGACTCAAGCCTTGGTTTCTGCGGCCGAGTGGACTCAGTGCCATCCTGCCCAGGAAGTGCGATACCGAAGTCGGTGAGCTGGGCGACGCCGCTCTTGGACAGGAGCACGTTGCTGGGCTTGATGTCGCGGTGGAGGACACCGCAGCGATGGGCGTGGTCGAGTGCGCGTGCGACCTGGGCCGCGAGAGAGGCCGCCACCTTCCACCAGGGCGTCGCGTTGGCCCAGGGCAGCGCTTCGGACTCAAGGACGCGTCCGAGTGCCTGCACATTGGCTGGCGTGGTTTCCCGCTGCAGCTTGCGAAGGACTGCGCCCAAATCCAGCCCATCCACGCGCTCCATGACGAGCGCGGGGTCGCCATCGAGGTGGCCGTGCATGAGGATCGAAACGATGTTGGGGTGGGCGACTCGCCCCATGAGCGTGGCCTCTTCACGGAAGCGCTGCTCGGCTCCCTTCGTACGCCATGCGTGAAGCCGCTTGACGGCGACCGGTCGCTGCAAGCTGACCTGGGTGGCTTCGAACACGGAGCCGCCGCCGCCTTCGCCGAGCTGAGCTCCGATTTCGAACTCGCCGTCGAGCCTTGGGAGTGGACCTAGGGTGGAACTGACGTAGATCATCGCGGGTCTTCTCCCATGCTTGCGTCACCCTGTAAGGATGCAGTCTTCATCAACTCAGAGCACTCTTGGGAGAGCGCCACGACGTGTTCCGACGCTGGCGTCGATCCCTCAAGGCCCTTGAGTACGGTCTGTGCCTGACCAAGCTTTTCTCGGGCTTCCTCCGTTCGGTGGAGGCGCAACAAGGCGTCTCCTTGACTCAGCAGAGCTTCGGCCTGGAGTGCCCGGGAGGCCGCTCCGAAGCTAGGATCGGAGAGGATCGTTGCGCGCAGCCGAACCAGCGCTTCCAGCGTATTCGTGCGTAACTCCCCGATCGACGATCCATCGACCACGTCCGCGATGGGCAGAGACTCCTGTAGGTCATCCGCCGCGCCAAGCGCAAGACCCAGTCGCACAAGGGACAGCTCGTCCGATCGGTCCGAGCGTTCCGCGGCCCGAACTTTGACGGACAGAATGGCGGCCGGAAGGAACAGCAGCAGGACGCCGCAGGCTACAAGCGCCGCCGTAAGAACCGGCTGGGCCTGCCATCGGGATCGGAATGCCGCAACGGGGCCATCGCCGTGGGGGAGCGGGGGCTGGCCCGCAAGTACCCGCGATAGATCAACCGCGTAGTCCCCGGCGCTCGGTGGACGCCTCCCTGGATCCCGACGCATGGCGCGCTCCACCACTTCGCAGAAGAGCGGCGGCAGGCCAGGGTGGATCGTGCGGAGCGGCTCCGGCCGGGAGCGCGCGATGAGTTTGACGAGGGCACCCTCGCTGCTAGCTCGGAACGGCAGTCGCAGGGTCAGTAGCTCATAGAGCAACACTCCGAGTCCATAGATGTCTGCCGCCTCGGTCGCGGGGCAAGCATCGGTCACGCGCTCGGGAGCGATGTAGGGGAGGGAGCCAACGCGGCCGCCCGTCTTGGTGAGGCTCGAGTCGCTGTCGAGCTGCGCGAGGCCAAAGTCGATCAGGATCACGCGCCCACCCGGCGTGATCATGACGTTCGAAGCCTTGATGTCGCGGTGCAACACGCCTGCGGCATGGGCTGACGCGAGCCCCTCGGCGACCGCCACTCCAATGCGCATGCAGGTGGCGCCCCAGGATCCCGCGAAGAGTCCCCCCGGCTGCGCCGGGGCTTCCCGAGGGTTCGCAGCTTCATCCGTGAGCTCGACTGCCGCCGCTTGGAAATCGCGACCCGTGAGGGTCTCCGGATCCCTGCCGTCGAGCCGATCGAGAACCTGGTGTAGGGTGCAGCCGGGGATGTGCTCCATCGCCATGTAAGGGAAGCCCGCGAGCTCGCCGGCATCGAAGATCCGCCCTACGGCCGGATGCTGTAGGCGCGCAATCGCCAGGCTCTCGCGCGTGAAGCGCTCCCGCAGAGACTCAGAGGAAACTAGCTCGGGCCGGATCAGCTTGAGGGCGACGTCCCGGTCAAGGACCGTGTCTCGGGACCTGAAGACGAGCCCCATGCCGCCTTCGCCGATGCGCTGTCCTATCTCGTACTTGCCGAGATTCGATGGCACCGCGAGGGGCGTTCTGTCGTCTGAAGAGAGCAGCCCCATGGACTGCAGCGCCCCGAGCCGAGCGCGTAGCTCTTGCTCAAGGTCTGGGTGGTTCGAGACGGCAGATTCGATGGCCGACGGGCCCTCGGTCTCCAAGCGTTCGAGAGTCTCGAACACAAGGGATTCCAGGGTCTCGCTGCGATCGGGGGGGGACGGTCCTGTCATGGCAGGCTCAAATAGTCGCAAACGGGAAAGAAACTCGCATCCCCGTGAGTGGGAGATCACCCAGTGACGTCAACGATATGGGAGACTTCATCGGATGGATGCTGAACGAATCAAAGAGCTGAGCCATGCGGCTGCGGGGGGAGACCGAGGTGCGCTGGCAGCGCTGCTTGAGCTGCACAACACCGAGCTGCACGCTTTCGTTCGGCTTCGCTTCGGCGCCTTGGTGAGCCGCCGAGAGTCGAGCCATGATCTTGTGCAGTCGGTGTGCCGCGAGGTGCTGGAGAACGCCGATCGTTTTCGACACGCAGAGGACAACGGGTTCCGCCGTTGGCTCTTCACGACGGCCTTGCGCAAGATCAACGATCGACGCTCCTATTACCTGGCCGGAAAGCGCGACGTTCTGCGCGAGGTACCGGCGAAGGCCGGGGGCGACAGTGCGGAGGATCTGATGCAGCACTACCGAACCTTCTCGACGCCGAGCCGCGCGGCGAGCGACCGTGAGGAGGTGGCCCGCATCGAAACGGCCTTCGACTGTCTGACGGACGAGCAGCGTGAGGTCTTGACCCTCGCCCATCTGGCCGGACTCTCGCGCGCCGAGATTGCCGAGCAGCTCGGTAAGACCGAAGGGGCGATTCGGGTCACCCTGCACCGGGCCCTTGCGAAGCTCTCGTCGAAGCTTTCGGACTAGAAGCACTCGGACCCGTAGCGGGCGGGTCGAATGAGTGGCAATAGTCGTCATGGGTGCTCGGATGAGGGCTTCCGAGTCGCCCATCCACGAACGCGCCGATGCGTTACAGCCTGACTCCGCTTTTTATCCCGCGATTCGATCCCACGCCGCGACCGCGTGATAGCCCATCAAGGCCGCGTACATGACGGACAGGCCCACCAGGGCTGGCCAGGTCCCGCGGAAACGGGCGTGGAGCAGCAGGAAGACCACCGGCACAGCCGTCATCAAGACCTTGGCGAAGGCGAAGGCCGGGATCCCACCTAGCTCTAGGAACCAGTCCATGATCGGATTCGCTTCTGCGCCGCCTGCCTGGAGGTGCAGAAGAGTGAGGCCGAGGTCTGCCAGTGAGGCAGTCACCAGCCAAGCGACGACGATCCACTCCGTTCGGGTGTAGCGATCCACGTAGACGTGCCGATGGTCGCCGTCTCTTCGGCCGGCCTGGCGCCTTCTTCCCCGAAGCCAGTAGCGCGAGAGCATCGGGGTGGGTCGCTTGCGCCGGTCGGTGAACTCGCGCGTGACGACTGAATCGCTGACGTCACCCATGGGGGAGGCGCTGAGGCTCGGGTCGGCGAATTCAGGGGAGGCGCTAGTCATGCGGAACATGGACGATTCTACACCCAACCATGAACTTCCTGTTCGGGAAGCGCGGTCAAGGCGAAACAGACTCCCAGCCTCCTGAAACGGGACCCGAGACATGTCGCAAATCGCGCCTAGTCTGTGGTCTTGATCGCGTTGAGCACGGCGGCCTCGCTTGGCCACGGCTTGCGCAAGAAATAGTCGATGAGGCCGCCCTTGCGATGGAGCTTCGTCTGCCCGTCGACCTCAAGCAGGAACTGGCCGCGCGTGCCCGCCTTGAGCGTTGGGTCGACGCCGAACGTCTCCTTGATGTTCGCTGCGGAACTCGCAGCGAGCTGAAGCGCCGAGCCTCAGGTTTGGCAGTGGGTGATCGTGATCTGCATCGCGCCCGATCTTACCCGAGGGCTAGGAGGCCGTTCAATTAGTCCGCACTCTGCAACAGCGCCCCTCGAAGGCCTGTCGGCGTTGCTCGAAGAGCCCCGAATAGCTCGCTATGGGGGGCTTCGAGCGCCTAGACAGGACTTCGATGGGCACTATTGCAAGGCACGGACTATTTCAACGGCCTCCTAGCGCCAGCTCCAGCATCGCGACTTCCTGCTCGTCGCCGTAGGGGCACCTTCTGACCTTTTCCTCGAAACCGAACCGCTGATGAAAGCGCAGGGAGGCCTCGTTGATCGGGATGGTGTTGACCTCCGCACAAAGGACCGGACGCTCCGTGCTTCGGGCTCGATCCGCAGCGGCGCGGTAGAGGCGCTGCCCCACCCCCATGCCGCGCGCACCCTCTCCGATGGCAATCCGGTCGACGTAGTAGAAGCGCGGGTGCTGCTCCGCGAACCAGCCGTAGTTCGTGCTGGCGTAGTCAGCCTGTTCGACCATGAAGATGGCGAAGCCATGGACCTCTCCTTCGGCTTCCACGACGGCGACCCAGTCGGCCTCAGACACGAGGTGCCTTAGCTTGGCCATGTCCAGCGGGCCCACCTCGGGCACGTGGGCCTGGTTCAGCGCGAGGACAGCGTCGGCGTCGGTGGGAGCGTAGTCTCGGATCGTTGCTTCTTTCATAGCGATCGCCAGGATAGCCAACCCAGCCAGTTGCGGAGCGAGCAACAGCCGTTGCCTCTGCCGGTTCGATGGACTCCAATACCCAGAGCCATGGCATCCAACGCATCACTCGTCATCTTCCGGATCCTCTTTGGGCTCCTCATGGTGTTGGAATCATGGGGCGCGATCGCGACGGGGTGGGTGCGGACGAGCTACGTGGAGCCGAAATTGACGTTCCCAGTGGGAGGCTTCGTTCAGCTCCGCGTTCTGTCGGGCGAGCTCATGTACGGCTACTTCGCGGTGATGGGGTTCGCGGCGCTAGGCGTCATGCTCGGCTTCCGGTATCGGCTCTCAAGCCTCGCGCTCGCCGTCCTCTGGACCGGCGCCTATCTCGGGCAGACCGACCACTACAACAACCACTACTACCTCGCGGTGCTCTTCGCCTGGGGCATGGCGCTTCTGCCCGCTGCCGGCCGCGCCTCCATGGACGTTGCCGCTGGGCGTCTCGAGTACACCGCGCACACGAACCCGTGGGTGGCGCGGGCATTCCGCCTCCAGCTCTTGATCGTCTTCTCCTACGCGGCCATCGCCAAGCTCTATCCGGGCTGGCTGAACGGCGACTACTTGGGGGTGAACCTCGGGTCCAAGGGGGATGTCTGGCCGCTTGGATGGCTCGTCGTCCAAGAGTGGTTCCAGGACCTCACCATCTGGGGCGCGATCCTCTTCGACGCGGCCGTGATCCCCGCGCTCTGGTGGAGGCGCACGCGGGTCGCCGCGTTCTGGGGGCTCGTGGCGTTCAATCTGTTCAACAGCCTCGTCTTCCGGATCGGCATCTTTCCGTACATGGTGATCGGGCTGACGGTGTTCTTCTTCTCGGAGAAGAGCGTCGAGCGCGCGTTCGCATGGGTGCCGGGCATGAAGCCGAGCGGCTCTCCGCCCCCAGAGCCAACGCCGAGCCCAGCGCCCACCTGGAAGCTCGGACTCCTAGGACTGTACCTCGCCGTCCAGGTCGCTCTTCCCCTGCGGCATCACCTCTATCCCGGCGACGTGACGTGGACGGAAGAAGGGCACCGCATGAGCTGGCGCATGATGCTGCGCACCAAGAGCGCTACGCTGCTCTTGGTCGCGACCGATCCTGCGACAGGCAAGTCCACGATCATCGATCAGGATGAGTTCCTGAACGAACTCCAGCAGAGGCGCGTCGCGTCCGCACCGGACTTCCTCTACCGCTTCGTCCAGGACCTGAAGGCGCACTATCGCGATCAGGGGCGCGAAGGCACACAGATCTTCGCGCGCTACAGCGCGTGCTCTCTCAACGGAACCCCGGCGGCTCCGCTCTACGATGGGGCGGTGGATCTCGCCCAGGTGACTTGGAAGCGCTTCGCCCGCAACGAGTGGGTGCTCGACCAGCGCCGCTTTTGATCCAGGGGCTTAGCTGAGATCCTTGAGCTTCGAGAGGATCTGCAGCGCTTCCATCGGCGACGTTGCGTCGATGTCTACTTCCGCCAGCGTCTTCTCGAGCTTGCTGGGCTCGTTGTCGAACAGACCTAGCTGCATGCCGGGGGGCAGCAGCGAGGGGTCGGGCCCCACGCGGCTCTGGAGGATTCGGCCGCCGAGGTCATCGGAATCGGTCTCGATGTCCCTCAGCACCTCCCGTGCGCGCCCGATCAAGTCGTCGGGAACGCCCGCGAGGCGCGCGACCTGGATGCCATACGAACGATCCGTGCCGCCTTCGATGATCTGGTGCAAGAACACGATCTCGTCGTCCCACTCGCGCACCGCGACCGACAGATTGTGAACGCCGGCGAGCTTGTCGGAAAGCTCGGTGAGCTGATGGTAGTGCGTTGCGAAGAGCGTGCGAGCGCGAACGACATCATGCATGTGCTCGACGATGGCCCACGCCAGCGCCAGTCCGTCGAACGTGCTCGTGCCGCGTCCCACTTCGTCCAAGACCACGAGGCTCTTGGCGGTCGCGTTGTTCAAGATGTTGGCGATCTCCACCATCTCCACCATGAACGTCGAGGCGCCGCGGGAGAGATCGTCGGCGGATCCGATACGCGTGAAGATCCGGTCGCAGACGCCGACCTTCGCCGAGCTCGCCGGCACGTAGGAGCCGATCTGCGCGAGCAGCACGATGAGCGCCGTCTGACGAATGTAGGTCGACTTACCCGCCATGTTTGGGCCGGTGATGATCCCGACGCTGCGCTTCTTGCGGTCGAGGGTTGTATCGTTCGGAACGAAGGTGATGTCCTTCTGCATCGCCTCGATCACGGGGTGGCGTCCGTCCTTGACCTCGATCGTCTCGCCGCCGTCGACGGTGGGGGCGCAGTAGCGCTGGGTCGCGGCCGTCTGCGCGAGGCCCGCGAGTACGTCGATCTGCGCCAGCGCGTTGGCGGTGCCGAGGATGCGGGGAATCTCGGCGGCGACCTGGTCCTTCAACGCGTTGAAGAGCACGTACTCCATGTCCTTGGCGCGCTCTTCCGCGCGCAGGACCTTGTCCTCGAATTCCTTCAGCTCCGGCGTGATGTAGCGCTCGGCGTTCTTCAGCGTCTGCTTGCGAACGAACTCGGTGGGCACCTGGGCAACCTGGCCGCGGGGGACTTCCAGGTAGTAGCCGAAGACCGAGTTGAAGCCGATTTTGAGCCCGGGGATGCCGTAGCGCTCGATGGCGTCGGCTTGGAAGCTCGCCATCCACGCCTTGCCGTCCCCTGCGATCTGACGCAGCTCGTCGAGGTCGGCGCTGATCCCGCTCTTCACAAGGCCGCCTTCCTTGATGGTCATCGGCGGCGAATCGACGAGCGTCATGTCGATGGACTCGACGATTTCGGTCAGCGGATCTAGCGCCTCGGACAGATCGCCGAGGGACTTCGAATATACCGCTTCGAGCTTCTCGCGCAGCGGGGCGACAATACCGAGCGACGCGCTGAGGGCGTTGAGGTCGCGTGCATTCACTCGGCCGGTGGAGAGCTTGGCCACGAGCCGCTCGATGTCGAGCACGTTGTCTAGGAGGCCGCGCACGTCTTCACGCAGGAACGGCGCGTCAACGAACTCGGCGACGCCCCGCTGGCGATAAAGGATGCGCTCTACGTCGCGCAGGGGGCTCAACAGCCACTCGCGCACCATGCGGCCGCCCATCGGAGTCTGGGTCGCATCGATCGCATCGAGCAGCGAACCCTCGCGGCGCGCGCCGCGCTGGGTTTGGGTCAGCTCGAGGCAAGACCGAGTCGCGCGGTCGAGCACGAGATGCTGGCCGGTGTCGATTTTCTCAAGGCGCAGGAGGTGCTCGCAGCCGCCGCGCTGGGTCTCGCGCGCGTAGTCGATGGCGCAGCCGGCTGCGCAAACGGCGAGGTCCTCGTCGCCAAAACCAAAGCCCTCGAGGGTGCTGACGCGGAACTGATCTTTCAGCACGCGGATGGCCGACTCGCGGGAGAAGTGCCAGGGCTCGCGCCATGTAATGCGCGGGCCGAGTTCCAGCTGAAGCGCCTCGGCCAGCTCGGGCGCCGTGCGCGGCAGGTCTTCTGGCACAAGCAGCTCGGCGGGTGCGATACGCGCGACCTCATCGGTGACGCGCGCAAGGTCGAGATCGGCGCTCGCCGCGGCGCGTCCTGTGGAGAGGTCCACGTAGGCAACCGAGGCCTTCTTGCCGTCGACCATCAGCGCCCCGAGGTAGTTGCTCGTGCGCGAGTCGAGCTCGTCCTCTTCCGTGATGGTGCCCGCGGTGACGACCCGAACGATGCCGCGGTCGACGATGCCCTTCGTGGTCTTTGGATCGCCCTTTTGTTCGCAAACCGCCACCTTGTAGCCCGCGCGCACGAGGCGCATCAGGTACGGCTCCATGGACTTCACGGGGACGCCCGCCATCGGAATCGCGTCTGCGCCCTTCGCGCGCGAGGTCAAGGCGATCCCGAGCTCGCGGCTGGCGACCTCCGCGTCTGGACCAAACAGCTCGTAGAAGTCGCCCATCCGGAAGAAGACGATGGCGTCCCCGGCCTCCTTCTTGGCGGCGTTGAACTGGTCCATCATCGTGACCTTGGTCTTGCCCCCGGCCTTACGCGGTGGGGACGGCTGGCTCCCACGGGTGGGGGGGCCGCCGGGGGTGGACTTGGGCTCGGACGAGGTCGTGGACATGGTCTAAAGAGGGCTCCTAGGGAGGGGCCAGGAGCGATCACGAGAGATTACCAGTCGCCGCTCATCAGGGCCCGCGCCCAGATGCTCCATTGCCGGTATGTCGAAAGTAATTCCAGGCCCAGGCCAGCGGGGAATCGTAGCTCCCCGTCAAGAGGGGGCTCAAGTGTGCGTTTCTTTCCGACGATCAACCCAGAGCCATGACCAAAACAGCCGTCAAAGAGAACTCCTCCCAAGTCCGCGCCACCACCCCCGCCACGGAGGCTGAGGCGCTCCAGAACGTCCGTGAGCTGCTCTTCGGGGACGCCTCCCGTGAGCAGTCGGACCGACTGGCCTCGATCCAGGAGCAGGTCGACGAGGAGATGAGGGTCCTCCGTGCCGACTACGACGCCCAGATCGAAGCCATCCACGCCCAAATGAAGCGCGAGGTCGAGTCGCTCCGCTGGCAGATCGGTGATCTCGCCAAGGCCAAGGTAGAGCGCCAGGATCTCGGCGCTCTCCTCAGCGAAGTCGCCGAGCGACTCGCTTAGCCTGAACCCGTTAGGATCTCAGGCCGCCCGCCATGCCTGATTCAACCAAACGCTCCGTCACGCTCCTCGGTTCCTCGTTCGTCGAGCCTGGGAAGATCGAGCTCCGTAGCGTCGGCGAAGGCTCGGCCTGCGCGATCAGCGTCGGCTCCACCGCCGCCATTGCGCGGAAGAAGAAAGAAGCCGCGCCCAACGAGGATGCGCTCTACCTCGACGACGACGGAAGCTACGCGATCCACCTCGTGGCCGACGGCCACTACGGGGTCGAGTCCAGCGAAGCCCTCGTGCAGTCGCTGGGAGAGCTCTTCGACGCGGACGGCCCGACCGCAGATGCCTACCAGCTCTATGGAATGATGGCCCAGGCTTGGCGCAGGCGCGAACCCCTCGGCAAGTCACGCTCGACCTTCGTGGTGGCTGCCGTGAGACGGCCTAGCGGAACCGTGCGCGGCTTCTCCGTCGGAGACTCGGCCTGCTTCCTTGTCAAACCAGACGGCACGGTCCATCGGCTCGACAATCCGTCGCGGCACTACTTGGCGCCCTGGGACTACTACAGCCTCGGCGTCCCCTCCACGAGTCACTTCGAGGCCGAGGTCGCCCCTGGTGACGCGGTGATCTGCTGCACCGACGGCGTCACCGAGTGCCACTACGGCAACCCCGAGCGGTCTGTGCTGCCCGTCGATGTGGCCGAAATCGCGCTTCGCCACCGCGGCGACGCCCGCGCGATCGCGGAAGCCCTAGGGCTTCTCGCGCTCACCGGCGTGCGCAACGAGCCTGGCGGAGA
>CAYQKK010000006.1:70241-103756 GCA_964417955.1 uncultured Planctomycetaceae bacterium
TCACTGAAACACGACGCTGAAGCCGTTCGTGAAGTTGCTCGTCGACGTCCCGCCGACAACGTCGCGGAACCACGCTTGGAAGTTCCAAGTCTCTCCTGAGACCACGGAAACGAAGCCGTTCGGCGTCGGTGTTTGCGTGAGATCGAGGGCCAGTGAAAACGCGCCAGAAGAGCCTGAGTTCTGAATTTGCCCGGGGCCGACGTAGCGACCGACGCTCCCACCCACGCAGAGATTCCCCTGGCTGCCGCCCGGGCCCATCACGAAGACCTGGGTCTGACTCGTGATGAAGAAGCCGAACGCATTGGTGGGCAGCCCCGAGACGTTGAGCGTCAGGTCGTTGTTCGCGGCTACGAAGCTGCCGCTCGTCGAAATCGCGCCGACTCCGCCCGTGGAGTTCATGGCGGCCACGCAGTAGGCCCCGCTGCCTGGCCCCCCCGAACCGCTGCCCGCCTCGATGCGCAGCTGCGTGAGGTTGACCACCACCGTTTGGGCGCCGCTCCCCATGTCGAGGCCGCCGACGAGGTTCGCCTGCGTCAGGTCGAAGGTCGTGCCGATCAACAGAGCCAGGTCCAGGCTCGTTAGGGCGGCCCCCGTGACGTCTGTCATGGCCATTCCCGCAGAGAGATCCACTGGCCCTTCAAGGGTGATCGGGGTCGAGATCTGATCGCCCGCGAACGGGCTGTCGATGATCACCATCTCGTCGATGGGCGCGTTGTACGTGAAGCTGAGCGGGCCCACATCGACGCCACCGACGGAGTCGTCATAGGGGTACGTCTGAGCCCCTGCGCCGAGGGGAGTCGGGGTGTCGAACACCTCAACCGTCATCTCGAACGGAGAGCCCACGACGATCCCCGCGAGGGGCCCCGTCAGAGGATCGGGGTTGACGATCATCACCTGACCCACCCCGACGAGGCGGATGTCGCCTGCGAACAGGGAGGACGCGAGGAGGGCGCAGCCTAGAAGGAGGTAGGGGAGTCTCATAGCGGGTTGGAGTTGGGCCCGTTCGCGGAACCGCGCGGGCTGGAGGTGGATCAGCGCTGAACCACCCATGGCCCCGCAGGCCCCCAACTGGTCGCCGGGAGATCCCTCAACACTCAATCCGCTAGAAACTCACGTCGGCTCACGTTGCCTCTCTGGAGGAGGCAGCCGCGCCTACACGCTGTAGAAAAACTCTTCGCGGACGATTTTGCCGTCCTTCATGTCGTAGAGCGCGACCTCGCGCCCCTTCCTGCGCATCCCAAGGCCCTTGACCTCGACGTCGCTCTCGAAGATGAGGGCGAAACGATCCTCGCCGTGGGGGAACGGGCCTTCGACCTCCATGGAGTGCATGATCATGGCCTCTTTCCACCACTCGTGCTTAGCCCGAATCGCATCGAGCCCGACGGCCTCGCGGCCGCGGCCCATGTCCATCGCTTCGATCGAGTCCGCGTAGTGCTCGTTCAGCAGTTTCTCGGTGTCGTCCGAACGTCTGAATCACGCCACTAGTTCTTGGGCATTCATGCCGCGCAGCATAGCGGCGATTTGGCCCATGGGCTATCCGAAGTCAGCGCTCTAGCGCCGTACCGCATCAAGCCCCTTTTCGCTCAGGGAGCAGGCGAAGAACCAACGCCGCCGCCGCCAATGTCACGATCGGCTCGATCGGAAACCGGTAGCGTTCGAAGACGTGGGTGAGGTAGTACACGGCCGGGAAGAGCAGCAGTGTTCCGCGGGGGATCCAGGCGGAGCCGCGCACGGGGCTCTTCCAAAAGAGGCAGCCGAGAATGCCTAGCACGCCGGCGAGCGCGTGGGCCGCGTACTTGATCCAGCCCTGCCAATCGCGTTTGTGCTCGTTGCCCATACCGAGGTAGACCTTGGCTCGCGGGTCGGGGCCCACCCAGAAGCGCTGAACGCGCTCGAGGGTGAGGCGCTTGAACTTAGCCGGGTTGGCGCGGGCCCACTCCACCGCTCGATTGCGGCAGTCTGCGCTGTAGGCCACTTCGCCCAGCTCGAGGTACCGAGCGAATTCGTCGTCGTTGTAGGCGGGGTGGAGCTTCCCGTTGAACGGGCCGGTGGCTCCGTCGTTGTTGCCGACGAAGAACTCGACGCCGAGGTTCGTTCGGATGTTCGGGGAGCCGAGGACCACCGCGTTGCGGATCGTCCACGGGGCTGCTACGGCTGCGGCGGTTAGGGCGAAGGCGACCAGGGGCTTCAGCGCCGTGGCGGGAGAGCGGCGAAGTCCAACGTAGGCGGCGATGAGCGGGACGAGCGCGAGCGGCGCGGGGTTCACGAGCAATACCGCCCCAAAGCGGGCGCCCAATTTCGCGCAGATGCTCGCGTTTGGCTTGCGCCCGGCCTCCGCTAGGTTCGCAAGGAACCAGGTCAGCCCGAGGGCGACGAACGTCGAGTCCCAAACGAGGGCCACGGGCAGATAGGCGGCCATCGGGTGCAGCGCCCACGCGGCTGCTGCCAAAAGCCCAAGGGCCTCCGAATGCAGCGCACGACCTAGCCGGAACAGGAAGATACACGTGAGCGCGGCGGTCAACGCCTGGATCAGGCCGAGGGTCAGCGCCGTTTGCCAGTTGGGGCCATCGGTTGCGCGCAAGAGGCTAGCGACGAGCAGGGGGTAGGCCGGCGCGGCCCAAGCCGTGGGGCCGGACTCTTTGTGGAAGGGATCGCTGAATCCGTCGCCCTGGGCGACGGACTCGGAGATCGCGGCCTGCTCGTAGCCCCACTCCCAGATCAACGCGCGCGGGTTCTTCTCGGCGACGCGGAAGTTCGTCGAGTCGCCCACGAGCTGGATCATCCCAGTGCGCACGAAGAACGCCGCCAGGGTGATCGCGATCACCCAGAGCCAGATCCGCCGCGGCGAGGCCAGGGCAGTTTCGTCGCGGTCAGATATCGCCGTGCGCTCCACGCCCGAATGCTACGGGGTTTCGGCCGCGCTGTCCGCTCGCGTGAAGCGTTTGCGCAGCGAGGAGATCGCTGGCGCTTCGCCGATCACGAGCAGGCGGTCTCCGCCTTCTAGAACCGTGGAACCGCGGGGCATGATGGTCGTGCCCTTCCGACGGACGGCTGCGATGAGGCAGCCATCGGGCAGCTCGATGGATTGGATCGCGCTTCCCTCGAGCTCGGCGGCTGGACTCCCGGGCTCAAGCCTGATCGAGATGTAGCGCTCGTTGCGCAGGAAAACCTCGCGCAGCTGAACCTCGTTCTGTGCCCCGAGCCAACCGTCAAGGAAGTCTTCTTCGTCAATGCGGCTCGCCAGCTGGGCGAGCATGCGCAGGTGCTGGCCTGGATCCGCCGAGTCGCTCACCAGGAAGAAGATCGCGTGGACGTGCTCTGGCGCGGCTTGGTTGCCGAAGACGTCGCCGCCCTTGATCTCGATCGTCTCTTGGGAGCGCACGAGCACCATGCGGGGCTCGCCGAAGCCTTCGATGCGCATGTGCGGGAGAGCCACGCTCTTTGCGACGGGCGTCGCACCTGTCTTCGTTCCTTCTGTGAAGCCGCGGATGAAGAGCTCGGCGTCCTGGCCGGTGCGGGCGTGCAGAGCGCTCGCCGCGCGCTCGATTAGCGAATCGAACGGCGCCGTGGTCTTGACGTCGATCACGGACGAGCCGAACACCACGTGGTCGAAAGGATCCTCGTCGCGCAATCCCTTGGTCTTCAAGATGCCGCGGAGCTCCGTGTCGAGGCCCTCGTGGCGCTGCTCGCCGAGCCTGGCGAAAACGTGGAAGAGGGCTCCGCGTCGCTCCACACGATCCTTCGCGTAGACCCAGTACCAGCCGACGCCGCCTGCGATCAAGCCGAGGCTGAAGACCACCGGCATGGTGCCCATGGCCGCGATGAGGACGAAGGGAGCCAAGAGCCCAAAGAGCGGCAGCCACGGATACAGCGGCGCGCGGAAGCTCGGGTCGTAGGATTTCAGCCCGCTCTCGCGCATGACCATCACGGCGAGGCATTGGAGCGCAAAGATCAGCAGCTGGAACGCGGAGGCCAGCTTCGCGATCTTCAGCGGATCCAGGAAGACCACGATCAGCACGATCAGCGACACCGACAGCACGATCGAGCGCGCGGGCGTGTTGCGTCCACTGAGCTTCGAGAGGCCACCGGGCACAAGCCGGTCGCTCGCCATCGCCATGGGGTAGCGCGAAGCGCTCAGGATCCCTGCGTTCGCCACCGAGAAGAAGGCAAGCACCGCCGCGATGCTGATGATGAGCCTGCCCGTGGGGCCTCCGATCACGCCCGCCGCGGCGGCCATCGGGGTCTCGTTGCCCGCGAGCTCGCCCATCGGAACCACGCCGACCATGATGGTCGTGGTCAGCAGGTAGATGACGACGGCCGTGACCATGGAAAGAAGCACCGCCATGGGCAGGGTCTTCTCTGGATTTTTGATCTCCTCGGCAACGCTGATCACCTTCGTGACGCCGACGTAGCTGATATAGACCGTGCCGGCCGTCGCAATGAGTGAGTCGGAACCCGCGGCGAAGAAGCCCTCGAAGACGCTGAAGTCCACCTCTGGCAGGCCTAGGACCGAGAAGACCGCGAGGATGACGAGGAGCCCGGTGACGAGGAGCTTCTGGAACAGCGCGGTCTTCTTCGCACCGAGGATGTTCAGCACGCCGAAACCGAGGGCAAAGGCTACGGCGATCGACTTGGTCAGCGTCGGTGACGGGTCGAGGTACAGCGACACGTACGCGCCGAGCCCCACGAGGGCGAACGCCGTCTTGAGGATCAGGGCGAGCCAGGTACCGAGACCGCCGACGGTGCCGGCCAGCGGACCGAGGCTGCGATCGAGGAAGTAGTACGTCCCGCCAGCCTTGGGCATCGCGGTCGCGAGCTCGACCTTGCACATGACCGCCGGAACCAGCGGGATCGCTGCGATCAGATAGCAAAGCGGGATGGCGACGCCAGCCTGGGCCGCGGCGATTCCCGGGAGCAGGAATAGACCCGCAGACAGCGTCGCGCCTGTGGCCAGCGCGTAGACGTCGAGAAGGCGCAGCTCCTTGGAAAGCGCGCCGCCGGAAGTGGACTGGGCCATGGTGGGGAAGACTCTACGGTAAGCGAGACGGGAGCCCTAATGCGTGGCGTCGCAATCGGGGTCCTCAGGTAGCGATTCTGTGGGAGGGGCTTCGCCGGGGGCCTGCGGGCTATTCACGCCTTCGCCCTCTTTGCTGCATTGGAGGCCGACATGGCCCGTTACTTCGGCGTGACCAAGAGAGCGATGGCCACGGCGTAGTTTGTATCCGTGGACCAAGGGTCCGTCGTGCATCCCACTGTTTCGCACCGTCGCCATGAATCTCGAAGAAAGACCATCCATTTCGAGCGCCCTGCTCGCCCTCGCCGCCTTTGGCTTTTGCGGGGCCGATCTCGCTCCCGAAGTCACTGCCGCCCCCCAGGTGACAGCTGCACCCCAGGTGAGTGGCGCTCCTCGTGAGCCCGGAGCCCTGCGCCCTTGGAGCCGGCAGGTGATCATGCCCCAGGGGCGAGTCCTCCGCGCCGACCGGCCCTACGCGGAGGTCCACGCTCCGGCCGTCCGCTTGGAGAAGGTGCACGCGGCGGTGAAGATCGCGGAGGGAGTGGCGACGACGGAGCTGACGGTCGTGCTATCGAATCCCGCTGCCTGGCAGGTGGAGGCCGAGCTGTTGATTCCGCTTCCTGACGGTGCCACCGTCAAGGGCTTCGGCTTCGAAGGGGCGGAGACCACGCTGGCCCATCGTCTGCTGGGCGCGAAGGGGGCGCAGCACGCCTACCAGTCCCTTGCGGGACTGACGATGGACCCGGCAGCCCTCGAATTTGTTGGAACGAACGCCCTGCGCTCTAGCGTCTTTCCTCTGCCCTCCAAGGCCGCGCAGACCGTGCGCGTGATCTACGAGGAGGCGCTGTCCACCCACGGCCAGAGAACCGACTACGTGCTGCCGCGCAGCGAGAACCTCGCGCTGCAGACGCCTTGGGAAATCGACGTGCAGATCTCGTCGACTCTTCCCATCGCGGACGTCTACTCGCCAACCCACGGCCTCGGCGTGGAGTCTGAGACCCGGACCCAACGTCAGCTCCGCGTACTTCCCGGTGCGACGGGCCGCATCGAGGCAGGGCCACTTCGGCTCTCGATCCTCGCCGGAGAAGGCTCCATGGCCACGACGATCTTCACGGCAGACGACCCGAGCGGCCCGGGGGGGTGGTTTCTCCTTCTCGCTGGACTCGGCGATGTGCCGACCCAGGCGGAGACGCCGCCACGCGAGGTGACCATCGTGCTCGATCGCTCTGGCAGCATGGCGGGCCCCAAGTTCGACCAGGCCGTGGCCGCGGCGAGGCAGGTGCTTGCGGGCTTAGAGTTTGGCGAAGCCGTGCAGATCATCGACTACTCGAAGACCGTCGAGCAGTTTGCTGCCGCGCCGGTGATCAAGACCAAGGCCAACCTGCCGCAGCTGCGGGCCTACCTCGATGGACTGAAGGCCAAGGGGGGAACGAACCTCGATGGGGCGCTCCAAGCGGCGCTTGGGGCTCCTGGAACAGACGGCTTCGTTCCCGTCGTTCTCTTTCTGACGGACGGCCTCGCAACAGAGGGAGAGCAGCGCGAGCACGTGATCCGCGACCGCGCCATTGCGGGCAACGTCCACGGGCGCCGGGTGTTTACCTTTGGCGTCGGCCATGACGTCAATGCGTCGCTCTTGGACGCCGTGGCCCAGCGCAGCCGCGCACGCGCGACCTACGTCTCTCCCGGAGCGAACGTCGAGGTAGCGGTGTCCGATGTCTTCGAGGACCTGTCGGGGCCCCTCATGACGCAGCTCGAGTTCGAGGTGGCCAGCCCTGACGGCTCCCTTGACACGCGCATGGTCCGCGACGTCTACCCCGGGCTGATGCCCGACCTCTTCCGAGGGGATCGGTTGTTGCTCGTTGGCCGCTACACCGAGGCGCGTCCTGTGACGCTGCGCCTCAAAGGGTGCGGGTTCGCGGGGGCAGCGGCTCACGATCTCTGCCATGACTTCTCAGCTACAGCGCAGGACAGTGATTTCGTCCCCCGTCTCTGGGCCATGCGCCGTATCGCAGCGTTAGAGGACTCGCTCCGCCAGCAGGGAGCTGATCCCAACGCTCTCGCGGAGCTGAAGGACGACCCTCGCTTCACTGAGACGATCATGGAGATGCTGGAGCTGGCGGTGGCGCACGGCGTGCTGACGGACTCAACGACCTTCCTTGCCAAGGAAGGAACGCAGCTCGGGGACGTCGAGGCGCTGGTCTCGGTGGCCTGTAGGGACTCCTACAGCAACAACCTGCTCCGCAGCGGTGCGTCCGGCGTCGCTCAGCAGAAGAACATCCTGTCGAATCGCACGCAGGGCTGGGTGAACTCCGCGAATCTGTTGAACGATGCCAATGACTCGGCCGTGGCGAGCTACGGTCTGCAGACGATCCAGGGGCGGACCTTCATCCGTCGCGGGACGCGCTGGACCGACGGATGCCTGGCGCTGAAGAAGGCGGCCGCCGCCGAGCCCGACGCCGTCGTGACCGTTGGCAGCTCGGAATACGCTACGCTCTTCGACGCAATGATGAAGGCAGGCCGCGGGGCTGAGCTATCGCTCAGCGGTGAGATACTCATCCAGTTTGGGGGTGTTGTCACCCTCGTCAAAGCGCCGGGGGCGGTCCATCTGAAGCAGAAGGTTGGCTACGAGCTGCCCGCGGGAGTCCATCACTAATCATGGCTGAGTCGCGCACGATCTGCGTCGTTGAGGACGACCCCGCGATTCGTCGCGGGCTTGTCGATAGCCTGAAGTTTGCGGGCTACACGGTGCTCGAGTGCGCCGATGGCGACTCGGCTCGGGCGACGCTTGCGCGGGCTCACGTGGACCTGGCGCTGCTCGATGTGGTTCTGCCGGGTATGGACGCGCTGGACTACCTGCCGGAGCTGCGCGAGATCAAGCCGCTCTTGCCCGTCATTTTGGTGACGGCCCGCGGCGCCGAGGAAGATCGCGTGCGCGGGCTGCGCTCGGGCGCGGACGACTACGTGGTGAAGCCCTTTAGCCCTACGGAGCTTCTGGCGCGGGTCGAGGCGGTGCTGCGCCGTTCGGCCGAGCGGCCGCTCGATCTCTCAGGTGCGCGCTTTGAAGGCGGAGCCGTGGACTTCGCCCGGCAAGAGATCACGCTGGATGGCGGAGAGGTGCGCCGGCTCGCGGAGCGAGAGCTTGGGGTCTGGGCCCACCTCGTGCGCAACCCGGGGCGCGCGATCGAGCGCACCGAGCTCTTGCGCTGCGTTTGGGGGCTGGATCCGCGCGGGATCGACACTCGTACCGTCGACATGGCGGTGGCTCGCCTGCGCGAGAAGCTCGGGCCACGCGGCGCCGAACTCGTCGTGACGGTTCGCGGCAAGGGTTACCTTCTAGGCGACGGCGTGGAGCCAGTCTCTTGAAGTCGCGGGCAGCTGCGATGCAGCGCAACTACGCGCTCGCCTGTGGGGTGCTTCTGCTCCTCCTGGGTTTTGCGACCTATAAGTTTGTCGATCAGAGTCGAGCGCACGCGGACGCCAAGGCGGAAGCTCTCTTCCACGAGGACGTACGAACGGCCCTCTGGCGCATGGAGACCCGCGTCGGCAGCATCATCGCCACGACGGCGGTCAGGCGCCAGCCGGACGCCAGTGTCAAGCCGCTGTCTAACCAGTGGATTGCTCCGCTCTCCAACCGAGTGCGTGATATCGAGGCTCCGGACGGAGAGCTGCGCCAGAGAATCGTTGCCGCGGCGGATCAGGCCTACGGCGTGGCCCTCAATCTCGATCCTCCGCAAGCCGCGCAGGCGCAGCGTCCGGAGGTACGAGGCGTCACGCGCAGTGAAGCGGAGTACGCGCGTCGGGCGTACAGCAGCAACGTGCTGCAGGTCGTTTCGTCCAATGAAGAGCCAAGTGGAGAGGCCGAGTCGCGCATGGGGCCGCTCGCACCCGTCTGGCAGGACGAGGGCGAAGAGCTAGAGCTCTACCTGGCACGCCGCGTCGAGTCGCCGTCCGGTGTGGCCCACGAAAGCTACAAGCTGCGGTGGCCCGAGCTTGAGGAGCTTCTCTTGACCGAGGTCGCTGACCTGTTCCCTGACGCGAAGCTGGTGCCAGCCGAGGGGTCGTCTGAGCCGTCCAGTGCCGTCTCATCAAACGCTTCCGACGCGTTTCGGCTTGCCGCGATCCCCGTACGCCTCGACGTCGAACCCTCGGCGCAGCCCGTTCTACAGCGTGGCCCGCTCTTGGCCCTTGGGTTCGGCTGGATCGCGCTTCTCCTAGCCATGGGCTTCGGCTGGATGGCCCTTGGCGCGAGCATCGCCTTTGGGCAGAAGCACAAGCGCTTCACCCACGCCGTAACCCACGAGCTGCGCACGCCGCTGACGACGTTCCGCATGTACAGCGAGATGCTGAGCCGCGGCATGGTGCCCGAAGAATCGCGGGCCAAGTACCTCGCGACGCTGGAGTCAGAGGCGGTGCGCCTCTCTGGGCTCGTGGAGAACGTGCTGCGCTACGCGAAGCTCGAGGAAGGCGGCCCCGCACCGGAGCAGGAGTCGTTGAGCGTGCAGGCTCTCATGGAGCGCCTCGTGCCGGGGCTGGTGGCCCAGTGCGCCCGCTCGGGCGCGACGCTTGAGTGGGAGCCCGCAGAGTCCGAGCTAGCGAAGGGAACACTCAACACGGACCCTGGTGCCGTGCAGCAGATCCTGACGAACCTCGTGGAGAACGCCTGCAAGTACGGGGGCGACGGCGCGGTGGTTCTGCGGGTCACCGCAGGCGCTGATCGCTGTGCCATCGACGTAGCTGACAGCGGCCCTGGCGTGCCGGAACGGCATCGAGCCAAGATCTTCGAGCCTTTCGAGCGGGCCGGCCGCCACGGGGCTGAAGAAGCCCCGGGGGTCGGCCTCGGCCTTGCGCTTTCCCGCGATCTAGCGCGGGAGATCGGCGGCGATGTGACTCTAGAGCACTCGACGATCGGCGCCGTGTTCCGCCTGTCGCTACCGCTCTAGTGCTCCGCCGCGAACTCTCGCGCCGCAAACTCTTGCGCCGGGGCTAGAACAAGTTCGGCTACTGGCAGAACTGGACGTTCAAGGCATCGCTGAAGTTGAAGCCAGCGGGGCTGACCTGGCGGTACCAGAAGCTGAAGTTCGACGTTTGGCCCACCTGGAATGACGGAGCGCCCGGGGGCAGGTTGTTGACGTCCAGCGCGAATGACGCGACGCCTGCCGGGCTGCCCTGGGTCACAGGGAGACGGAAGAGCGGGTTCGTGACGCACAAGATGCCGTCGCCCACCGGGGTGCTCGCTTGGATGTCACCGTAGATGTAGAAGCCAAAGCTGTTGGCGGGTAGGTTGGTTGTCGACAGCACGAGATCATTCGCTGACAGGCTCGTGGATCCACTGACCTCCATACGCGCGGGCATGCCGGACGGGTTGGGGAGAGCCGCGCAGTAGCGAGTCACCGTGCCATCGCACGTGTTGAAGTCGAGGTGCACAATGCGCGTGACCCAGCTATTGCCAATGGCCCGTGAGCGCTCTTGGATGGTCCAGAAGCTGCCATCCACGGGGTCGAGGGTCGTGAGGCTGTAGTCACCCCAGCGGTTGCGGCCGAAACCGTCCGTGACGGTGTAGGCGCCAGCCCCTGCGGAGTAGAGCACGGGGGGAGCCATCTCACCGGCGGGGTCGGTGCCCAGTCGGCCGGTGTAGTAGGCGCTCGGGAACGTCGAGGCGTCGGAGCCGCTGAAGCCCATGACGACGTTGCCTTGGGCGTCAGCCGCAATGGAGGGATAGTAGTAGGCGAGGCTCGGGTCGCTAACCGTGCCGCTCTGCAGGATGGTCTGGTTGACGGGGTTGACCTCGTACCAGCGTGCGCCAGCGCGGCCGCCGACGTTGATGGTGTGTGACGCCCAAATGGATCCGTCGATGTAGCACGCGTTCACGATCCGGGTGTCGCCGGTGTCGATGTTCACGCTGCTTCCCATGGCCGGCGCGTCCGGGGGATTCGAGAAGTTTGCGGCACCAAAAATCGCCTGGGTGGTCAGCGTCGGGTTCGAAAGGGGCTCGTTGATCGTGCGTAGGCGCAGGCTCGTGGAGGTCCGACGGGAGATCATGTAGGACATGCCAGCGTCCGTGTACTGGTTCGCGTGCTGGATGGCGCCGTCGAAGAGCAGATTCCGGAAGGCTGTGACCGTGCCTAGGGACTGGGGCAGCTGCAGCAAGGGAGCCTTGTCGATCGCGAAGATCGCCAGGCTATTCGCGTTCACGATGAAAGCGCCCACGAAGATGCCGCGTGAGTCGACACCCAAGGTGGGGAAGTCCACGAAGCCGTTGGTGGTCGACGGAAGGGTGAGACGGATGCTCTGGGTGAACCAGTTTCCCGTGGGATCGTCCGTCTCGGAGTAAGCGAGGTAGATGAGGTCACCGAAGTCCGTGGCCAACATGCACCAGCGGTTGTCATTGAAGTCGTAGACGATCCTTGGGTCGCCGACGCCCCCGCCGAAGAAGCTCCCGAGCGACGTGCTGAGGACTCGGTTGCCCGTGTCCTTCTCGTAGATCGAGAGGTTCGAGTTCACCACGGCGACGAAGTGATTGAGGCCCACGGCGCCGGCGGTGTCCGGGGGGATTGCGTTGGCGCCGTTGTCGCCGAGGCGAGGCCCGCGGAACTCAAGGATCTGGTCGGGGATGGTGCCACCACCGCCAAGCTGCGACGAGGAGGCTGTCTGCGCGGTGGTGCTTGGATCGAGGCTCAGGGCGCCTTGGACCCGAGTCGACTGGTTGCCCGACTGGTTGACCGTTTGGGGAGCCGGCACGATGGTGGGCGCCGGGGGAGTGAAGGAACCGGTGCCCTCTTCCCAAGTGAGGCCCGCGAAGTCGGTGCCGGTGAGTTTCTGGTCGAAGTTGGAGTCCTCAAAGTCGACGATCGTCTCGGTGCCGTCCGCAGCGGTGAAGCGCAGGTCATCCATGGCGTAGAAACCAGCACCGCTCGCGGAGGGCTTGGCCTCGATCACGATGCGATCGACGTTGCTGAGCTCGACCTCCATGGCAGAGGGGTCTTGGTCGACGTCCTCGAACCAGTCCGTGCGACTCACTTCTTGACCGTCCCTGAAGCCGATGACGCGGATCGCCTTGGCCCAGATGCCCCGGCCGCCTTGGCTTGAGATCCACAGGTCGTTCACCGTCACCGTTTCCCCGAAGCCGATGCCCATCGAGGTGTCACCCCAGCGGTTCAGCACGGACTTCTTACCGGAGTGCGGGTAGCTCTTGAACTTGCGCGTAGCCACGTGCCAAGTGCCCTGTTGTCCATTGCGCTGACGATTGAGTTCGGTCGAGGTCTCCTCGTTCTTCGCCCGCTCGGCGACCTCGGTCATGTTCTGAATACGCGGTGCGCCGAGGGCGGTGGCTTCTACCCGCGTGCCATGAATGGGTGTGTTGATGATCTCACCGTCGAGGGGGTCGCGCTCAACGGCCGCCTCCTTGTCGGCTTCTTGGGCGTCGACGGAGGCCGGAGCGGGGATCACCGAAGGGGCGTCTTGGGCCTGGGCGGGCGGAGAAAGTGCGATCGCGAGCAGCGCCGCAGGCGTGAGAAGAGACATGAGCAATGGAGAGTTTGGGGATTCGTATGCTGGTGGGCAGGCATCGATGGCGGATGCCCGCGGCAGAATAGGACGTAGGGGCGGGCCATTTGGTTTCGACACTCAGGGAATTCCCATCCTGAAGCACTCGCTCCTGAGCGTCGATCCCACGTGTTGGGCTCTGCCTCCCTGACCATGCCGCCCGTGGCCCCTCAGTTCCGTCCTACGTCGAAACTCTCGGAATGAGGTTCCGATGAGAGGGACCTCGCTCTCCCGGTGCCCCCGGAGATCTCGTCGCGACAACGGTTGTCACGCTGCGTCTCGGTCTAGACGTCGTCTGGGGAGTCGCCCAGCAGGAAGCGGGGGCCGGTGCCGAGGGCCTCGGCACCATCCTCGGGGTTGTAGATGTGGCAGCTCTTCAGGGAAAGACAGCCGCAGCCGATGCACGAAGAGAGGCGTTCGCGCAGCGCGGTGAGGCCACGGATGCGCTCCTCGATTTCGACGTGGAACTTCCGGCTGAGGGACTCCCAGTCGCGCTTCGTGGGCGTTCGACCCCCTGGCAGAGAAGCGAGGCTCTCTGCGATCGTCCTGAGGGGAAAGCCGAGGCGCTGGGCGATCAGGATGAACGACACGCGGCGGACGTCCGACCGAGCGTAGCGCCGTTGGCCGCCGCTGGAGCGCGTGGACTCAAGGAGCCCCTTTGACTCATAGAATCGGATCGCGGAAGGGGCGACGCCGGTGCGGTCGGATAGGGCGCCGATCGTGAACTGGAGCTCTTGGTCTCTTTCCATGGTTTGCCTCTAGAGTTCAACCTTACTTGAAGTCTTACGGGGTGGGTGCAAGACGAATCCCATTCCCCTGAGAAACCCAAGGAGATCTCTATGCCCGACGCCTACTTAGAGCACGTCAACATCACCGTTTTCGATCCCGAGGCCGCCGCTCTTGATCTCGTCAAGATCTTCGGGTGGAAGGTCCGTTGGAGCGGTCCCTCCCTCGGAGGCGGTCGTACCGTGCACGTGGGGGGCGAGCGGTTCTACGTCGCGCTCTTCGCGATGGACCCTGAAGCATCCAAGGTGAAGGACAGCTACCGCACCCGCGGCGCCGTCAACCACGTGGCGGTGGTGGTCGATGATCTCCAGATGATCGAAGAGCGCGTCGTAGCCGCCGGCCTCGAACCCCAGTCGCACCAGACCTATGAGCCCGGCAGCCGTTTCTACTTCTACGACCGGGAAGGCGTGGAGTTTGAGGTGGTGAGCTACTCGTAGGGCGCTGACTCACCCTTGACTGTTGTAACCTGGAGCCATGGCAACCTACACGGCATGGCTCCGGGGCATCAACGTTGGCGGAAACAACAAGCTGCCGATGAAGGAGCTCAGGGCGCTCTTCGAAGAGGAAGGCGGCGTTGACGTCGCGTCCCATATTCAGAGCGGGAACATCCTGTTCGATGGAACGGCGGCCGCCGCTAAGACGATGGGCGCCCGTATCGCAGCTCGGATCGAAGAGGAGTTTGGCTTCACGAGCCCCGTGATCGTGCGCTCGGCCGCTGCGATCCAAAAGATCGCGACGAAGCACCCGATGGGGGACGCTGCCGCCGAGCCCAAGGCGTTCTCGGTGGGCTTCCTCCAGAAGAAGCCCACCGCGACGCAGGTGAGAGAGATGGAGGTAGATCGCTTCCTGCCCGATCGATGGGCGGTGGTCGGGTCCGACGTGTACCTGCACTATCCGAACGGCGTGGCGCGCTCGAAGCTGACCAACGCATATCTCGACCGCGCGCTTTTCACCGTGAGCACGGTTCGCAACTGGAACACGCTTACGAAGATGGCGGCGCTTTGCGCCGAGCGCGCCTCGGAGTAAGAGAGCTCAGCCGATCTCTCAGGAGTCGCCCGTTCGTTCCATTCCCGCTTCTGCGCGGCCGAGGACGGATCCGGAGTAGAGCATCGATTCGGCCTTTGCGAAGCACGCGTACGCGTGCTTCTTGTGATCTTTGCCGCGCCGAGCCTCGTAGGCCTCTCCTAGCCCGCACTATTCACGAGATGAACCGACCAGCACGTCCAAACTGCGCTGTGGCGGCGTTAGACGGTCGCCTTCGGCTCCCGCCCACTTCGCGGGCTCCCTCATGAATGCTCACCGGGCCTACAGGCAGGACGTAGAAGTCTGCCACTCGGGGGAAGCGTCGGATCGCGCCCTTCAGTCGATCGATGGTCTCACCTGCAGATTCCTCCGTTAGCTCTTGGGACCCAAAGGCAACGGCCACGTCGGTGTAGCTGGCGTGCTCACTATCCGCATGATGGCCGGCAAGTTCGGCCGCAGCGGTAGCGCGATCGAACTGGATGAGTCGACGGTAAAGGAAGTCCCGGAGCCGGAATCCTTGGGGCGATGCGTTGGTGAGCGCTTTCAACTCGTCGACGGTGACCTTCTCCAAAAACGTCATCCAGGCTTCAATGGCTCCCTCGTCACGGTTCGCGAGCCCCTCACTGGGCTGCGCATCCCGGGAGAGCTTACTCAAATCGATGGCCGACCACGGCGCCCTGAGGATGGCGCCTTCCTGCAGGTCGGACAAGGCAACCGACCGGAGCTTCGGGGCGCCATCGACTAGCGCGCCTTCGAAGACGACGTAGTAGAGCCGTTGATCCTCGGAAAGGCCAATTGCGCGGACTCGGTGATCCTCCAAGATTCTCCGGCGCGTGCCGTCGAGCTGCATCAGGTACGTCCCCGGCGCACCGCTAGAGGGGACGCCGGCGATCAGCCATCCATTGGGGGCCGGTCGCACGTGCGTCACATACAACCACCGCTCGGTCTCGGTGAGCCTAGTGTCCGTCCCAAGCTCGGTGATCACGACGTCGATTTCTGGATCGCCTTCACTTCCGTCCCCAAGCTGCAAGAGAACGTGTCTTCCGCACGCGTCCATGCCCAGGATTGCTTGGTGCCTGAACGTGTGGACCACCCGCTCCTCGCCTGAACTTCCTCGCAGCACCAGCTGCGAGATCGATGGGTTGTTGTCCCCGAACCCGAGCGTTTCGCTGAGCTCGATCTCGCGGTGAATCAGTAGGTCCCCATCGCCGACGGAGGCAACGGAATGGGCCTTCATGTCCATGGGCGTCAGGACGCCATCCGAGCAGGTGTAGAGCTCGCCGTCCATCGCCACGTAGACCTGATCGCCCAGTCGCGTCGCGCTGATCTCATGGCCGCCGTCGCTGGACTCAAAGACGTCCTCGATGGTCGAATCTTGCAGGTCGAAGCGCTGCGTTCCCGACCACGAGTTGATGAAGAGCCCTCCCTCGTCGGAGTTGACGGAGGCGATGTACTGACGCCCTAGGCTCGCTGGCAGGTGCTCGGTCGAGATCGAGAGGAGCTTTTCCATGCCGGGGTCGGGTCCATACGAGGGACTGGAGCTGGACGGAGAGTCTGTGTGCATGGGGTGATCGACGATGGGGAACGCTCCGTCGGTGTTGATGCCTTTCACTTCCAAGGTGGAAAGCAAGTCCTTCCGAAGCTCAGCGTGGGCGCCATCTGGACCCGAGGAGATCAGCCGCAGCTCGATGGCTCTGTTGGCGCCGCACTCCGTCACGACGCTCTCGATAAACAGCTCGAGCTCGTTGGACTGGTGACGAACGCCGGCCATGCGAGCGGGTTTGCCATCGACCTTCAGCGAAGGGCCTCAATGTCCCCAAGTCCGTCGCTGATAGCCACGGCTGCCTCATCTAGAACGGAGTTCAGCGAGCCATCGAGAGAATGCTCGAAGAGGTAGGCAAGGAAGTCGCCGTCGCTGGACGCGAGCGCAAGAAAGCCGTCGCCAGGGTCGTCCATTTTCGTGAGCAGCGAGGGCGGGGCGGCGATCGAGACCTTCTGTCCGTTGAGGGACTCGGTGTACGTCTTCGACTCTAGACCTCGGCGCCACGGGCTACGCAGCCCGGGCATCTGAAACGAGTCAACGAGTCGATCTGCAACCGTCTTCGCGCCCCGAACGTTGCGTTTGGAAGTCCAAGTCATCACCGAGTAGCCAAGTCCATCTCGGCCCACGATCCTGAACTCGAAGTGAAGCTCTGGTCCATCCGCCTCGCCCTCGACTGACACTGCAGCGATGCCCAGCTTGAGTCGCCTCCGGAACGTCGCCTCTTCGCCAGCGCGCTCCACGGCGATTCCACCCTCTAGAAGTTCCGCGCACTTTGACACAAACGCACCTAGCACACCAATTGCACGTGCCGTGGAATAGGAGTCCCCCGGCTTTCACCTTCGCCTGATCCGCTCGCATCCCAAGACATGATTCGCTCTGCCGCACTTCTTTGCCTCGTCTTCTCGGGGCTTCTTTCCTGGGCCCTCGCGCTGCCTTCCACTCGCTCTCTCGACGAATGCGAGGAGTGCGGGCACCAGAAGATCTGCAAGCCCCACCGAGCCCATGACATCGCCGAGCTCAAGCGCCTCGCTCCGGACCTAGAGTCGGACGACATGAACACGCGCCTCCGCGCCATTGAAGCGGTGGCCGACCTTGCGAAGGACCACTCCAACGCTCCGTCCAAGGCCGCGGCCGAGGTGCTTGTCGACGCTCTCGAAGACGATCAACTTGTCGTCCAGAGCGCGGCGTTTCGATACCTGTCAGAGGGCCAGCATCCTGAGACCGCGGTGGCGGGTTACGTGAAGCGCATCAAGTGGTTTAAGGGCCACATGTGGACGCTTGTGGCAGATATGACTGGGCCCAACGAAGAGCACGGAGGCGTCGGTGACGCGATGGAGGTGCTCAAGCGCGCCGTGACCTGCGGTGAGAGCATGCCGGATGATCGCGTGGTGAAGGCGCTCAGCGGGTTGCTCAATGCGTTCCCTACGGAGATGCGGGGCGAGCCGGTTGCCATGGCCACGTCGCGGGCGCTGCTGCGCCTCGGCACGACCGACGCCCTGAAGACCGTCATCAAGCAATTCGGCTCCCAGAACGACGCCTCGAAGATTCGCCAGATCCACTTCGCGCTGAAGACCTTCGCGAACCGCCTTGAGATCGAAGAGACCCCGGAGTTTGGGGACAACGTCGAAGGCGCCTGGATCGCCTGGTCGCGCAAGAACAAGAAGCTCATCCCGAAGAAGCTGGGCAAATGGACGGGGCCGCCGGAAGCAGACGAAGAGGACGACTGAGCGTTCCTCGAGCCGCCATCGGAGCCTGCCAACCCTTGATCGCATCATGCTGAAGCTGCCACCTCCCACAGACGACACGCCGTCGGTCGACGACCTGCTGACCGCGATGGACTCACTCGCTGCGGAGCAGGTGCCGCGGTGGGGCACGATGGATTCGGGGGCCATGCTGGAGCACTGCTCTAGCTTCGTGGACCTCTACCTCGGCAAGGTGCGGGTCGGGCGAGGGGTGCGGATGATCGCGCGACTCATCGGTCCGATGTTTCTCAAGAGGGTGATCGCGAAGTCGCCCACCGCGACGCCCAAGAACCTCCGGACGCTCTCCGAGATCAAGACGGAGGCGGGGGGAGCCGCGGACCTTGGACCGGCGAAGGAGCGGCTTCGCGCAGGACTAGAGGAAGTGCGGGCCATGGACGGAGTGCAGACCCATGTGCTCTATGGAGCTTCCGAAGCAGAGAGCCTGAGGTCCCTCGTGCGCCACCACACGGCGCATCACTTCCATCAGTTTGGGCTGCTGGATTAACTCGGGCCTAAGGGCTGGTGGGCTCCGCTCGAACTAGGTGATCGAGGCGCTCGTCCTCAAGGCCGAACGGCTCCGTGTGGATCGTGATCTGCGAGCGCGGGAAGGCCGCGTGGAGGGCCTGTTCGACTCGGTCGGTGATGTCGTGGGCGCGGGTCAGGTCGAGGTGACCGTCGAGCTCTAGGTGCAGCTCGATGTGGGTGCCGCTCTCGAGGGAGCCCGTTCCTAGGGACCGGGTGCGAAGGTCGTGGTGGCCGAGGGTGTCGGGGTCGGCCTCGATGATGCTGCTGATCTTCTGACGCACGGAGTCGGGGAGCTCGCGATCCATGAGCTGGTCAACGGAACGGCGGATGATCGAGAGCGCGGCGAAGAAGAGGTACGTGGCCACGAGGGCGCCGAGCAGAGGGTCGAACCACTGGAGGCCGCCAAGGTCAGAGATCAAGAGCGCCGCGATCACGGCGGCGTTGGCGGCCAGGTCGCCCTTGTAGTGGAGGCTGTCCGCTCGGATGGCGAGGGACTGGACGCAGCGCAGGGTTTGGGTTTGGACGGCGACGATCCAGGCGCTGCCGGCCATCGATAGCACCATGGCAGCGATGGCCCAGTTCGTGTGGGCGAGCTCGCGCGGCTCGAGGAAGCGCACGATGCCCGCGTAGAGGACGAACACGCCGGAGGCGGCGATGAGCGCCGCCTGCACCAAGGAAGACAGCGCCTCGGCGCGGCCGTGCCCGAATCGGTGCTCCTCGTCGGCTGGCCGATGGGCCACTTCGACGCTCCACAGCGCGAGGCCCGACGCCGCCACGTCAGAGAGGCTGTCGGCCAACGACGAGAGGACGGCGACCGAGCCCGAGAAGACCGCGGCCGCGAGCTTGCTGGCGGCGAGGACCGCCGCAATGCACAGGCTCGTCTTGACCGCCCGCTTGCGGAGTCGCTGCCACTCCTCAGCGCTGACCTGGGTTCCGGGCTCGTGCTCCATCGCCGCGGAGCTTACCCGGCACCGCCCATAGTTGGGCTACTCGAAAGTGATTGAGTAGCCCTCGGTGAAGTTCGAGGTCGGCGTGCCGCCAACGGCATCCCGGTGCCAGCACTGGAAGTTCCAAGTGGAGCCGGCCTGGATGAAGATCGGACCGTTCGGCTGGGGGAGCTGCGTCACGTCCACGCTGAGGGGTAGCTCGCCCGCGGCCCCCGAGCTGAGCGCTTGGTCGACGTAGCGGCCGATCGGTGTAGCCAAGCAAATGTTGCCGCTGCTCCCGCCCGGGTTCGCGAGGAAGCCCTGGTTGCTGGAAACAATGAAGTAGCCGAAGGAGTTGGTCGGAAGCTGGGTCGCGGTGAGGCTGACGTCGTTGTCGCTCAGGACGCGGCTGCCGCTTCCCACGATCGTTCCCACCTGGCCCGTCGAGTTGGCGTTGGCCATGCAGTAGGTGGACCCGAGTCCAGAGTCGAAGCTCACCACGAACAGCCCGCTCTCGCGGTCGTTGCAGAGCAGCGTGCCGCTGGGGAGGTAGGGGTAGACGCCCCACATGCCGTCGTAGCTCGCCGAGCTGGAGTTCGGCGCGGAGTCGAAGTAGCCGACCTCGACCGGACTCGACGGGTTGGTGGTGGCGTCGTAGATCCTCAGCCCGTCGGTGTAGTTGGCCTGGAATAGAAGGCCGTTCGCCGTGAACATGTTGTGCCCGACGGCCTGGCCGCTGTTCGTGAAGGCGCCGGTGTAGTTCGTTCCCGCGAGGTCCGAAACGTCGAACACGTGGGTGGTCGTCGAGATCGAGCCGTCCTCGTCGAGCTCGTCCCCAAGGTAGAAGGTTTGGCGATCCTCCGAGAGGATGCCCTGATGGCTATAGATCGCGCCCGGGTAGTTCAGCTGCGCGAGCGTGATGATGTTCTGCTTGTCGGTGATGTCGAGGACCGTCAGGCCCGGATCGACCCAGCCGCTGTTGAAGCCCGAGCAGCAGAACGCGATCTCTTTGCCGGCGTACTGGCCTGACGTGTAGGTCACCACCTGCGCGTCGTGTACGTAGCGGTCGTCCCAAGTCGAAACGTACTGCGGGTTCCCTGGGTTCGTGAGGTCGTAGACGCGCAGCCCATGGCCGGAGCCGCCGCAGCGATAGAGGAAGCCGCTCGTGTTGTCGACGACCACGTTGTGGGACGACGTCGAGCCCCCGTCGAGCACGGTTCGCTCAAGCGTCACGACGCCCGCGTCGACGTTGGAGAGGTCGATGACCTGAATGCCCTCGCCGCCTTCGCTAACCGAGTAGGCGCGTTCCCCGTGGGAGCGAATGTCGCGCCAGACGCTGGTCGGGCCCGGAATCGTCTCGATCACCACCGGCAGGTTGGGGTTGGTCACCTCGACGATGACCGTGCCGCTCTCGACGCCGACCAGCGCATATTCGCGGCCGCTCGGCGAGGCGTAGCCCCAGATGTCGTTGTTCCGCCCGGTGCTTCCAAGGTCTGCGATGGTGAGCCAGGAGTGCAGTATGACGTTCGACGCATCGAAGCCGCTGCCGGCCATTGCGGAACCGTTCGTTCCGCCGCCGGGCAGGAGCGCGTCAGCGGGAAGCCCACGCATGAAGCCGCTGCCCGCCATGATCGGCTGGGAGCTCAGGATCTTGGGGTCGTCCTCGTGGGCGACGGCCGAGGCGCAGAGAGCGAGGAGCGAGACGGCCGCGGCTGCGGTCTTACGGGACGGTTGGGGTGACTTCATGCCGGTTCCTGGCGAGCGGGTGCGGATGCGAGAGCGGTTGACGCGCCCTCGCGTGGTCTTCTAAACATAAATGCAACAGCCCGATCTGTGCAGGCCCCCTCGATTCTGGACGTCCGAGGCACGAACCTCAGCAACCGGGATTCGGGCTTGACTGATCGGTCAAATCCCTCCAAGCTCCCCGCATGAACCCGGGTACCACCAAGCTCTTCGATCCCAGCGAAGTCCTCGCCAAGGCGATCGAGCTGTTTTGGGCCCAGGGGTACGAAGCGACGGGCGTGGCCCAGCTGGTCGATCACCTCGGGATCGGGCGCCAGAGTCTCTACAACGAGTTTGGGGACAAGCGCGGTCTCTTCGTCGCTGCCCTCAGGGCCTACGCCGACGTCAACTACACCGAGATCACCGATGTCCTCGATCGGCCTGGATCTCCGCTTCAGAACGTCCGCGATCTCTGCGAGATGTGGCTACAGATGGCGGAGGCGGATGAATGCTCTGGATGCCTGCTAGCCAACACAGCCGCCGAATTCGGTAGTCGCGACGACGAGGTGGATTCGGTAGTCACCTCGTCGCTGCGCCGCTGTGAAGATGCATTCTGCGGCGCTTTCCAGCGCGCGATCGATGCGGGTGAGCTCTCTCCCGAGGTGAGCCCGAGGGACCTCGCGCGGCTCTTCATGAGTGCGGGGCAAGGCGTAGCGATCCTCGCACGGCTCTCTGGTTCGAACGCCGTGGTGGCCAGTACCGCGCGCGCCATCCTTCAGCTCTTGGCCGCCGCCAAGTGACTCACACCTTTCTTCCCTTCTCCACGCTCTATGCTTGACCAAATGGTCAAAAGCTATGGCTCAACCTGATCCCTCCGCCGCTTACAACGCAGCTACGACGTCCTCCCTCGATCAGAGATTCGCCGAGGCGATCGTTCGATTTCGGTGGCCATTGACGATTCTCGTCGTGCTCGGCGTCGCCGCGCTCTTGTCCATGGGCATGGGCCGAGTCATGCACGTGACGGAGTCCGTTGCGAAGCTTGGCGACACGACGAGCGGCGCAGGATCTGCGCCGCCGATCGTCTTCGATCCTCGCATGGACGTCTGGTTCGGCGCCGAAGACAAGGCGGTAGACACCTACGCCGAGATCGAGGACCGCTTCGTCGCGGAGGACTACGTGGTCGTCAGCTTCCAAGCGGACGAAGACGACGAGTTTGGTGTCTTTAGCCCCGTTCACCTCGACCGTGTCGCTCGACTTACCGATCAGTTCTTGGCGGTACCGGGCGTGCGCCACGTGCGCAGCCTCACCTACAACCCATGGATCCGCTGGGGCACGATCCAGGATGACAGCGGCGACGAGGAAGGGCTCCTGATCACCGACCTCGTCGAGGGCGATCCGCTGCAGCTCTCGGACTCGGACGTGATCGAGCGCATGATTGCGGTGCTCGGTGCGCAGGGTGCAGCCGACCGCGTGGGGGAAGCCCGGGTCCGCGAGATCATCGGAGCCGAGCCCTTCGAGAACTACATCGGCGAACCGCTACTCCTTGGGGCGATCGTTGACCCAGCGGCGCAGACCACCGCGATTCAGATCCAGGTGCTGCGGCCAAGGCCCAACGCCGAGCAGCTGGAGGCTTCGTTCGGGGACGATGTCGCCACGGGCGACGTCGCCAAGGGACTGTGGACGATCCAGATGCAGCGCACGGCTCTGCGCGGTATCCGGCATTACTTGGGCCTCGACCTCGGAACCACGATTCCGACGGAGGATCTCGCTGCGCTCACGGCCTACGTCGAGGGCCTGCCCGCGGGAGAAGCGCGCGAAGCCTTGGCCACCGAGCTTCGCGACCCGTCGCGGAACTTCATGGCGAACGCCGATGGCGAAGTGGTCCGCAAGTACTTTGAGTACGAACCCGATGGTTCGGGCGGCTGGGTAGATCGCTCTAACCCCGGGGATGCGGTCGCGGCCCCTGACGGCTGGTCGCCGAAGCCGACGGATACGGTGCAGTATCACCTCGGCGGCGTTCCCGTGTTCGAGCTGAACTTCGAGCAGGTCGGCCTCGCCGACGGCAAGTACATCCCCCTGATGTTCCTCGTCATCATGGTGTGCCTCGTGATCGTGTTCCGCCATGCGGTCGGCGTCTTTGCTCCCATCGCGGTGGTCTTTGGGTCGATCGCCGGGATGATGGGATTCGCCTTCGCCAGGGGCGATCTCTTGAACAACCTCACGATGATGTCGCCTAACATGCTGACGGCCGTGGGGATCGCCGACGCGATTCACCTGATCGCGGCGTGGGCGATGTTTAGGACTCGCTTCGACGACAAGCGCGAGCTGCTCGTCGAGGTCATGCGGGTCAATGCGCTACCCGTCCTTCTGACGTCCGTGACGACCGCGATCGGCTTCTACTCGCTGATGGCGAGCGACCTGATCCCCGTGCGCATGCTCGGCTACACCGCGGGCCTCGGCGCGCTCTTTGCCTACCTGCTGTCCATGACCGTTGTGCCCGCGCTCCTGAGCCTTGTGCCCCACAAGGGCGCGGTGCCGGAGTCGCGCGCGTGGCTGAGCGGCATGTTCACGGACGCGCGCGCCAGGGGTCTTGTTCAGCGGCTTATCAGGCGCCGGGTGCTGATCCTCGGCGTAGCCGGCGTGGTCTTCGCGATCTCCGCCGTCGGCGTCGCCCGCATTCAGATCAACAGCGACTTCCGTGAGATGTTCCCCGATGACAACATCGTCGTGGAGGACTTCAACTGGATCGAAGGGCAGCTCGGCGGCCTTGGGGACGTAGAGCTGATCTTCCGCGGAGTGAATGCTGCGGGAGACGCGGCCGCGCAGCCGCTCAGCGAAGATGACGAAGCTCGCCTCACTGAGCTGACGCTCGCCCAGATGGTCCAGCAGAGCGGTGAAGGCGAGGCGCTCACCGATGATGAGGCCTCCGAACTCGCTGCCTTGGAGTCGCTCAACGAAGCGTGGCAGGCAGCGCGCATCGGCGTGGCACCGGAGTTCCTCGGTTCCCTCGATCGACTGGAGCGGCGGCTACGGTCCGAGATGGAGCAGGAGGGATCCGCTCTGAGCGTTCTGTCCGACCTGACGAGCCCGCTCGACATCCTGCGGAAGATCCACCAGGTGCAGAACGAGAACGAGGCGGCACTGTACCGCGTACCGAATCCAAGTGACGTGGCGGCAGATCAGCGCGAGCCACGACTTGAGTACGACGAGTTCATGGAGGAATGGTCGCTGACCCCTGGTCAAGACGCCCGAAGCCTGGTGGCCCAGTACTACCTCCAGTACGAGAACGGCGCACGTCCAGGCGAGAACCTGAGCACTCAGCTCTCCCAGGACCGCATGCAGTTCCGAATGCAGGGACGCATGAAGCAGGCCCCGACGACGGCGCACCTTGCCGCCTTCGCCCGGGTGGAAGAAGTGGTGAGCGCGGAATTCCCCGAGCTGAACGTGAGCCTGTCGGAGGGAGCGGTGCCCACACCCGGTACGGCAGACATGACCCTCTCGGGCAAGACCCTGTTGAACGCGCGGACCATGCGACTCTTCAGCACCGGGTTTGTGAAGTCCATGTCCATCGCGCTTGTGATGATCACGATCATCATCGGGTGCCTCTTCCGCTCGGTCGCGCTCGCGCTGGTGAGTCTGCTCCCCAACGTGCTGCCGATTCTCTTGCCGCTCTCAGCTTTCGGGCTCGTGGGCGTGCCCCTTGACGGGCCCGCGATTCTTGTCTCGTCGGTGGCGCTGGGCGTGTGCGTGGACGACACGATTCACTTCTTCACGAAGTTCGTGCGTGCACGACGCTCTGGGGAGTCACTGGAAGATTCCCTCGTCTACGCGATGACCCAGGCAGGCGGCGCTCTGACGATCACAACCATCGTTTTGATCATCGGCTTCGGTACGCTGCTGCTCTCCGACTTCACCCCCAACTTCATGATGGGCACCCTCGCCACACTGATGATCGCCCTCGCCTGGGCGCTTGACTTCATCGTGACACCGGCGCTCCTCAGCTTGCTTCCGAACGTGGGTCGTGCCCGCGCCTCGGCTTGATCGACTCGACCCTTCCTCTACGCTTCCACCGATGACTCTTCCTGCGATCCTCCTCTCTACTGCGGCCTTCGCCGCGCTGGCCGTTGGCTCAGCCACCAGTTTGCCCACCGCCAATGTGCCAGCGTCGAACAGCGCCGACGAGAAGGCGCCGATGCCGAGTCCTCCGGAGTTCACGCCCGACGACCCAGTGGCCTACGGCCTGCAGATTGCGACCCACGCGGACGCCGTAGCAGCTGGCTGGACCGACGAGGTCATGCAAGGGACCATGACGCTCTACGACTCTGACGGCGATTCGGTGCGGCGCAAGTTCTCCCGGATGGCGTTGGAACAGCCCGAAGAGGGCGACCGCTTGATCATCAAGTTCCTCTCGCCTGCGGAGATCAAAGGGGTCTCCGCTCTGACCCACGAGAACGTGGGCGGCTCCGACGATAACTGGCTCTACCTGCCAGCCAACAAGCGCGTGCGGCGCATCTCCGGCGCGAACAACACCGCGAGCTTCCAGGGCACGGAGTTCACCTACGAGGACCTTGCTAATCTCGATCCGCGCGAGTTCGAGTGGCGCTTCTACGAGGAGACGACGCTCGACCGCGAGGGCGTGTCGACGCCGGTCTTTAAGCTGGAAGCAAAGCCCACCTACGACGACACGGGCTACGCGCGCCTCGTTGTGTACTACCACCGGGAGAACTTCCGTCAGGAGCGCGTTGAGTACTACGACCTCGCGGGCAAGCACCTGAAGACGCGGAACTCCGGCGACTGGCAGCACACCCACGACCGCTTCTGGCGCCAGTTCATGATCGATATGGAGAACCACCAAACGGGCAAGCGAACGACCCTCAAGGTCGAGCGCCAGTTCCTGGATCTGTCGCGCTATACGAGCAAGAAGACCGGGAAGGCGCGGACGAATCTCAAGGCAGACCAGTTCACGACGCGCGCCCTCGAAGGTTGATGAGAGTTGCTCACTTGGCCGCGGCGCTCTCGTTGGGCGCGTGTCCCGCAGCCTTTGCGGCGCAGGACGTGGAAGACCTCTTCGACGACCTCATGGAGGACGCGGTGATCGAAGAAGAACCGTTGGATATGGGGGACGACGCTCTCTTCGATGACGGGCTGGACGCGCTCCTCGGTGACGGTGCGCTTGACGAGGCGGACTTCGAAGCCATCGCCACGGGCTCTGCGGAGAACCCGCTGCGCTCGTGGAAGGGGTTCTTCGAGATCAAGCCGCGGGTGTACACCCGGGATCGCGGCGGTCCCGCGAACGACGAGCAGCTTCTCATCGAAGGGGAGATGGAGTTCGACTTCTCGCTCTCCGAGCGGCTGGACGCCTACTACCGGCCGCGCATCTTCATCGACGCGCGGGACGGCGAGCTGCGGCGCTTTGAGCCCTACGAGGCCTACCTGACCTGGGCCGGGGACAGCTGGGACTTCCGCGGCGGACAATTCGTGGAGAACTGGGGCATCGTCGATACGTTCAACCCCATCGACGTGGTGAACCGTCGGGACTTCGGTACGGATGTTCTCGACGCAGACCGCCTCGGCGAGCTCGGCTTCCGGTTTCGCCAGTTCTTCGAGGGGGGCAACATCATCGGCGAGCCGACGGTTTCGCTCTACGCGCTGCCGCTCTTTCGAACGACGCCGTTTCCCCCAAGGGACCAGCGATTCAGCCTTGGGGACGCGTTCACCGACTCTGACGGATTCCAACCGACAGGCATCGAGCAGGCGTTCGTAGCGGGCCGCTTCCAGTCGACTCTCCAGACCGGCTTCGCGGACGCGGACCTACAGGCGGTGATCGCCCACGGCCCAGAGCGCGTCCCGACCTTCTCCACCCTAGGCGCGGCGATCCAGCCGGCCTACTTCGGCATCACGACCGTGGGCGCCGGCTTTCGCGCCGTGCCGAACGAAGACGTAGCCGGCCGGCTGCTCTCGACGCTGACGCTCAAGGCCGAGGTCGTCTACAAGGCGCCCTACACCTTCGATGAATCACCCGTCGTCGCTCCGGATGACTACCTCACCGCCGTTGTCGGCGTCGACCGCGGCTTCTACGGTTTGTTCACATCCCTCGATCAACTGACGGCGACCGTGGAGTACGCGCGGGAGGAAGGTGCCGATGACCCCGCCGCGCTTCTGCGTCCCTTCCGCAACGACCTCATCCTGCGTGCCCTTTGGGAAGCCAACGACTTCGCACGCCAGTCCCTCGAGGTCCGCGGGTTGTTCGATCTGGATCAGTCGGAGTCGATCATCGAGGTGATCTACGAGCGCCAGCTCCGCTCGATCCACCCGGACCTACAGTTCCAAGCCGAGTTCCGCTCGTTCCAGCAGGGAGACCCGGGAACGACCTTCTTCTCCCTGTTTCCCAACAACACTTCGGCCGCGATGAGCCTGCGGTGGGCGTTTTGACCTAGGAGCGTGTCCTTCTATGCTGGTTGATCTCCTCAACCATCGAGAACCCATGCTGCGATCCAACCCCCGCTTCCCGACCATCCTGCGCTCGGCACTGACGGCTCTGCTGATCCTGGTCGGCCTGAGCGCCCCCCTTCCTGCGAGCGCTGATGTTTCCATCCAAGGTGGGGGAGTGCTCGAGCGGGCCGTCGACAAGCTCGATGGGGAGTCGGGGGATTTGGCGGAGGCCGGCGGGATCACCGTCGCGGCTGACGCGCTCGTGACGCCTACGGTCGCCGAGTGGCTGGGCCCCCTCGCACCCGTGGCCCTTTCGCCCTTCTTCGGTGTCACGCTGCTCTCGGGGCTCGCGATCTCCATGGACAAGGGGCTCGTTCCTGAGAACAGGCTCTTGGCGCGGGCGGCCCCGCTGAAGAGTCCCGCACTTTTTGCGGTCTTCCTCGTCCTCTCGCTGCTTACGTCCTTGCCGCGGCTGACGAAGCTCAGCAAGCCGCTTGTCCAAGCCCTCGACTTCGTCGAAACCTGGTCGGTCGTGGTGGTGATGCTGTGCATCCGGGCCTTCGCCGTTCGCACGGAGACGGACCAAGAGGTGGCTGTGATGACGGCCGGCATTCTCTCCATGACGACCAGCGGGTTCCTGATGGTGGTGGGGACCGTCAACATCGTGGTGATCGCCACGGTGCGCTTCGTCACCGAGGTCCTTGTGTGGCTGTCGCCGATCCCCTTCGTCGACGCCCTCTTCGAGACGGGGAACAAGGCGCTCTGCGCGGGCCTGATGGCTGTCTACGCCTATCACCCCATGGCGGCCCTGGCGCTCAACCTTGCCATCTTCGCGGGCTGCGCGCTCCTCTACGTCCACGCCCTCCGCCGCCTTCGGTTCTTCCGCGAGGTGCTCCTCGCGCCGGTGCTGGCCAAGTTTGGCGTGGACCCAGGGTCCAAGTTCGGCGGAGCTTCCGGCCCGAAGGTGCGCGTGTTCAGCCGAGGAAGCCTGGGTCCCTTCGCGGCGAAAGAGCGACTGTGGATGACGCGTACATCGGACGGCTACGGCCTGATGCGCAAGCGGATGTTCCGTCCACCGGTTCACCACGTGCTGCAGCTGAGCGGCGGCGAAGTCCGCAAGGGCTGGCTGACCCACACCATCGCGCTCGGCAGCAACGAGCTGCTGCTAGGCCGCGCTTGGACTCCCCACCTGGGCTCTCTTGCCGAGGCCTTCGGGCTGAGACTCGATGCCGAGCCGAATGAACCGGCGGAAGCGGCGATCGAGCTCGCGTGACCCAGTCGTCCCGCCGCTATTTGTCCGCCGCCTACTGGGCAGCTTGCGACTACTTCACGTCGAAGCGGTCGAGGTTCATGACCTTGGTCCAAGCGGCGACGAAGTCGTTCATGAACTTGGCCTGGCCGTCGCCGGTGCCGTAGACCTCGGCGATCGCGCGGAGCTCGGAGTTAGAGCCGAAGATCAGGTCGACCGAAGTGGCGGTCCACTTCTCGGCGCCGGACGCGCGATCCTTGCCGCTGAACATGTCGGATCCGTCTCCTGCGACTTCCCACTTCGTGCCCATGTCGAGCAAGTTGGTGAAGAAGGCGTTGTTGAGGCTGCCGGGGGTCTCGGTCAGTACGCCGGCCTTCGATGCACCGACGCCCATGGCGCGCAGGCCACCGACGAGGACGGTCATCTCGGGAACCGTGAGGGTCAGCTGGTTGGCGCGGTCGATGAGGGCTTCGGCGGGACGCAGGTACGCCTCGCCAGAGTCGAAGTTGCGGAAGCCGTCGGCCTTGGGCTCAAGGACGTCGAAGCTCGCGCTGTCCGTCATAGCCTCGGTCGCATCCATGCGGCCAGCCATGAAGGGGACCTCGACGGTACCGCCCGACGCGGCCTCGATGCCGGCGTTGCCGCCGAGAACGATCAGGTCGGCGATCGAGACCTTTTTGTCTCCGTTGGCGCCGTTGAAGTCCGACTGAATCGACGCGTAGGCGCTCAGCACCTTGGCGAGGACTGCGGGGTTGTTGGCCGCCCAGTCCTTCTGCGGAGCGAAGCGGATGCGGGCGCCATTGGCGCCGCCGCGCTTGTCGCTGTCGCGGTAGGTGGACGCCGAGGCCCATGCCGCCGAAACGAGGTCCGCGTGGGCGATGCCCGCGTCGAGGATGGAAGCCTTGAGGCTCTTCTGGTCGTCAGCGCTGATCAGAGCGTGATCCACCGCGGGGATCGGATCCTGCCAGAGCTGCGGGGCCGGCACTTCCTTGCCGACGAGGCGCGAAACCGGGCCCATGTCGCGGTGGGTGAGCTTGTACCAAGCGGCCGCGAAGGCCTTGTCGAACTGGTCCGGGTTGTCCTTCCAGCGCTTCGTGATCTCAGCGTAGATCGGATCCTCACGGAGCGACAGGTCGGTGGTCAGCATGAAGACCTCCTTCCGCTCGCCCTTGATGTGGGCGTCCGGGTAGGTCCGGCCGTCTTCCTTCGGAGTCCACTGGTGGGCGCCGGCGGGGCTCTTCGTCAGCTCCCACTCGTACTCCCAGAGGTTGTCGAGGTACTCGGAGGACCAGTCGGTGGGCGTAGAGGTCCACGCGCCTTCGAGTCCACTCGTGATGGTGTCAGCGCCGTTGCCATTGCCGTGGGCGTTGGTCCAACCAAGGCCCTGCTCGGCGAGATCGGCTGCTTCGGGGTCAGGTCCGACGTTCGCGCCGGCGGGAGCTGCGCCGTGGCACTTGCCGAGCGTGTGACCGCCGGCAATGAGCGCGGCGGTCTCTTCGTCGTTCATAGCCATCCGGCCGAACGTCTCGCGGATGTCGTGGGCCGCGAGCTTCGGGTCCGGGTTGCCGTCAGGACCCTCCGGGTTCACGTAGATGAGTCCCATGTGGGAAGCCGCGAGATCGCCCTGCAGCTTGCGCCCTTCTTCCCAGCGCTCCACACCAAGCCACTCTTCTTCCGGGCCCCAGTTGATGTCCTGCTGGGGCTCCCACAGATCCTCGCGGCCGCCGGCGAACCCGAGGGTTTCGAAGCCGGAGTGCTCGAGGGCGACGTTGCCCGCGAAGATCATGAGGTCAGCCCAGGAGACCGAGCGTCCGTACTTCTGCTTGACCGGCCAGAGAAGGCGACGCGCCTTGTCGAGGTTGGCGTTGTCGGGCCAGCTGTTGAGGGGAGCGAAGCGCTGCATGCCGTCGCCGGAGCCGCCGCGTCCGTCCGTGCTGCGGTACGTACCCGCGCTGTGCCAGGCCATCCGAATGAAGAGGCCGCCGTAGTTGCCCCAGTCCGCGGGCCACCAGTCCTGGGACGTCAGCATCAGCTTCTTGACGTCGGCGCGGAGCGCGTCCAAGTCGACTTTCGCGAACTCTGCGGCGTAGTCGAAGTCACCGCCCATCGGATCGCTCTTCTCCGAGTTCTGACGAAGAATCGAGAGGTCGAGGCGGTTCGGCCACCAGTCGGCGTTGCGTCGGTACTGACCGCTGGTGTCGTCATCGCCATCAGCGCCCACGTTCGAACTTACGAGCGCAGCGTTGGCGCCGCCCGCAGCACCGTGACCCATGACCGGGCACATCTCGATGCCGGAGGCCGCCGGCTTGACGGGGTCGGAAGCGGCGTTGCTGACGCTTGCGTCCTGGGTGGGAACCAGGGACCCCGTTCCGGACGGAGCGGAGCACGAAACTGCCCCAAGAAAGAGCGAGCTCACGAAGAGCGGAAAGGTGTGACGGGTAGGTCTCATGGCTTAGCAGAGGTGAGGGTGATGGATGGCGCCTGTCGGTGGCTCGGCCACGAGGACGGTGTGAGCCCCGGACAGGCGCCTGTGTTGCACTACACCATTCGCCTAAACGGAGCTTTGGACCAACCAGAAGTGGCAATGGGAGCCATCGGTCGAACTAATCAGGCCGTGCTGGGGCGGCTTCGACCCCTTGATCAGCCCGAAGTAACGGGGACGACGTCAGCCACACTGCGATGACGTCGGCCGTTCTAAGTGCCGCTCTCTTATCTGTTTAGGCATCGGTCTGCGGTGTGCGAAGCCCTCGCGCTCGCCAAGGATCAATAGGGAGTTCGTAGGCGGCGGGCGACCGCTGCCCGGCGCTGTTATCGCTGCGATAGCTCGCGCAGAAATGGCCGTTATCGACTGCCGGACCGCACCCTTCGCCGCAGCTCCCGTCAGCGAGCCGCCGGACCCTGGGACCCCATGGGCCACTCAAGCGGCCCGGGCAACGCTTCCGAAGCCAACTCGACATGGACGATGCGCCGATGTCTTTCCTGCGTCTGCCTTCTCGACCCATGAAGGAGGAGGGGGCGCATCAAGAGTGCTCCGCCGGCGGGGACTTTGCAGGTCACGGCCGCATGGCTAGCCACCGCGCGCTCGACGTCGTCTTGGCTCAGGAAGCCCCCTCGATGCGAGCCAGGGATCACGCGCAGCGCTCCGTTGCCGGAGTCGCTACCGTCGAGATCCACTCGAACGGTCAGCATCGATTCCAGCACCCTCGCTGGGGGACGCACGTTGACGACACCGTCCTTCACACTCCACGCCTGGAAGCCCGCGGCCTCTACGCGCCTCTCGACCGGGACCGTCGAGTCTTGGTGAAACGCAACGGGCCAGTTGGCTCTCGCTGACTTGTCGAAGAGGATCGCGCGCACAGCGGTCGCGTCGTCGCCCACGAGGCCAACGACTAAGGGGACCGCGAGGAGTTCGAGCGCGAGCTCTCGCACCGACGCTAGTTCGAGTCCGCGGCGATGGCCCAGCGCGATCGACTCCTCTTCGAAGCACCGAATGAGGGACATGCGCCGCTCCTCGGTGATGACGCAATCTGCGATTCCGAACCCGTCACGCTCAAGCCCCTGTTGATCGACGCCTACCGACATACGCTACCGAAGCTGGGGGAACAGATCTGCGAGGTCCTTCTGTAGACCTTCAGCGCTCCTCGGGATCTCCTCGTAGCTGCAGCCAGCCGTTGTTACAACCGGGTTCTGCCAGGTTGACGGGTCTTCCTCTTGGACGGTGAAGTGGCAGCCATCGAAACGCACCTGGCCACTGCGGAGTCCCTTGAGATGGCGGAATTCCACAAGCTCGAACGTGCAGTTCTTGAAGTGGCCCAGGAACGGCTCGCCTCGCAGGAAGCTCCCATTGCCTGGGCTTCGCCCGTACCCACCCGTGAACTCCGTGTCGACCGCTGTCACCGCGCAGCCCCCCCGGGTGGAGAAGATGTAGCACCCACCGTGTCCAGCGTCGAATCGAACGACCCGGGCTGACTCTAGGTGTAGCGATAGGCTGCCGCCGCGCTGGTCGAAGAGACCGTCATTGTCTGCGTCGATGGTCAGGTTGCGGAACGTCAGGCGTTGGATGTCTGCGCGGCTTCCAATATCGCCCATTCGAAGAAGGGTGCTGTTCTTCCCAGCTCCGATGACGGTGATGTCCTTCGGGACGTTTTGTCGATCAGCCCCGCGGAAGGAACGTTCATCGAGCGTGTGTACACCTGGGCCAAAGGTGACTACGGAACCGTCCCCGATCGGATTGAACTCTCCCTTGGTTAGATCTTCTCCGCTCACGCTGCCGCCACCGCTCCGGGCCAGCGTTGCCTCGGCGAACTCCCCTCCTGTGACGAAGTTGTTGGGCGGAGTCCAAGCGCCCTCGTTCAGGGCGACCAGCATCCCGGCGGCAGAGCCAGTCTTCAGCGCATCGGTCGCTGCCTCCTGCTTGCTGAGAGCCTCTGCGGCTTCAGCGCCGAGTCGAGATGAGAGCAAGAGCGTCTCGCGGCGAAAGTCCAACTCACCGCGCTCGACCGCCGACACGGATACTTGGTCCGCACGCACGCTCTTCCAGCCTGAACTGAACTCCTTCTCGTGATGAGCGAGCAGCGTCGCGCTGAAGAGCGGAGAGGCAGAGCTGTCTTGCGCGCCAGAGTGGGTGGAGTCGTCCACCAGAGCCTCCCGGGCGCCGGAGTTGGCACTCGGGCGCCTGCCGGGGGTCTCCAGCGGCACCTCATCGCTCTCACTACCTTCCACGACCTCGGGGCTAGGCAACGCATCCACCACATCGGGCGCCGCCGCCAGCGGTGCCCTCGAAAGCAGCCCCGTGGAGAAGCCAGCGGCGCCGGCAGCGATCGTGACGAGCAGAACGATGGGGATTCGCATCCACAGATGGTACCGCGGCGGCTCACTTTCGCCGGATGCGGTTGGCGCCGCGACGACGCCGCCATGAGCAGAGCCATAAAGAGTGTGGCCGGCGGCCGGGGAAAGGCGCCCGCCCCCAGAGTTACCACAAAGCCCCCCCCGCGGGAAGCCGCACCGGGCG
>CAYQKK010000006.1:103766-113520 GCA_964417955.1 uncultured Planctomycetaceae bacterium
CCCCCCCCACTCACCACCCCAAAACCGGGGGGGCCGGGGGCCGGGCACCGCCCCCCGGCCACCTGAGTTCCCTCTAGCCCCGACGCTCGGAAAGCGTCACGGGGCTGAGGACTGGGAGATCACTCGAAGGTGATGCTGCTGGCGCTCGAGAAGTTCGAGGTGGCCGTGCCCATGTTGTTGTCGCGGTACCAGTACTGGAAGTTGTAGGTATCGCCGGCCATTGCAGCGCTGAAGCTCTGCATGCCGCCCGAAGCGATCGGAATCATCGTCAGGTCCGGGCTGAACGAAACGGCGCCTGCGGCACCGCTGTCAAGCACGTCACTCGCGTAGCGACCGAAGGCGAAGCTTGCGATGCAGAGGTTGCCTTCGCTGCCACCCGGGTTCATCACGAGGTTCGTCTCTTGGCTGACCACGAAGTAGCCCGTCGAGTTCATCGGAAGGCCCGACACGTCGAGGGTCAGGTCGTTGGCCGCTGCGGCCGGGTCACCTGTTGCGCAGAGGATGGCCCCGCTGCCGGTGCTGTTGTCCTCACCGACGCAGATCACTTCGCCAAGCTTGTCGGCACCAACGGAGATCACGAGGTCGTACGCACCGTTGGCGTCGCCGGAGAACCAGTCCACGAGGACCGACACCACCATGGGGGCACCGGTGTTGTTCGTGGTTTCCATGTTCTCGTTGTCGGTCGTGGAGAAACCGACGTCAAGGGAGGTGCCGGGGCAGCCAGCGGTGATGTCGCGGAGCGTGCCGTCGATGTCGGTCACAGCGTCGGTGAACAGAATGTCCACGTTCAGCGTCTCGCCGTCCTGCAGGGTGACGTTGTAGTAGTCACGGTCGTCGGACGTCGTGCCGATACCGCAGTAGGGACGCACCACGAGGCCGCGGGTGACGCCAATCGGAAGAGCAACGCCGGTGGAGCACTCGTCGTTGTCCTCAAGCATGTCGTCGGCCACGAGTGCAGCCTCAGTCAGGACGAGGTCGTACTCGTTGCAGACGCCCGAGAAGTTCAGAATCTGGATGACCACGTCGAGGGGAGCCACGTCGCAGTTGCCCACTTGGACCTGCTCGTTGTCCGAACCCGAGTTGCTCGCGTCGATCTGCGTCAGGGTGGCTGCGTCGTAGACGCGGAGGTCAAGGTCCGCCGTTGCGTCGATGAAGAGGGCGTCGATGACGAGCTCGCTCTCACCGGAGACGGTGTAGCTGAACCAGTCCTCGTTGATGTCGGAAACGAGGCTAAGGGTGCCAAGTCCGATCGGAGCCGCCATGGTGGCGTCGTCGTTCATTTCGAAGACGTCGTCGCGCTCGCCGCAGCCGATGCAGCCGCCGTTGAGGCCACTGCGCAGGACGATGCCGTGCGAAGCGAAGACGTTGGCGGGGTAGCCGCCGAAGAAGAGGCACTGGGTGGATCCGTCAGCGTTGAGGCGTCCGTAGAGGTCGCCCGTGCTGAGTCCGGTGCCTGCACCTGCGCCAGCGTTCTGGAAGAACGTCGCGTCGCCTTCCGGCTGGTTGTCAGGGTCGCCGCGGAGGAACGGGCCAGCTGACGTTGCGTCGGCGAGCTCGGTGAAGGCCATCGACCATCCGAAACGGTCGCCGGTACCGTCGCTGTAGACGCCGTCGCCGTCGCCGTACATGCAGATGTTCAGGCCGCTGACGTCCACATCGAAGATGAAGCCAGCCAGGCCGCCCGACGTTGAGCCGGGGAGGCCGGGCAGGGAGATCGTTGCGATCGGCGGGTTCGTTGCGTCCGGGATCTCGCAGGCCGAGTAGCTCTCGTAGAGGTTGATCTCGATCGTGTTGCCGATGCCGCCGAGGCTCGGGTCCGTCGCGTTCGTGACGTACTGCAGGCTGATGCTCGACAGGATGTAGGAGTCCTGCGTGCCCACCACGTCCGGCGATGAGGTGCTCGGGATACGACCTTCGTCGTAGGCCGTTGCGTCAAAGATGTTGTTGAAGAATGAGCCTTGGACGGGAACCGCCGTGTTGGCGTAGATCGGCTCGCCGAGGCCAGCGCCGTTGCTTTGGCTACGGGGGGTGATGATGCCGGTGACGGCGTCAATGACGCCGAGGTCGATGATCTCGCCGTTGAAGGGCGTAGCACCGCGTGATGCCTCTTGTGCAGCAGCGAAGCCGCTCGTAAGAGCGAGGGCAGCGGCAAGTGGGAAAGTCAGCTGTTTCATGAATGAAGAAGCGAGGGATAGAACGGGGGTGGAGAGGAAATTCCCGCTGCATTCATCGAATCGCGGGGCCGATAGCATATCCGGGCGTCCTTGGGGACGGGGTCTGGGCGGGGACTTCTCCCCGCCTCGAGGGGGCGCCCTGCTGCCAAAATGAGGCACCTCGATGTGTCCGCTCTCCCATTGAGCCGGGTGCACCTAGCCAAATACGTTCCCCTTACCCGCCCAAAGGGCTTGCACTGCTGCCGAGCGACGCGCCATTTCCGGGCCACAGCACTGGGGCGGCGGTCGTCGCCTTGACTCCCGCAGCTACTTCGCTCGCTCCGCCATGATCCGGAGGGCCACGTCGTCGGCGTCAAGTTCGCGCGCCACGAAGTACGGTCGATCCGTGGCCAAGAGCGTGAGGCCGCCGTCCACCAGCGCTTGGTACTCGGCGGCGTCACCGTCCGCGGCGTAGATGTCGTCAAGTCGTTTGCCGGGTCGACCGAGGGTGCCAAAAGCGCTCTCGATGCGCGCGGCGCCCAGGTTTGCCATAGCGCCCATGTTGGGTTCGCGCGTTCCAAGCCAGGCGACGACCCGCGTAAGGTCAACTCCCGACTTCGCAAGCTCGCTCATGTGAGCTTCGTCCTTGACGGCGGCGGTCATCATCAGGTTGGGCGCCAAGCGCGCGATCTCTTTCGTTTCATCGTCGCTGTAGGAGATCATGAGGACGTGGTTCTCGGCGCCCTCGGATCGCACTTCGCGGATGATGTTGCGGAAGCTTGTGGTGGACTTGCGATCGAGCTCTAGGATCGCGCCGCTTTTCTTTGCCCAACGCAGCGTCTCCGCGAGGCGCGGTGGGTGAAAACCGGTCGGCTTGGCGTCGTTGTCGCGTAGATCGAGTGCGCCCACGACGCTCCAGTCGGTGTCGGCCACCCCGCCGTCGTATCCGGCGGTACGACGCAGCGAACGGTCGTGCATGAGGTAGAGAACGCCGTCTTGGCTCTCGGCTACGTCGATCTCGAAAACGCGGATGCCCTGGTCGAGCCCGTACTGCAGCGTTTCGATAGCGTTTTCAGGGTAGCCGGGTGCGGGTCCACCTCGGTGCGCCGCGATGAGCAGCCCTTTGGCCTCGCGAACTCGATCCATGAGCTCCGGCAGCGGCAGCAGTGACTCATCGTGCGTGTTCTCTTCTTGCGGCGATCCGTTGAGCTCCGGTGCTGTGCCGCAGGCGCTCAGCGCCATCGTCAGGCAGAGTGTGCTGAAGAGTGTGGTCCGCGTTCTTCTTGTCTTGTTCATTGCTAGTGCTGGTCTCGCTCGGTCCTCGGTACATTCAGCGGCATGAATCATCAGATCCTCGCCCTCTCTCTTCTCGCCCTCGGCGGCTGCGCTTCGAGTGGCGCCCAGAACGGTAGCCAAATGGCTTCCCAGCTGTCGGAGCATGTGCTGTTCTACGTGTCCTTCGACGGCTCCACCGCGGCTAACGTTTCGGTGGGGGATCCAAGCCTCTACACGGCCGCTGGCCGCAAGAATCTGGATTCCGCGCGCCCCGGACTGCACGACGACGCGGTGTCGATTGCGGCTGGGCAAGGGCGCTTTGGTGACGCACTGGAGTTCACCGCCAAGAAGCGTCAGCTGACCTACTACAGCGCTGCAGAGAACCTCGGCTACAGCACCGAATCCTGGAGCGGTGCCGTGTCCATGTGGCTCCAGCTCGACCCCGCCGTAGATCTAGAGCCCGGCTTCTGCGATCCAATCCAAATTACCGACGTGTCCTACAACGACGCCTCGATCTGGGTGGACTTCACGAAAGAGAACCCGCGCTCGTTCCGGCTCGGCGTGATCGGGGACGCAGCCGCCTGGAACCCTGACAACCAGTCCGCGAACGACAGCGACGAATTCACTCGCCGGCTCATCCCCGTCGATGCGCCTCCTTTCCAGCGCGGCACATGGACCCACGTGCTGATCAACTTCAGCGGGCTCAACTCAGGGGCAGGCAGCACCGAGCTCTTCCTTGACGGCCAGTCGATGGGGAGCCTCGCCGTCACTGACCCGTTCACATGGGAGGCAGACAAGGCGCGCTTCATGCTCGGCCTGAGCTACATCGGCTTGATGGACGAGCTGGCGGTCTTCGATCGGCCCCTCACCCTTGCAGAAGTCGGGTTGGTTCGAGGCGGCGAACCACTGCGCTCGATGCTGCGTTAAGCTGCTGCGCCCGACCACGCTTCCTCCTCCTCAGCCGTCTCCACCTTAGAAAGAAGTTCATGCGCAAGATCCCCGTAGCCAAGAGTGGCGAGCTGAACGTCCACGAGCCGACGCACGCACTCGTCGAGAACATTGACCTCGTTGTTATTCGCCGCGAGGACCAGGGTGTGTCGGCGTTCTACGGGCGATGCCTTCATCGCGGAGCGCTGCTCTCCGATGGATTCGTCCGCGACGGCAACCTCATCTGCGGCGTGCATGACTGGGACTATCGTCTCGACACGGGTGTGTCCGAGTACAACAACGCCGAGGCCTTGCCCGTCTTTTCGACCTGGGAGGAGGGCGGTGAGGTGTTCGTCGACGCGGACGAGGTGGCAGCCTGGGGAAGGGAGCACCCCCAGCCCTACCAGCGCGACGAATACCTTGGCAACTACGCTGACATTCACGGCACACCAGAGGAGCCGGCGACAGGGTTCATCCATGCGCTGGCGAAGGGCGGCATCGAGGCTGTCGGGCACCACGGGCCGATGTCCGCGATGGGGGTCGCGCTCACCGATCTGCCACGTTGGGACGACCTCCAGCTCCTGACGGCTCAGCTTCACCGGCTTCCACTGCTCGACGAAGAAGAGGTCGATGCGACGACGGTCATTGGTCCAAGGGCCAAGCGTCCTCTGCGCCTCGAGCGGCCGCTCTTCGTCAGCGATATGAGCTTTGGCGCGCTTTCGGAAGAGGCGAAGATCTCCCTTGCGAAGGGTGCGCAGATGGCCGGGACGGGGATCTGTTCTGGAGAAGGAGGCATGCTCCCTGAGGAGCAAGAGGCCAACTCTCGCTACCTTTACGAGCTCGCTTCGGCGCAGTTCGGATTCGACCTCGATGCTGTGGCTGGGCGCATTCAGGCGTTCCACTTCAAGGGTGGCCAAGGGGCAAAAACCGGCACCGGCGGGCACCTGCCTGGGGAGAAGGTCCAGGGCAAGATTGCGACGGTTCGAGGGCTTGAACCCGGCACGCCAGCGATCTCTCCGTCGCGTTTTCCCGGCTGGGATTCACTCGAGGATTTCAAGTCCATGGCGGCGCGGGTTCGCGAAGCCACCGGCGGCGTACCCATTGGATTCAAGCTGTCAGCCCAGCACATCGAGAAAGACATCGATGCGGCCCTCGAGGTCGGCGTCGACTACGTGATTCTCGATGGTCGCGGCGGAGGAACGGGGGCGGCGCCGCTCATCTTCCGAGATCACATTTCCGTCCCGACGCTCCCCGCACTGGCACGGGCGCGCAGGCACCTTGACGCGACGGGAAACGGGGACGTGACTCTGGTCGCTACCGGAGGCCTCCGGACCCCGGCGGACTTCGTGAAAGCCATGGCCCTCGGCGCCGACGCCATCGCACTGTCGAATTCGGCCCTTCAGGCGATCGGGTGCCTAGCGATGCGTGCGTGCAACACGAACAACTGCCCCGTCGGTATCGCGACCCAGAAAGAGGAGCTGCGCCGTCGCCTTGAGATAGGCAAGAGCGCGCGGCGTCTCGCGAACTTCTTCGAAGGTTCGACGGAGCTCATGAAGGTTCTTGCTCGCGCGTGCGGGCATCGGAGCCTCAGCGACTTCCAGCATGGGGACCTAGTGACGTGGAAGCGTGACGTCGCCGATCTGACAGGCGTGTCCTACGCGGGCGTTCAGCGCTAAGGAAATGCACCACCTCGACTTCGTCATCTTGGCCGTCTTGGCTTTTGTCCTTGGCCTCGTGTCCAAGGCGATGCAGAGGACGCCACTGACTTTGCCCATCGTCGCGGTGGTCGTGGGGATCGTCATCGGGCCGCACGTGCTCGGCATCAGTCATCTTGACGCTGGCAACGAGGCCGTGCGACTGCTGGCGGAGGTGACTTTGGCGTTGGTCCTGTTCTATGACGCCTCGCGCATCGATTATCGGCGCCTGAAGAGTCACCTGGGGCTGCCCGCGAGGCTCCTCGGGCCCGGCTTGGTAGCGACGGTCATCCTGGGCTTCGTGATCGGGATCCCCCTCCTAGGGGGCGACTCGGCTGCGGGTCCGGGCCTCGGGCTGTGGGAACTTGCGCTACTCGCAGCGCTCCTTGCGCCAACCGATGCGGCGCTCGGTCAAGCGGTCGTCACCCAGGAGTCCGTTCCCCAGGACGAGCGCACGGCGCTCAACGTCGAAAGCGGGCTCAACGACGGCCTCATTGTGCCGGTCGTCGCTGCGCTGACGGCCTGCGCCATCGGCGCTTCGACGGACGATTCGTCGTGGTTCACGTGGCTGCTCCATGGCTTCAAGGCGATTGCCTACGGCGCGGTGCCCGGCATGGCGATCGGCTGGCTGGCCGCTCGGCTTCTCGATGCTGCGACGCGTCACGACTGGATGGAGGAGGGGCCGGCCGCTGTGGCCGTCGCCGCCGTTCCTGTCGGCGCGTTCTTTGGCGCCGAGATGCTGGGGGGCAGCGGGTTCCTCGCCGCTTTCGTTGCAGGCTTGACGGCCGGAGCTTCCGTCCGGGCGCTGCCCAAGGCCGCGTTCGACTTTACGGAGAACAGCGCGGAGGCCATGGGCATCGCCACGTGGACAATCTTTGGGGTGACGATGGCGCCCGCCGCCCTCGGCTGCGCGACGCCGCAGGTGCTCCTCTACGCACTGCTCAGTCTGACGGTGGTGCGCATGGTCCCGGTGGCCTTGGCCCTCGGCGGGATGGGGATGCGCGCATCATCGAAGCTCTTTCTCGGCTGGTTTGGTCCTCGTGGACTCGCGAGCGTCGTGTTTGCGGTCAGCGTCGTGGGGGAGGAGGAGATTCGCGGGGCCGACCTGATCTTCGGGGTGGCGGTGTGGACGGTTCTATTGTCGGTCTTGCTCCACGGTCTGACGGCGGGCTGGTTGGCTCGGCGCTATGGGGCTTCAACCCTCGCTCGGGGCGCCTAGGTCGGACGCCCGGAGAGATCGATGGCAAAGCGCAAGTTAGAGGTCAAGATCAGCACCTATGGCATCTACCACGACTGGGATGCTGACTCGAAAGAGCTCCCGAAGATCCGTGAGTTCACCACGCGTGTTCCGGCGTTCGTGGGGATCGAGTTTGGGTTTGTCGCTCGGGTGAAGGGCGGGAAGAACCGCAGGCTGGACTACTGCATTGAGCACCCCGGCATCCTCGACGCCGAGGGCCAGCCCCGGGCCCCCTTCGATGGCATCGTGCATGTCCAAACCCAGGACTGGGAGTTCTACCTCGGCGACACGATCTGGGAGCCGGTGAAGGACAAGCTCGGGCCCTGGCGCATGTGGCTTGCACTGGACGGCAAGGTGGTAGCGGAGAAGACCTTCGACCTGTTCGACTAGTGGTGGGGCTGCAGTCGAAGCCTCGTTTCCCCGCGCCACCTGAGGAACCACCTGAACATCACGTGGATCAGCAGCCCAGCGGCAAAGAACGGAAGGCAGAACGTCCACGGGATCTCCAGGGTGTCGCGGATTCCACCGGTCCAAAATCCCGGCTTGCCCGTCATCGCGATGCGGCCGAAGATGACGGCGCCGACGCCGAAGAAGCCGACGACGTAGGGCAGGAACTTCTCCAGGCGCAGCATCGAGCGATGCCGCGTGATCATGCCTGCGAGGTCCCAGCCAAGGGCGGCGATGGCCACGGCGACGGCAACGGCGGTTGGAGCGCCCCACATGCCCATGCGGGAGAAGGTCTCGACGTTGAGGTAGATGACCGCGATGGCGACGATCAAGAGCGACGCGATCAACGCCTTCACGCGTCGCTCCTTGTCGACGACGCTCTCATGCCGCGTCCAGAAGACGGCCTGGTCCACCTTGCGGGTGGTGCGCTCACAGACATGGCAGGACTGGCTCGCGCCCTTCATAGGTGGTAGCGGGGCAAAGCAGTGCAGGCAGCTGGTGGCGTTCCTCGAGCGAACGTCCGCGTCGTAGGCAGAGGATGGCCGCGCGCCGACTAGGCCGCGCGCGGTCCGCAGGGATCGCACACCGGGGGATGATGGGGCGGGCGGTTCTGGCGCAGGAGTCGTGTCCCGTGCGACGTCCGCGGCCTCCGATAGAGACAGCGGCGGATCGCTCAGCTCGATCTCCCGCCGCCGAAGCCAGCCCATGAAACGCACGAGCCCCCAGCTGGCCAGCGCGAACGGCTGCGCATAGGCGAGCAGCCTGAGGCTGTCCAAGAACGCCGACCACAGGTCTGGCAACTGGCCAGAAAGCACCTGGAAGAGCGCCCATGAAACGTGGAATGCGCTCACGGTCAGGAACGCCGCAGGCACGATGACCTCGAAGCGTGAACGCGACACCTTCCGCGTGCACAGGCTGCAGAGATCCCACCACAGCGCGATGGGAATCAGCATCCCCACGAGGACGAAGATCTTCAGACCGGTTTCTGTGGTCCCGGTATCGGCGGCCATGAGCAGCCAGGTCGCGTACAGGAGGGCAGTGGTTACTGAGGCGCGTAGCAGCCGCTGAATGGCCACGGCCCTCGGCGCCAGGGTCCAGTGGGACTGCTGATCGACTCGCAGGTTCACCTTCTGGCACGACCCACAGCGAGCGCTGGCCCCGTGGAAAGGGGCCAAAGCCGAGCGGCAGTAGAGGCAGCGCGACGGGGCGGCCAATTCAGCTGGTTGGGTGCGAGCCATGGATAGATCGTACGCGCTCCTCAGAAACCTATTCAAACGACCCTTCAGGCCAGCCTCCCGTCAAGTCAAAGCGCCGTGGGTGACGATGAATGGGCATGCCCGCACCGCTCCTCGCAAGAACGCTTTCCTATGCGGCGGCCCTCTCCGGCCTCGCTGCGCTCACGGGTGGGGTGCTACTCCACCGCAACATCGACGCCTGGGATTCCATGCGGGCACAGGCCAGCGTCATCGAGGGAGAGCTTGCGGAAGTCAGCTTTGAGCGGGACGTGCTTTGGGGCGAGATCGAGGAGGGGAGCGCGATGGACTCCTACCGCTCGGCCGCCGAGCTCGTGGAGGTCGAGCGGCTTGGCTACTCTAACTTGGGCCCCCTCATGGAGGTCCTCGAAGGTCCATTCGACTCTGGGGCACTCCGCCGGCTGCTTGAGTCGGCGCCCGTTCAGGAGGCGTTCGCACTGATCCGTAAGGGGGCTCATCAGCTCGACGCGACCCCGGTTGGCTATCCAAACCTCGACGACTTTGCTCGACCGCGTCTAGTGACGGGGAGGACACTCGTTCTGCTAGTTCGCGCCCATGCGCAGAACCGCGCCGCCATTGGCCGCGACCTCGACGCGGCGCGTTGGATGCTCGACGCCGCGCAGATGGGAGTCGACTATGCGCGGGCGCCTTTGACCATCGATCGCGCCATCGGAACGACCCTCGCGAGAATCGCGCTGCAAGGATCCAACTGGGAGGAGAAGGACCTCTCCTTCCTAGGCGACGAAGGGCTGCACGAGATCCGAACGG
>CAYQKK010000007.1:0-20624 GCA_964417955.1 uncultured Planctomycetaceae bacterium
CGCCACGCGTCGAGCGCTTCGCGCCGACGGCAGGTGACCTGTGTTGGCAGCTCGGCGGCGGGCGGCGCGGCTGCGGGCTGGGCTGCGACCAATGCATCTGGGCCGAACCGACCTACCGCCGCAACAGTGCAGCTTCTCTGGCGCTCGCCGCGCATGCGTCCTCCGGACGGGCGGTCCTCGCCGGACGGGCCGCTCGGGCGAGCCGAGCGCGGGCCCTCGCGCAGGAGCGCGAGCACCCGTGTGGCTGAGACCACAAGGACCCAGAGGAGGCCGCCTGACGGGCGGCGGCCAGCTCAAGCCGGCATGAGCCAAACCGGTACCGGGACCTACTTCCGCAACCGCGAAGCCGGCACGAGCTTCACCTTGCCCTTCGCCTTCTCTGCGGCAACGTCCTCGGCCAGGACCTCAACGGCCTTCGTCAGCTGGCTGTCTTCTCCACCAGGGGCCGCCCACGTTGGGTCGTTCCAGAAGGCGAAGTCGGGCTCGCAGCCGTTGAGCTCCATGTCGGCTCCGTCGCCCACCAGGTACCAGCCGCGCATGGGCATGCGCACGGTGCCGCCGTCGATGAGGCCCACGGAGCCGGTGCTGATCACGCCGCCTGCGGTGCGCATGCCCACGAGGCGGCCGCGGCCGATCTCTTTGATGGCATGGCTCAGGATCTCAGCGTTCGAGAATGAGTGCTCGTTGCACATGACCACGATCGGCTTGTTCCACGACGCGTAGATCTTGCGGTCTTGGGGGTAGCCTTCGCCGCTGCCGCGGGACTGGGTGATGGCGTGGACCGGCTGGGTCAGCGCCGTCAGGACGTGGTCCGTGGTGCTGCCGCCGCCGTTGAAGCGCACGTCGATGATGAGACCGTCCTTGCCTACGCCGGCGTGGTACAGGTCCTCCTCCATCTGACGGAAGCTGGGGAAGTTCATGCCGCGGATGTGCAGGTAGCCGAGCTTGCCCTCGGACAGTTCCTCCACCTGCGCGCGCGTCTTCTCGACCCACTCGTCGTAGAGGAGGCCGGCCACGGACGCCGTCGGGCGCACGTTGACCATGCGCTCTTCGCCCGCGCTGGACTTCACGGTGAGCTCGACATTGCGCAGCTCTTCGAGGGTCAGCAGCCTCTCAAGGTCGATGCTCGGGCCCACTTCAACACCGTCGATAGCGAGCAACGTTTCGCCCGCGACGACGAGGCTGCGCGCCTTCGAGCACGGACCGCCGGGGATGACGCTCTCCACCACGAGGCCGGGGCCCTCGCCGTCCAGCTCGTACCGCAGACCCAGGTGGTAGGTCTGGGCCGACCACTCGTTCTGGTTCTCAAGCGTCGGCAGGGGATCAGCGTTGCCGCGGTGTCCCATGTGCGACGCGTTGAGTTCGCCAAGCATCATGTTCATGAGCTGCGTGAACTCCGCGGCGCCGAGGCACTGGGCGGCCATGGGCCGGTACTTGCCGCGGATCGCGTACCAGTCCTTGTTGTTGTAGGCCTCGTCGTAGAAGCGGTCGCGCATGGCGCGCCAAGCTTGGTCGAACGCGATCATGCGGAACTCGCGCCAGTCGCGCTTGGCGCGGACCTCGAACCCAAAGGTCTCCGTCTTGCCTTTGGCGCTCATCGTGGCGGGGACGCCGCGGCTGTGGCCCACGAACTGCTTCGAGTCCTTCAGCCAACGGTTGGCGGAAAGCGGGGAGTCCGCGACGCGCTCGGGCTTCTCCGGGCGCGGGAACTTGACGCTGTAGAAGCCTCTCTTCCCGTCGATCGTGCCGCTGAAGCCGAGCTGGTCGCCGTCGCCATGCCAGATGAGGGCGCGCTCGAAGGAGTCGGCGTAGCGCAGGCGATCGACCCGGTCGAAGATGCCGTCGAAGTCGATCTGGACCTCGTCCTTGTCCTCTTTGGTCTCTTCGGACTTCTTGTCGGCTGCCTTCTCGCCGTCGGCTACTTCCTCTTTCTCTGCCGGCTCTTCCTCAGGCTTCGCTTCCTCCTTCTTGGGGGAATCGCCCTTCTTGCCTTTCTTGCTCTTCTGGCCCTTCATGGCCTCGAGCGCTTCCTTCAGCTTTTCGTCGCGCTCGGTCATCTCGTCGCTCGCCTTCGCGAGCTCTACGACGTAGATGTCGGCTTCTTCGCCGTCGCGGCGACCAACCCAAGCGATGCGCTTGCCGTCCTTCGACCACTTCGGGCCGCGGTCGAGATCGGGGTGGCGGGACAGGTTGAACGGTTCGCGCGTCCCGTCGAGGGGCACGATGTAGATGTCGCTGTTGTAGTTGTCGTCCTGGGTGTCGTAGGTCATCCACTTGCCGTCGGGCGACCAGTCGAAGCTGGGCGTCGACCACATGGACGCCACGAGGCGCTGGTCCGCGCCGTCCTCGTCCATAACGAAGAGGTTGGTGTCCTTCGTGTACCCGACGTGGGTGCCGTTGGGGCTCAGCTGGAGGTCGTCCTCCACGCCGCGGTCATCGGTGACTTGGCGCAGCTCGAAGTCCTCGGCCATCCACCAGATGCCGTCCTCTTGATTCGGCGTCGCTTCCCAGATGTCCACTTCCCCGGACGTGTCGGAGGTGTAGAAGAGTCGCGAGCCGTCGGCGCTAAAGAGCAGGTTGCCCTCGTTGTGCGGCGTGAAGGTCATGCGCTTCGGCTCCTTCAGAATCCGATCCATGACGTAGATGTCCTCGCCGGAGACGAAGGCCATCTGCTTGCCGTCGGCGGTGAACGCGACGTTGGTGGCCGACTTCATGAGCTTGCGCTCCAGGGCGCTGCTCGTTCCATCTCCCGCCGCGGTGACTTCGATCCCGCGGGTTTCGCCGGTCTTGGGATCGCACGAGACGAGGTCGAAGCCGCGCCGCATCAGCAGCGTGCTGCCGTCCCGTGAGAGCGCCGGAGTGATGACCCCGTCGTCGTTCCCGTCGGCGGCGACGTCCGTGACCTGACGCACCTCGTCGGATCCGAGCTCTTGGTGGTAGACGTTGAACACGCCGTCCGGGTCGCTCGTGAAGTAGAAGCTCTTGCTGTCGGGCGCCCACATCGGGTCCATGGCAGCGACGTTCTGGAAGCGCTCACGATCCTTATCGATGCGCGTGAGCGTCACGGGCTCGGTTTCAAGATCCGCGAGCCAAAGCTGCGCGGCCTGGGGACCTTCGTAGCCCTTGCGGATCGACGAAGAGCGGCCGCGCACGAAGAGCACCTTGGTTCCGTCGGGGCTCATCGCTGAGCCCATGACGCCCGCGTCAAAGAGCATGCGCTTGGGCTCTTCGCCTTGGGTGTCCAAGAGGAAGGGGCGCGTCGACTCGGAGTAGTGCCAGCCGCGGTCGGTGGTCTGATGAACGAGGAGGTAGCGCCCGTCCGAGGACACGCCCCGGAGAGACTTGCGGTTCGAGTCGAAGGTCAGCTGGCGCGCCGGCCCGCCGGCGACTGGCATCACATGAAACTGCGAGCGGCCCGAACGTGTGCTCGTGAAGTAGAGCTCTTGGCCGTCGGCGCTGAACCGGGGGGCGCTGTCGCGGCCCGCGTAGTAGGTCAGGCGCGTGGCCTCGCCGCCCTCGATGGGGGCGGACCAGATGTCGTCCTGCCACTCGAAGGCGATGGACTGGCCGTTCGGGGAGATGGCGGGGGACTGGGGGAGCCGGATGACTTCGCTCGGGCCCTGGGCTGCGGCGCCAGAGGTCGAGGTGAGGACGGCGGCGGCAACGGCTAGGGCCGGGATCGTTGAATACATGGACTCGAATGGAGGGGTCATGGGGGCGCTCAAGCTAACGGCGATCTCTATGGAAGAGTTCGACCGGATCCGCCGATGCCCAAAGTGGTTCACGTCTGAAACGGCATCTGAACACTGCTGCTACAATCCCCCGCCATGCGGCGCATCGCCCTACTGCTCGCCGCCGTTCTCGGGCTCGGCTCTCTGGTGTTCGTTCTGCTCCAAAGCCGGGGCCCAGTGGAGACGGTGGACGCGGTGCCCACGGGCGCGGCCGGGTCGTCCGAGGAGGGGGCGATCCCGGACCTCGCGGTGGGGAAAGCTGACCACCAGGGGGAACGGCAGAGCGCACTGCCCGCGGCTGTAGCGGCTGACAAGCCTGAGAGGGAGTCAGTTCCCGTGGCTGATTCGTTCGTGCGCGGCGATTTGCGGGCGAGGAACCGCAACGGCGGGGAGTGCTTCATCACTGGGAAGCTCGTGGATCCCCGCGGAGAACCGGTGTCAGACGTGTCCTTGTCGTCGTTGGATGATGTCCTTGGCCCAAGCCAGCGGCTGCCTACGGATGGCAACGGTCGCTTCAGCGGCTGGGTTTGGGCCCTAGACGAGGCGACGCTCATTTTCACGAAGGCGAACGTCGGGCAATCGGAGCCCATGGAGGTGGTGACCAACGCCGCCCCCGTGCTGGACCTCGGGACCATCTGGCTGATCGAGGAGGGGACGATCGAGGGCAGGGTACAGCTGGCTGACGGGACCCCTGTACCCAGCGTCGAGGTCGCGGGCACAACGCGCAGCCGCGGGTCCAGCGGCGGGCTGGACGCAACGATCACCAGGACGAGGGACGACGGGAGCTTTACCCTCAGTGGGCTCTGCCGCGGACACTTCGACCTCACGATGGCGGGGGACGATCCCTATCCGCTGGCAGCAGAAGTACGTGCGGCCACCCATGACCGCGGCGTGATCCTCGAGGTCGAGGCGCTACTGCTGGTCGTGCGCTGCATCAACGAAGAAGGGGAACCGGTGCCCTTTCAGAGGGTTTCGAAGACGCTCCCGGGCTCGACCGTGACGACTACGATTTCGGGGGAACCCTACCGGAACACGCCCGCGGTGGAGTCCATGGTGGTGCACGCCGCCGTGGGCCAAGCGCATCGGCTCCAAGCGAAAGCGGGGGATGGGCGGGTTTACACCGCGGTGGTGGACAAGGCGCTTAGCCCTGGGCTGCACGATGTCGATCTGCGTGCAGTCTCGAAGGACAGGAGTCGCGTCACCCTGCGCGTTCCAAAGCGCGGCGGCCTCGGCGAAGACCGGCTGCGGGTGGTGAGCCTCAAGGTCGACGGGCAGCGGCTCGAGGCGTTGAGCCGTGAGAATGGATTCCACCCCACCGCCCTCAACGTTGTGCTCGACGGGCTTGAGAAGGGCAGCTACGAGCTGGAGTGCGAGCTGGCAGGCACGGGCTTCGAGGTGCTGAGCGTCCCGGTTCGCCGCTTCCAGCTCGCGCCCCCAAAGGACCAGCTCCTGGAGTTCAAGCGCGTCCAGGGGGGCCGCATCGACCTGACCTTCACCACCGGCCCTGAATTTCGAGGGTGGATGCCCTGCACCGTCCGCATCAAGGAAGAGGAGGAGCCAGACTCCAGCTACCGCAGCTTCACCCGGGTGTTGTTTCCCCCGCGGGGCCTAGGCCAAGTGTCGGTGGCGCCGGGGCTCACGGTCCAGAGCCGCGCCTTTCCGCCGGGTCGCTACACGATCCACTTGCAGAGCGACGGCCACCTGCCAGCGGTCGCCAACGCTGAGATCAAGCCGGGCAAGGTCACCGCCGTTGAGGTGGCCCTCGAGGCTGATCCGGCCGCTGCGCCGAAGAAATAGCGCTCCAAAGCGCGCAAGAGCCCCTCAAGTGCGCGAGTGTCCTAGGTCGATAGGACACGTGTGCAGTTCGATATCGATCCACGGTCCCCGGTGACGCCCAGCGAGCAGCTGGCGGACCAGGTGCGCTTTGCCGTCGCGGCGGGGCGCCTGGGGGCGGGGGATCGGCTGCCGTCGGTGCGCGAGGCGGCGAAGGGGGCTCGGTTGAATCCGAACACCGTGAGCCGCGCTTGGCGCGAGCTGGAGCTCAGTGGGCTCCTGGAGCCGCGCCGGGGCAGCGGGATGTTCGTGACCCCGGAGGGGCCCGCGATCGCGGCGGCCTTCCGCACGGGCATGGTCGCGGAGCGCCTCGGTCGCGCCGTGGGCGATGCGCTCGCTGCGGGGCTTGCACCGGAAGAGATCATCGAGCTTGCGACGGGCGCCTGCGAGGCGTGGCCGCTCCGTGAGCCGCTGAAGAAGGAAAAGGCGAAGAGCCAGGGAGATACGAAGTGAGTAGCGAAGCAACGGATAGGAAGGCGGTCTCGGTACGCGGGCTGAGGTTTGGTTGGACCCGCAAGGACGTTCTGCGCGGGGTCGACCTCGACGTGGAGCAGGGCGAGATCATGGCGCTCGTAGGAGCCAACGGCGCGGGCAAGTCGACGCTCCTGTCGCTTCTCTGTGCCGCCGAGCCGTACCGCGCGCGCTGGCGCAGGCGCCGCGCGGACGAACGCGTCGAAGTCCTCGGCCTCGATCCGGTGAAGCACGGCCACAAGGTTCGTTGCAGCGTCGGCTACGTGCCGGACGACACGGAACTCCCCAAGTGGATGAAGATCCGCGACCACTTCAAGCTCGTGAAAGCGCTGCACCCGCGCTGGGACGATGCCGAGGCGGACCGCTTCCTTGAGCGCTTCGGGCTGAAGGGCAGCATGCGCTACGCCGACCTTTCCAAGGGGCAGCGCATGCTAGAGAACGTCACGGCCGCCCTAGCGGTGCGTCCGCCGCTACTGCTCCTCGACGAGCCTTTCTCCGGCCTCGACCCGGTCGCGCGCCGCATGGTCACGGACGGCATCATTGAACACATGTGCGAGCGCCAGGCCAGCGTCCTGCTCGTCTCCCATTCCATCGCTGACGTCGAGCGCTGCGCGGACCGCGTCGCCCTCTTCTCGAACGGCGTCGTGAACGAAGTGGCCACCGTAGACGAACTGCGCGGCCGCAGCGAACACGGCGACCTCGAGGACGCCCTCGTGGCCGTAGCCGCTGAAGGGAGGGCCGCGTGAGCTCCTCTAGCTGGCGCCAATCGACGGCGGGCCTCCTGCACGTCGAGCTACGTGGCGCCTTTCCCATGGCGGCGGGGCTCGGGCTCGCAGGTGCGGCGCTACTCGCCGTCATGCGCGCACAGTTTGAGGTCGAACCTGACGACCTGATCCGCGGGCGCAGCACCGCGTGGCTCCTCTTGGCCTTAGCACTCGTGATCCCGCTCGCGGCGGAGCTTTTTGGCGCGAGCCGCCGGGCGGTGAGCGCCCCCGCGCTGCAGCCGCTCCCCGCGCGTCGCTCCCAGGTGCTCATGGCGAAGTTCACCGCGATCGTTTGCTACATCGCCGCCGCTTGGTGCGTCCTCGGAGCAACGGATCTCGTGCTAGAGCTCTTCTATCCCCGCACCAAGATCGCCCCGAGCCACCAATACATGATGGCAACGCTGCTCTTCGGGACGGTGTTCCTTGCGCTTCTCGTCACGGGGCTCTGCGCAGCGACGATCCGCAATGCCCTCGGCTCGACGATGCTCGGGCTCATCACGCTCCTCCTCGTGGGAGCTCCCGTGCTCGGCTACATGAATGAGGCCAATGGAGTCGGCGCCCTCGGGGCCATCGCGCTTAGCGCTGCTGCCTTCGCCGCTCATCCCATCGTCCTCGGACTGGCTCTCGCGAGTCTCGTCTGGGCATCAGCCTTCAGAGGGCGAGCAGCCGGCCACAGCGTCGGCGCCACCCTGCGCCGCTCGATCGCCGTGCTCTGTCTGTGCGGCGCCGCGCCGGCAGCCGCGCTCGCCGCATCCGCGGCGACCACCCTGCGCAGCGCGCCGATGGCGTTCGACGACCCGGAGGCGAGGGTCTATCGCGCGATTCCAAGTCCGGATGCATCCCAGCTCGCGATCAACCTGTTTGGACCCTACGGATCAGGCCGATCCACGGGCTGGATCATTGACGTCGAGTCAGGCGTGGCCAGCCAAGCCATCACGCCACGGGAGACAGCCCGGCAGGTCCCGCTTGGAGCTGGCCACAACTCCGTGACGGGTTGGAGCCCAAGCGGTGAAGAGCTGAGCCTCGACTTCGGGCGGACGTTCCCCTGGCTGGATCCCCGCGGAGCTGTCGACCTTCAAGAGAGGAGCATCCACCTGGGAGATGTGGCTGCGTGGAACTACGTGGAGCTGGGCCGCTGGCAACACCTCGGCTATGACGGCTACGCGCGTGCGAAAGCCCGGTTTGCTGCGGCAAGCGAATCCGAGGCCGTCGCGGCCCTCATTCGGCTTGCGCCCACGCACCTCCTCGTTCCAAGGCGTGCCCCGGACGTCGCATTCGGATTTTCCAAGGGCAAGATGCTCCATCGGATCGACGGTGCGACCGGAAGTGTCACCGTTCTGGATAGCGTACCGATCAGCAATAGCGGCGACTATCGAGTGGACCCAATGGGCGTCTGGGTCGTGTCGCACGGCAGTCCACGGACGTCGCCGCCCGCGCTGGTGAACAGCGTGACGGGGAAGGCGATGGTCGTACCGGATGGGTGGGAGCCCAGCCGTTCGAGTTTTCAAGACATGATCGTGCGCGGCGATGCCGTGCTCTTGTCCCTCTACCGCAAAGGAGCCGGGGGTGACGAGAATGAGTGGGCCTGGCTCCAGGGCGGCGTCCTAGGCGCTGCACTCAGGAACGTCGATGCCTACGCGATGGTCGACCTCGACGGCGACCGCCTGGTGGCCGTTTCGGCAGCGCATCGGACCATCCAGCTCTTGGATCGCAGAGGCAAGCTCATTCGGACGCTGCGTGCACCCGGGGAGGGGGAGTAGGAATGCTGACTAGCTTCAATGGGACTCTAAGACGCTTCGGCTACCTTGTCCGACTCGAGGCTCGCGAGGTGGCGTGGACGACGAGTCTCGTCCTTGCACTCTGTCTCTTTCTCATCCTTGGCGTCGCATGGTTCGCCCATAGCCAGGGATTCGAACTGGTGTTCGAGGTTCACGAGGCGATTCGCCTAAGCCACCCCGCGTTTGTTGGGTTCTTGGTCATTCTTGCTGACGTGCTTTCTGGGGGCGAGGAACGAGCCGCGCGGCGAGTGATGGCAAGTCTCCCCGTTGCAAGTGCTCTGGTCTTCGTCGCCAAGGTTCTTGTCGCCTTGGTTGCCGCTGTGCTCATCTACGCCATCCTTTGCGCAGTGTGGGGCGCCCTAGCCGTTTTGGCTGGCTCCACGCCTGACGTCCAAACCCTCAGGCGCAGCTGGGAGGAGTTCAGTGGCGTAGCCGCTGAGCTGCTGAGTGGGGGCGCCCTCGTGATACCTCTCGCTTCTGCCGCCGCGACGGCCTTCGTTGCGGTCGTCTTTCGTCACGCACTTCCTGCGACGATCGCTGGCTGGACCACCATCGGGGCCCTGATCGCATTTCAGTTCAGAGCTGAGGTCATCGACCTAGGAACGCGTCATCTCTACTTCCCACAGCTCTTGACGGATGTAGCTTCCAACCCTGTCACACTACTAGCGTTGCTGGTCGGTCTGGCTGCAGCGTCCCAACTGCGCGGCGCTGCGAGCCGCAGCTGGTTCGCTCGATCGTGGCGCATCGGCCTCGTCCTCGGGCTCTGTTCAGGAGCGGCTGCTAGCGCCCTTGAGCTGCGCGACTGGCACCGAACCTCCTACAGGTTCCTCGACCCCATGGCCTATGTGGACGGACCGTCCCCTCTGGTGACGCTCGATGGTCAGGCGACTGTGGTCGATCTATTGAAGGACGAGTACTCCACAAGCTGGCGCATCGAGCTCGCAACGGGCGCCGTGGAACGACTCAAGCCGGGCCATAGGGATCGGATGTTCGACGACCCCTTCGTATCGCTGTTCGAGCGCGGCATGACGCGACGTCGACTGGGCATCATCGAGGGTCGTGTCCTGCGCGACGGCGAGTGGCATGGCCGCCTTACGGAGGAGAGCTTATCCCATTGCCGCGGCGGGCCCGCAGTGACGGTCATAGCCAAGTTCATTCTCCCACCGCGTCGCAGGCTGCCGGATATCGCCTTCTACCTCGACCCAGACGATCGCCTTCACCGCGTCGACTTGTCCACCGGCGAGGACTCCGTCACTGAGTACACGCTGACCGGTTCTCCTAGGTCGATGTGTATCGACGAGGGCGGACGGTGGCTCACCTGGACCAGTAGCGACCTGCGATTCCATGCCATCGAGATGGAGTCCGGCCGACAGACCGTCTTTCCAGCCGAAGATCCAGCCGACCTACCGGAGGGTCGGCCACGGGTGTACGGGGGCTGGTGGATGCCGTCCCTGGGCGGCAAGCCCGTTCTCCGCTGCTTCGACGGCGACGGCTGGCCGAGCCACGCAACGATCGAGGACGGTCAAGTCGTTGGGCTTCCACTAGCGCGCCGCTACTGGCACTTGGTCGACGTCGACGGTGAGCGCCTCGTCGGCCTCTCAGAGGAGAACGGCCTCTATCTCCTGGGACGGGACTGCCAGGAGATCGCGGTGTTGCGCGAGCCCATGCCCGACGCTCTCCCGAAGCGTCCGTAGGGGCTATTGCTTCTCTAGAACCACTCGCGTCCAGCGGATGCCGTTGGCGAGGTTGTCTGCATCGTTCGAGTCCGCTTTCAAGTTGAAGAGCGGTGCCAAGCCGAAGGGTTCCGCGAGCGCGATCGTCTCGTCACCGGAGACGTCGAACATCCTCCGTCCCCGTGGCACCGGACCGTGGCGCAGCAGGAAGAAGACGCGCGTGCCGGTGTGGCAAAGCTGGGCCACGCTCTCCATCGCGCGCTGGCGCTGGGCGAGGTCCAGATGCATCCAGACGGCGTTGAAGTTGACGACGTCGAAGGTCCGCCGTCGCGCGAGTACCTTGGCTAGCTCGGGCAGCCAGTCGTCCATCCACTCGATGCTCGGTTCTGGGTGCAGCTCCATCGCGGGCTCGCGCAGCGCACGCGTTGGTTCTACGGCGAGCACTCGGTGACCTAAGGCGGCGAAGTGGCCCGCATCGCGGCCGGTGCCCGCGCCGATGTCGACGATCGAGCTGGGCTCGCTGGGGAAGAAGTCGACTACGTCGCCGTGTTCCTGCTCGAAAGTTCGGTCTTCGTAGCGAATCAGGAGCGCCGGGGCCTGCTCGCTGTATCCCTCTGTGCCGCTCGGAGCGTTGGAGTCCATGGAGATGAGTATGTCACGTTCCGCGCAGCCTGCGAGCGAAACCTACCGGAGAGCTGTGCCCGGGCGGTGTGCTACCCTCCGCGCGGCATGGCGCGGATCCTCTTTGACTTCGACGGTGTGTGGACGGATCAAGCGGCGGAGGTCGTCGCGATTCGGCGGGTGTTCGTGGAAGAGGCAGCGCGCCTCCTCGGCGAGCCCTTCGAGCTGGCCGACGCGCGCTTCGAGCAGTTCTATACGGAAGTGCTCAGCGCGCCCGAGCTGCACGGCTGGTTCCCGCGCGAAATGCACGCGGCATTCGCCGATGAGGACGCGCTTCTTGCGACGGCGTCGGTCGCCGACTGGCTCGATCGTGGCGGCTCCGATCCCGGGGCAGCCGACTGGCGACGAGCCATCAAGGCGGGCGGGTTCGACACCGTGATGGAGTTCGCGAACGCCCACTTCGGCAAGGGGATGAAGGCCGCGCGGAGTGAAGGGCACGGACTTGTGCCCGGTGCTGGCGAAGTGCTGGAGGCGCTGCGGACGCGCGGCGTGGACGTCGTGGTCGCTTCCAACTCGCCGCCTGAGAAACTCGAAGCGCTTTTCGGGGCGATCGGCGCGACCGCGGGCCCTGGCTTTCGACTTGTCGGCGGCGCGAAGAAGTGGTGGATCGAGGATGCGTCGCTGATGCACCACTTCGGCGGACGCCACGTGCGCACGGATCGGCCGCACTACAGGGCCATTCTGAAAGACGTGCGACCCGACATCGTGGTCGGAGATGTGACCTCTTTGGATCTCGCGCTGCCCGCTGCCATGCGTGGCGCGGGTGAGCTGGCTCCTTCCCTGAGGCTGCTTCTCCGGCAAACCTCGGGTTCTCCCGACTGGGCCACCTCTCAGCCAGACCTTGAGCCGAGCGATCGTGCCGTGGACGAGACCATCGACTCGATCGCCGAGCTCCTCGATGCGGACTTCCTCCCTCGGTGACGGTACGCGTTCGTTCAATGCGCTTAGGTCACTGGCTCGCGCCCGCGGCCGACGCACCTGATCGAGCGTGACCACGGGCGGCCACCGCGGCGAAGCCCAGCGGCTTGTCGTCCTCTACCAGAAGGCACTCGCTCGCCAAGTTGACCGTCGGGCAGACGTGGCCGGGGACGAGTCGCAGTAGATCGCCGCGGCTCGGACGTTGGGCGGGGTCGCACCGGAAGACGGTGTGCTCCTCGCTTTGGCGCAGAGCGATCGCGTGGGGGAGTTCCAAGGCTGAAGCGATGAGCGCGGGGCTGGCTGCCTCGATGGCCTTGGACCCTGCGTCCACCGTGAAGAGGTCGGTGGACGGTAGGCTGGCGACCCGCGTAATCACGGTGGCGGCGAACTCGATGGCGTGGTCGGGGAGCTGCTGTTTCGTGCGCAGGTCGTGGTAGACGACGGTGCCCGGTGACACGCGGTGGTGGACTTCTGCGAGGGACCTGTGGGTCAGCGCGGCCGGGTAGGCCGGTGTGCCCGACGTGATGATCTCGCCGGGATCGAGCCCCGCGTTTTTGAGGTCGCCGTAGGCGCGCAGCACCCGGTCGTAGCCCGCGTGGGCGAGCCGCTCGCGCTCGACCAAATCCTCTTCGTGGCGATGGCCGTCGTAGGCGTGGAGGCCGCGGAACCGAGCCCCGGCCGCGCGGGCGATGGCCTGGATCTCCGCCAAGTCTTCCACATCCAGTCCGGTGCGGTGCATCCCAAGGTCGAGGTCGGCAAAGAGGCTCACCGAGGCTGGTATCGACGCGACCTGATCCGAAGACTCGACAAGGGTGGAGAAGTGGATGCTCGGATGCTTCTTCGCAAGCGCGTCGAGCCGCGCTAGCGCTGGACCAAACAGATGGTGCGCGACCAGGATGTCCGCGGGACCGGACCCGTCTGCGGCCGACCTGCAGTCTGCCAGTACCGAGGCCTCCAGCAGCGTCGCGCACTTGAATTGGTGAATACCCGCATCGAGATAGAGGGCCATGACGGGCGCGACCTTCGCGGTCTTGACGTGGGGTCGCCAGCGGTTGGGCGAGCCGATGGTCTCGATCGCCGCCGCGATGTTTCTCTTGGCCTTGCCAATGTCGATCACGAGCGCTGGAGTCGCGAGGTCGCGGTATGGATGTGACTTCATTTGAAACGGCTCGCCAGAGGGCAGGTGGGTGACAATCGAGATGGGAGCGCCCACCGGGCACCTTAGTTTGAGGCATCCCCTAGTTGAGCGGGGTAGCCTGGATAGGAGACACTGAACTCGCGCCCATTTCCCCCGACACGTATCGGCGCTGGTATTCCCAAAACGACCCCCGCATCCCGCACATGCAGAATCGTCATTCCATGGCCCTTTTGGCCGCCACTCTACTCTTGTTCCCTGGCTTCGCCGGGTGCAGCAGCGGTGGGGGCGATGGCGGTGGTTCCGGTAGCGTCGGGCTCTCCGCCGGAGCCAACCGGACCGTGCTGACCTCCGAGTTTGTGGCCTTCACACCGGTCGCCACCGAGGCCTCGGGGATCACTCAGTTTGCGTGGAGCCAAACGGCGGGTGTTCCCGTCTCTCTCTCCCTGGGCGCTGACGGCACCGTCTCCTTTCGCGCACCTGACCGCGCCACGAGCATCGAGATGGAGGTCGTTGGATCCAACGACACCCGCGAGGAAGTGGGGCGGGACCGGGTGATTCTTGAGGTGACGTCCGGTCGTCCACGGCTGCAGTCGACGGTGCGCTCTGTCATCGACGTGCGCGGCGGCGGCGAAGGCCGCGCCATTGCATCGGCGGTCCACACGGCCTCCGAGCGGCTCTTCGTCATTGACGGCGTCGCCGGGGACGTCTTGGCCTACGACGTTTCGTCCCCGGGGGATCCCAACTTCCTCGGCGCCGTGGCGTCGGCTCAACCAAGCCCGGGGTTCAGCCCCGGAGCTCCGCTCTCCGTAGCCTCCGGCGACGAGGGCGCGGTGGCCATCACCTGGTCCGGACAGACTCCAGCATTCCCAGGTGTGATTCAGCTCGTCGACCCCGGCACGCTGCAGACCCTGGCCCAGGTGTCGACCACCGGCGCGAATCCCGTGGACGTTGAGGTGACGGCCGGCGGCCAACTCGTCGCCGTGGCCTGCGCCGGAGACGCCGAGAGCGTCGGCGCCGGTGATGGCTTCGGCTACGTCACGCTGGTCCGCATCCCTGAGGGCGGACCCGCAGCGATCGAGGTCCACGCTGACCTCTTTCCGATCGCGCTCAACCCCTTCGATGGGGACGAAGCCGCCCTCGCGGCGTCGGGGATCCGCTTCTTCGGTTCCAACCCAACGGCGTCGGTGGAGCTCACGCCGCGCGCCGTGACGATCTCACCCGACGGCACGACCGTCTGGGCCTCCTGCCCAGAGAACGACGCCCTGATCGTCATCGACTCCGGGAGCGCGCTCATCACAGACCTCGTGCCCCTGGTGGATCGCTCCTTTGGCGCCGATGGCGATTCCTTCGAGTCCTTCGGGCTGCGTCAAGTGGCCGAGGAAGCCGAGACGATCACGACGACCCCGACCGGCGAGGCCATTCCCTTCGGCGGCATCACGGGGATCATCGACATGTCATGGTCGGGCGCTGGACCAGCGACCCTTCGCACGATCAGCGCCGCTGGACCAGCGGTCGGGCCCGCGGACCGCAACGGCAACGGCACGCCCGACGTGACGCTGGTGGAGCCCGGCGTAGGCCTCGCGATCCAGACTTCCTTCACGAATCCCCTCGGCGCTCTGCCGCTCCTAGAGATCGGCGAGTCGATGGCTCTCTCCGGATTGAGCGGCGAGATCATCAGCGGCCAGCCCGGACGCTTCGATGCCTCCCCTGGCCTTGCGGGTCACGACGACGAAGTCTTGGACCTCGACGGCGAGTCCGTCGGGACCAGTCTCCTCGGTGCCCGTTTCGGCGGAGCCACTCGGGTCGCCGGGAACAGCATTTGGATGGGCGAGATGCGGCGCAACGGCCTGTGGCGCTTCTCCGAGGGCGGTCAGCTCGTTGAGCGCTACGTCCCCATCGGCACGCCGGCGGGCTTCGGCACCCCGGCGCTCCCCGAGGTCTTCGCCCAGCGTCGACTCAACACGTCACTGGGAGCCGGACAGCGCTACGGTGGATTCGGCGCGGTCGCGAGCCATCCCGGCCGCAACAGCGTGTTTGCCGCGCCGCGGCTGCCGCTGGACAACCCCGACACGGCCGCCGATACCGCGTCCCAGGAGTCACGCATCGCTCGGCTGCTTGAGATCAGAACAACGAGCGGCGTGGTCGTTGGCGAGTACGTCGTGGTGTTGGAGTCCGTGGGGCACGCGCTTGAGGGCATGACCTACGTTGGGCAGTCCACAGGGGCGGCGTCCGCCATGTGCCTCCTGGAGGCGGCCACGTCACCGGATGGGTTCCGCGGCATCTTCGACATCGACGTCGACGATGCCACCAACCTGCGCACCCTTTCCTCCGCCGAGTACGCGGCGGTGAGTGAACTCCTAGAGACCACTGCGCCGGGCGACCTCTTGGGACTGCCGACGCCGATTCAGCCCGTTCGAAAAACCCTGCGCGCCGACCTGCGTGGTGACGGCCTCGGCGGCGGGAGTGGGCAGCCTTCTGCTCTGGGAAGCTTCGACGGCTCCGGACTCTACGTGGCGTTCAACGACAGCCACCAGCTAGCGGACGCGACCGTGACCCAGGCGAGCCGCGTTCAAGGGATCGGCGACGGGGGGACGCAGTTCGGCACGGTGCTGCTGGCGAGCAACCTGGCCGACTTCGCAGGCGTCGGGGACAGCATCGTTCCCTCGACGTTCCCAATCCAAGGCCTCACGCAGCCCCTCGATTTGGTCGCCATCGAATCAGGCGGCTTCCAACAACTCGTTACGGCGGATGGCGGTATGGCCCGTGTCCTGGAGAACCTCGGTGGAGGTGGCTCCTTCGACGAGCGTCAGACCGTCGGCGGCCTGCTGCTCGACACGGGCGTCTTCACGGATCCCGCAGGCCTGCAGGATCCGTCGCGCGCGGGCAACCTGGCCGTGAGTTCGATTGGCAGCGACGTGAACAGCGACGGGCTCGTCGATCGACTGCTCGCCTTCGGCGGCCGTTCCATCAGCGTGCGCGATCGCGTGGGCCGCCAGCGTTGGCGTTCGTCCCTCGCGCTGGAAAGGCGCGCGTTCGAGGAAGATGCTAGCGCGGTGCAGGCGTCCGCAACCCAGTACGGCATTCGTCCCAGCAGCCTGGCGGTGGGCGATCTTGACGGCGTGGCTGTCCTCGCGGCAGGCCTCGAGGGTGCCAGCTCCGTCATGCTCTACGACCTCTCTCAAGCCTCCGTCCCGCTGCTCTCTGGCGTCGGGAGCCGAGCGACCCGCCCGGTGGATGTGGACATTGCAGCGATCGGCGGCACGACGCTCTTCGTGACGGATCAGGCCCGCGGGCGCATCGAGATTCGGCGTCTGACGCGGCTCTAATCCTCGACATTTCCTCCCCGCGCTGACTCGATCTGAAACCAATCGGGTCGCCGCGTGCATAGGGCTGTCGGAATAGGTTCCAATCGCGCCCCCATGGCTTCGGTGCAAGAGACGGTGGACGCGAACGGAGCGCGGGGACTCCGTCTCAGCGGCGAGTTCCGCTTGGAGTCCGCGGACGCCCTGCGGCGGGATGTGCTCGCGGCGATCGGTCGAGGCGAGATCGCTCGCATTGACCTGACGGACGTGGATCGCCTCGAGGGGAGCGCCGCGTCGGTACTTGCCGACACGCTCTGCATCACGGGCCAGCTGCCGGAGATGGTGGGTGCGAACCACGACGTGCAGTCGATCCTCGATCTCTACACAGAGAGCGGCCAGTGCCCTGCGCGTTTGCCTGAGCCGCCGCGCGTCAACTTCTTGGTCCAGGTCGGCCGCTCGACGTTGGAGATCGTCTACGTGGTGCGGGCGATGCTCGTGTTCATCGCCGAGGCTTCCAAGGCGGCGCTTGGGGCCATCCGCAAGCCGTCGTCGATCGCGTGGAAGGGCGTGCTTCGCCAGGCCGAGCGGCACGGCGCCGACGGACTTCCAATTGTTGCGGTCATCGGTTCACTGATGGGCCTCATCACCGCTTTCCAAGCGGCGATTCAGCTGCGCAAGTTCGGGGCGGACACGTTCGTTGCCGACCTCGTGAGCCTGTCGCTTACGCGGGAGCTCGCGCCGCTCATGACGGCCATCGTGGTGGCCGGCCGTTCCGGCGCGGCGATTGCGGCAGAGATCGGCACGATGAAGGTCTCGGAGGAGATCGACGCGCTGCACACCCTCGGCATTTGTCCCCATCGGCACCTCGTCTTTCCTCGGATGTTGGCGCTCATCGTGACCGTGCCGCTCCTGACGCTCGTCGCGGACATCTTGGGGATCTTTGCGGGGGCAGCCGTGGCCACGGCAACGCTCGAGGTGACCTTCCAGCAGTTCCTCGCGTCGGCCCGCGAGGCGCTAGTGCCCCTCGATATCCTTAGCGGCCTGATGAAGGCCGCGGTCTTCGGCGCACTGATCGGTGGCATTGCCGCCGAGCGCGGCCTGAGCGCGCGGGGTGGCGCCGTCGGTGTCGGCCGCGGCACGACCTCGGCCGTGGTCACGACGCTCTTCTGGCTGGTGGCCATCGATGCGCTCTTTGCCCTGCTCTTCAACGTTTGGGGGATCCAGTAGCCATGTCGATCCAGGAGACGATTTCAGGGCACGGCGGGCTTGAGCCCGGGCTGATCCATGCCCGTGGGCTGTCCATCGGCTACGACCGGCCGCTGATGGAGGATCTGGACTTCACGATCCGGCGGGGCGAGGTCTTTCTGGTGCTCGGGGGGTCCGGAACGGGCAAGTCGACGCTCCTCAAGACGCTCTTCGGGCGCCTTGCGCCCATCGCGGGGCACGTCGAGATCGCCGGCGTGGGGGATCCGGCGCGCCTGCAGGGCCAGCGGCCCCGATTCGGCGTCAGCTTCCAGGGCGGCGCACTCTTTGGCTCGCTCACGATCGCCCAGAACGTGGCGCTGCCCCTTGAGCAGTGGACGGATCTGGATCCCGCCACCATCGCGGGAGTGGTCGAGGGCAAGCTGCGGCTCGTGGGTCTCGATGGGGCCGGCGATCGGCTTCCCTCCGAGCTTTCGGGCGGCATGCAGAAGCGCGCGGGCATCGCGCGGGCCTTGGCCCTTGAGAACGACCTCCTGTTCCTCGACGAGCCCTCCGCTGGACTCGACCCGGTCACCGCGGTGGAGCTGGACGAGCTGCTTCTCGCGCTCAACCGATCCCTCGGCATCACGCTCATCGTGGTGACCCACGAGCTAGAGAGCATCTACCGCATCGGAACGCGGGCGGTTCTGCTCGACAAGGACACGCGCGGGATCATCGCCGACGGAGACCCGCGCATCCTGCGCGACGAGAACTCCGATCCGCGCGTCCGCGCCTTCTTTCATCGTGAACCGCTTGGCGGAGTTCGCCGCTACTCCGATGCCAGCGAAGCTGCGCACGAGGAGAGCGCGGGGACGAAACCGGCCCCAGCACAAGAACCCTTCACCGAGGCGTTCAAGCCGATCGTCAAAGACGATCCTTTCAAAGGCGAGTATCTATGAGTGCCCAGGCAACGAATGAGTGGAAGGTTGGTGCCTTCATCGTGGGCGGAGTGGTCTTCCTGATCCTCACGCTCTTCTGGCTCGGCGCTAGCCGGCTGAACAAGGAGGTGGTCGAACGGGTCACCTACTTCGACGAGTCGGTTCAAGGCCTCGAGGTCGGCGCGCCGATCAAGATTCGCGGCGTGACCATTGGGCGCGTGACCCAGATTTCACTGGCCCCGGACAGGCGGCTCGTGGAGGTGCACTTTGAGGCGCGCGTCGATGAGCTTCGCATGGTGGGGGCCCTCGGAGAGTCCGAGTCCGCCGACGGGCCCGTCTCCCCGGAGATGCGCATCATCGTCGCGTCCCAGGGAATCACGGGGGTCAAGTTCCTGGAGGCAGACTTCTTCACCCAGGACACGCCGTCGGTCGCGCTCACGTTCGATGCGCCGGACTCCTACATCCCGTCCGCACCCTCGACGCTCAAGAGCCTCGAAGATGCCCTGCGGGGCTTTGGCGAAGAGCTGCCCCTCGCGGTGCGAGACTTCCGCACGCTGGCGGTCACCCTCGACGAGAAGCTGACGACCCTGGACGTCGCGACCCTGACCGACTCCTTCCAGGGACTCACCAGCGAGCTGCGCGGCGTGATCGATGGATCGGCCACGACGGGCCTCGGCCCCGAGCTGCACGGGCTTGTGACCGATCTCCGGGGAACCACCGTCGGTATCGACGCGGCGCTTGCGAATCTCACCGGAGATACGGGCGCCATCCAAACGGTGGCCGGCAGCTTCGAACTCCTCAGCCAGGACCTCCGCACGACGCTTGGCAAGATGGACGAAATCATGGACGGGGCCGACATTGCGGGCGCGCTCAACTCGTTCAAGGGAGCCACCGTCTCGGCCACTCGCCTCACCGACGGGTTGGCTCCGGCCGCCCAGTCCATGCCCGAGGTCGTTCGTGACCTGCGGGCGATGCTGCGCCGCATCGAGTCCCTCGCCGCTCTCGTCGAGCGTGACCCAGGCGTGCTACTCCGCGGTCGCTAGTGGTGCGCAACAGAAGTCCCTTGAATATGTACGGCACCCTTCGAGCCCTGCGCTGCATTTCCTTGACGTAACTACGGCTACGCTGCCGTCAATGCGCCTTGTCAGGGCGCAAATGGCACTCGTTCATTGTCAAGGGACTCCTGTTACACACCACTAGCCCCTGAAGAACCCCATGTTGAAACGCGCTTTGCCTCTACCCATACATGCCTGCGGACTCCTTGCGGCTGTTCTGATGGCGCCTTCGTGCCTGAGCCTCACCCCCGACGCCCCACCTCCTACCCGCTGGCTGAGCCTCATGTCCGAGGCTTCGCAGCCGGGCACCAGCGAGACGGGATTGACGACGCCAGAGCCCAACGTTCCTAGCATTCGCATGGGATCCGTGACGGCCTCGGACGCGATCACCGACCAGCTCATCAGCCGAATCTCGGACGTCGAGCTGCGCTACAACAACGAAGTCAGGTGGGCGGAGTCGCCCTCGGTCATGGTGCAGCGCGCCCTGCAGGATCAGCTCTTCCAGCGGCAGGGCTTCGTCTTTGACGCGGGTGCCAGCAGGCGCCTTGACGTCGAGGTGATCACGTTCGAAGAGCACCTCGTACCCAGACGCGAGGGGCGAGTTGCGGTGATCGCAAAATTGGTGGATGCGGACGGTCGTGCGCTCATCCATCGCCGCTTTGCCGCTAGTATCCCGGTGAACGGGGACGACCCAGCCCTCGTGGCCGAAGCGCTCAACGAAGGAATGCGACGTGTGGTGGCAGAGATCGGTGAACTGATGGCACTCAAGTAGGATCCATGGCAAAGCTCTACTTCAACTACTCGACGATGAACGCGGGCAAGTCGACGGTCCTTTTGCAGGCGGACTACAACTACCGCGAGCGCGGGATGACGACGCTGCTGCTTACCGCGGGCATCGACGATCGCGATGGGGCGGGCAAGATCTCAAGCCGCATCGGGATCAGCGCCCCGGCCGAGAGGTACGGCCCCGGAGACGACCTCTTCGGGCTGATCTCTGACCGCTGCGCCAGTGGCCCGTTGGCCTGCATTCTGGTGGACGAGGCCCAGTTCCTCATGCCGGATCAGGTCTGGCAGCTCGCGCGGGTCGCCGACGAGCTGGGGATTCCGGTCATGACCTACGGTCTACGGGTGGACTTCCAGGGGCAGCCCTTCCCGGGCTC
>CAYQKK010000007.1:20724-61187 GCA_964417955.1 uncultured Planctomycetaceae bacterium
ACGCCGTCGATCAGGACGCGCTTGGTGGGTGCCGCTGGCTCCGCTGGATCGAGCCCCTGCACCGAGCGGTAGGCGGACTCCACGCCCCGGTCAGCGCTGCTCTCTTCTCGCAGGCGCGCGATCTCAGCTTCGGCTCCCTCAAGTTGATCAACGAGCTTCTGGATGCGCCGCTCTTGGATGTTCACATCGGACTCGGGCCCAACGGATTGAAGCTTCTCGCGCCGGGCGACCTCGAGCTCGAGCCTGAGGCGTTCGATCTCGGCCTTGGACTTCGCCTCGAGCTCTGCCACAGCCGCAGCCTGAGGAGCGATGCCGTTCGTCAATGCCATAGCGCTCTCGGCGTTGAGCTCGTAGGCCTCTGACGCCAGGTGGGCGAAGGGGTCGTCGAACTCGCCGAGGGACTCGGCCTGCTCAGTCGGCTCGGGTGCTGCCTCAGTGGATCCTTCAGGTCGGGGGACGAAGTCCCTCTCCTCTAGGTTCCTTACGGACTCCAGAGGGAAGATCGTCCCCTGTCGCCGCCTCGTCGCGAGGGTCAGCTCGTAGAGCTCCGAGTGCACCGCGCGGTTCGAACCGGAGGCAGCAGCGACCTCTAGGCCTTCGATGGCAACGGCGATCGCGTCGTCGAGCTCTAGCTTCTCGCGCCCGTTCGTCGACGCGAGTCCGATGGACACTTGGGCGCCAACGAAACGGTTTCCGAGGTACCGAACCAAGTCGCTGCCGAGCTCTTTGAGCGCGGGAGCACCCCGCGGTTGGGCGACCAGCACGCCAGCGGTTTGCCCATCCATCAGCACTGTGATAGAGCCTGCGCACGCTTCGACGTCGTCTCTTGCCTGAAGGGTCTCGACGGCAAAGAGAGTGGCTGCGTCGATCGCGCTGGGGTCGACGCAGCCAATCACCGATACGGCGAATATCTGGACCACTCGGCCAATCTCAGCAGCGTCTCGATAGACACCCTCAACGGCGTTGGGGGTCACTGGGTCGTCGTCTCTCACGGGCATCGCAAAGCCATCGTAGCGATCCCACCCCCGAGCGGGCGGGTCCTCCCACTAATGGAGTCTCTAGCGCTTCATGCTGCGACTTTTGAGCTCCTGGAGCCCCCGCATAGAGAGTGAATCAGTCTGGGAGCTTCTCGGTCGCGGACTCGCCGAATTCCTTGTCTAGGAGCTCCAGCATCTTCCCGCGCTGGGTGTAGTCCTCGACGATGGACAGGTCTTCGCGGCCGGCCTCAGCCTCGACCAGTTCGCGGATCCGGTCGGCTTCGAGGATCGCGTCCTCGTTGCCTCCGGCGCGCTCAAGCGCGGAGAGGGCGGTGGTTAGCTCGGTGCGCTGGGCGCGAAGCCCCTTCATCTGCATCGAGAGCTGGCTGAGCTCGCCCTTGTAGCCAGCCCAGCGCTTGAGCGCCGTCATGGCCTCTGGGTTCGCGTCGACGTCCGCTTCGGACGACACGTTCATGTCGGCCAGCTTGCCGCGCTCGGCGGCGGCGTAGCTTGAGACCGTTTCGGACGTCGCGCCGAGCTTGGCGAGTTCGGCGTCAACCTCGGCGAGCTTGTTCGTGAGTCGCTCTTGGGCGGGAAGCTCTGCCTCAACGACGTTGGGGCTGTAGCGTGCGATCACCGGGCCGGCGGCCCAAGCGGCCAAGAGGACCGCGACCACCGCGCCGGTGATGCTGGCACCGGTCTGCGAGAACAAGGCTCGCAGGACCGGCACCATCAGGAGTGCCCCTGCAGCCACGCGAAATCCGTCCACCGTGCTGAATCCGTCGATGTGCCGGCCGATCGCGAACGTCCAGATGACGGCGGCGAGGACGGCGAACGAGAGACCCATCTGAGACTTGCCCTTTCCGCTCACGAGCATGCGAGCGGAGAAGAGCAGCATCAGAAGAGCTGCGATCGAGATGCCCCAGTCGATGGGGGCCATCGTGATAGCGAGGTAGTTCAGCATGGTTTTCGGGTCTGCAGCGTGGCGGATCAGCCGTTCAGGAAGTCGAGGGCGGCGGAGTTGGCTTCGGTTTCGATGGCTTCCTTGGCCTCCATCTCAGTCACCTTGTCCATGTTCTTGGCAAAGTCCTCGTAGGTCGTAGGAGGGCCTTCTTGGCTCAACTTCTCATTCCCCTCGACAAGGTCGTTCACTTTTGCAAGCAGCTCGTCCGCCTCGGCGCTGAGGTTGCCTACCTTCACGAACTCCTTCTGGGCGATCAGCTTTTCCTTGCTGAACTTCGAGTCAGCGATGCGAGCAGACAGGTCGGCCGAGCTTGCTTCGATCTGCGTGAGGATGCCTTGGTACTGAACCATAAGCGCTCCTTTCTCTGTCTTCTCCCTGAGGAGATTGTTCACGAGTGCTACGGCTTCGCTCTTCTTGTACGTCGCTCCGTTGACCGAAATGGGCCAGCCGTCTGTCTCTTCAGCAATCTTGTACTGTTCCCTGACAGCGCCAGCGAACTCGGTAGCCTTCGCCTGGGTATCCCGCGCTTCTTCAAGCTTTGCTTCGCTCGTCTTCTTGGCTGCCATGAGGCCGTCCTTGGACTCGTTGAACTCGGCGACGCTGCCGTCGAGCTGCTTGATCGCGTAGTCGATGTAGCCAACGGGGTCGCTCTTGCGTGCTTCCTCGGTCCAGCCGCCATACTTGTTGGCTGCCTTGGTGACCTGGTCGCGGAGGCCCGGGAGGTTGTTCCAGGCGAAGTAGGCGCCGGCGACAACGACGACGAAAATGATGATGTTCTTCATGGGTCTCAGTGGGTTCAGCGAAGCCGGAACGTCCGGATGGGGACGGCCCGTTGCAGGGTGCGGCCCCGGGGGGGCGAGATTTCGCGCAAGAGGGTAGCTCTGGATTTACTCCAGGGGGCTCACCCTATTCATGGAAACCGATTGGCGGCAATTTCAGGGCGCTAACGACCCTGTTAGGGGCATGCCCCAGCGGGGCGCCAGTGGGGGCGCCAGTGGGGGCGCCAGTGCGCGCGTCAGAGGGAGGCCGCGGTCAGAAAGCCCTGGAGCCGCTCCGCAGCCGCCCCAGCGTCCTCGATGGCCCCTGCCGCGCTCGCGAGCTCGGCGATCCGCACATAGTCGTCGGTGCTGCGCGCCGCTTCCTCGTGATTCACAAGCATGGCATTGGGCTGGTGGCCGTTGAGCCACGCCAAGAACGCGACGCCCGCCTTGTAGTGGGAGACGGGGGCCTTGAAGATCTCGCGGCTCAGCGCCTCGCAGGGCTCCATGATCTGGCGGTAGGCCGCGACGCTGCCTTGGCTGAGATGACGGAGCGCCAAGGAGGCCGGCACCGCGATCGCGTTCAAGATCCCTAAGAGAGCATGGCTGAATTCGCCGCCGGGTAGCGGCCGCCCGCCAAGGCTCGGCAGCGCCCGCGACTCTTGGGAGTGTCCCTCGATCAGCGGAACAAAGTTGTAGTCGTCACCGGTCAGGATTACCTGGTCGTTCGGCGCAATACTCGCGCGCAGCGTCTCCTCAAGCTCGCGGTCGAGCATCGAGACCTTCATGCCCCGGACCTTCTTTGGGTCGTGGTTCAGGATCGTCCGTAGCGACTCACCGGGGAAGTAACCGCGCATCCCCGGGTGAAACTCTTCGCTGAGCCAGTGCAGCAGGATCGGTCCATCGCACGCATCGATCGCGTCGCAGTAGACGCGCGCGTAGTCCTCTTCGTTGGCGCCGATCTTGGTCAGCCACGGCTGAGGCAGGACGATAGGGATACCGTCGACACTTTGGATGAACTGAATCTGCTCGGCGATAGCGCGGGAGAGATCGGCCTTGCTCGAAATAGAGTCGGCGTGGTCAGCCGAAGCAGCGCCGATGAATCCGTTCGCAAGCTTGAGCTTGGACGTCGCCTCCATGAGCTTCTTGGCGCCGGCCCAGCCGAGCTCGAAGCGCTGTGCCGTGTCCATGGCTTCAGCGATTCCAAAGCCGAAGTCATCGAGGCGCCGCCGGTAGCTGGCGCAATGGTCCCAGTCGATCCACTCGACGAAGTCCTCCGGCTTGCCCGGGCTATCAAGGCTGTGGGAAACCTCGGCGTAGCCGGGGAGTAGAGCGATGTGGCTTGCGGCGTAGCAGCGCCGGGAAAAGACGATGCCCGTCTTGCTGTCCAATTTCAGAGGCTCCAGCACGCCGTCGTCTAAGACGATGGGGCTTGCCCCTGGGACTTCAACGGAATGCTGCATGGAAGAAGAAGTGCGCCTAGAAGGCGACCTCTGGGTAGGCGGTGGGGACGGCCTATACGGACTTAGAGACGCGCGAGCGTACGGATGAACATGAACGTGAGGAACGCAGTGAACACGCCCATGAGGACTACCGTGGCCCCATGTTTCGCATTGCCGGTCTGAATGTGGCCAGCAATCCGCTCCTTTTGGGCCCACAGGATTAACCCAACGTAGGTCACCGGCAGGAAGAGTCCACATACGATGTTGGTGGGAATGACGAGCCACAACAGATCGTTCCAAACGAGGGGGCCCAGAACGCCAGGGATCGGAAGCAGCGTCCCGATGCGGTAGGTCCAGCTGCGGCTGCTCTTGCCCAGGAGTTCAGCGAGGGCAAACCCCGAGCAGACCATGTGCAGCGCGATGGTCGACAGGGCCATGCCCACGAGGCCGAGGTCGAAAATGAGCCGACCGTTGCGCTCCCCGAGGATGGCGCCAAACGCGCGCGCAGCCTCGGGCGGCTTCATCTTCTGCACGGCGGCGCCTTCGACCCACGGGATGGTGTTGGCGGTCGCGATGACCACGAGTGCCGTTGCCAGCGTGTAGGGAATCAGCATCCCTGCAAACAGATCGAAGCGCGCGAGGCCCTGGCTGCGCTCGCCCCATCCGCGCGCGCGGAGCGAGTAGGGGTAGAGGAAGACCATGTTGATGCCGACGGCGGCTGCGATGCCGCTCGCGACCATGGTCCAAGGGTCAACGCCGCCGCGGGCTTCCGGCAGGCTCGGGATGAAGCCGCGCAGCACCGCGGCCCAATCGGTGTCTCCCGCGGTCGCGCCGACCACCAGCGCAAAGCACACGATGACGCCGATAACGAGCAGCTTCACGCACGACTCGTAGATGCGCACCAGCCGCGGCGTCCTGCCGTAGAGCAGCGACATGATGAGTGCGACTCCTAGGACCGGCCATGCGGCGGCGGCGGGGCTGATCGATCCACCGACGACTTCGGCCGCGTCAGACACCGCGGCCCCAGCGAGCGCGTACTGGGGGAAGTGCCAAATGATCGAAGCCACGAGGGCGCCAAGGGCCCAGGCCAGCGCGAACGGCCGGCCTGCGTTGCGCGCCATTCCGTCGTAGGGCCGCTCGGGGCTGCGCAGACTGAGCGAGCCGAGCACCCCCAGCATCAGCACGCCGATCAACATGCCCACCGGCGCCACCCACAAGAGGTCGTAGCCAAACATGCGGCCCGCGTAGATCGACGACAAGGCGGTGCCGCCGCCGAGGGTCATGGCGCTTTGCAGGTAGCCGGGACCGCCGCGCAGCAGGTAGGCGAAGAAGCGGGTGGTCCCGGACTTGCCCTCAAGCGAATCAAGAAACGCGTCGGCGTCGATCCGCGCGGCCGCCTCGGCGGGGCTCACGTCGCTGACTGCTACGTCGTCGAGCGTGGGATTCAAGCGCGCTCCTTCTGCTCTTTCTTGATGGCCTCAAGGCGTTCCCGTTCTGGCATCGCCTTGTAGAGCGAGTCGAGGGGGAAGCAGCCGCTCTTCATGCCGTTGCGCGGCGCGGTCGTGCAGTCGCTGAACGTGCGGCAGACGAGCTTGCGCTGGAACTCGCGCCCTTCAAGTACGTCCCGTGGCAGGTCGGGGTAGGACAGCACCATGCGACCGAGTCCCACGAAGTCCACGTGGCCTGCGCGCACCTCGGCCTGGGCCACGTTCGGTAGCCAGTCCATCAGGTAGGTGTAGCCCGTGCCGACGAACAGGAGATCCGGGAACTTGGCCTTCGCCTTGCGCACGATCTCTAGGTGCTCGGCCACGAACACGAGCGGATCGGCGAAGGGCTGGTAGCCATCGCTCGGCGGGTAGGCCGCGGGGCGCTGGAGGTGGGGGTTGTAGTAGGGCGAGCCGAGGGTCACGTTGACCATTCGAATCCCGAGGCTCTTCACCAGCTCGAGGAACGCAAAGGGCTCGTCGAGCTGGAAGCGCGTCGCGTCGCCGTGGTCGACGCCGAAGCCGTGCTCCCAGGTGGGGGCCGCGGCCTCGCCGCGCCGGTCCGCGTGGGTTGAAGGTCGGTGGGGGACGACGTCGGCGAGCGAGACCCGCACGCCGATCTCCATGCCGGGGACTTCGCTCTGGATCGCTTGGACGATCTCAACGAAGAGCCGCGTGCGGTTCTCGAATTCGGGACCGCCGTAGGGGCCTGGTCTGCCGTGTGCGCCGAGGAGCTCGTGGAGCAAGTACCCGTGACACGCCTTCACGTCGACGAAGTCAAAACCCGCGCGGTCGGCGGCCTTCGCTCCGAGGACGTACCGGTCGCGGATCGCGCGGAGCTCGTCGTCCGAGAGCAGCGGCGCGTCGCCGCCTACGCGCGCGTCGAGGAGCTCATCCCTTGCGGCCGGCCGCGGCTCCGGCGGCCCCACCGGTCGGGACCAGCGGCCCGAGTGCGTGAGCTGAAGCCCGATGGGCCCCGCGTCCGCATCCATGCCAATCTCCGCGCGCCCTGCGAGCACCTCGGCGCGCAGCGCGATCAGGGACTGCACGGCCGAGTCCTCGTCGGAGAAGAACAGCTGATGCCCGTTCGCGCGGCCGTCGGCCTGCACAGCGAAGGCTTCGCCGCCCCAGATCAGCGCCGCGCCGCTCAGGCCAAAGCGCCTCCAGCGGCGCAGGGTCAGCTCCGTCGGAGCGCCGTCCGTCGTACCGTCCCAGCCCTCCATCGGGTGGATCGCAAAGCGGTTGGAAGCGGTTCGGCCGTTGGCCCACTCGACGCTCGTCCCAAGCGGGCCTCTTGCGCCCTCCATCTCGTCGTCGAGAAAGACGTCGAGGGACAGCTCGTCGAGGCGCGTTCGCAGGGCCTCCGCGGTCTTATAGGAGCCGGTGAGTTTGAACTTCATAGCTGGGGCTCGGTGCCGGTCTCCATGTCGATCGGTCCGTCGTAGCCGAACCCCTTCGGTGCTCCCGCCTTTGAATTCAGCGAGCTGAGGTCCAGGCGACCCCCTTGGATCTTGAGCAGAGTCTCGCCCTCTTCCGTCACGCGGTAGAGCGAGCCGTGGTGTGCCTGGAGATGCTGGGCCTCCGCGCTGGTCAGATGCGACTGGCCCCGGAAGTAGTGGTGCCCGTTGCGCTCGACGTGGGGGAGCCCGAGGGCAGCGACCACCGATAGGTCCTGGTGCAAAGGGAGCACGGGCAGGTTCGTCAGGTCCTCGGCGGACTGGATGCCCTTGCCGTCGGCCTCGATCGTTGCGCGGCTGAACAGCGCCCGGAACACGCCCTTGCAGGCCTTCATGGAAACGCCTCCGTAGCCGAGGGCCTTGGCTTGGGTGTACGAGCTGAGCTTGGCGTCGGCTTCGTCGATGATGACGGGGGCTCGCTCGCTGAGGCGCCGAATGCCGCCCGCGGCGTCCTCGTCGAAGGTCCGCGTGCGCGCGACCGGTTGCTCGATGGCCATGAGCCCGCGGAGGATCCCGTTGGCGTTGCCGCGGCGCTCTAGCTCGTCGAGAACATCCGCGAGCATTCCGGGCTCCGCGTACTGTTCGTTTCCGTCGAGCGTGAAGGACGCACCTTCCGGCGTGAGGCTCGCAATCGTCTCTAGTCGCACAAGGTCGGCCTGCTCGTTGCCGGAGACCTTGAGCTTGAAGCAGTCGAGACCGTACGCGGCGATGTCATCCACGAGACAGAGCGGATGGTCGTCCCCTTGGCGTGCGTCAGCGGGGACTTCACCCGGCTCCAGAGCATCCACCAGCCCCACGGTGTGGCGGACGCGTACGCTTTCGATCGACCGGCCGAGGTGACTCGGGGACCAGCCGGCAAGGCGTCGATCGATCTCCCCAAAACGAATGCCAAATAGGTCGGCGTCGAGGGCGCTCTTAAACGACTGGCCGGTCGCGCGGCACAGCGCATCGATCATCGCTCGCTCGACGAGGGCCACGCCAAACATTGCAACGAGGGCGGGTGGAGCGTCGAGGGCGGGCTCGACGCAGGCCCGCTGCGCCCGCAGCCAATGATCGAAGGCGGAGGCCTCGGGCGACTCGTGCTGTCGCATCACGTCGAAGGCGTCCCGCGCAGCCCGCATGAGGTCTGCGTTGTCGTCCGTGACGTCGGTGCTCGGGTTCTTCGCGAACCACTTGGGCACCATGAGCTCGCCTGCGTAGCCGGTCACCGTGCGCCCGTCCGTCTCTATGTCGAGAGCGGCGACAAGCATCTGGGCCTCGGTCATTGTCGAGATGCCGAATCGGAAGGGCAGGCGGGTTGCGCACAGGCGGGTGCGCAGCCGAAGTCGAAGTGGTCGAAGTTGCAAAATCAGTCGATGGGGCCGCGTGGAACCGTAGACCTCCGGAGTCTAGCGAGCGCGCGGCTGGCCATGCGAATCCAGCGCGATTCGGTGGCGCGCGTGCCTGATTCGCGCGGCATAGGGTGGTGCCTTAGGCCTGCGCGTACGCTTCGCGGATCGAGTGAATGGAAGCGCGTAGGCTCTCCAGTGCACTTTGATCTTTCTCGAGAGCTCGCCGCCTCATCTTCTTCGTCGATGCGAGCCAGGCGTCGAGTGCAGGGACGAAGATCTGGCAGCTCAGCCAGTACGCGGCGAGTGCGATGCCCACGCCGGGCCAGCCACCCAAGAGTGCGCCCACCAGGGCGGTCACGGGGATCAAGAGCACCAGCGCGAGGTAGCCAAAGAGCACGCGGAGCGTCGACGCCTTGTCCGGGGACTTCGGGAACCGCGAGATGAAAACAGCAAACAGGGAGATGGGAGCCCAGAACGGAAGGCAGAAGAGGATCACAGGCACGGAGAGAATCATCGGCGCGTAGGTAGAAACCGCTGTGGGAGCGGGGCCGAGCACGTCGTCCCCCGTGAGGCGTGCGGCCTCGAAACGCTGGGCTAGCTCACGGATGGCCTCGCGCCGCTCGGGCGCGCTCTTGGACTTGTCAGCGCGCAGTGCGGTCTGGGCCTGTTGCCTGCGAATTCCGATGGGCGTGCCCGTGCGCGGGAGCAGTCGCTCCAACGCCGTGGCCGTGTCGTACTCTTCTTGCGTGTCGCAGTGGAGGATCAGCTTGCGCATTTCCGCGGACGTTCGGTCAAGAACGGCCTTGACCGCATCGCGGGACGGCTCGTTGCCGTGCTCCGCGAGGATGGGCGCCACATCGATGGGGGGCCCGACGATCGCGCTCGCGAGCCCGCGCAGGCGGTCCCGGTATTCGTAGGTCACGCCCACTGGCACGATCTGGACCCCGATGCCGCCTTCCACGGAGAGCTCGGCGTTGATGCCCATGCGTGCGACGCCAGAGCGCAGCTTTCGGAGCCCAATCGAGTTGAGACTCTCGCCCTCGGGGAAGAGCGCGATCACCGCGCGGTCGCGAAGTGTCTGATTGATGGCCTCAAAAGAGTCCGCGTTCTTGCGGGTGTCGACGCCATCCTTTTGACGATAGACCGGCACCGCGTGAATGTTGCGGAGCATCCAGCCGATGACTGGCGCCGAGATGAGCGTGTACTTCACCAGCAGCCGCAGGGGCCGAGGCGTCGTGCTCATCAGGATGTGCGCATCGATCAACCCGTTGGTGTGGTTCTGGACGGCCAGCACGGGCGTGGACTCTGGCATCACCTCGCCGACGATCTCCAAGCGATGGTAGGTCCGCACGAGGAGCCCGCCCCACCAAATGATGCGCCGGTAGATGAAGCCCGATTTGGATGGATCACCGGGCATGGAGTCCCTCGATGGCCAGGGGGCTTGCTCGGGGACGGCGCTCGACTGTTCGCTCTCGATTCTCATGGTGGGCCGGAGAGTATGTCGTCTATGGCGCCGTTACGGGTCGTCGAGCTACGCACCCCGGGAAGATCCTAGCGTCGGATAGACGGGCGCCTGCTCACGACGGAACCTTGGAAAGGGCCCGTGGCTCCCAACCGATAGGCACCCACCGGGTGTCGACCCGATCTCCCCTCTCCCTCTCAGCATGAATCTCTCCCTACTCCGAAGCGCCCTCGGGGCGTTCGCTCTGGTCCCGATCGCGGGTGCCATGCCCCAGCTCTCCAGTCAAGGCCAAGGAGCCGCAGCCGCTGCGCCCCCCGCCGTGGTGGCATTTCCCATGGACCGTTTGGAGGCCGAGGGTCCCCTCGGCTCCTACGAGTTTGTGCCACGGGCAGAAGAGTTTGTCTCGCTCATGGATCACACCGCGCTTTCGATGCCGGGCGTTGAGATCCCAGGCGGGACTTCGGTCGTCCTAGAGCTGGAGCGCGCGAACTTTGACTTCGGCAGCATCGGGGTTCACGTTGATGGCGAGCCAGCGGAGTGGAATTCCGGCGACCTCTCTCTCTGGCGCGGCTCGGTGGCGGGGGATCCGTTCTCCGACGTGTTCATCGGCTTCTCCAGTCTCGGCACCTACGGTTGGATCGCTACCGCTGGAGAGACCTGGCACGTGAGCGCGTTCGCAGGTGCCGGGAACGACTGGAGTGCTCCGGGCTGCCGCATGTGGAGCGAAAGCGTTTCGGCGGAAGTGCGCCAGAGCTCCGAGCAGCCACTGTGTCTCTCGGACGGGCTTGCCGCGAACTTCGACTATCCCACGCTCAAGGGGACTCCGGGTACCGGCCTTCGCTCCGGTGCTGCGGGAGCCTTGAGGGAAGGCAAGATCGCGGTCGAGACGGACTATCAGCTGTTCCAGATCTTTGGCTCGCTAAGCGCTGAGCAGAACTACGTCGGGATGCTCTTGGGCGCCATCAGCAACCGCTACGAGACCGAGGTCGACGTGGTGCTGACGTACCCGTACCTGATGTATCACACGAACTCGAACGACGGCTGGACGGCTGCCGACAACGGGGGCGGCGCCGGCGACGTGCTCGGGGAGTTTAGGAGCGCTTGGGAGCTCAACATCCCCGGCGGTGCTCACCTCGCTCACTTCATCAGCGGCGCAGGCCTTGGTGGCGGCGTGGCCTATCTCAACGTGCTCTGCAACGCTCAGTACGGCTTTGGCGTCAGCGGCAACATCGCTGGTTCCGTGAACTTCCCTGTGTCCCAAGGCAGCGGCAACTGGGACTTCATGGTCGTGGCCCACGAGCTCGGGCATAACTTCGCGGCGCCCCACACGCATAACTACTGCCCGCCCCTCGATGAGTGCGCACCCAACGGGTACTTCGGCCAATGCCAGACCCAGCAGCAGTGCACGAATCAGGGCACGATCATGAGCTACTGCCACCTTTGCAGCGGCGGCATCACTAACATCACCACCTTCTTCCACCCGGCGGTTCAGCAGACGATACGCGACGCGGTCGCAGCCTCGTGCCTCCCGGTTTACGACGGCGGCTGCGAGATCGACGCGCTAGAAGAGAACGACTCCTGTGCTTCAGCGGTTGCCATGCTCGGCGGCACGACACAGAACCTGACCGTCGCGAAGACGGACCCAGACTTCTACTCCATCTCCGTGGCGGCGGGCGCGACCCTAGACGTAGACGTTCTTTTCTCGCACTCCGAGGCGGACGTCGACATCTTCCTCTACGACCCGGTCGTGTCCTGCGGCGATACCTCCATCTATCTTGACCGAGGCATCTCCGCCACGGACAACGAGAGCGTGAGCTTCACGAACACCAGCTTCTTCGATCAGACGATCGTCCTAGAGGTGCAGGTGCTCCCGGCCGGTACCGGCGAATGCACAGAGTATGCGCTTACGGTCGATCCTGGCGAAGGCATCACGGTGGGAGAGAACTACTGCGGCCCGGCAGCGACGAACTCGATCTACGAATCCGGCCGCATGGTCGCGCTGGGTTCCGCCGACGTAGGCGACAATGACCTCACTCTGGTGGGGACCCAGCTGCCCCCTGGGGCTCTCGGATACTTCTTGGTGTCGGAGAACGCCGGCTACATCGGGAACCCCGGTGGAAGCACTGGTAACCTCTGTTTACTTCCGCCGTTTGGTCGCTACTCCGCTTTTGCCGGCGCCGTGGCGGCCGATAGCACGATGACCCTCTCGGTCGACCTCGGGACCGTCCCCCAGCCGAGCGGCAGCATCGCGGTCCAGCCTGGCGAGACCTGGCGCTTCCAATTCTGGCACCGCGATACCTTCCTTACGATCCCCACGTCCAACTTCACCGACGCTCTCGCGATCACCTTCCAATAGTGAAGGCGCAGGAATTCGGCGAACTCAGCCGATAGAAGGGGGTCCGCGGCCTGCATGGTCGCGGGCCCTTTCTTTGTACTGGCAGGCGACTTCGGTACCTTAGGGGCGGCGTCCTAGGACGACCAACGCTCTTCTATCTCTTAGACCAACTCTTCACGTCATGGGCACAGCGGATCACGGGAACAACGGCGGCGAGCAGCGCTGGCATCAGCACTATGACGACGGTGTGCCCACCGTGATCGACTTCGAGGAGGTGCCGCTCCACGGCTTCCTCGCTAGGGCGGCACAGCAGCACGGCGATCGGCCCGCGCTCGTGTTCATGAACTGCAAGTTCACCTACGCCGAGCTCTTCGACAAGGCCAAGCGTTGCGCCAACGCCCTGCGCTCCCTCGGCGTCAAGGAAGGCTCTCGGGTGGCCATTCAGCTGCCGAACATTCCGCAGACGGTTATCGCGTTCCACGGCGCGGCCCTTGCCGGCGCCGAGGTGGTGATGACCAACCCGCTGTACACGCTGCGGGAGATCGAGCACCAGTGGAAAGACGCCGAGTGCGACCTCGCGATCGTGGCGGACTTCATCTTTGAAGAGACCATCGAGCCGAACCGCGCGAAGCTGCGGCCCAAGCAGTACATCGTCGCCCACATCCCCGACTACCTTGGGTTCCCCCTGAACATCCTGGCGCCGTTCAAACTCAAGCGCCAAACGCCTAAGCGCTACGCAAAGGTGCAGACTGGCAATGGGGTTCACGAGTTCAAGAAGCTGGTGGAGTCCGCGTCGAACGCGCCGCTCGCCCTTGATCGCGGGATCGATGACATCGCCGTCCTGCAGTACACCGGCGGCACGACGGGCCTCTCCAAAGGCGCGGTACTCACGCACAGGAACCTCTCCTGCAACGCCCAGCAGATCCACGCTTGGTTCCCAGACGTCGAGACGGGGCGAGAGGTGAACATCATCTGCCTGCCGCTCTTCCACGTCTTTGGCCTCAGCGTCGGGATGAACTGGTCGATCTGGGCTGGCTCCAAGATGGTGCTCGTGCCGAACCCGCGCGATATTCCTTCGCTGGTGAAAGCGATCACCCAGCACCGAGTGACGCTCTTCCCAGGAGTGCCTGCGCTCTTCAATGCAATTAACAACTTCCCCGGCGTCGAGTCCCTGGACATGACGAGCGTCAAGTCGTGCTTCTCCGGCAGCGCGCCGATTCCGCGCGACGTTCAGGAGCGCTTCGAGAAGCTCACCAAGTCCACGATTATCGAAGGCTTCGGCATGAGTGAGACCTCCCCGGTGAGCCACGTCAATCCGCTGAAGGGATTGCGCAAGATCGGTTCCGTCGGCATCCCCATGTCGAACACCGAAGCCAAGGTGGTCGACGCGGACGACGACACGAAGGACCTCGGCGTGGGGGAGGAAGGCGAACTCTTGGTGCGCGGTCCCCAGGTCATGCGCGGCTACTGGAAGTGCGATGACATCAACGCGGAAGTCCTTCGCGGCGGATGGATGCACACCGGAGACCTCGCTTCGATGGACGAGGACGGCTTCTTCAAGATCGTTGGCCGCAAGAAGGACATGATCAACTGTTCGGGAATGAAGGTCTTCCCGGACGAGGTGGACGAGGTCCTCATGGCTCACCCCGCGATCCTCGAAGCGGCAACCATCGGCATCCCGCACGAGTCGCGCGGCGAGACCGTCAAGTCCTTCATCGTTCTCAACGAAGGGCAGTCTCTGACTCCTGAAGAGGTCGAGGCGTACTCTCGCGAGAACCTCGCCGGGTACAAGATCCCCCGCGAGATTGAGTTCTTGGATGAGCTCCCGAAGAGCTCGGTGATGAAGATCCTCCGCCGCGAGCTGCGGGATCGAGAGGTCGCAAAGGGGTCATAGGAGCCCTAGGCAGGAGATCGAATTCGTCGGTCTCCTACAGGCCGCCCCGCTTTGGGACCCCCGTCAGGTTGCTTAGGCGATTCACGCCATTTGCACTTTCGTAAGGGGTGTCCCTTGGTCGATGTCCCCTCCGAAGGAGATGGCTGCCAGGTGGCGGCCAGCACTGGGTATATGAGCGACAACGAACTTCCCGCGCTTCCGAGCGCCGCCTCGAATGAGACCCTCGAGGGCATGACCGGCCTTGAGCATGTTGACTGGCAGAGCGTCCTCGACGCCGAGGAGTCGGTCGAGATCGAGGGCTCTATTTCGTTGGCGGACTGGGTCGGGCGGATGGGCGCGACCGATGACCAGAACGATGTCGCGGTGACCGTTTGCACGGTGGAGCTCAGGGACCTCGTCAAGACAGATCATCTGCCTCAGACGACGCTCGAAGAGATCGCCCGCGAGGTGAGTCGCGTGCATGCGCTCACTTCAGGAATCGCGCTTGAGGACCATCGATTGGTGCTCGCGCTCCCGGAAGGGGTTTCATGGGTTGCTGTAGCAACGACCATTGAGCGCGCGTTCGTCGAGCAGGGCATTGCGGCCACCCAGGTTCATGCGGGCTTCGGCTTAGCTGACTCTGGGACCTACGGGCAGACGCTTGACGATGCGGTGCGCCTGTCGCGCAAGGCGGCGACCCAAGCCTTCGAGGGAAACCTCGGCGCTAGCGTCATGACGCTCGCTGATGAAGCGCTCCTGGGTCGCGGCGAGGTTGTCGCCCGCTGTCTTGAGGAAGCTCTCGACGCAGAGACCGGACTCAGGCTCGTCTTCCAGCCGAAGATCGACACAGGCACCCAAGAGTTCGTCGGTGCCGAGGCGCTGCTGCGCTTCCAAAGCGAGGAGATCGGCGAGGTGGGACCCTCTGAGTTCTTCCCGATCGCAGCACGTTCAGGGCTGCTCGCACGGCTTGAAAGCTGGGTCATCGAGCATGCAATCCCTGAGATCGCTGCTCTTGCCCGCGACCATGGACTGTCCGTGCCCATTTCCATCAACGTCCGCGGAGCTGACCTTCTAGAGGATGGCTTCGTCGAGCGCATCGGAGCGCTCCTCGGGGAGCACGAGCTTGACCCAGCGCTGCTTCGAGTCGAAGTGACCGAAGCCGACGTGCTGGCTCGTATCGACTCTGCAGAAGAGCGACTGGGTGCCCTGCGCGCCATCGGCGTCGCCGTCGCCCTTGACGACTTTGGCAAGCAGGGGGCCACCCTGGCGGATCTACGCCGCCTGCCGATCGACGTTTTGAAAGTGCACCGCGCCTTCACGCGCGACATGGAGAAGGACGCCACTTCCTCCGCCTTGATTCAGGGCGTCATGAGCCTCAGCCGAGCACTCGGTATCCAGACGGTGGCGGTCGGCGTCGAGTCCTGGGGACAGTTCGAAACCCTGCGCTCCTACGGCTGCAGTGCCGTGCAGGGTTTCTTGTTCAGTCCACCACTGGAGGCCAGCGCCTTCAGCGAACGGCTCGCGGCCTAGTCAGGTGTCATCCTCGAAAGGACCACGGCCACGGCACTGCTGCACGATCTGACGATCCTTAGCGCTTATTCCAGGCCTAGAAGATCCAGGAGACGCCGAAGGCCAGGTAGAGGCCGCGCTCCAGGAGTTCACCGTCATAGGTTGAGGGCTCATCGAGGGGCGGAACGTCGTAGGGGTCAAGCACCAGCTGGTCCGACGTCGGGTTGAGTGCGTACTCGTAGAACGCGCCGAAGTCGAAAGTCATGTTCTCACGAATGAGGTAGGACGCGCCCGCGACGAAGCCCAGGGTGAAGAACGAGTCGCCGTTCAGGTTGATCCTCTCTGTGGTCGCTGGAAGGCCGAGCGAGTTGACAGCTTCGTAGCTCACCGTGCCGTCAGCGTCGATGCCGGGGACGAAGCCCAGCTGAACGCCAACGTATGGACGCAGGCGCTTGGCCTTGTCGACCGTGTCGAACTGGTAGCGCGTATCCAGGATGAAGTGGTGCGTGCCGAAGTCGTCAATGTCCACATCTGCGTTCAGCGGGCGCGTGGACTCAGGGTCGAAGATCCGATACTCGTAGAGCAGACCGATCAACCAGTTGTGGGTGATGTAGTGCGAGTACCTCAGGCCGAGACCGAACACAGGCTCGAGATCGGCGCGCGAGTCGCCTACGTCGGAACCGCCGATGCTCGGGTTCGCGAGCGGGCCGGTTCCGTTCTCAAGGTCCACCGCGGCTTCCACGAAGGCCCACCCCGATGAGACGGCGAAGACATTCTTACCCGTGAAGTCATCCTCGAACTGAATGTCCTCTTGGATCAAAGCGCACGAGGTGAAACTGAAGAGGGCAGCCAGCGGGAGGGCGCGGGCGATCATGGAGCCAAGGCGGTCGACGTTCATATGACTTCTACGCAGGGGCTCTTGATGCGCCTGCTTCTGGGGGCTGGATCGGAGGTGATCTTCGTGGGGGGGGGCGTGCCGACGCTCGCCGCGCGGTGCCCCCGCTATTCTGACACTAATCGCCTGAGCACGCGAGAGGTCGGCTCTGAGGGAGATGAATTTCTGCCCAGTTCCAGCCTGAAGCCGTTCACGGGCTGCCAGCCGAGAGATCCAGCCAAGCAGATCCAGCGGGCAGGAAATCGGCTTCAGCGAAGCCGCCCTACTTCAAGCTGGCCAGCGGCGCGTAGCGGACGTTTTTTGGAGCCGTCTCGATGGAGAGCTCCATGGCATCACCGTCACGCACAAGGGTCAGCGTGGTCGGGCCTTCTGCGACGGCAAGCTGGACCCGTGAGGAAATGGACCCCACCGCAATGGACTCGCCATTGACCTCTGTGATGATGTCTCCCGGGATCAGCGGGGCGGTATCGCGTCCCTTTCTCGACGCAGAAACCCGGTACCCGACGGTGGTGGGGCGCTCGTAGTCGATGGCGCTCGAAGGGATCGTCACCTCGATGGGTGGAACATCCCCCGCCTGAACGCTCAGCTTGTAGCGCCCCGGCGGCAGCTTCGACAGGGTGACAAGATGATCGTTCCCGAGGGCCCCGTAACTCCGGCCCCCTAGCTCACTCTCCGTGCCGCTTCCGATGGCGGTGGCGTAGAAACCGGTCCCAGGTTCTTCACCGGGCGCATGGATCTCGAGGTCATAGAGCGTAGTGGCAGAGAGCGACGCCTCTTGCTCGCCCGAGCGAAGAAGCACTTCCGCGACCGCAAGCTTGGAGGGGCCGCTCCAGTTCCTCCTTCCCTCCGAGTTCATAGAGATCTTAGCTAGCCCCGGCTGCACGCCGTCAAAGATCACGAACCCTTGGCCCTTGGTAGCGAGCGGGGACATGGATGCGAGGGTTCTTGATGCCGAACCACTCAGCGAATCGGTCACCTGCAGTGACACTTCAAACATCTCTTCCGCGTCCGCCTGCACGTGGACCTTGAGCTTGCAGGGATCTTCAAAGTCAACCCGCACGGAGCCTTGATCCCGTGAGACCAAGGTGGCGATCGAGCCGAAGCCCGGGCACTTCACCACGAGCTTCGCCGGGCCATTCCAGGTGTTTTCCGCTGTCGGCCTTCCCACCCAGTACTCCCCCGGTTCGCGCTCGCTTCCGCTAAGACTGCGGCTGCGGACGCCCCCCTCTTCCTTCAAAGTCCAGAGGGAGAAACTCAGGCCCGAGAGAAGGCTTCCGCGTGGGCTGTAGGCCTTCACGACGAGGAAGTCCTCCCGTTGAACAGGCGGAAGCACCACCGTCTCCTCAAGGGGGCCGTCCGTGACGAGGAGTTCCCGGAAGACCTCCGGCTCATCGCCGCCGCGGCCTACACCGAGGAGGTATTCACCTTCGTTGAGGCGCGCCATGCGAAAGAGCCCGTCGCTGCTCATCTTGACGGTCGTTGTCTTGCCTTCGAATTTGGGCCGGCCTCCCGCTACGTCCAGCTTCTTGGCTCTTCCGCACCGCACCGTAAAAGGCAGCGTGGGCCCGTCAGCGGTTTGGTCGACGACCGTCACCGTAAGCGATCGCGTGGGCTTGACCTCGAATCGGTGAGGCCCTTCGCCATCGATATCGAGGTGAACACGCCTCTCCTCGCTCGCGAGCTTCGCGAAGGGGTTCTTCTTGTCACCCATGAGCGGCCCCCCGGCGAAGGCTCTCAGCCTGGCCGTGCGCTCGCTCAACGGCAAGTAGGGGTTCTCTCGATCCCAGTCGTAGTAGGTCCAGCGGTTGTCTTTCGCCACGCCGATGGTGACCTGGTCGACGGGGGCATCGTCGGGTCCGACCACCTCGAGGTGATACATCTCCGCAGGCTTGCCTGTCACGGTGGTGCTGTTGCCCACGTACGTCGACCGACTCCGGAACACGTAGCCCTTGGAGTACGCTCGCACGTAGTGCCTTCCGGGCAGCAGGTTGGTGAGCTCAAAACGGCCGTTTGCGTCCGTCACGTCGACCCTGCGCAGCCGCCGCCTATTGAGCGTTGAAGCCGCCCGCTCCCTAAGGGAGGCGGCCAGGTCTTGCTCGCCCTCCCAGTCTTGGGCGATGGAGTCTGCGGACTTCGTGCTCACTAAAGAGGAGTCCGGGTTCATGGTGATGGTCACGGTCACGCCCTCAAGGGCCTTCCCTTTGTGGTCGAGTGCGACGCCCGTGATGCTCCTCCGGGCATCCGTCGGCTGCGATTCCACCGTCTCCGCATCACGCTTGGCGACCGCAGCGATCCCCGTCGTGAGTTTTCCCACGGGGCTCTCCGGCGCGATGTCCAAGGGCGCAAGCGCAGCACGGAAGTCCGGCGTAGCGGAGCTCCGGGTGCTGGCCGCCGATGCGCCCAAGGTCTCTTCGCCGGTGCTCTGGATCAGCCGCTCCGTGCGCTCGATGCCGTCGAGACCCGCCTCGACGATGCGCGGCTGAAGGGCCTGACCCGAACCCGCCGTGAAACCCACCAGCACGCCGATCGCCGCGCCAAGGGCGAGCATCAAGAGGGCAATGGGAGTCCGGTGCATCCTTTGCATGCTAGCACGCGGCGTCGAACGTCGGTCAGCGCGATCGCCTCGGGATGGGCAGGTTGGGCGTCCCAGTCCCAAAGGGGCTCACTCGATGCCGTGACCGACCCGCTGTAGCTCTGAGCGTACCCACTCGCAGGCGAGCCGTCGCACCTCGTCCGAGCGCGCGTAGTCTAGGTGCCCGACGCCGTCTACGATGATCTCGGCGGGACCTCTGCCAGGGATGCCCACGCGATCGAGGGATCCGCGCAGTCGAGTTCGCGTGAGTCGGGCAGCGCCCCAATCCACGGAGCCCAAGGAGAGGACGCGCAGGGCGGATTCTGGCTGGGCTCCGGCCTCAAGGGCGTGCACGATCTGGGCGCCGCAGCTATTGGTCACGAGGAACAAATAGTCGCACGATTCACGCAGCGCGCGCCAAGCTCGACGCCTGCTGGGGAGACGAACTGGCTGGGAAGCGAGCAGGAAGTGGGTCAGGTTCACCATGCTCGCCAAAGGCAGCGCCGTCTTGCGAAACGCCCGAGCCGGTTCGCCGTAAGGGAAGTTCGTCCGGAGCTTCCAGTCAGGCGCGCCGGGAAGCGCCTCGACAAAGCCCCGCTGCTCCGGCGACAGAGCCCGGGTACCCGGCCGGCTGACCCCTGAGATCCAACCGATCTTGACGGGCGTCCAGTTCAGGGTCGCCTGCGCGCTCAAGTTCGCTCGCCCAAGGATTCGAAGCTCCCGTCCCGTCTCACGCGCATGCGACGGGTGCGCCAGCGGATGGTAGGGCGCAGCGCAGCGTGGATTGCGTGGAACGGCATCAACAGCTCGGAGAGCACGCTTGAAACGGGATGCAGCTTGGCTGCGTGCCCCCCAGGTTCGCGCACTTCGCGGGTGACGCGAAGCAGGGACGCGAGCACGGCGTGACGGAGGAAGAGCACCGCGCCGAGCGCAGCGGCGCGGGGCCAAGAGGTGAGTGCGCCGAGGGCCGCAATCCATAGCAGCACCGGTGGCGCGCCGAGAGTGATCCCTAACCGGACACGCTCCGACTGGCTTGCGCGGCGAACGAGCACCTTCGCGAAAACGAACCAGCGATGCATGCGCGTCACGTACGCGCCGAAGCCCATGCCCCCAGTCATGAGAAGCTGCGCCATGGCTCCCTGGTGAATTGTGCGGTCGGCGCGGCGGTAGAGCTGGGCCATCGCGAGGTCGTCGCAGAGCTCTTCGCGGATCGCCGTGAAGCCGCCGATGCTGCGAAGAACCTCTGACCGCGTCACATAGAACATGCCGTTCAAGGTGATGGGGGGGGCGGCGTGGGCTGCAGGGAGGTAGGTCAGTGCGCTGCTCGAATTCACGAACGCCGCAATCAGCCCCGCGCCCACGCGATCGCTCCAACCCTGTCCGGAACTCAGCTCGGCACGGTAGGTGGGCAGCCCCGTATACAGGCCCCCTTCGCAGCCCTCGCGGCGCAGGGCTTCGATCGCTCGCCGCATGTGCAGGGGCCCGACGGTCGTGTCGTCGTCGAGTACGGCCACGAACTCCGTGACGACGTCCGCGAAAGCACGTTCCAGCTTGTCGACCTTGGGGTTGACGCCAGGCTCGGCCGCGGAGTAGCTCTTGATGGTCACCCCTGGCCGCTGCAGCTTCGCCGTCACGCGCTGTGCCTCCGCGTCGTCGTCGTCCACCAAAAGGTGAAACGCGGCGTCCCCTCCATGCATCTCAAGGTTGGTCCTTAGGGACGCCTCAAGGGTCGGGTCCCCCGAGAGAACCGGCTGGAGGACGGTCAGGTCGTAGGGCTCCGTTCCCTCTGCAGCTTCTCGAAGTGCGCCCAGCTCGCCGCGCGCATAGGCGAAGGCAGCCCATGACTTCCAAGCCGTGACGAGCACGTAGGCGCCAAGGGCAAGGGAGGGCAGAAGCGCGAGGATCATCTTTGGCGAAGCGGTACGCGCCCATGGCACGACGGAGAGACTAGTCGAATTCACGCAGTGCTGCGATGGCCTCTTGGAGGCCCCGCTCGGATGAGTGGAGAGGCACGCCAAGATGTTCCAGCGTTCGCGTCCGGTGAAGCGTCCGGGTGCGAGTGAGCACTTCGACAGCGAAGTCGGTGAGGGACGGCTCTACGTGCGGGGCGCATAGCCGCAGCGGCCGTTCAGTGAGTCCGGCAAAGAGCTTGAGCGCCAGGCGAGACATCCGCCGCTCGCCGACCTGAAGGCCGAGTGCCCCAAAGACCTGACGGAACATCCCCTCGATCGACCTGGGCTCCCCGTCGCTAAGATGGAAGACGCCGGTCGCCTCGGGACGCTCGGCTGCGCGCAGGCAGTACTCTGCGAGGTTCCGAACGGACATGGGGTCGGTCACGGCTTCGTCCGGCCTACCCATCCAGCGCCAGCTGCCCTTGCGTGCGGCTTCTAGGACGGGGGGGAGGAGCGTCCGGTCGCCTGGTCCGATCACGGCTTGGGGGCGCAGAATCGCGGATGACCCGCCGTATGCGCGCACGAGCGTTTCACAGCGCTTCTTGGACTCGGCGTAGCCGTTGAGGCAGCGAGTGGGAGGCGCCGCGTCCTCCCTGAGGTCGCGCTGCTCGCGTCGCTCGAACAGCACGCTCGCGCTCGACAGGAACACGAGCCGCGGGAAGCCAGCGCGCTCTGCGGCGCGAACGACCTTCTCTGTGACGGCCACGTTCTCGGCGATCACTGGGGCGGCTCGCCCAAAGAGCTGTACGCGAGCCGCCGCGTGAACAATGGCCTCGACGCCGGGCATCGCTTCCACGAGTCGATCTTCCGCATCCGCCGCGTTGAGGTCGAGGTAGAGACGTTCTTCGGGGGTGGCGGCTGGCTCCGACGAGCGGGTGACGCCGACAACCTGCCAGCCGCCTTCGCGCGCAGCCCTGGTCACGTGACGGCCGATGAAGCCGTCGCAGCCCGTGAGGAGCAGCGTGCGCTTTGTCAAGGGAGCGGCTCCCCGAGGACGAGCCGCCGATGGGTCTCGCCGCAGTGGGACGGAATCACTTCCACTTCCGGGTGCAGCTTGTGGAAGGCGCCGATGAGCCCGAGCGAGAAGCGGTACGCGTCCATGTCATCGAACAAGAGCCGCGTCACACGGCTGGGCATGATGCCCTCCTTGAAGCTCCGCGCCGTCCAGCAGGCGTCAGCCACCAAGAACGCGTCGGGCAGGCCTTGCCTCTGGACGAAGAGTCCCAGTTGGCCGGCTGCGTGCCCGGGGAGCGCGACGGCCACGAGCGATCCGTCCCCAAGGAGGTCGACGCCCCGCTGGAACGGGCCGAATTCGGAACCGAGTGCGCACCAAGCCTTACCCTCGATGGGGTTCGATCGGGACTCGAAGTCCGCGGGGATCAGCGAGGGAAGGAAGCCCTGGCGCAGCGCGCGCAGCCCCCTGAGCTTGGCGACCCGCGTCCACGCGCTCTCTAGGAACATGATCTCGGCCCGCGGAAAGTCGCACAGACCGGCGACGTGGTCCGCGTGGAAATGGCTGGCGATCACCAGTGAGACGTCCGCGGGGTCGATACCGATCGCGCGACACTTAGCCGCCGCGAACTCAGAGGGCAACGAGGTCACCGGCGTGACGGCGTTGTAGATGCGGCCCGTCCAGGTCGAGCGTGCGGCGTCGAGATAGGGCTGTGCGTAGCCCGTGTCGAAGAGAATGGGTCCGCGCTCAGGGTGCTCGATCACCGCGAACATGGCGGGAAAGCGCATCGGCTTCAGGCGGCGGTTTCGCAGCACGACGTGCTCGGGGTGGACGCAGTACCCAGTATCCAGCAGGGTGAGTCGGCACTCGCTCATTCTGCTTCCAGGCTTGCCACGAACCGCGCGACGCCTTCCTCCACGGACACAGAGGGCTCGTAACCGAGGTCGCGCTTGGCCGCAGAGATGTCGAGGGTGGCATCGAGGCTCAAGGAGTCGACGGAGTAGCGCGTGAGCCGAGGCTCGCCGGGGCGTCTCGCCAGCCGGTGCCAGGTCTCCATGCCAAAAGCGGCCATGCGAGCAGCCGTGCGTCCGACGCGGCGCGTCGGCGGGGCGAGGTCGAGCCGCTGACAAAGGTCGCGGATGAGATCCCACAGGTGCACCGGCTCGCCGCTCGTCAAGTTGTAGGCGCGGCCGAGGCAGTGGGGGCCCGCGACGAGCGCCTGCTTGACCCCATGGACCGCATCGTCGACGTACGTGAGGTCAATGCGGTTCTCGCCGGAGCCAATGACCGGGAGCTTTCCATCCTTGAGCGCGGCGAGGAGTCGGGGAAAGAGCGCGTTGTCACCGGGTCCGTAGATCGCGCGCGGTCGCAGGGTCACCGTGGGGAAGCCGGCTTCGTGTGCTTGTCTGACGAGCTCCTCGCTGGCTCGCTTGCTCGCCGCATAGTGGTTGATACTCCGTCCCGGGAGCCTTGCATCCTCGTTCACGTTCTCGAGGGCGCGTCCTGCGCAGTAGATGCTCGGACTTGAGATGTGTACGAAGCGTGGTGTCCCCACCTGCGCGACCGCTTCGAGCAAGTGCATGGTGCCGATGACGTTCGCTCCTATGAAGTCTAGCTCGCGGCCGAACGGTGCGGATTTGGCAGCGCAGTGGACAATGGCGTCTGGCTGAGCGGCGCTCACCATGGCGTAGACTGCGTCACGATCTTCTAGCGGAGTCAGGGTCACGCCCATTCCGTCGCTGATGAGCGCGTCGGCCGCTTTTGCGCTGCGCCCATGGGCGAATACTTCGGCGCCGTCCGCGTGGAACTCGCGCGCCACAGCGCCTCCTAAGAATCCCGTGGCTCCCGTGACGAGAATGCGCATCAGAAGGTCAAGAGCGCGCCAGCCATCGAGAGTCCTGCGCCTGTGCCGAAGAGCAGTGCGCGGTCGCCTCGCTTGAGCCTCTCGGACTGAACGGCTTCGTAGAGCGTGCAGGGAAGGGATGCCGCCACGCAGTTGCCGAGTCGGTCCAAGGTGACGACGGTGCGGTCTGGCGCAACGCCGAAGCGCTCCATGGCTTCGAGGCCGGCCTTGCTGGGCTGGTGGGTGATGGCCACGTCGACCCGGTCTTCATCGCCGGTGCCTTCCATGCCGCTTTTGCGCAGCGAGGGATGGAGGTCTGCGAAGAAGCGGCCCGCGCGCCGCAGGCTCATTTGCAGCACCGCCTGGCCGTTCATGGTGAAGTGCAGGTCCTCCGGCACCGCGTCTTCGCGGGACGGATGCAGCTTGGTGCCGCCGCCGCGGATCGCGGTGAGCTCTGCGCCTTCGCTCCACGTGCGGAAGAGAACCCGCTCGAGCGCGCTGCTCGACCCATCGGGCGCTCGTTCCAGCACCACGGCCGCGGCCGCGTCGCCCCAAAGGGACTCCGACTTGGGGTCGACGCCGCTCACGCCTTTGGAGCCGATCTCGGTGCTCACGATCGCAACGCGTCTGTGAGTGCCCGTCGTCAGCATCGATGCGGCGACGTCGAGGGCCGCTACGAAGCTAAGGCACGTCGCATGGACGGTGAAGCAGGGGATGCCGGAGCGCTCGAGCCCGAGCTCGCGCTGGATCAGCGGGCCGCCGTCGGGGATCGCCTGCTCGGGGGTGCCGGAAGCGTTGATGATGAGGTCGAGGTCCTGGGCGGCGACCTTCGAGTGTTCAAGGGCCTCCGTAAGCGCAGCCGCGCCCATGACGCTGGCTGTTTCGCCAGCGGGGACGTCTGCGCGCCGCCGCTCTCTGACGCCGGTCTTCGTGGCGATCCAATCTTCGCTCAGGCCAAAGCGCCGCTCTAGCTCGTCGTTGGTCACGATGGTCTTGGGGAGATACCTGCCGATCCCCGCGATGCGAACGGGGCGTCTCATACCAGCTTGTCGATCAGCGCGCTCGCAAACGTCAGCACGAGGAAGAAGCCGCACATGTCCGTCACCGTGGTCAGCAGCGGTCCAGAGGCGAGGGCTGGGTCGACGCCGAAGCGCTTGAGCACGAGCGGCACGCAGCCGCCGATCATGACCGCCAGGATCGTGTTGAGCATCAGCGCAACGCCGATGACGGCTCCGAGCCATGGCTGGCCCGAGTAGCCCCAGGCAGCGGCGCCCACCAGGAGTCCAAGGCAGAGGCCGTTGATAGCGCCGACGGAGATCTCCTTGAACGCGGTGCGCAGAAGCTCCGTCGGGCGAACGACGCCCAGGGACAGCTCGCGCATCGTGACGGCCACGGCTTGGTTGCCGGAGCAGCCGCTCATGTCCGAGAGAATCGGCAGGAAGACCGCGAGGGCGATCACCTTCTCTAGCGTTTCCTCGTTCGCGGCGATGACACTAGCTGCGATGACGTTGAGAACGACGTTGACGCTGAGCCAAGAGAGGCGTCGGCGGGCGCGGGTGAGGAGCGGCATGGTGCGCAGCTCTTCGCCCCCGACGATGCCCTGGGTCAGGCGGTAGTCGCGATCGCTTCGTTCGGCGCGCCGTTCCTTGACGGCGCTGCGTCGGAGCACGCCGAGTAGATGATGCTGCTCGTCCACTACGGGGACGGCGTTGTAGGAGATCGAGGCGAAGAGGGCGTGCAGTTCGTCCGACGGCGACGAATCGAGGACGTAGCGTGGCTCGGTAAGCATGATCTCCGAGATCTGCGTCCAGGGCGGAGTCAGAAGCAGCGAGCGCAGGAAGAGAACGCCCTCTAGGCGTCCCGCCGTGTCCGTGACGTAAACGTACTGGACGTCGTAGTCCTTGTAGCGGTCGGCGTTTGACTGGAGGTCCGCGATCACGTCGCCCACCGGCGTCGTGGCGTCGTAGCTGAGCTTCTCGGACTCCATGAGCCCGCCGCAAACGTCATCGTCGTACTGGGTCAGCGCGCGGATGTCGACGGCGTCAGCCGGCGTCATCTCGCAGAGGATCGCCTCGGCCGACTCCAGCTGCAGGTCGTTCACGACGTCGGCCGCGTGATGGCTCGGCAGTTCCTCAACGATCCGAGCGGCGAGTTCCGCGGGCATGTGCTCGATGGCCTCGGTCACCTGAGACTCCGGCAGCCCTTCGATGATCTCCGCGGCCTCTTCGGGGTCGATCGTCTCCAGCAGGAGTTCGCGAGCCGACTCCGGCAGGCGGCTCACCGCAAGCGTTCGATCGTCGGGGCCTAGCCCGTCAAGGAACTCCTCCAGCGCCTCCCGGTCCGCCGTCTCAACAACATCCGGTAAGTCCCGCCAGGATTCCTCACTCATCGCTCGGAGACTCTACCGAGGGCGGCAGGGCGAAGACGATGGGATTCGCCCAATAGCGTGCCTACGGCAGCTAGCGCACGCCTACTTCAGGCCTAGGAGTCTGCGCCACGGGTCGCCGTCTTCCGCCAGTGGCTGCCATGTGCCGAGCGCCGCCTGGTAGTCGTGCGTCTCGTAGGCGCTCGAGCCCGGGCGCGCTGGCTTGAGGGTGGCAGGGCGTAGGGCACTCTTCAGCCTGCTGCGGAGGTTTCTTGGGGTGAGACAGTACCGCCGCCGGCCAAATCTCCCTGGGCTGTAGGATCAACCCAGCGTTCCTCTCTAGCCACCAGCAACTCCCATGCTTACTCCTTTCGTTGCGCTCGCCGCGCCAGTTCTGACGCAGATCTCTCCTCCCTTCACAGATGCCCAGCCGCTTTTGCCGTCGTTCGAACAGCCAGGCAGAAGTGCCGTCGGCGACATTGACGGGGACGGGGCTCCGGAGATCGTGGTTGCCTACTCGCTGACTGGCGAGGTGCACGCCTTCTCTGCGCCCGCCCCGGACGGCAGCTTCCCCCGGCGGCTCGTCACGACCCTGGGGGCCGTGCCGAAGGCCATGGAATTCAGGGACCTAAACGGAGATGGCGTCCTCGACTTCCTCCAAGTCTCGGACGCGGGAGACCTTTCCTGGGCTCCCGGACAGGGCGATGCCACCTTTGGCGCGCCCATTGTCCTCGGCAGCATTCCTGGCTCCCAGCCCGGCAAGATCGACGTGGTGGACATGGACGGTGACGGCCAACTCGACATCGTGGCGGCCTCGTTCCTATCGTCCGGTCGGGTTCAGATTTGCTACGGGAACGGGTCTGCGTCGGGCTTCGATTCTCCACAGGTCTTGGTCGACCAATTCACGGGGATCATTGGCTTCGACATCGGAGACAACGACGGAGACGGCGATCTCGACGTGCTCCTCTTGCGCAGCTTCGGCGGCGCCGCTGTCTTCGAGAACCGCGGCACGCTCCCGATCCCCGAGGCCAACGGTTCACGTCTTGAGTCGAATGGGACGCAGCTGTATCTGCGCGATGCAACCTTCATCGACGCAGACGGGGATGGCGATCTCGACGTCGCTAGCAGTTTCTCGATCTCCTCATCCCTGGCGGCCTACCACGAGAATCTCGGGGGGCAAGCCTATGGGAATCCGGTTCCCATCGGATTCTCGGGGTTCAGCAGTGAGATCAAGTGCGTGGATCTCGACTCCGACGGCGATGAGGACATGGTGGTGTACGACCGAAGCTTCGGACCAGACCACCTTCTCTCCTTCTTGAACGACGGTGCCGGCAACTGGACGGCAGGTCCTACCTTAGCTGAGGGCCGCAGGAGCCTCGCCGGCTGGCATCTCCTCGACATCACGGGCACCAGCGCCATCGACGCCGTGGTGGTCACGGAGTACCTCTCGATTGTCGACGATGATTCACGCGTTGAGATCTTCCCCGGCAACGGCGTCAGCTTCGACTCGCCGGTGCACTTGAGCCCGGTCTTTCACCGCGTGCCGCTGCTGCCCGTGCAGCTTGGGGGAGCGCATGGGTCCGTGCTCGGTGTCGACGTTTTCGGCGATACGGCCTACCTGATGGATCGTACGAGCGCGCTAGAGCTGGGCCCGCCGCGTATTGCGGTCGAGATCGAACCCTTCGCCGCTTTGCCCGCAGTCGGGGACGCCACCGGCGACGGAGTCGACGACCTCTTGACGACCCTGGGCGGACAGATGGTCCTCTACCCAGGCGACTCGACAACCGCTGGCTTTGGCTCTCCCGTCGCGCTGCCGCCTTCCTCCAACTCGATCGACGCCGTCGAGCTTGTGGACCTAGATGGCGACGGCGATCTCGACGTCCTTGCCACGGGTCAGTCGGGAACACGCCTCGTGCGCTCGCTCAACGATGGAACCGGCGCATTCGGATCGGTCGTCTCGGTGGGAGGGGCGATCGAAGACCCCGGTGGATTTCCGGTGGTTGACGACCTCAACGGCGACGGGCTCGCTGATCTCTTTGTCGCTTCTGGCAACGAAGTCCAGGTCGGGCTTGGACTCGGAGGCGGGGTCTTTCAGACGCGGCAGGTAGTCGGGGATGCGGTGGGGCTGGTCCTGCCGCCTTCCATCGTCGACCTGAACGGCGACGGGGTCCTCGACCTCCTCGTTGGACGGAGAGGCGCCTCTGGGGGCATTGCGCAGAGGCGGGTCCTCTGGTACGAGGGGTTGGGTGGACTCAGCTTCTCTGGGGCACAGTCCGTTGCCAGTGACCTTCCGACGAGCCCGTTCAAGGTGTTCCCGTTCGACGCGGATGAAGACGGGGACTTCGACGTTCTGGCCCAGGTGAGTCCGGGGTTCGTGCTCGTCGAGAACCTGGGGGACGGCACCTTTGCGGCCCCGACCCTGTTCGACGAGGCTGCGCGGATTAGTTCGCTGATGGACCTAGATGGGGACGGCGACCAGGATCTCATAGCGTCGCGGTCGGATCAGCGCGTCGATGTTCTCGGGGGGACGCTCATCGTTCCCGTGGGCCAGCCCATCTGCGCTCCCAGCGTGCCGAACTCGACGGGCATGGGCGGCGAGATCGCTGCGGCCGGGTCGTTGGACGTGGCCACGAACAGCCTGAGCCTCCTGGCCACTTCGCTGCCGCCGGCGACGTTCGGCTTCTTCCTCGTGAGCTCGACCCAGGACCTTGTGACAAGTGTCCCTGGCTCGGAGGGCACGCTGTGCCTCGGCGGCGCGATCGGCCGGTATGTGGCCGCGAATCAGATCCAGAACAGCGGTGCGGCGGGTCAATTCGAGCTCGCGTTGGATCTCTCCGCGATCCCATGCCCTTCCGGTTCGTTCATCGCCGCCCAACCGGGCGACACGTGGTTCTTCCAGGCCTGGCACCGTGACACGGCCGCGAGCGGCGGCGCGACGTCCAACTTCACCACGGCGGTCGAGCTGACCTTTGAGTAGGGCCTAAGGACCCAGGCGGGCTGCACCGCGGAGCTGCTTGACTTCGTACTCGCGCGCTTGGGCCTCGCCTCGACTGGCGAAAGGGCCTTCTGTGCGGGCCAGTCGCCATGGGCGGGCTGCACGGGTGGACTTGGCGCCTCCCTTGGCTTCGCCGTTGTGCTGGAGGAGGCGCGCCTCGACGTCCTTCGCGATGCCGACGTAGGTCACGGGGCGTACATCGGACTGGAGGACGTAGACGAACCACTGGTCCGCTACGTCCTCCGTCCTATTCGCTGCCGTGCTGTCTGGCTCGGAGCTCGTCACTCTTCCTAGGCGGCGTCGCCGTCAGGCTGGTCTTCGCTCGACTTGGCCTCGGGCTCCTGCTCCTGCTCCTGCTCCTGGGTCGCTTCGTTCTTCGGGGAGTCCTCAAGGCGCCTGAGGCCCATCGGGACGGTCGGCTCCAGACCGCGCTCTTTGTAGTCCTCCAGCGCGAAGGAGTCGACAGCGACGACGGCGTGGCGTGCCTCTTCGGCGCGCGCCATCAGATCGGCGTCCGCCGAAGTGATGATGCCGAGGCGCAGGGCGTCGGCCTGCAGGAGAGCCCGCGACTTCTTCTGAAGCTGCTTCTTCTTGACGGCCTCGCGGATCCGCTTTTGGATCATGTCCGCCTCGGTGCACAGCGTCAGCGCGTGCTCCATCTGCCCGATCGTCTCGTCGAGAGCCGTCGGGACGTACATGCCAGCGGTCATGCGATCACGCTGCTCGCCCGGAACCTGCATGGCCTGGGCAACCTTCTGCATCGTGTTGTCGCCGGGGCCGGTGCCCAGGGAGTTGAGGCGCGACCAGAACCCGATCGGGTAGCGGAAGAACCAGCCAACGACCGGAACGTTGAAGTTGCGGAAGATGCCGTCGAAGCCCTTTTGGATCTCGGCCAGGCAGTGCTGCATCGAGTAGTGCAGGTAGGGGATGTCTTCCTTCTTGCGGCCCTCTGCTTCGAAGCGACGCAGGACGGCGTTCGCGAGGTACATGTTCGAGAACACGTCGGCGAAGCGGCCGGTCAGGGCCTCGCGCCGCTTGAGGTCGCCGCCGAGCATGGCCATGGCCATGTCCGCCATCGTGGCGAAGGAAGCCGATGCCCAGGAGAGCTTGCGGTAGTACTGGGCCGCGGGGCCGTTGACCGGTGCCGGTGCGAAGAGACCACGGGACACGGACAGAACCACCGAGCGCGACATGTTGCGTACCACGTGACCCACGTGCCCGAAGAAGGCCTTGTCGAAGGCGGGGACGTCGTTGTTATCGACGGCCGTCACCTCGTCCCAGGCGTACGGGTGGCAGCGAATCGCGCCCTGACCGAAGATGATGAGCGTCCGCGTGAGGATGTTGGCTCCCTCCACGGTGATGCTGATTGGCGTCGCCATGTAGGCGTTGGCGATCGGGTTGCGCGGGCCCATGGAGATGGCCTTGCCCCCGAGAATGTCCATGGCGTCGTTGAGGCACTCGCGGGCGAGCTCGGTGAAGCTGTACTTCGCCATCGCCGTGACGACCGCGGGCTTGGCTCCGCCGTCGAGACCGCCGCAGGTCGTGCGGCGCGCCGCTTCCAGGATGTACGCCTTACCGCCGATGCGTGCCATCGCTTCTTCGATGCCTTCGAACTTGCCGATGGGCAGGCCGAACTGCTTGCGAACTGCGGCGTAGGCGCCGGTCATGCGAGCGGTCATCTTGGCCGTGGCAGAACCCGATGCGGGCAGCGAGATACCGCGGCCTGCCGCGAGGCACTCCATCAGCATGCGCCAGCCCTGGCCAATGCCTGCGCGGCCGCCGATGATCACATCGTCGAGCTTGACCTCGACGTTGTGGCCCTCGGTGGGGCAGTTGTAGAACGGCACGCCGAGGGGGTCGTGACGCTTACCGAGGACGACGCCGTCCGTCTTCGACGGAATGAGGGCACAGGTAATGCCTCGATCCACGCCGCCGCCGAGGTGGTTCTCTGGGTCGCGCAGCCTGAAGGCCAGGCCGAGCACCGTGGAGATCGCCGCCAGCGTGATGTAGCGCTTGTTCCAGTTGAGCTTGACCCAAAGCTCGCCGTCGCGCTCGAAGATCTCGCCGGAGGAGCTCATGCCACCCGCGTCCGAGCCGGCGTCCGGCTCAGTCAGCGCGAAGCACGGAATGTCCGTACCGTTCGCAAGGCGCGGCAGGTAGTGGTCTTTCTGCTCTTGCGTGCCGTAGTGGGTCAGGAGCTCGGCCGGGCCGAGGGAGTTCGGCACCATGACCGAAATTCCGAGCGGAGCCGAGCGCGAGGAGAGCTTCGATACAACGGCGCTGTTCATGGAGGCGGTGAACCCCTTACCGCCGTACTCCTTGGGAATGATCAGGCCGAAGAAACCGTTGTCCTTCAGGAACTGCCAGACGTTCTCCGGCAGATCACGATCCTGGTGCACCTTCCAGTCGTCGGTCATGCGGCAGACTTCTTCGCATGGGCCGTCGATAAACGCGCGCTCCTCGTCCGTGAGGTCGGGGTACGGCTCGTGCAGCGTCCGGTTCCAGTCCGGCTTGCCGCTAAAGAGCTCGCCGTCGATCCACACCGTGCCGGCGGTCAGCGCCGTACGCTCCGTCTCGGAGATCACCGGCAGGAACTTCAGCGCCTTCATGGTCTTCATGATCGGGCCGGAAACCAGCGACTGGCGCAGCTTCGGCATGTTGAAGACCGCCATGACGGCGGCGTAGGCCAGGACCCAGGGCCACGAGAAGAGTCCAAGCGCGAGAACACCGCCGAAGACGGTCCAGGCGATGATCGGCGCGGCGAGGAAACCAAGCGTCAGGGCGACGACGAGGATGCCGAGAACGAGCCACGGCCAAGAGACCGAGTAGAGGAACCCGAGAAACGCGATGGGGAGTGTCATGGCAAGAAGGGTCATTGGGGTGAATGCGACTGGGGTTCAGTCCGTTGGGTCAGTGCTCGGTTAGGAGGCTGTCGAGTCGGCGGCGTCGCCGCTCAGATGTGCGAAGGCGGAGGCGCAGGCGGAATGCACCGTGTGGGCGATGAGGGCGTCGCGGTCGATACTGACATCAACGCGCTTGGCGATCATGAGTGACACGAGTCCGTGGAGGCTTGACCAAAGCGCTGTGCCGGAGAGGAGTCCGTCCTCTGGACCCATGCCCGCCATTTTCGCGAAGGCCTCTAGGCCAATGCTAGCGCGACGGTACGAAGCCGCAGGGAAGCGCTCCATCTGCTCCGCGCGCAGGGTGTACATGATCTCGTAGTAGTGGGTGCGCTCGAGTCCGAACCGCACGTACTCCATCGAAGCGCGCTCCAATCGCTCTAGGGGCGTGCCCGGCAGGTCAGAGGCCCGGAGCATGCGCTCGTTGAGCTCTTCGAAGCCCTCCTCGATCAGCGCGTAGATCAGCGCATCCTTGCTCTTGAAGTAGAGGTAGATGCTCGTGGCGGTGCAGCCCACCGCGCTCGCCAGCCGCCGTGTGGATAGCGACGTATACCCCTGCTCCTCAAGGACGCGCCTGGCTTCGTCCAAGATGGCTTGCTTCAGGTCGGTGCCTGTGGCTCGCTGGGGATCGGGCATAGGAAGTTGCGAAAGGTTGGACACAACTCGGAGGTGGGGGTCGATCTGCTGGAGCGGGTGACAGCTCAGACCTCTTAGGACATCGGCCATTCCAGGTTGACGCTGTAAACTCTAAGAGGGGTTCTGGTCCACTTTTGTTCTCTGAGTTCCCGGTCGAGGGCGCCAGCGCTGGTCCCACAGCGCTTGGGTGCGACTTTTCGCCTTCTAGGATGCGCCGGTACATCGCCTTGCTTGACGAAACCGCAGTAGCCAGCACCCCAGAGGAGGGGTACTGGCTACTGGTCGTCCGTGCCGTGGGGGGCTAGTGCACTAGACTGCGGCCCGCACGGCGTAGGGGACTGTGGCTGCGATACGCCGATTTGCTGGGGTCAGAAGGAGACGTCCCACTGCAGGCGAACGCGGTGTCCGTGGTCAGAGACGTCCACGCCGCCGTCGTCTAGCGTCAGGTACGAGTAGTCGAGCGTCAGCTTGTTGTTGTGCCCGTCGAAGAACCAGTTGGCGGCAAGCGTGGTCTCTTCGCGTTCGTTCTCAAAGTTCAAGTCGTTCGCGTTCGGCTCGGTGAGCCACGCGTGGCGAATGGCCAGTTCGAGCTCTTCGGGGAACGACGGGTAGCTCTCGTGGAAGAAGTAGCCGAACTGCGTGTAGTAGCCGTAGAGGTCGCTGTTGCGGGCCGCTTGGCCATCGCCCACTGTCGTGTCCCGGACGTGCTTGTAGTGGAATTCGTTCTGGGTCGAGAAACCCTGATACTTGAACGCGAGCTCCGCCACCGCCTGGCTCACGCGATACTGGCCGTCTTCGGCGTCAGCGACGCTGCTAAAACCGTCGAGGTTGCCGCCGCCGCTCGAGGACCAGCGAGTCGCTCGGCCCCTATGCGTCGCGCCGGCAAGGGCGAAGGTGCCCGTCGGCTTCTCGGTACGCTCGACGTCGGTCTGCCGCAGCGCAAGGTCCCTGCCCATGAAGTTCCACTGCAGACGGGTCGCGTACATCAGGTTTTCGTCGTCGTTCGCAACGCCGCGACCCTCGCCGGTGAACGCGCCCGCGTAGTAGCGGAGATCCGCGCCGGTGCCTTCGAACAGGCGTCCGCGGAAGCTGAGCCCCACCTGGCGGTCAATCGTGAACGTACGGTTGATGATCGATCGCTCGACGAACTGCTGGCGTCCTGACGAATCGACGCGTTCGCGGTTGTAGTCGATCTTCCACTGACCCACACGGACACCAAACTTCTTGTTCTTGGCCACGTCGATGCGCCAATCGATGACGCGCGCGCTAGAGCCGGAACTCGAACTGCTCGAGGAGCGTGTCGGCTGGAGATCGACCTCAAAGTAGTACTTCAGCCACGGGCGGTAGCCATGACCGCCGATCTTCATCCGCAGCCGCCGCCCCTCGGCGGTGAACTCCTCGTTGTTGAAGGAGCCACGCTGACGGGGATCGCTGCGGTACGGGTTCGTCGCACGCAGCTGCGCGCGCCAGAGCAGATTCGTCTGGAAGTTGCCGTCGGCGCTCTCCAGGCGAACCCCTTTGCTGCCGTAGGATGCCCGCACGCTCTCGTCCTTCTTGAAGTAGCGTTGGATCGCTTCGTCGAGCTGCGCGTCGCTGAGCTCGTAGGCCCGAGGTGAGGTCGCACCGGGCTCCAATGGCTCTTGGGCCTGAGCGATGCCGCCGGCGGCAATAATGGAAAGAAAGAGTGCTCTCGTGGTGCTCATGAACTCTGGGGGGGGCAAGATCGAGTCGAATATGTGGGTAGAGCGCGCGGTATAGCGGCGGAATATAAAGCGTCGGTCAAGAACCAGTGGCCCGCCGGTGAAGGCTGGCTTGCTGTGCCAAGGCCGACATCGGTGGCCCCCGCCATGAATGCCAGCCTCTAACCTGGCCTCAGCGCTTGTCCTCTCCCTCGCTGTCCGCGGCGGAGAGCGGCACGAGCCAGGGCGTGATCTCTGCCCGGCGCTGTTCGCCCCCTCGGGCGGTCGCCGGGCCCTTCAGCGTGATGATCAGAACCGGGCGCGAGCAGCGGTACGGTCACGGTATCGTTCGGGAATGAACCGAGTCGCTCTCGTGATCTTGTTACTCGCACTTGCGGTTGGATGGACGACCGCGGGGGCTTCTCCATTCGGCGTCTCCGCGCAGACGATCGATGGAGTCTTGAAGGCTCGGGCTGGAGACAACCTTCGCGGGACCATCGAATGTCGCAGCTTTGTGGCGCCATCCAAGGTGACCTCTGTCCGAACAAAGGGCGATGGTACCTTTCGGATCACCGGGCTCGTGCCTGGGCACTACGAGCTAAGAGGCTCAGCGAAAGCGCTTGGTTGGGGAGTGGCTGAGGTGGTGGTGGCAGCTGGATCCAAGGCCGTCAATATCGAGCTCGTTCGCTCGCTTGAAGTCGAGGGAAAGGTCCGAACGAGGCGTGCAGAGAAGGCTCTCGGGGAAGACCTTGCCGTGACCGTCGTAGGGCAGCCAATCCGAGAAGCAGCGGCAGCGACGGCAGCCCCGATCAACCCGGACGGAACGTTTACGCTCGATGACCTGGCTGAAAGCGAGTCCTTGATTTACGCGACGACCCAGAACGGCTGGATCAGTTGGCCGTTCCTCACAGGAGACCAGCCCCCCGGAGCCCTGCAACCCAGCCTGACTCTCCGCGAGGGAGGGCTGATGGTCCTAGAGGGGCGGGACGATTCCATGTGGACGCGGTTCGAGCTTCGGGGCGCGCGCAGTTGGATGACGCGCTTCTACCTGGGCCCCAAAGAAACCCGGCGTGTGACCGTACCGGCTGGCGAGATCGAAGTCGTGGCGACGGCATGTCGGCGGAAGCCCTCCGACACCCCTGGGATTGACCTTTCAAGCAAGGGGCTCGTGAGAGTATCGCGCGGCGACATGGCCGACCTTACGGGCACCGACGCGATGAGCTGGAAAGAGTCTGCGGGTCATTCGATGGCGGCCATCGTGCTACTGAGCGGAGCCAAGCCACTGAAGGCCGAGAGTGCAGCGGCTGCGCTTGCGAGCGCCTTCCCGGGCTCCGTAGGGTCAAGCCTCACGAACGGCACGGAGGGCCAATCCGACAGCGACATGGTCGCCGCTCTCGAACTCGACTCCGGACACATCCTTGGGTTCGCGGACTTGTCGGCGCCAATACCCATGGAGGAGGCCATCCAAGGAGCGACTGCCTCCCCGTATTGGCCGAACGGGGGTGAGGAGGCCGCTACCCATCAGTCCGCCTTGCTAGTGACTTGCTCCGGTGGTTCTCCTGACCACGTGAAGATGGCTCTCGAACTGACCCAGGCTGTTCGAGCCGCGCTCGACCTCGCCGGCGAACGAGCGCTCGGAGTGCTTTGGGGACGAGGCCCGGCGGCGACGAACGTCGAGCTGTTCCGCAAACTGACGGAAGAGGCGTCACCCGAGTCGCTCCCACTACTGGTATGGGTCCGCTTTCAGATGGTCTTAGTAGAGGGGTCAACGAACAGAGGCATCTACACCTCGGGTCTTGCTGCATTTGGCCTCATGGAGATTGAGATTCCTCCATGCGAAACGCCGTACGTAGAGGTCTTCGATATGGCATACGGGATCGCTCAGTACCTGGTCTCCGAAGGGCCTGTCATTGCCGATGGAGATACGGTCGGAGGCACAGCAGAGGAGCGCATCCAGGTCACGTTCGGGCCAAGCATGCTCGACGAGAGTCGGGATGTGTATCGAATCAATCTGAAGTAGATGCCTAGACGCTCGTGGCGGATCTTTCGCTTTCGCCACTGAGGGGAGTCGCGCAACATAGGGGCATGCTTACGACTCTCGCCCTTGCGGCTGCTGCGCAGATCTCCCACCCAACTGAGCCCCGTTCATCCCAGGTGGAGATGGGGGCCGCCTCACATGGATCCGAGCGACTCGACGCGGCGAGCTTTGGTCGGTCGTGGGTCGAAGGGATGGACGCGGTGCTGGCTAGGGCATCAGCGGCGGAGCTGGCCCCTGACCCGCGGATGCGCCACGGTGCTTCGGGGGAATGGACGGTGCCGCCCGAGGGCGATGCCCGGGCTCCGCACTCGGGAGAGCGCTATGTCTACAACTCATGGGGCGACACTCGCCTTGGGATTGGTTTTCGCCGTGAGGTTTCTCTTCAGGGTGTCTGGGTTGCCAGGCACGGGGATAGGGGAGCTGCGACGAGTGGGCTGCGGGCCGTCGGCTACCGTGAGGGAGTCGAAGTCGGCCGCAGCGTTTTGACAGAAGGGGTCTCCGACGAGCCAGGCTGGTGGGCCCTGGAGCTTCCGGAAGTGGATCGAGTTGTGTTCCTGGCGGATCCGGTCATTCGCGGCGCCGGGTGGTTCGCCATGGACGACCTGACGTTCGACGTCGAGGAGAGCGGCCGCCGGCGGACGCTGGTGGTTGACTTTGAAGAGTTGGAGGACGGCCAGACCCTGACGGGCAGCGGCTACTTCGACCTGGATTGGGAGGCAGGCAGCGGAGACTTCAACGCCTCGGCACACGGGACCGCGCCGATTCACGGCGGACCTGCATCCAATGGGGGAGGGCGCCAGAGCCGGGCCTTGGGCCCGGCGACCATGCTGCCCCCAGCGAGCCCGATCGGAGCGGTGCCCTTGGTGGCTCCGCCGCAGCTGGGCATGGGAATCCTCGGGCCAAGGACCGGGGACACCGGCGCCCTGAGCGTTCCAGACACCAACGGTGCCGCCGGACCAGATCACTACATCGCTGCTCCCAACGGTCACCTTGCGATCTACTCCAAGGCCAGCGGTCAGAAGCTGCTCGACGTTGCCCAGACCACTTTCTTCGGAGTGGGGGGGCTCTTGGGCGATCCGCGCCTCGCCTACGACGCCGGGGAGGACCGCTTCGTCTTGATTGCGTCCGACTGGGACTCCCGGGTGTACCTGGCGTACTCGATGACGAGCGATCCCACCGGCAGCTGGTTCAAGACGTCGTTCATCGTGGCCCAAGGGGCGGACACGGGGAAGTTCCCGGACTACCCGACCCTTGGCGTGGACGAGAACGGCATCTATACAGCGCTCTTCATGGCCCCTGGCGGCATGTCGATCTTCGCGGTGGATAAGCAGCCGCTGCTGGCGGCGAGCCCATCCCTTGGGACGGTAACGGCCTGGCGCTCACTTCCCCTCGAGAGCAGCAGGCCCCTGGAAAGCGCCATTCAGCCCTGCGTCACCTTTGGGGGCTCGGGTGGCGTGTTCTTGGTCTCAGGTAGCGCCGGCCAGGGCCTTCGGATCCGGCAGATCACCGGAAGCCTGACCGCTCCGAGCCTTGTGGAGAGGGGGGTCGTGGGCGTTCCTGCCTTCTCGACCGGGCCGGACGCGCCCCAGCTGGGAACGAACATCAGGCTCTCGGCCCCCTCGACCCTTGCCATGAACGCGGTCTATCGCGCGGGATCGCTTTGGACGGTGCACTGCATCGACGTCGGCGGCCGCGCGGCCGTGCGCTGGTACCAGATCAACCCGGCGACCCTCGATCTCGTTCAGTTCGGAACGGTGGCCGATCCGGTCCGCAGCTTCATCATGCCCTCGATCTCAGTGAATGGGTCGGAGGACGTGGTCGTCGGCTTCACGGGGTCGAGTCCGTCGGAGTACGCCGGGGCCTACGCCACGGGTAGAAGGGCAACTTTCCCCCAGGGCGCAATGGCGGCGCCGGTTCTGCTCCAGGCGGGGCAAGGGCCCTACACCTTCCTGGACAACCAGGGCGTGAGCCGCTGGGGCGACTACAGCATCACCGGGGTCGACCCCGCAGACGATCAGACCTTTTGGACGGTGCAGCAGTTCGCCCTCTCTCCCAACAGCTGGCGCCTGCGCATCCAGTCGCTGTCCTACTGATCGTACCCCGGATACGGTCACCGGCATCGCGCCGCCTAGGGGCAGACGTCGACGCTGAGGGCCGACGTGAAGTTGGACCCCATGACTCCGCTCGCATCCATGTCCCGATACCACGCTTGGAAGTGCCAGATCTGCGTGAAGTCTGCCTGGACGTGGCCCAAGGGCGTCGGCATCTGCGCCAGGTCAGGTCGAAACACCACGCGTCCGCTGGGGCCGGTCTGTTGAATGATCGAGGTGAAGCGGCCGATCGCTCCGCCGAGGCAGAGATTGCCGGCGCTGCCCCCGGGCTGACTGGCAAAGCCCGTCTCGAGGCTCGTTAGCAGCAGGACGTTCGATCCGATCGGGAGGTCGTTTCCAAAGAGACGAAATAGGCTGCCTGAGAGATCTGCATCGCCTGCTTGCGTAAGAGTTGCAAGCATGCCCGTGCTGTTGGGTACGACCTGTCCGCAGTAGGGAATTGAGGGGACGCAGTCGGGCACCATGGGCCCGTCAAAGACCGAGAGGCCACCGACCCGAAAGCCCCCAGATGTGACCAGTCCATCGCCCGCGACGAGGATCTCTTGGTAGCCGTTGGGCTGAACGTCAGAGAGGGGCAGAATCGTCTTGCCGAAAGCCTGCCCTTCCCGCTCGGCCTCGAGCTCGGCCACTTGGAGTTCACTAACGATCGAGTGCACCTCGACCCGGCCAAAGGAGCCGGGGGCCGCTCGATAGTTGGGTGCTCCGATCGCGAGATCCGGCATCCCGTCTGCGTCTTGGTCACCGACGAGCGCCAGATCCCATCCGAAGGAGTCGTTCATGACGGGCGAGATGATCTCTCGAATGGTGGTCCGGGTCGCTCCCGAAATCAAAGCCACGCGTCCGTACGCCAACGGGTCCAAGAGAAAGTTCGACGAGATCGCGAGGTCTTCGACACCATCCATGTCGATGTCCGGCAGCCGCTCTACGGCGAACCCAAAGCGCTCCTCGGGCGCGGTTCCGAACAGCACGTCGATCACCGCGCCGGTCGCGCCTGAGTGCAGGTAGACCGCGCCGGCGCGTAGGCCGTTGCTGTCGTCACCGCTGGACGAGACGGCCAGGTCGAGCGTACCGTCACCATCCAGATCACCGGTGGAATCGACGTCCCATCCGTAGGCGAAGTGCCGGTTGGCCGGCTCAAGAAGTTGGAGCAGCGCAAGCTCGGATCCGCTGTAGAGCGCGACGCCATTGCCGGCCACCGATCCGGAGAAAGGATTGCCAAGCGACAGGGCGAAGTCCGCTACGCCATCTCCGTCGAGGTCATGGATTGGGTTCATGCCGTAGAGGCTGATGACTCGATTCGCCGGCGGTTGAACCTCGTCGATGATCGCACCCGTGGCCGAGGAGATCCGAACGATGCCCACTTCAGCTGCGAGACCGACGACCCAAGTCACGAGGATGTCCGTGTTCCCGTCCTGGTCCGAGTCCGCAATGGCAACGGCATCAAAGTAAGTCCGTGACGTCTGCGCCATCGGGTTCTCAAGTGTCCGGATGAGGTCCCCGCTGACGCCGCTGCGTACCTCAATCACTCCGCGCCTGCCCTGGCTCGGACCCTGGGTGATCTCACGGTTGACGACGAGGACCCCGTAGTCCCCGCGCCCGTCTCCATTCTGGTCGCCGAGCGCGATCACAGCATTGGCGAAGATCTCATCTTCGGTGAGCCCGTCGATCCCGTAGAGGGTCGTCTGGGAAAGAGCGAGCGGAGCTGCGGCGATCAGGAGGCCGAGCTGAAGTGTGGAGCGAAGTCGCATGGGAATGCCTGTGTCCTTGGGAATGCGGCGACCGGAAAGCGCGCTTGAACGCAGCCGCAGGATCGTTGACGGTCAATGCTATCCAGGGAACGCAGAGCCCTCAACCAACGCAGTTATCCCAATTTCTAGCTTGTCGATAGGCACCGGCCGAGACGGAACGGGCCACACGCTTTCCGTGACCCGTG
>CAYQKK010000007.1:61287-107938 GCA_964417955.1 uncultured Planctomycetaceae bacterium
CCGTGACCCGTGTCGCGGGCTCTCAGGCTCGAACATCAACAAGAGGGGCCGTGGTCTGGATGGCCGACAGGCTTCAAGGGGCACTTGGGTGCTCACGAGGCGGTAGAATGGGCGGCCATGAAGTACCCAGCGTGCCCGGTGTTGTTCATGTGCTGTCTCGTTCCGTTGACCGCCGCCGGGGGCGTCCAGGGCGCGGCCGAGGCGACGGGGAAACCCATCGTCATCGGGCACGAGCGGACGATCGTGTCGGAGCGACTGGGGGAGGCTCGCACCGTTCGTGTGGCGCTCCCGGACAACTACGCGGAGTCCCAGGTCCCCTGCGGCGTTCTCTATCTTCTCGATGGAGAGTCCCTCTTCATTCAGGCCGTCGGCGCCGTGAGGCACGCCTCTCCCAACGACGTGCTTCCGATGATCGTGGTGGGGATCGACAACACCGAGCGTACCCGCGACCTGACGCCCCCTGCGGGCGAGGAGCAGGCGGCGGATTTTCCTACCTCGGGTGGCTCAGCTAGCTTTCGCCGCTTCCTTGTCGACGAGCTGCGGCCGATGATCGACGCCGAGTACCGCACGGGGTCCGTTCGCGTACTCGCGGGGCACTCGTTCGGTGGGCTGTTCACCGCGGAAACGCTCCTTACGGAGCCCGCTGCGTTCACCGGGTACTTGGCTCTCAGCCCAAGCTTTTGGTGGAACGACCGAGCCTTCGTCAAGACGTTCACGGAGCTGCCCGTCGATCACGGTATGTTCGATCGCTTCGCCTTCTTTGGGATGGGTGAAGAGGACGGACTGATGAACGGCCCGTTCGAGGAAGTGATTTGGGGGCTCAAGCGGCGTGCGCCCGCGGGCTTCCGCTGGAAGCACCAAATCTTCCCGGGACAAGACCACTGGCCCGCGGCACTCCCTGCGCTCGGCGCGGGCATCAAAGAGTTTTTCAGCCCCATCCGCGAGATGAGCACCGGCGTGACGACTTTCGCCGAGCTTGAGCGGAAGGGGAAAGAGGTCTCGGCCATGTTCGGGCAGGAGATTCCCGTCGGCCGCGACGCCGTGGCGGACGCCAGCTACGCGCTGAACCTAAGGGGCGACCACGACGGCGCGATCGCCTTGATCGACGACGCCCTCAAGGTGCTCACCGACGAGCCGTACTTCTACTTCGCGCGCGCCAACATCCTCGGCGGGAATGAGCGGTACGCGGAAGCCATGGAAACCCTCGAACGCGGCATCCAACACTTCTCCAAGGCAGAGACGCACGGCGAGGCCGTGGCCGCGATGAAGCGAAGCCTGGTGGAGTTCAAGGGCAAGCTGAAATAGGAGCGGCGTCGATGACGTGGTGATCGCGTGCTCCCATCTTTGTGACCCCACTCTTCACCATCTAGTTGATCTGAAAGGTCGTCAGCACGGCGGAGTGATCTGAAGGCCAGGTGTTGTCCAGCGCCGGGGCGGTGGAGCTACCCCATGGGCCGAGAACGACCTCGACGGCTTGCCGGTACGCCACGGCTGCCTCGGGAACGAGCCGACGGCCCTTGAAGTAGATGAAGTCGATGCGATCTTGCGGTTCGCTGCCCTGGAAGAGCGGCGACCAGGTGTCGCCGGGCGTGGCGGCGGGATCCGTGTGGATGGCGCGGAAAGAGTCCACTAGGCCCGCGGCGATGCACTCCGTGCTCGTGGGCCAGGCCACGTCGCCGACGCCCCCGTGCCAAGCAGCGGTCGCAGGTATCCAGTCCAGGTGCGACGGCGCGTTGAAGTCGCCGGTGAACAACACGGGGACGGTGTCCGCCAAAGCAAGGTTCGCCGACATGCCGCTGAGGATGGCGGCGATCTGCTCGTCGCGCTGAGAGCGACGCTCTTCCACGAGCACGTTCTGGGCGTTCGCTCCCGCCTGGTGAGCGCGGTAGGGGCCGTAGTACTGATGATCGAGGTGGCAGTTGTAGAGCACCACCTGCTGGCTACCCGTGAAGGTGAGGTGGACGCGGACTCCGTTGGCGATGCCAGCGCTGAACTCTTCCACGATGGGGTAGCGGCTGATGATGCCGCTGTCGCCGGCGCCTGAGGGACTGTGGTACCAGCCAAGCTGGTCGGCGAGCCGCCGTGCCTGGTAGACGCCGCTACCGCTGACGTTGTCGACGGTTTCCTGGGTGCCCACGAGATCCGCGTCTGAAAGCAGGATGCCTTCGATGCCCTTCCGATGACCGCCGTTGATCGTCCCGAGGCCGTGCCACAGGTTGTAGCTCAGGACCTTGAGCGTTTCGACGCGCTCGGTTTCAGGTGCAAAGACCTCGATCGTCATGGTCGCAGCTGTGGAGCGTCCCCCAAGATCGGTGGCGGCGACCGTGAAGGTCTGGACGCCACTGTCTGCCGTGCTTGGAGTGCCATGGACCGTGCCGCTCGCCGAAACGCTCAGCCACGCTGGGCCCGCGACCCATCCGTAGGTCAGCGTATCGCTGGGGTCGGGGTCTGAAGCGTAGGCGCCGATCTTCCCTGAGTACGCGGAGCCTGTCACCGCGTGTCGCATGCGGAAGGTGGAGGCCACCCATTCGGGCTCCCCTGGCCCCGCGATACCGCGCACCTTGAAGGTGGCGGGGCCAGCGAGCTGCTCGTAGCCGTCGTTGGCAAGGAAGTACGCCTCGTAGAGCCCCGGTCCGAGGCCTGGGTTGGTGAACGTCACGCTTCCGCTAGCAGCACCGGCGCCGGCGGTGGTGGTGCCGCTGCCGACGTACGCCCAGACGATCGAGGGGCTCGCCGCGCCGGGCGTAGATCCGATCCGGTAGAGGCCGATCCAGTCCGTTGAGCCGCCTGGGCCGTGCCGGAAGTTCACGGTGATCGCCTCGTCCAGGTCGTAGGTCGACTTGGCCGTTCGCATCACGACGGCTACGACCGGTGGGCGGTCCTGGGCAGGTGGTTGGGGCGCCGGGCCCTGTGCTGCCCAGGCCGGAGCGACAGCCGCGAGCGCGGCGAGGAGGGGAGACGACCGTCGGAGAATGAAGAGGTGCCGCATCGCCATAGCCTTACCTTGCCCGGCGAAGAAGCGCTACTCGTCTCTGGCCGCATCGGCGCGCCCACGAGGCGCCAGCCGCGCATCGGCACGCGGAGATCAGAGCGTAGGAAATTGCGAATGGCCCGATGGCACGGTGGGCGGGGCTCGCGGGAAATGGGGGCCGGTGGTCCCCTTAGAACATCGGTCAATCGCGGTTGACGCTGTAAACTCCACGAGGGGTTCTGGTGTACTTACGTTCTCCGAGTTCCCCGTCGACGGCTTCGGCGTTGACCTGGCCGCGGCTTACGTGCGACTTTTTGTCCACTGGGCTGCCCGCACCGCACCACTTCCACCACCGGTCCCACCGCCGGAACCCCGCACCGGCATCTGTACGGCACCCTGCCGGTCATTCCACATCATGATTCAAGTGAATCACTCAGACGGCCCGAGCATCGTGCTCGCGGCCGGACTCCGCTCGCCTTGGGCCCGCGCTGGCGGCGCCTTTGCCAAGGAAGACGCCGGGCACCTCGGCGCCAGCGTGGCGAGGGAGCTGCTCGTTCAAACCGGGATCGATCCCGGTGCCTTTGACGAAGTGATCGTCGGTTCGGTGGGGCCGCCCCACGACCAAGCGAACATCGCCCGCGTGATCGGGCTGCGCGCCGCGATCCCGCGGCACGTGCCCGCGCGCACCGTCGCGCGCAATTGTGCGTCGGGCATCGAGGCCGTGACGACCGCGGCGACGTCGATCAAGGCCGGAGTGGGGGACCTCTACTTGACCATGGGCGTCGAGGTCATGAGCGGCTACCCGCTGATCTTCGGTGAGAAGATGACGGGGCTCTTCGCCGGCCTCATGAAGGCCAAGTCGCCTATCGCCAAGATCAAGCGACTGGCGTCCTTCCGGCCTAGCTTCCTCGCGCCTCGCGTCGCGCTCTTGGAGGGCCTCAACGACCCCACCTGCGACATGCTCATGGGCCAGACGGCCGAGCTCATCGCCCGGGACTTTGGTATCACCCGCGAGGACTGCGACCAGTACGCAGCGGAGAGTCATCAGCGCGCCGAGAAGGCGCGCAACAGTGGACGCTTCGAGCGCGAAATTCTGCCGACGCTGCCGTTGGGTGCGCGCCAAGGTCAGGTGGCCTTGATCCACGACGATTCGATTCGCGACGGCCAGACGGTGCAGAAGCTCGCCAAGCTGCGACCCTACTTCGAGAAGCCGGACGGAGTCGTCACGGTCGGCAACGCCTGCGGTATCACCGACGGAGCGGGCGCGCTCGTTGTCACCACCGAGGAACGCGCGCGCGCCATGGACCTGAAGCCCCTAGCACGCATCAAGTCGTGGGCCTGGGCGGGCTGCGAGCCCGAACGCATGGGCCTTGGTCCGGTGCACGCCACCGCCAAGGCTCTCGAGCAAGCCGGGGCCACGATGAAGGATATCGGAGCGATTGAGCTCAACGAGGCCTTCGCCGCCCAGGTGCTCGGCTGCAAGCGTGCATTCGAAAGCGCCGAGTACTCCGAGAAGTACCTCGGGCGCTCCGGCGCGCTCGGCGAGCTGGATCTGGACAAGACGAACGTCAATGGCGGCGCGATCGCCCTTGGACACCCCGTCGGCGCGACCGGCGCGAGGCTGCTTCTGACCGCGGCCCATGAACTCGAAGTGGGCGACCACGAACTGACCCTTGCGACCCTTTGCATTGGCGGTGGCCAAGGCGGCGCCGTGATCCTGGAGCGTATCGACCGATGATCGACCTCAGCGACTTTCCGAGCCCCGAGAACCCGCCCGAGCCGGGCGAGTGCGTGCGCATCGAGCGACCCGAGCCCGGCCTCGCCGTGCTAACGATCCTGTCTCCGCACAAGAGCTTCCCCGTGCTCGACGCTCCGCTCTTGCGGGACCTCGACGCCGCGGTCACCGAGTTCGAAGGGGATGCGGCCCTTGAGGGCATCGTCATCACGGGCAGGCGCACCGATCAGTTCCTGGCGGGCGCCGACGTAGAGGCGATCGCGCAGATCACCGACCCCAACGTGGTGCGCAAGGCGGTCATCGCTGTGCACGGGCTCTTCGCGCGCATTGAGGCGTTGAAGCCACGCACCGTAGCAGCCGTTGGCGGCCCCGTGCCGGGCGGCGCGTTGGAGCTCAGCCTGTCATGCAACGTGATTCTCGCGACCGATGACTCGAAGACGAAGATCGGGCTGCCAGAGACGATGCTTGGGATCATCCCGGGCTGGGGCGGCTCCCATCGTTTGCCCTGGCGCGTCGGCATCCCGACTGCCCTGGACGCGATCCTCACCGGCCGCCTCTACCGCGCGAAAAAGGCCTACAAGCTCGGCATCGTCGACCGCTTGACGAAGGCCGAGTACCTGCATCGAATCGCGGCAGACATCGCCATGGGACGCCTGCGCGTCAAGAAGAAGCAACGCGGCTCGAAGGAATGGCTCGTGGACAAGAACCCGCTGGCCAAAGCGGTGATCCGCAACCAGGCGACGAAGCAGGTGGACTCCAAGGCGCGCGGCAACTACCCCGCTCCCTACCGCGCGCTGGACCTCGTCCTCGGCGCACACGGGAAGTCCCTCGACGAAGCCGCGCAGCTTGAGGCCGACGCGGTCGCCGAGCTGGCCACCGGTCGCATCTCGAAGAACCTCGTGTCGATCTTCTTCGCGTCGGAGGCCGCTAAGAAAGTGGGCCAGTACGCGGACGGCGAGACACCGCCGAAGATGAAGTCCGGCACGGTCGTCGGCGGCGGCGTGATGGGCGGAGGTATCGCGAGCCTCATGGCCGAGAAGGGACTGACCACCCGGCTCTGCGATCTCAGTCAGGCGGCGCTCGACAGCGCGGCCATCACACACCGCGCCGACATCACCAAGAAGCTCAAGCGCCGGCGCACGACGCTGAGTCGCGCCAATGCGGCCATCGACGGTATGACCACGTCCGTGGGCATCACGGGCGTAGGCGATGCTGAGATCGCCGTGGAGGCGGTGGCCGAGATCATGGGCGTCAAGCGCAAGGTCTTTGGCGATCTCGCGAAGCAAATGCCGGATGACGCGATCCTCGCCACCAACACCTCTTCCCTGAGCGTGACGGAGATGCAGGAGACGATCCCGAACCCCGGACGCGTTGTCGGCATGCACTTCTTCAATCCGGTCAAGCAGATGCCGCTGGTTGAGATTGTCCGCGGCGAGAACACCTCGGATGACGCGGTGACGCGCACGGCGGCCCTTGCGGTTCAGCTCGGCAAGACGCCGGTGGTGACGAAGGACGTCCCTGGCTTCCTCGTCAACCGCCTCCTTGGCCCGTACCTCGACGAGGCTGTGCGACTGTTTGTGGATGGCGTAAGCCCCCTGCGCATCGATCGACTGCTTCTGCAGTTTGGTATGCCGATGGGGCCGTTTGCTCTCCTCGACGAGGTGGGTCTCGACATCGCGCTGCACGCGGCGCAGTCGCTCCACGAGGGCTACGGGGATCGCATGACGCCTTGCGCAGCCATCGGCGGAATGATGAAGCCGACGCGCCGTGGCAAGAAGTCGGGTCGCGGCTTCTTTGACCACACGGGCAAGGGCAAGCCGGAGATCATGGATGACCTCTCGCGCTTCCAAACGGGTACGTCGGCCATGTCCATGTCAGATGAGACGATCATCGAGCGCATCGTGCTTGCGATGATGGGCGAGGGGGCGCGTGCGTTCGAAGAGCGCGTGGTCGCTACGGCCCAAGAGTTCGACCTGGCGACGGTCTTCGGCACGGGCTTCGCTCCGTTCCGCGGCGGTTTGCTCAAGTACGCGGACGCCCTCGGGGCCAAGCGCGTGGTCGAGCTGATGGACAAGCACCGGCAGATGCCGGATGTGGTCGCACGCGGCGAGGGGCCGGCGCAGCGCTTCGAGCCCACGAAGCGCCAGCGCGAGATGGCTTTCTCTGACCTGGACTTCCACGACGCGGCCGCGGATGCGGCGAAGAAGAGCGCATGACCAAAACCGAAGGGGGAGCCAACGGGATCGCGTTCTTCGATCTCGACCACACCCTAGTCGACGGCGATAGCGACTCGTCGTTCATCGACTTCATGGAGGCCCGGGGTCTCTTGGCCCCGGGGATTCTGGAAGCGAAGGAGCCCATCAACCAGGCCTACATGGAAGGCCGGCCGTGGCAGCCGGAGTATCGAGAGCTTCTGCGCCGCATCTATCGCGATCAGTCCGTATCTGGCCTCGAAGAGCTCGCACGCATCCACGCCGAGGAGTGCGTTGTGCCCATGCTGTTCGCAGGCGCCCGCGACCTGCTTGCGAAGGAGCGCGCGAAGCGCGACGAGATCGTGCTGCTGACGACGACGAATCAGATCGTCACGACGCCGCTCCTCGGCATGCTCGGACTCGACGGACTCCTTTCGTCAAGGCTCGAGGCGAAGGGCGAGCTCTACACCGGCGAAGTCGAAGGCGACTTCTGCACCGGCCCCGGCAAGGCGACCCGCCTACGAGCCTATTGCGAGGCGCGCGGCGTCGATCCCGCCCACTGCGCCATGTACGGCGATGGACGGAGCGACATGGACGCACTGGCAGCGGTGGGGCAGCCCGTAGCCGTGCACCCCAATGACGAGCTTGCGGCGACCGCCGCACGGCACGACTGGCCAGTTCTGAACCTAGGCTGATGGGTCGGCTGGAACCGTGAAGGGGGCCCGATTCACTTTCTTGCGTAGCCAGTTCAACGGGCGATGAACCCAGGGCCTAGCCATGAAGCTCCGTTCGAAGCGGTGCTTACCCGGGTAGTCCACGAGCATCAGCCCAACCAAGATCGCGATGATGCCTTGGCCCGGCAGCACGAGCATGGCGACGCCGGAGAGGGCGATGAGGATTCCGCACGCGTTGCGCAGCACTCGGACCACTAGCTTGACCCCCCGGTGTCTCCGGCTTGCGCGACGCTCAGCCGCGAGGCGTTCCTGTCCGTGACGCGTGAAGTAGTCCGCCGGTAGGCGAGCGATGAGCCACGGCAGCGCGAAGAAGCTGATGGCCAGGAAGACGAGGGACGCGGTTGTCAGCCAACCGAATAGCACCCGGTGCTCTTCGAAGAGCGAGCGCAGGAGTTCCATCAGAAGAGGAACATGACGCCTTCTACTTTGCGAAGCTCAGTGTAGAGGCGCAGGACGGAATCAGCGTCTGGGCAGGTGGGCTCCACGGTGACGCTTTGGTGGCGGCCGCCTTTGGTTTCGCGCACGCTCGACGGCGGCTCGATGTTGGTCCGTAGCTCGCGCTGAACGCACTCTTTCACGCGGTCTTGGAAGCCCTCGTCTGCCGTGCCGATCACCTTGAAGGTGTATGGGCAGGGGAAGCTGTGACGCTCTTCGAGGAGCTCTTTGCTGGGCAGCTTGTCGGGTGTCGGTTCCATGGCGGACGCGGGACCCTATCCTACCCAGCCGGACACCGCCAGACCTTGCTAGCGTCCGTAGCCGAGGGCTTTGAGGGCGTCGCGGGCTGCGTCGGTGTCGAGTTCATCAGCACCCGTTGAGATGACGCTTGAATGGAACTTCGCGAAGAGCGCTTTGAGCTTGTCACGATCTGGAATGCTCGCGTTCGACCCGGGGTCGTCCGCAAGCCAGATCTCCTGGTCGTCACCCGCCACGAGAAGGCCCTGATGGACGGCATAGAAGAGCGCTTCGGACTGCAAGTGGCTTGAACCGTCGAGGCGGCTCTCCACCCCGTCATCCGCGCGGATGCGTCGCATGCCGAAGGCGGCGCTGCTTCTTGCGTCAGGGCGGCTCGCCCCCGGCGCGGCGAGATCTCTCCCCCCAGTGGCGAAGTCCTCAAGCCCGGCGATGGCCGCGACGGTGGCCGCGATGTCGATCGTTCCGGCGACGTCGGTCCGCTCCGACGAATCGGGCCCAAGTCGGGCGGGGGAGTGAATGGCGAGTGGAACGTGAACCTGGGGAGACGTGACCCGGGTCCCGTGCCCAAGGGACGAGTCTTCTGCAAAGGACTCGCCGTGGTCCGAGGTCAGGATCACGGTAGTCTCAAAGTTCTCGTCGGCCATCAGCGCTTGGATCACCTGGGCGAGGTGCTGATCCAGCTCGACGATGTCCCGGTCGTACAGCGCCCGTGCCTCCGCGAGGACCTCGGAGTAGGTGGAGGGGTCGCTTCGGTGGGCCTTGCGGATCGCCTTCACCGACAGGGTTCCTTCTCCCTGAACGGACACCGTGTCGCCGTAGGGGCCGTGGGGATCAAAGAAGTGGAACCAGAAGAACTGGGGACCCGCCGGAGCCGCATCGATCGCCGCGCGTGCGCGGCCGGCAACGCTTTCAGCGAGGCAGTAGAACCGGCCATCCTCCACTTCCTGTCCGCTCCACTTGGTCGAGAACCCCACTTCCATGTTGTCGTCGAAGGCATCGAATCCCCGGTGGTAGCCGAACACGGAGTCCAGCGGGAAGGACGCCACGATCGCCGACGTCCAGTAGCCGCGCCGTTGCAGCACCTCGGGCAGCATCTCCAGGTCCTCGTCCAGGATCAACCCGTTACGCGTGACACCGTGCTCCCAGGGATGGAGCCCCGTGAACAAGGTCGCGTGGGTTGGCTGCGTGGTAGAGGTCGCTGAATAGGACCGCGTGAACACGTGTCCAGCCGCCATCAGCTCGTGGGTCAACGGCATCGTGTCCGACGTGAACCCATCGAACCGGAGCGTATCTACGGTGACCACCGCGATGCGTTGAGGGAGCGACACTCCCTCATCTCCCCGCGGGGCGCAGGCGGCCAATGCACAGGCAATGAGCTGCGCACACGCCACTCGCTTCGGGAGCGGTCGCGGACCAAGGCTGCGCTGCGCGCGCGGAGCTGAAGATCTCATAGGGGGCCGAGCGGGCCCGTAGCTACTTGAGGATCTCAGGCAAACGCTTCACGAGCTTCTTCTTGCCCGACTTCGAGATCGGCTTGCCGCCAAGGTAGACGTCGAACATCGCCTTGCAGAGCGCCGGTGCCATCAGGTCATCTTTGCGCACGCCATTCACAACCGTCGAGAGGGTGCCATCGGGGTGCCAGGTGAACCGGAGCTCGTTGCCCTTCTTCAGCTTGTCGAGGCTGAAGAACTTGCGGAAGGTCTTCAGGTTGGCGAGCTTCGTCGCATCGTCCGTTCTCTCCGACTTCTTCAGCGCCAGGATACGCGGCTTGAGTGACCCCTCGAAGGCGTCCACGATGTCCTCCGCGTCGACGTTGCGGCAGAAGCGCATGCGGATCTCCTTCGTGCCGCTTTGGCTCAGCAGCTTGAAGAAGAGCGAGTCGTCCTTGCCCAAGGCTTTCGCGGACTTGCCTTTCCACTTCGCCAGGTCAGCCCTAACGGTGGCCTGGTCCACGTAGAGCACGTAGGAGTAGACGTTCACGTTGAAGATCGTCTTCTCACGGATCGCGAGCCCGAGTAGGTCGAGGGTGAGGGCCTTCGCCCCTTCCTTCGCGGCGTCGTCAGTCTTGAGCGTCGACGGAACGGTCACGGGGTAGCGATGCCCGCTCTCGCCCTCCTTCGCGGTAGCGACCTGTTGGACGAGCGGCGCCGGCGCAACGGGTGTTGCTGCAGCGGCCGGTGCGGGGCCGGAGAGAGTGAAGGCAAGCAGGAGTGGTGCGGTGGAGAAGAGCATTAGGCTACCTCGTCTGTGGGCTGTGCGGAATTGCCAGCGGCGTCGCCGTCCTGGCGGATAGTGCGCCATTTGTTGGGGGACTCGTCCGTCTCGCGCTTGAAGGCGCGGTAGAAGGTCGAGAGATCTTCGAAGCCGCACTCGAACGCAACGGAGAGAACCGTTCGGTCGGTGGACTCGAGCAGCTTCTTCGCGTGGTCGATGCGCAGCTTGCGCACGTAGGCCAACCACGAGGTGCCCGTCACTTCGCGGAAGAGCTGGGTGAACCTGCGGCGTGAGAGTCCGAGCATGGAAGCCGCGGAGTCGAGGTTGGTCGCCTCGAAGAAATTCTCTGCGAGGTCCTCAACGTAGCTGCGCATGCGGGTCGAGCTGTCGGAGCCGCGAACGTGGGACGGCGATGCCCCCGCGGGAAGCTCGGTCTGGATGAACGTTCCGACGCGCGCGACGTCGACGATCAGGCGAAGAGCGAGGGCCACCATCTGGGCCCCCGTGGTCGGGAGAGCGAGGGTCTGTTCGAAGAGAAGTCTCCGCATGCTGCGTTCGATCTTCTCGGCCGAGTGGCTACCGAGCCGCAGGACGCCAGCGGGGAGAATCGACAGATCGATGCAGGCGGTCTCAAGGACCCGCGGGCGAATGCTCACCACGTACAGCGACATCGGGGCCTGCGCGGAGTCTGCAATTTCATGCAGGGTGCCGGGGGGGATGACGAGAGCGTCGCCCCGCTTGCAGGCCGTGGACTCTTCACCTCGAATGAGAGTTCCTTCACCGTCGTGCACGACGACGATCTTCAGGAAGTCGTGCATCGCCGCAGGCATGGCCCAGCCGGCGGTGTGATGACTTTCGAAGACGTCGACACCCCACTCAGGGAAAACGTGTTCGACGGGCTGGCTTGTGGGCTGCGTGGATCGAGGGCGAATCGGCATGATGCGACCAAGATACCAGCAATCGGAATCTCGTACGCAATTCAGGCAACTGTCGCGCCTGATGAGGCGTAAGGTGCTCTTTGGAGGTGCTTTATGGCGGCATTTGCGGGCTCGCCATCCCGGCGTTCGCTGGCTGCTACGCCCTGCGCAGGCGCTCGAGCGACGCCCGCTGCTGCTCGGTCACAAAGCGGCGAAGCGAGCGTTCATCCTCATCGCGCCACCTAGCAGCCGTGGATGACCCCGCGGCGACTCCGTAGCGCACGCCCCCTCCCCTGGGGAGCTCTTGCCGGTGGCAGATAGCCCCTTCCACGACAATCAGGCCCACGGCTGTTTCAAGCTCGATGTGCACGTCGCTTGCGCTGGTCAGCTGCTCGTGGGTCGACTTGGAGACCCGGACTCCGAGTCCATCGAACGAGACGTCCAGGATCGTCACGCTGTGACGCGGGCCACGGATGCTGGCCCGAGTGCCGCCGAGGCGCGGGGCCCGTGCGCTTGCCGTCACGGCGCAGATCTTGGCGTCGCTAACGGAGTCGCGGCGGACGGGGAGCCGGAACGTGGCTCTCTCGTTGAATAGAGCCGTCTGGGCGCTGCCTAGGGTGCCCCCGATGAGAGCGCGATTGCTCAGGACGAGGCGAACGGTGCTGATGCTGTCCTGCTCGTCGTTGCGGGTTGCCACGACTGGCAGGCGCTGGACCGGATCAGCCCCTTGGAGCTCGAATCCCATGGGCTTGCCCAGCGGAATGCGACCGCGCTTGGAGGCCGGAAGTCCGACCACGATCGCGTTTCCATCCCCGCTCAGGATCTCCCCATTCAGAACTTCGCCTGAGGTGAGGAACAGAGTGACGACCGGGGCGGTGTCCGAGGCTGATGCGGAAGACGTCGATCCACTGGGGCACATAAGTAGGGAGATCGGCCCTGCCAATTGGTCCCCTTGAGCTGGAGCACGATTCTCTCCACCGCTTGTCCAGGGTGGGACAGATGGGGTGGCGGGCAGGGGCTGAGCGTGTGGGGGAGGTGTGGAGTGGGCTTCCACGGAGACCAGGCCCCTGGGCGCTCCATGGCGCTATCAGGGGGTCAACGTTCGCTTTGGGGCGGCTCTACGGGGGTGCATCCGGCGCGGAGGGCTAAGGCGGTGCAGGTTTGTGGGAATAACTTTCAGATGTGCATAACTGGCCCATGAATTGGTTGGAGTCTGGGGCGCAATTTCAGTTATCCACACGGATTGCGCTTTCTGTGGCGGCATGTTGGGATGTTGGCCCCGGCGAAGGCGCTGGGGAAACCCATGGCATCCCCCCAGTTCCTCGGTACCTATCAAGCGACCCTCGATGCAGAGGGGCGGATCCAGCTTCCCGCGGCCTTGCGGGATGAAATCAACTTCCGGCAGCCGGACTTTCGGCTGATGGCGACCCTTGAGGGGGACGGCAGCGTGTGCCTGCGTGAACGGGCAGACTGGGAGCGTTGGACCGCGAACCTACGGGGCGCACGGGAGCCGTTGCGCCAGCGCGACCGCCGCACCTTGCTCACCATCGCAGCCCACTCCTCCCCGGCAAAGTGCGACAAGCAGGGACGCGTACGGATCCCGGATCCCTTGCTGGTCGTGCTTGGGCTCGATCGTTCGAAGGCCAAAGCGCGAGAGGTGGTCCTAGCCGGCGCGTTTCAGGAGATCAGGGTCTGGAGCGCCGCCGGCTGGGAAGAGTTTTCCACCTCTGCGCGCGGGACCCTCTCATCCGATCTAGACGATCTCTTGAGTCCCTCCGGGCTCGAACCCCACGGATCACCCCCACAAGACTAATTTCTTCTCATGGTCGGATGCAGGTTGAGACGACGACTCCAGTCACATGTCTCCTCTACGCATCTCCCTTGGATTCGGTCTCGCCGCTCTCGCGGTCGGGAGTGCGCCAGTGTTTCAGTCGACGCTGCAGGCTTCGTCGGCGCCATCCGTAGGCTCCCAGTACTCCACCCTGGGGGCGGGGCCGAAGGCTAAAGCGAAGACAGATCAGGCGAGCGCCGAGCGTGTCTCCGACTCAGTTCTCGTCGTGAGTGCAAAAGAGCATGCGCTCGTGATGCAGGATCCAGTCACCGGGGAGCGCACCGCGTTCTTCCGAGTGGGACTGAGTCCCGACTCCGTCGCGGTGACAGAGGACGGCCGTACCGCGGTCGTGACGAATCGCGGCGACCAGCTGTCGGGCAACTCCGTGTGCATCGTCGACCTCTACGCGACAAACCTCGTGCGGACGATCCCCCTCGAGGTGACCCGGCAGAACCCAGATCAGTCGGTCATCAAGCGCTCCTACCATCGACCGTCAGGCATCGCCTTCATCCCTGGGAAGAAGCGCGTCGTCGTCAGCTGCGCGACGGAAGGCGCCCTCCTGCTTGTGGACCTCAACGAGGCGCGAGTGATCGGTGACTGCCTTCTCGAAGCCCAGGGATCGAACGCAGTCGTGGTGGATCACTCCGGCCGTTTCGCCTTCGTAGCGAACCGTGATTCGGGAACGGTCAGCGTGGTTAAGCTCGACCGGATGAGGCTTGTGAAGACGATTGAGGCCGGCGGCGGACCCGCTGGGATGGCGCTGCACCCAACGCGCAACGAGGTGTGGCTCGCCAACACCGAGACCAACTCTATCTCGATCATCGACGTCGAGGAGCGCGAGGAGCAGATCGAGTTCGCCTGCGGTGCCATGCCGAGCGACCTTGCCTTCACACCCGACGGCGAGTACGCCATGGTGGTGAACATGCAAGAGGGCAACATCTCGGTCTTCGAGACGGAGTCTCGTCGGATCCGTACGCTGGTCGACCTTCGGCCTGTTTCGCGTGAACAGGCCAAGCAGCGGCCCGTTCTGATGCCCGGTCACTTCGGCCGCAGCCCGCTGCCCACTCGGATTCTCATCGGTCCGGACGGCAAGCACGCCTACGTCGCGACGCGGCGCAGCGACCAGCTGCACGAGATCGACCTTTCGACCTGGGCCGTGACTAGGACGCTGGGGACGGCGACCGAGCCGACCGACCTGAGCTGGTCGCGCGTGGCCTCAGACATCGAGCTCGAAACCAGTTCGGCGTCAGCCAACGAGCGCTAGAGGAGCGGCTCCTGGCGAACGCGAGGGTAGGGGAGTAGGCTCCCGTTGCCCATGACCCCAAGCGACCCGCCGATCCGGCGCTATTCCGTTCCTTGCTCGCCGCCGCTTTGGGCGCGCGGTGCCCATCGTCAGACGCTTCTTGGCTACGGGCTTGCGGCCCCGGGGGAGCCTCTCGAAGCGCAGGCGGACGGGTCGATTGACCCCGTGGAGATTCCGCTGCCGGACGGCGACCGGCTTGTGGTGATGGATGCGGCGCCGCTGGCGCCTGGCCGCTTCGACGGCGCGGTCTGCCATCTCATGCACGGGCTCACCGGGTCGAGCGATTCGAACTACATTCGAATGGTTGCGGCCGTCCTTCGTCGCCAAGGCGCCCGCGTCATGGCCTTCAACCACCGCGGCCAAGGCCCCGGCGCGGGGCTGGCCAAGGGGCTCTATCACTCGGGGAGTTTTAGGGATCTTTGGGCTGCGGTCGGCGCCTCGCGGGTGCGCTACCCCGGGCTGCATCAGCTCTGCGTCGGCTTCTCGCTGTCCGCGAACACGGCCCTTTTGGGCATCACCGAGAAGGGCATTGGGCTTGGGGAGGAGGTGCTTCCCGATGCCGTGCTGGCCGTGAATCCTCCGGTGGAGCTGCGGGCCTGCGCCATCGCCATCGAAACGGGGTTCAACAAGCTCTACGACCGCAACTTTGTGCGCGGGCTTCGGGAAGCCCTGTCGGTACGTCAGTCCCGCGGCTGGATACCCGCGGACATCACGATCCCCAAAGGCGCATCCGTTCGCGGCGCAGACGAGGCCATGACCGCGCCCCTCGCCGGGTACGGGAGCGCAGACGAGTACTACGCCGATTGTTCGTCGGGTCCGCGCCTTGGGACGCTGCGGCGGCCGGCGGTCATCCTCTCAAGCGGCGACGATCCCTTCATCGAGGCAGCGGATATCGAGCGGGCCGCTATGGACACCCAGGTGTTCGTCCACATTGAGCCCCGCGGCGGGCACCTCGGGTACCTGACGCGACCAAGTGACGTCCCCAGCGAGTTCTCCTCGGAGCTCCCTGGCCTTGGACGGCGCTGGCTTCCGGATGCGATTTCCCACTATCTGGGCGAGCTTCTCGCCCGAAAATCCGCGGGCTTTTCAGTCATTCATGTGGCCACCGAACCCGGATGAGCGAACATCGTTCTCGATGAGCACCCAAGTCTTTGAACGAACCGTTGCCTGCCCAGACTCCGCCGACGAGGTCTTTCAGTGGCACGTGCGCCCGGGCGCGCTGCGGCGGCTTCTGCCCCCCTGGGACAACGCGACGGTCAAGGCGGGGAGTGGGCCGGAGGAGTTCCTGACCCAAGGGGCGCAGACGACGATTCGGCTCGGGGTGGGGCCCCTCGGAATCGACTGGAAGGCGGAGATCGCAGAGCTCAACGAGGAAGGCACGTACTTCATCGACCACTCGCTTTCCGGCCCGTTCAAGACCTGGGTTCACCGCCACCAGGTCACGCCCAACGGGCCTGAGGCTTCCACGCTCACCGACCACATCGACTACGAACTCCCGATGGGATTTCTCGGGCGCATGTTCGGTGGCGGCTTCACCAAGACCAAGCTGGAGCGCATGTTTGCGTGGCGCCACCGCGTGATGCTGCACGACCTTCGTCGCCACGGCGAGGCGCGCGCGGCGGGTTTCTCGGGCAAGACGATCGCTATCACCGGAGCGAGCGGGCTCGTCGGCAGGTCGCTGTCTGCGTTCCTGAGAACCGGCGGCCACCGCGTGCTTCAGCTTGTTCGGAGGGAGGCGCGTGCGCCCCACGAGGTCCAGTGGGACCCCCTCGGCGGGACCGTGGATCACGCGAAGCTCGAGGGCGTGGACGTGATAGTGCACCTCGCGGGAGAGTCGATCTTCGGCCTGCGCTGGACCGCGAATAAGAAGCGCCGCGTCGAGGAGAGCCGTGTGCTCGGTACCCGTGCGATCGTCGATGCGATCGCGAAGCTCTCCGATCCGCCCGAGGCGTTTGTTTGCGCTTCGGCGATCGGCTTCTACGGGGACGGGGGAGAAGAGGTCCTCACCGAGGACTCAAGGAACGGTGAGGGCTTCCTTAGCGAAACCTGTGCGGCGTGGGAGGCCGAAGTGGATCGGATCCGCAGCGACGTCCGTGCGACCAAGATGCGGCTAGGAGTTGTGCTGGACCCAGGGGGCGGTGCGCTCAGCACGATGCTCCCCGCGTTCAAGGCTGGCCTTGGGGGCCGGATGGCGAACGGTCAGCAGTGGTTCCCGTGGGTGAGTCTCGATGACGTTGTCGGGGCCCATCACCGCGCGATGTTTGACAAGTCGCTCAAGGGGCCGGTCAACGTCGTGGCTCCCGGTGAGGTTCGCAACGCGGAGTTCACGAAGACCCTCGGGAAGGTGCTCTCGCGGCCCACGATCCTGCCGGTGCCCGGCTTCGCCTTGAAGGCGGCCGCCGGGCCCGAGCAAGCCAAGGAGCTCTTTCTGTTCAGCGTTCGCGTGGCTCCGAAGCGGCTGGAGGGTGCGGGCTTCGAGTTTCAGTACCCGAAGCTGAACGATGCGCTCATGCACTGCTTGGGCAAGCAGCGCTGAGTCTTAGGCTGAGCTTTAGGCCGAGCTCTAGGCTAGGCCCTAGGCCGGGCCTGATTGAGGGCCCGAGCGCCCTCAATCGGAGCTGAACAGCTCGGCCTGACTACCCGCGTCGGTGTACTCCGCGATGTAGTTTTTCACCCTGATCTTGCGCGCGGTGTTTTCGCTCGTCATGTAGCGCACCTTGCCGAAGATCTCACGCTCGGGGCCCCACGCGCGGTCGTAGCGGCCGAGGGTCCACATGATCCCGCCCCAGGAATTCGGGTCGCGGCCGTCGAGTCCGTACTTGTTGTTCAGCTCGACCATGATTCGGTGCGCCTCCTGCGGGGTCTTCGACCAGTGCAGGATCTTCTTGCCCCAGAGCATGCGCAGGTAGTTGTGGATGACGCCCTCCCGTCGCAGCTGGTTCTGGGCGGCGTTCCAAAGAGTGTCGTGGGTGCTGGCTTCCTCGAACTGCTTCAGGGTGTAGGTCTGCGGCCGCGGATCGCCCGCGTGCTCCTTGAGCGTCTTCTTGGCGAAGTCAGGTAGCGCCACGTACTTGCCGTAGTCCTTCGGCCGCATCTCGCAGGTGTTGAAGCAGACCTCGCGCCACGTAATGAGCTCGTCGAGAAAGCCCTCCGCTTCGGGGCTCATGCCCCACCAACCCTCGCGCTTGCCGGTGGCCTTTTGACCTTCAATCGTGCTCGGGTCCCAACCCTCACGGTCCGCGACGCGCTTGAAGATCTCGTGGGAGCTCACGTGGCCCCAGTGCAGCCACGGGGAGAGACCGCTGGCCGCCTTGACCTCGGGCTTGTTGCGCTCTAAGTAGTTAGGCAGCCGCTCGTCGATGAAGCTGTCGAGGCGACGGAGCGCTTCCGACTGCCCGCCCACCGCCGACTCGACGGGCGGTACGTCGTGGTCGATGGGAAGCGATGCCATCAGCTTCCCTAGGGCCTTCGCCCCAAGGTCCGTGCGCGGGTAGCGCTTTTCGAAGCCCTTGGGGAACCCGTCGAAGGGACGCGGGAGGTCTTCGCTGAGCGGGAGCGCCACGGGCATGTCGCGCAGCGCCTCGAAGACGTCACGGTGGACCTGTCGCCGGAAGTCGTGGGCCCGTGCGAATGCCTTGGGGACCGACTTGACCGGAAGGATCCCGCACGAGTCGACGACCTCCATCGACACGTCGAGCTCTGCGCCGACCATCTCGACCCACTTGGGCATATGGAAGCATGGCCAGTGATCCGTGACGTAGAGGCACGCCTCCTTGCCCAAGGCCGCGTGCAGCCCGAGTCCGGCGTCTTCCTTTGGCTCCACGTAGGGGTAGTACTCAACGGGTCCGTCCTCGAACGCCGCGTGCTGGTCCGCCATGCCTTGGATGGCAAAGGCGTGCATGCGATCGCTCGCCCACCGGTAGCTACATGAAAGCGCTTCCACAACCAATAGAGGAACGCCTAAGTCCTTCGCGCGCTGGATGGCGTGTTGAAGCCCAAAGCTATAGCGGGTGCGACGCTGTGCGAGCATCCAGTAGACGACGTAGCGTCCATCGCTGCGCACGGACGCTTGGTTGGCTAAGTGGAGCCGGCTGTTAGGGGCATGCATGGCGATCTGCTGTTCGCTTGGGGCGCCCAAGCGGTTGCGGGAGGGGCGCTACTTCGGAGAGTGAGTGCGGCGCGCTTCGCTGAGCCACTCCTCTCGGGGTAGAGCCTCGGGGGCGGGTGCTTCGACAAGCGTTCGGAACACCGCGGAGACGAAGGCGCGGTCGAGTGAGTCGAGGTCCTCCGCTGCGCGGCCGTAGCGCTGGAGCAAGAGGCAGCCAAAGGGCAGCAGGCGATCGTTGGGGCAGGAGATCCAAGCGCGGCGACTTGCTCCGCGGAGCCGAGCTTCCCAGCGCGCCCTGGGGACACCGAGGTAGTCGCCGCCGGATGCCGCAGCCCGCCGGGCGCACTGCTCCAGCCAGCCGCCGAGCCACGACCAACCGTAATAGCGCAGCCTCTCGTTGCCTTCGGTCGCGAGGTGGAGGTCCAGAGCCGTTTCCACGTCGCCCGGCACGGGGACAGTGAAGGCCTCGACGACGGCCTGAAGCTGCGCGTACCTCTCGCGGAAGCCGTTGATCCCGGACTCTTCTTCGACCTTCGGCTCCGCTTCCTCGGGTGGCGTCGCTTGCGCCGCTCGTTGACGGACACGACAGAGCTCGGCAACGAGTCCAAAGCGCTCGAACGTGCTGCCGGTGACCGTTGAGAGCTTCGTTGGACCCTGTGTGCCGTCGGCCAGATCGATCACGATGAAGTCGGGCGCAGCCGTGACGCCTAGCTTGAGAGCAAGAGCTCGGTCATCCGAATCGCCGTCGAGGAAGACCGTGACGCACACGAACCCCCGAAGGGTCTCATTCAGAACCGTGTCCTGTTCAAGATCGTCGCGGAGGCCTAGGGGGGCGGTGCCAGCCATCCCGGCGTAGACCAACAAAGGCAGGCCAAGGGACTCGGCTCGGCGAGTCGCCTCATTCCACTGCGACGCCGATAGAAAACCAGAAAAGTGCCGCTCGACGACGGCTACATCGGGCGGCTTCGCGTTCCACGCCGAGACACCTGCTCCTAGAAACCCGCAGCACAAGGCTAGGGAAAGCTCGGTGACGACCTTCACCCCAAGAGCGTAACGCCGCGGGGATTCACTGAGAACCTCCGCCGTTCTTTCCCCTGCCCCGGGGTATGGCGCTTTTCGCCTCCACCTGACATCGGGGGTATCTTGATTCGCCAAATGTGCCTGCCCAAGGACGCCAAGGGCACCAAGAGGAACTAGAACGATGAGCCATCCAACGACCAATCCCACTGCTATCCGCTCCCCCAGGGGGGATCGCGGCCTGAAGACTTCGCTCTTGAGGGGGGCAGGCTTTGCCTTTGTGGCTTCGATGGCCCTAGCGTCGTCCACGTTCGCGCAGTCGCGGGTCACCATGCCCGACACGCTGCCCCTTGACTGGTTTGGTTTTGACGTGGCGGCGGAAGGGGAGCTGGCAGTGGTCGGCGCTTGGCGCGACGACGACGCGGGTCCCAACACGGGGACCGCACACCTCGTCTACATGGACGCGCGGGGAGACGGCACCTACCTTCAGAAACTCAGCATCACAGATGCGGCCGCTGGGGATCGCGCCGGGGAGAACGTGACGATCGGGGCTGGCTACGTCGCGTCTTCGCTGCCGGGCAAGCCCATGGCGCGGGACGACGGGTCCATCGTGCACGGTGCTGTCGCGATCTTCCGGGAAAGCAACGGCATCTACGTGGAGGCGGCGATCCTCGACGATCCGGCCCGCAGCGACGGTGACCTCTTTGGCGCGTCGGTCGCAATCCACGAGGACTACATTCTTGTGGGAGCACCCAGGGACGACCAGTTTGCCCCCGACGGTGGGGCGGTCTATGTCTTCATGCGCAACGGCTCCAGCTGGATTCGTACCCAGAAGCTGGCGCCCTCTGACGTAGGCACCCACGACTACTTCGGGCACGACCTTGCGGTAGCTGGGGCTCGCGGCGTTGCCACGGCCTACAACGATGACGATCGCGGCGTCAACGCCGGCGCAGCGTACGTCCTCAACCTAGAGGCCGGACAATGGTCGGTGGGGCAGAAGCTCTTGGCCAGGGAGGGGACGAACTTCGACCTCTTTGGTACGGCCGCCGCCATGACCGAGAACACCATCGTGGTAAGCGCACCGCAGAACCAAGATGGGGATCCGGACGCTGTCAATGATGAAGGCGCGGCCTTCGTCTTTGAGTGGAGCCCAACGATTGAAGAGTGGTCGGAGACGATGACTCTCCGACCAGGCGATCCAACGGCTGAACATCGCTTTGGCATTGACGTTGACATCAACGACTCGGTCATCGTGGTGGGGGCCTCCCATGCGGACTCAGGAATCTTGAATTCCGGGTCTGCGCACATTTTTCGCCAGACGGGTCGCGACTGGTTCGAAGTCACGCGCCACGTGTCGCCAAACTCCCAAGCCTACGACTACCTTGGCTTGACAGTGGCCGTGGGAGACTCGATCGTGGTCGGCGTTCCTGGCGCAAGCGATCTTGTTTCGGGTGGCGGCGCCGTTGACATCCTGCCGATCCCGTCCAAGACCACGGTCTGGGGTGACACGTTCTGCCACGGACCGGATCGCGTCGGTGGGTTCCTTCGCATGGGAGGAGAGGCGAACACCTCTTCCAAGTGCGGACGCCTCACCACGGCGGGAAGTCAGAGCGTCTCCCGAGACGACCTCGTCTTCCGGGCCGTCGACCTACCGCCCTACTCAAAGGGCATTCTGTTCCTTGGGCAGAAACAGACAAGCTACTCCATCGGTGACGGTACCTTCTGCGTCGCCGGGGGCCGGTCTAGCTACCAGTTCGTCGCTAAAGCTGCCTCTGCCGACGGCCGACTGATTCAGCGTCACCCGATCGGGCGCATCGAGAACGCAGTGCCAGGCGCATCCGCAGCGCTCATTGGGCTTCGCTTCTTCGCGCAGATCGCCTACTTCGACACGACGTCCCGCGCTTGGAACGCCACCAACGCCGTCGTCATCAACTTCAGCAACTGATAGGGCTTCACTACGTCTTGAGCAGCCCTGGGATCAGCCCGGTGCTGTCCGAGAAGGACTCGCGACGGATCCCGGCCGCATGCAGGGTCGTCAGCAGGACGTTGCTGAAAGGGGTGCTGTTGTCGTAGCGCTCGTAGCGGCCGTGCTGGATCCCAAGGTCCTTGCCGCCCACAAGCGCGATCGGGTAATTGCGTGCGTTGTGGGTAGTACTGCAGCACGCACCATAGAGGGAGAGCGTGCTATCCAGGAGCGGGCCATGCTCGTCGCGGACTGAGCTCAGCCGGTCGATGAAGTAGGTGAACTGCTCTGCGTACCAGCGATCGAAGCGGCCCCACTCCTCCCAGTGACCCGCCACCTTGTCGTGGCTGATGGTGTGGTGCCCCTTGTTGATCCCGAGGGCGATCTTCGGGAAGTTGTCCCCGAATCCCATGCCGTCTTCGCGGCCCATCATGTACGTGGCGACGCGCGTCAGGTCTGTTTCTAGTGCGAGCACGATAAGGTCAAACGTCGCCCGCAGGTAGTCCTTGGCAGCCGTGCGAGGGTTTGGGTCGAGGTTCAAGTGCTCAGCGCTGAAGGGCTTCATCGGGATATCCAGCCAAGCTTCGTTGCGCCTGACCTGCTCCTCCACGGAGTTCAGCGATGAAAGGTACTCGTCCATCTTCTCCGTGTCGGCTTGACCCAGCTGACGCCTAAGGCGCTTGCTGTCCTCAAGCACGAGGTCGACGATCTTCTTGCCCCTAGCGAGGCTCCTGCGCCGCTCGTCCGTCGAGCCCGTTCCCCCTTGGGAGAAGTACCGCTCGAAGATCGCACGCTGGCGATGCTCCGACGGAATCGGTCGGCCCGTCGGGTCGAAGGACAGCGTCGAAACCCGGGACTTGTAGCCCACGCCGCCGTCCGTTGAGAGCACGAGGCTTGGGTAGCGCGTCTTGGCTTTGAGCTCCGAAGCCGCCACTTGGTCCACGGAGACGCTGTTCTTGTACTGGTCGAAGCGCACGTCGCCGCCGGTAAGCCACGTATCGCCCGCAAGGTGCCCAAGCAGCTCACGGCTCTTGACGTGGCTTAGGCCACCGAGGATGGACGTCTGCGCTCGGTGTCGCTCAAGGGACTTCAGCACTTCGGTGAACTGGAAGTCCTTGCCCTCGCCGTCGGGAAACCACCGCCACTTCGCGTTCTCTTTGTCGTCCGCGCCGGGCAGGCTGCAGCCGTTCGGGAAGTAGACGTAGACGAGCCGCTTCGGGGCCTCGGCCCCAGTGCCGCCTTGCCCAGTCGCGGGCAGCGCCTTCTCCATGGCCTGGAGGTAGGGCATCGTGACCGCGACTCCAGCGCCGCGCAGGAACGTGCGGCGGGACAGGTGCCAAGACTTGGATCGTGACATGGGTGAGGCTCTCGTGCCCTAGCGGTGGAAGGCGGGGGAGTGGACGATGCTGTGGATGATGGCTCGGACTCCGCCTCCGGCCACCTGTACTTCGGCGAGAATCGCGTCGAGGTCCTCTTCGTCCGTGAAGGAAACGTCGCGGCCAAGGGCGTAGGCGTAGAGATGCTCGATGACCGAGCGCGTGACGTCTTCGGCGGCTGCGCCGAGCAGGTAGGCTTTGAGCGCGCTTGCCCCGTCGATCTCAGCGCCGTCCGGAAGGGTCGTCTTCGAATCGACGGGCCGTCCCTTTCGCTCCGCCTGGAAGAGCCCGACGGCGTTGTACTCCTCGAAGGCGATCCCATAGGGATCGATGCCCGCATGGCAGTCCCTGCACGAGGCGCTTTCGCGGTGTAGTTCGAGCTGCTCTTTCAACGTGAGGTTCTCGAAGCCCGGCGCATCAGGGTCGAGGTCGGGCACGTTGGGCGGGGGAGGCGGCGGTGGGTCGCCGAGGAGTCGCTCTTTCAGCCAGACGGCGCGTTTGATGGGGTGGGGCTGGTTGCCGTCGGAGTGTCCGACTAGGAACGCCCCTTGGGAAAGTAGGCCGCCTCGGCCTTCGCTGCGCGGGAGATTCACCGCACGAAAGTGGGGTCCGAGCACTTCAGGGATCCCGTAGAACTCCGCGAGATTCTGATTCAGCATCGCGAAGTCCGAGTCAATGAGCGTCGCCACAGGGAGGTTCTCGTCGACGACTCGGTCCATGAAGCTCATCGTCTCTTCGCGCATGTCCCGCTTCACGAACCGCGTGAAGGCCGGGAACTTGCGCGCGTTGATCGTCATTTGCTCGAGTCGATCGAGGCGCAGCCACTCCTCGGTAAACGTCTCCACGAAGCGTCTGCGCTTCGGGTCATCGAGCATGCGCTCGACCTCTGTGTCGAGGTTCGCGCGGAGCTCACCAGCGGCGCTGAGCGCCAGCAGCGCTTCGTCAGGACCGGAGTTCCAAAGGAAGTATGAGAGACGCGAGGCCAGGGACCATTCATCGATCCTGTCGGCGTTCAGGTCCGGATCATCCCCCGACCCGTTCGCGACGGAACTCGCGGCGGTTGGCTCTGCGAGAAACAGGAAACGGGGCGAGCAGAGAATCGCTACGAGAACTTCTTTGACTGAATCCTCAAGGGAGGCGTGCTCGTCCCTGATCGCACGCCAGAAATCGTAATAGCGGTCGACCGTTTCGGGCTCGGGCGGTCTGCGGAAGGCACGTGCTGCAAAGTTCCCGATGACGCGGCGCGCGTAGTTCTCGTCGCTCTCTTTTTCCGTTCGAGCCACGAAGATGTCCGTGTGGGAGCGCGGCGGCCACGACGCGTAATAAGGCGCCTCTACCTCGATCGATTGGACCAGGAGAGGCGGTCCTGGGTTGGCCTTGTCCTTGACGAGGAAATCGTTCCAGAGACCCAGAAGCAGGAAGCCCGACAGGGGCTCGGTGTCTCCTGAAGCGGGCTCTGGGATCGGTAGGTTTTCAAGCCTTCCGAAGAACGTGTACTCAGCGAACTCACCCGTCGCACCGACGACCTCTTGGGCCTCCCCGAAGGTGCGGTAGTCCATGCCGTCGTCCGTGCGCGTTCCCGCATAGACACGCAGCGCGGGCAGACCTTTGTCAACGTTCGACTCCTGCTCCCTGCGCTGGGCCACGATCAACGGGTGCCCGGCCTCCAGGGGAGTGATCGAGACTTCGCTGAACCCGGTGAAGAATGGGCCCCCGAGTGTCAGGTGGGTGCTGCCTTCCCTCAGGTACGCAGCGCCGACGGTGGTCACCACCTTGGGCTGCGCTAGATCGGCTTCGGAAAACTCCGGCCGCAGGTCGAGGGTGAGCTTGCCGTGCCCGAGCCGAATGGAGGGCATGGCATCCGACGGCACCGGACGATGGGCGAGGTCCACTTGGTAGAAGCCCTCCTTCGGAACCTTGACGCCGATCCGAGCGCTGCTTGCCTGGGTCACGTCGACGGGAACGAGGGCGTCTCCAGCGTTGACCAGGTTGCTGCGCTGGTCGGAGCTGAGCGCGCGAATGATCAGGCTGTCGACGCTGGGTGCCAGCTCTCCGGTGCTTGGATCGAGCTCCGCCATCGGGGCTCGATCTTCCATGGCCAAGAGCACCAGCTTCGCCGAGTCCCAACGCTCTCCCCTTGCCGCTCGCACGCGCATGGCGAGGTCGCCTCGCTCGGGGAAGACCCGCTGCATCTCTAGCTTGACGTTGGGGGAGGGACCCTGCCACGCGCCGGGCGCCACCTCGCGTTGGGGAACGGCCCCGTAGAGCACCATGCCCTGATCGGTGATTCGAAAGCGATCCTGGGCCGAGCCCCGCAGTCCCATGCTGATCTTTTTGCGCAGGGCATTCTGCGCCTTCTCCTCGTCGTCGCTGGCGGGGATACGCGGCCGTCCGTCGGGTCCGAGGATGTCGATTCGGAAGTTGTCGGAGTCCACGCGCACGGACTGGTAGCCGCCGGTTTCTGCGGCGACAAGATCGCGGCCGATGCCCAGACCGATTTGCACGGAGTAGCGCGTGGAAGGCGGCTGTTCACCGGAGACGATGGCCTCGTCCAAGGCCGCGCGGGCGATCTCCCGGTACCCGTCGATGTGCAGCGGTGAAGCCAGCAGCACCTCTCCGTTGTTCGTGAAGCCGCTCTTGGACTTGGCGTCCCCCGGTAGCCGGGATCCGAAGTCGATGCCGAGGTCTAGTAGGTCCTGCAGGGTGTGGGTGTACTGGGCCCGGTTCAGCCGACGGAGCACCGGCCGCGCGGGTCCCGCGGTGCCGCGCTTGACCGCTTCAAGGCCGCCTTCGATCCAGGCCACCAGCGCCCGGCGATCGTCGTCGGTGAGCTGAGCCGCCTTGGAGGGCGGCATCTCCGCACCCTGGATCATGTCGAGGGCGAAGTGCCACTCCTCGGCGTCGCCGCCCTTCAAAAAGTCGGGGCTCAGGATGTCGAGCTGCACCGCTCCCTTTTGCTTCTCCGGGCCGTGGCACTCAAAGCAGTAGGTGCTCAGGATCGGCCGGATGGAGGCGTGGTAGGCGTCGACAAGTGCCTGCGCCTCGTCGACGGGGTCGGAGGGCAGCGCTGCACCGAGCAGCGCGACGAGAAGTGAAGGGCCAACCATGTCGCCATCTTATCGGCGCCCGCGCGTTGACCTTCGCGGTTTCGCGCAATGAGAACGAGACGTCAGCGCTGCCTTGCACCCGGGGCGACACGGCGCCGCGGCGCCCTTACTTCAGCGAAACGTGATCGTGACGCCGTCCGATAGATTCGAGCTCGGCGCGCCAGAGACGCCTGTGTCACGGTGCCAGAACTGGAAGTTGAAGGTGTCGCCCGGTTGGACCATCACACCTGGCGTGCCCCCTGAAGGCAGCGGGATCGATGTGTTGTCGATGACGAACCCGACTTCTCCCCTAGCGGAGCTGACGCTGAGCGATGCGGAGTAGCGGCCCACATCCAAACCGGCGATGCAGAGCCGGCCAGCGCTGCCTCCCACCTCGGGCAGTACGTTGAAGGTCTGGCTGACGATGAAGAAACCAATGACGCCCACCGGTAGAGAGCTGACCTCGAGGCTGAGGTCGTTTGCCGCGGTCTCGAAGCCGGTCGTGCTGCGCGCATCGACGGTGGACCGGACGCCCGTGGAGTTGGGCTCTCCAAAGCAGAGCACGCCGCCGCTCGCCGCCATACGGCGCACCGCCCGCACGCTTCCATTGCGCATCCCAGATCCGCTGGCTAGCTGCGCGCCCGCGGCGACGTCGGCGAAGCCGTCACCGTTGGCGTCACCGATGATCGACGCGCCCGAACCGAACGTGTCGCCGTTCGCGCGCCCGCTCGCGCGGAATAGCAAGGCACCGTCCCGTCCGCTGTAGGCGTAGACGCGGCCACGGATCAGTCCGGTGCTCGCACCCTGTGCCCGGGGGGCGCCTACGACGATGTCCCAAAAACCATCGCCGTCGATGTCGCCTCCGCCCGCCACAGAGGTGGCGAAGTTCGACGGGAACGGCAGGCCGACCCGATCCGTCCAGCGGAAGAGTTCTTCGCCGTTCGCACCGGAGTAGACGTAGGCGGCACCGTCGCCTGGGTTGACGATCGATGCGTTTGGGGCGCCCGCGATAATGTCGGGGACACCGTCCCCGGTGAGATCTCCGGCGGAGGCCACCGAAGCCCCTAGCTTCGACTCGGGATCTCCGTTCGTGATCGTCAAGAGCGGCGAACCGTCGAAGCCCGAGTAGACGCGAACGCACGCCGGGCACGAACCTCGGATCCCCCCTGGTGAGCCAATCAGGACGTCGGGCGTTCCGTCGCTGTCGACATCCCCGATGTACGAGGTGGCTTGGCCTAACTCTTCGCCGCCGACGCCGAAAAACGTCAGCAGGATCGCTCCGCTGGCGCCAGAGCGGAGCTGCACGGCTCCGCGGGAAAACGCCGCTTTGGGCGCGCCAATCACGACGTCATCTGAGCCATCGCCGTCGACGTCTCCGACGCCTGCGACGGCCCGTCCGAAGTCCTCGTTGAAGTTGGCTTCGACGAAGCGGTGGAGGACGGTGCCGTCTGCCCCAGAGAACACGTACGCCTTGCCGAAGATCGGAGCGGTGGGATCCGGATTCGGCGAGCCAACGATGATGTCCCCGAACCCGTCGTTGTCGACATCCCCTGCGGCGGCGAGCGAGACACCAAAAAGCGTCTCGGCGCTGGAGTCGCCGCGGAGCTCATGGAGCATCTCTCCGCTCCTTCCTGAGATCACTCGCACGTAGGAAGGCGAGCCTGGGCCGTCGCCGCCTGATCGAGAAGCCGCGACGAGGTCATCGAAGCCGTCCGCGTCGACGTCGCCAGCGGCGGCGATGGACGCTCCGAATTGATCGAAGGCGCTGTCGCCGGCCACCTCCAAAAGGTCGGTGATCTCGATCGATCCAGACTGGGCTCGCGCGGGGCCCACGGTGGCCACGGCCGAAATGAGTCCAAGGAAGCCGAAGTGGAGCCGGCGGCAAAGGACCCCTAGTTCGGCTGGGTGGGGGACGGGCGCTGGCATGGCGGTGGTTCGGAAGGAGGCGGAGGCGAGCGGGGGGCGGCGGGCCCCGGATTGTAGCGTCGACTCAGAAAAGACTCGATTCGTCGGTCACAGGGGTGTCTCGGATTCGTTCACGCGCGCAAGGCAACGGCGCCCAAGGGCGCCGCAGGCCCCTCCATGCACACTTTCCCCGCACCTCGTTCTCCCAGACTCCATGACTTCCACCTCTTCAGAGTCCCGCGCTTCCATGCCTGCACAGGCCATTCAGACGCACTCATCCCCCCGTTTTTCACGTCAGGTGCCCCCGGCAGCTGTCCTGACCTGTGCCCTTTCGGCCCTCCTGCTTGCTTCCTGCAGCAGCGACGACGATGACGGCGGCACCCCGACTCCCAACACCTCCACGGCCTTCACGTCGACGCTCAACCGCGCTCAGACCGTGAACAACGCCACTCTCGGCGCCGCCATCCAGGTGACGGTTCACAACCAGGCGCCGCTCTTCGGAACGTTCCAGACCCCCGTCTGGCTCGGCATCCACGACGGCAGCTTCGACATCTACGACTCGGGCGTGGCCGCATCGGCGGCCCTTGAGAGCCTGGCCGAGGACGGGAGCGCTGCGCTCTTGGGGACTGACTTCGACGCCGCCGCCGGCACCTCCACCGCAGACTTGGTGCTCGGGACCTTCGGCCCAGCTGACGGCCCGATCGCGCCCAACGAGGTCCAGTCCACCGTGATCCGCCTCGACCCCAGCGCCGCTGAGTCGCGCTTCCTCTCGTGGGCTTCGATGGTGATTCCGAGCAACGATGCCTTCATCGCGAACGGCGACCCGATGGCGCACCGGATCTTCTCCGACACCGGCGTTTTCGAAGCTTCCACGATCACGGTGGCGGGTGCCGACGTGCTCGATGCCGGTACCGAGGTGAACGACGAAGCTCCGGCCAACACGGCCTTCTTCGGTCAAGCCGCGCCTAACACGGGCACGGACGAGAACAGCGTCGTGGGCAACCACGTGGGCTTCGTTCCCGGCGGGAACATCCTCATGGACGCCATGTTCACTGGGGCGGACTTTGAAGTCGTGGACCCCTACACGGTCCTCGTCATCGATATCGCCGATGCAACGGCCGATATCGCTGAACCGTCCGGCATGGCCGTGGCCAGCATCGACGCCGTCTCGGGCGAGCTGAACATCGACCTCGCTGTGAGCGGCCTGTCGGGCGCGGCGACCATGCTCCACCTACACCGCGGTAGCGCGGGCAACACCGGCGACGTCGAGATCGACCTCATGGGTTTGATCGACGTGAACGAGGGCGGAACCACCACCGCCTCGGGCTCCGTCGTGATCGACGACGACCAGCTCGCGCTCCTGCGCGCCGGCAACATGTACTTCAACCTGCACACCGACATGAACCCGATGGGTGAAGTGCGCGGCCAGGTGCAGGCGAATAACGCCTCAACGGCTGCCATGACGACGGCTGCGAACGTGACGGCTCCGATTGCCGGCGAGACGGTGACGGTGACGATTCAGAACGCAGCGCGCGACAACGGGACCTTCCAGACCCCCGTTTGGCTTGGATTCCATGACGGTAGCTTCGATATCTACGATCTGGGTTCGCCTGCGAGTGCTGAGCTCGAGCGAATTGCCGAGGACGGAACCGCCATGCCCCTGGGCGACGCGCTCCGCACGGCTGTGCCAGGAGCCAGCGCGCTGACCCTCGCGGGCGAGATCGGACCTATTCGCCCAGGCGAGGTCGTCTCTCAATCGTTCCGCCTAGACCCCGACGCTGCGACGAACTCGCACCTTTCGTGGGCGAGCATGATCATCCCGAGCAACGACGCTTTTGTGGCGAACGCCGGCGAGACGGATCACGAGCTGTTCAGCGGTGGCTCGTTCACGGGTGCAGACTTCGTGTCCGCTGCCGCGGATGCGCGTGACGCTGGCACCGAGGTGAACGACGAAGATCCCACCAACACCGCGTTCTTCGGCCAGATGGATCCGGATACGGGCACCGTTGAAGGGGCCAACATCACGGTGCACCCGGGCTACACTCCCGGCGGCGCGATCCTCATGGACGCTATGTTCACGGGTGCCGACTTCGCCAACACGCCGGGCTACGAGTTCCTGCGCTTCAGCCTGTCGTCATCGACGCCGACCCTCGACCCGACGGGTATCGCCTCGATCCGCGTGAGCGGAAACACGGCGACGCTGACGGCATCGGCCATGAACCTCAGCGGTGACGTCACCGCCGTTCTTCTGCGCGACGCAGCGGCCGGAGCCACGGGTGCGATCATCGAGGACCTGACGACTGACATCGACACCAACGCGGACGGCAGCTTCGGCATCGTCGAGGGCTTCAGCATCGACGACGCCTTCCGCACGGCGCTCGAAGCGGGCACGGTCTACATCGAGCTGCAGACGGAGCTGAACCCTGACGGTGAGCTTCGCGGTCAAATCACGCCTCCGATTGAGGCACTGTGATCTCCCTGTTCAGCGGTCGCGCACTCCCGTGGGCGGTCGCTGGATGTCCCCTGAAGGGTGGAAAGAACTTCAGGATCCTCTCCTCAAACCCCTGGATGACCCCGGTAGAGCGAGGTCATTCCTAGGGCTGGGACTAGACCCTTTCCTTTCGGGGACCGTTCGGCCTCGTCGATAACTGTCTTGTGCAAAGGGTGGTTCGCCACCCTTGAAGGTCACGCCGGGACGCGCCGGCTTCACTCGCTGAAGCTGCTGTCCTGGTGACCCTTCAAGTGAGAGACAGTTGAAAGTGAGAGAGAGCTCTTCGCCCCCCCAGGACATGGAGAGCTCTCGTGAGTGAGAGTTTGAGTTTTCGGTCGACGGCCATGCGGTGTGCACGCATGGCCGTCGCTTTTTGTCCCGTGAGCCTGCCGAGTGCAGTGCCTAGAGCGGCGCCAAGAGCTGCTTGACCCGTTGGCGCATCGTGTGCCGTTCCCGCACGGCGCTGAGTCCGCGCTCCGCAATCGCCCGCGCTTCGTCGGGGTGCGCACGGTAGTGGGCGACCTTCTGCTCGAGCTCCTCTAGGGTGCGGTAGGACTCGAGCTCCTCACCCACGGAGAAGAGGTGCGCGAGGGCGTCGGAATGCTCGGCGATCAGGAATCCGCCGCAGGCGAGCACATCGAAGACGCGGAGCGGCACGACGTCGGGCTGGTAGATCCGGTTCACGTCGACGTTGATGCCCGCGCCGTTGTAGACGAGGGTCATCTCATGGCCGAAGGAGGCCGCGCCCATGTAGCGCATGCCGCGGTTCTTCGTGGCGATGCTCTTCCACTCGGAGTCGCCCCAAACGTGGATGTTCTCGTCGGCGAGCGCGGACACGTAGGCGATTCGCTTGTGGGACGCGACGATCTCGGCCACCCACTTTTGCGGATCGTCCGGAGTCCCGCAGCGCTGGGCGGCCAGGAGAAACTCACCGAAGGACTCTTCGACGAGCTTGTCGGTCACGTAGGTCGAATAGTCGACGCGCTCCGCGGCCAAGAGCGACTCGAGGCGCTCTTCCGTTTCCTCGAAGGTCTCGATGCCGGCGCTATCGAACGACGCGTAGAGTTGGAGGAACAGGCGCTTGAAGCGGCGTGCGCGGTGGATCAGGCTGGATCCGACAAACGAGACAGGGGCGGCGTAGCGCTCGATCTCGGCGGGCTTGAGCTCCATGGGGCGTCGCTTCTCGACGTCGACGCCCACGGGCAGGTGCCCGACGTCGCTGAAGCCTGAGTCCTTCAGCGTTTCGACGTTGGCCTCCCTCAGGGTCAGAACGCGGACGTTCTTCGCAGAGGGCGGAGAAACGGGCGTGCGGTCCGTCTTCGGATCCACGTCCCAGATCACCAGCGGGACCCCTTGGTCCTGGCAGGCGACCGCCACCTCTTGGTCGAAGTTGACCGTAATGACGCGCTCGAGGTGCAGCTTCTGGATGGCGTACTTCGTTTCCTCGGGCTCCCAGCGGCGGATCTCCAGGGGGAAGACCGAGTATCCCTCGCTACGCAGGGACTCGGCGATGTCGGTCACGACGACGCCTCCCATGCCGAGCCCGATCCACTGGCGTCCTTCGTTCGGGGAGATGCCGGTCACGCTCTCCGAGACGAGGCGCATCTCGTCCGCGTAGATGCCGCGGAAGACGGGGTGGAGGACCACGCGGCACTTCTCCAGCCGCGGTAGATAGTCGATCAGATCGGCGCCCATCGCGATGGTCAGCCGGCCCGAACGCAGCGAGGACCCATAGTCCTGGCGCGACAGCGCGAGCCGCACGAGGTAGGGGTCACGGTCCCAAACGGTGATCCGGGCGTTGGGGCGCGTGCGTAGCACGTGGGCTACCTGTTCACCGAGGCTGATGCCAAACACGAAGACACTGTCGCCGTCGCGCACGTCTCCCACCTGGTCGCTCAGCTGCTCACGGCCGACGACGAACTCCCGCAGGGCGTTCTGGTTGCGATAGAGGGGCGGGTTCGGGCCGCCGATGATCACGTGATCTCCCTGGTCGGCGCGAAGGACGCGGCGAATCAGCTCCTCCGATTCTTCGGCGCTCCCCGGCGAGTCGAGGATGGAGCAAAGGTTGTTCTCGAGGATAGGGTCGAGTCCCGAGTGGTCGTGGCCATCTGACCGGCCCTTCGGGTTCGCGAGCATAGCGATGTGACTCATGACGAAGAGACTAGAGACTGGCCCCGAGGGAGGCCAAGGATCCCAACGAGAACGGGGGAGGCAAGGCCTCGACGTTTGCACTAGGGGGCGCTGGCAGATGAGGTGAGGGTGAGAATGAGGCCCCATCAAGGGCTCCATCACCGCCGCCCGAAGCGGTAGAGTCCAGCCATGCGCCGAACTCCAGAGAACCTTGATGCCGCCCACAGGCGTCTCCGTCTTCGTGTTTCCGTCCTTGCTGTCGTAGGAGGGGCCTTAGCCAGCTGCGCGTCGGCCCCATCCGGCTCGGGCGACGCTTCCCCGCGCAGTGAGAGCGCTTCTGCGGGGCAGTCCGGGGCGCCATTCATGGACATCGCATTCGATGCTGGGAAAGGGACAGCGGTCCTGGACCTTCCGGCGCCGGACGACGAGGGGATCCACGGAACATTCCTTATGGTCGCTGGAATCGAAACCGGGCTGGGGGCCAACGACGTCGGGCTCGACCGTGGACAGATGGGGGGCGCGAGGCTCGTTCGCTTTCGGACGGTCGGCGGTCGGGTGCTCCTGGAGGAGATGAACACGAAGTTCCGGGCCGAAGCGGGCTCGGATCTCGAGCGCAACGCCGCTGCCCAGTCCTTCGCCACCTCGGTGCTGTTCGGCGCAGCGCCGGAGGATTCAGCGGGGAGCGGCACGCGCGTAGATCTGACGCCGCTGCTCGTGAGCGACCTCCACGGCATCGCACGGACCCTCGCGCGAACGGACCAGGGGAGCTATCGCCTGGACAGCGATCGTTCGGGACTTGACGTGGCGCGCTGCGCGGCGTTTCCGGAGAACATCGAGTTCCGCTCGCTCCTCACCTTCACCAGCGACAAGCCGGGGCGCCTCGCCAGCGCCACGGCACCGAGCGGCGGGGCACTCTCCTTTGTTCAGCGCGTCGGCTTTGTCGCGCTGCCGGACGACAACTACATCCGGCGCCCCTTCGATCCGCGCATGGGAGCCTTCGCGAAGACCTACCTTGACTACGGCGTCGGTCTCGACGAACCCGTGGCCCAGCGCCTCGCGGTGCGCCATCGCATCGAGTGGGACGCCGAAACGGGCGAGCCGGTTCCGATCGTCTACTACGTCGATCGCGCGGCGCCCGAACCGATCCGCACGGCCCTAGTGGAAGGGGCCTCCTGGTGGGCCGAGGCCTTCGCAGATGCGGGCTACCCGGGGCTCTTCCAAGTCGAAGTCGCGCCCGAGGGGCTCGACCCCATGGACGTGCGGCACAACGTGATTCAGTGGGTGCACCGGTCCACGCGCGGCTGGTCCTACGGCAACGCGATTTCCGATCCGCGCACGGGGGAGATCATCAAGGGGCACGTGAGCCTGGGGTCCCTGCGTGTGCGCCAGGACCGGCTCCTCTTCGAAGGCCTGCTCGGCGTCGGCAAGACAGGCACGGGCGCGCCTGACGATCCGATTGAGCTCAGCCTCGCACGGATTCGCCAGCTGAGCGCCCACGAGGTGGGCCACACCCTCGGCCTCGCCCACAACTTCGCGGCGAGCACCGCCGATCGCGCCTCGGTCATGGACTACCCGGCGCCCCGGGTCGGTCTCGCGGAGGACGGCTCGATCGACGTCTCCGACGCGTACGCGGTGGGCATTGGAGAGTGGGATCGTCACGCCATCGGGATGCTCTACACGGAGATCCCCAACGATCAGTCGCCTTCGGCGTTCTATGAGCTTCGCTGCCGCTCGGCCTACGCGGCGGGGTTGAGGTACCTGACCGACGCAGACTCGCGCTCCGCGGGCGCGGCGCAGCCCCTCGCAAACCTCTGGGACGACGGTGCGGACCCGGTGAAGGGACTGCTGACCGCCCTCAACGTGCGCCGCGTTGCGCTCAACCGCTTCGGCCGCGGCAACCTCGCCGTCGGGCGCGCGCTCGCCGAGCTCGAAGAGGTCTTTGTGCCGGTGTACATGCACCATCGCTACCAGGTGGATGCGGCGCTCAAGGCCGTCGCGGGCGTCGAGTACTTCCACGAGATGAACGTGCCCGGCGCCTCGGCTGCGAAGGCCGTGAGCCCCGAGGTTCAGACCGAGGCCCTCGACGTGCTGCTCCTGACCCTTGCACCTGACACGCTGATGCTGCCCCCGGGGCTGGCCGAGCTGCTCCTCCCGCGCCCTCCCGGCTACGGAGGCTCGCGGGAGACGTTCGAGCGCCGCGCCGGCGCTGCGTTCGACTGGTTCGGTGCAGCGTCGGTGCTCGCCCGTCAAACCGCGCGTGGCCTCATGAACGGCGAACGCCTCTTGCGCGCAGAGCTCCAAGCTGGCCGCTCGGCCGAGCACGTCGACCTCGATGCGGACGGCATTCTGCGGCGCGTCTTCGAGTCGATTGGGCTCGGTGAAGGCGGCGAGATCAACTCGGTGGGAGAGACGACGGATCTTCTGTCCGTGGTGCAAGCGGTGGTTGTCGAGGAGGCCATGCGCACCTACTCGATGGACAGCACGGCGCGGCCCGTGAAAGAGGCGCTGCGCAAGCGTCTGCTTGAGGTCGCCAGCGACGGCTGGCTCGACCTCCGGCACCTCGACCTGCGGGCGCGGCTCTTGGCTCTCTTGGAGCGCTCCGCAAAGCCCAGCGAGAGTCGCCCCGACGCTGGGTCCGTATCGAGTCCGCCCGGGAGCCCCATCGGTGGCGGTTTCGGGGATACCCTCGGTGCTCACGCGGACCTAGACCACGGGCTCTACTCCTGCGGATGCGGGCACTGAGCCATGGGCGGACCCTAGGGAAGTCCAACCCAGAGTGAACCCAAAGTGAACACGGAGCGATCGACGATCCAGCCGCGATGCGAACCGAGACTGGGCTAAGCTAAGCCCCCGACCCTCTCACAGTTCGAATCATGATCTTCATCGTCTCTACTCTTCTCGCCCCGCTCTGCGTCCCGCTTGGGGCGGCTTCCCTGACCGGTCCGCTCCCCGTGCCCGCGGGAGATCCTGCTCAGGAAGGGGCCACCGCAGTTCTCGAAGCTTCGTCCAGTACGGGCGCGGGCCTCGAAGCGGCCCTTGCGACGATCTCGGCCGATGAGATCCGTTCGGACCTCTACTTCATCGCCTCCGACGAGATGAAGGGGCGGGACAGCCCATCGCCTCAACTCAAGATCGCCGCCCGGTACATCCGTGGCCGGCTGATGCGCTTTGGTTTCCAACCCGGCGCCCAGGAAGGGTCCTACTTTTATGAGTGGACCCACGCCCAGTCGGGCCTGGATGAGTCCAAGACGTTCCTCAAGGTGGCGGGACCGGACGGGCTCACCCTCGACCTACGCGTTGGGTCGGACTACTTCATGGGACAGCGCTCCTACGGAATGCGCACCGCGACGGGCGGCTCCGTCTGGGCCGGCTCGTTTGATCGCGGCGAGGTGGCGGAATTGATCGATGCTGGCGTTGATGGCAGGTGGGTCATCGGTGTCAACGACGGTGGCCTCTCCTCCAAGCGCACGCGCGACCTAGAGGGAGCGGGTGCCCTCGGGATCATCGTCCTGCCCGGCAAGAAGAACACGAAGCCCGTGGCTGAGACCTACGCGCGCGCCGCCGCGGCCATGGCGCGGACGACCCTCAGCCGCGGGGGGCGGAATCCCTCCAAGGCCTTCCCGGTGCTGCACCTGACGGAGCGCGTCGCTGCGACGCTCAAGGCAACGATGTCGAAGGACTTGGATGTCGGCCAGACCACCGCGTTCAGCTTTGACGAGTCCTGCGCCCGCGGCAAAGTCGCCGACGCGGTCATGGAGAACGTGTGCGGGATCTGGCCGGGTTCTGACCCCGAGCTCAAGAACGAGGTGATCATCCTCTCGGCGCACTACGACCACATAGGTCACCGCCCCGACGGGACGATCTTCAACGGAGCGGACGACAATGGTTCGGGTACCTGCGGGCTGCTCGCGATCGCCGAGGCCCTCAAGGAGTACGGCCCGATGCGCCGGACGATCATGCTCATGTGGGTCAGCGCCGAGGAGAAGGGCCTCTTGGGTTCTGCGGCCTGGTGCAAGGATCCCTACTTGCCCGAGGGGCTGACGGCCCTCTGTAACATCAACATCGACATGATCGGCCGCAACGCCGGCAACGAGCTGTTGATCACGCCGACGAAGGACCACGAGGCCTACAGCGCGCTCACCAAGGTGGTCGAGGCGAACGCTGAGTCCGAGGGCTTCACGAAGATCAAGTCGGCGGACGCCTACTACGGCCGCTCTGACCAGTACAACTTTGAGAAGTACATGGGGCTGCCCGTGGCCTTCCTGTTCTGCGACGTGCACGAGGACTACCACAAGGCCACGGATACGCCCGATAAGATCGACTACGACAAGATGCGCCGCATCTGCCGCCTCGTCGTGAAGATGCTGGAGGCCCTCCAGATCGATCGACCCAAGTTTTGATCGAACTAATTGGCCCGTTCGGGCAAAGATAGGGGGCCACGGTCCGTACGCGGACTGACCCCCCATGCACATTTCCGAATCAGGCCCCGAATCAGGCTCGGCATCCGCAGCCGTGAAGCCCAGCGGCAGCAGCCTGGATTCCCTACGTGACCGTGTCGCGAAGGGGTCCAGGCTGCGCCTTTGGGCGGACGACTCGGCGCGATGGGTCTTGGGTCTCAGCGCATCGGTCGCGGCGGCGGGACTGATCGCTCGCTCTGTCTTCGGAACAGACCTGGCGGCTTCGGTGGGCCGAGCCGTGGGGGCCCCCTACGGCGACGGTTCTCAGGATCCGGCGTGGCTCGGCTATGCCGTGCTGCTCGGACTCGCGTGGCTTGTCGCACTCGCCTACACGTGGCGGCGGACGGGGCAGTCGGCGATGGGCCCCCAGGACGCCGCGCTGTGGCTCGACCTGCGCTCGGACGCCAGCGGTCGTGTGGTCACGGCCAACGAGGTGACCGAGGAGAGCGCTCAGCCCTGGAGGGCCCAGGCGATTTCCGTGGCCGAGACGGCCGAGGCGGTACCTAACCCGCGCTGGGGCCGCTTGGCCCAGGCCGGGCTCCTGGGACTGGCCTTGGTGTTCGCCGTGACGTTCGTGCCGCTCCGGGCCCAGGGGGGCGGGACGGGGCAAGGGATCGCCGCCGTATTCGAAGAGCGACTCGATGAGGTGGCTGAACAACTTGAGGTTCTCGACGAGAGCGTCGGCCTCGACGAAGAGGAGCGCTCAGAGCTCGAAGCCTCCCTCGAGCGGCTGGAGGAGGCGATCGAAGAGGACCCCGATCTCGAGGCCACCTACGAGGCGATCGACCGCTTGGAAGACCAGCTGGCGGCGCTTGCCGAGGAAGCTTTAGCTGAGGCGAAGCAAGCGCTTGCGGACATGGCGGAGCAGCAGCGCTCCAGCGCAGAATCATCGGCGTCCGCGGAGGATCCGTTGGGCGCAGATACCCAGCCCCAAGGGGCCGACCTGGAGTCGCTCCTGTCGAAGCTCGCTCAGTCGGAGTCCGGCCTCGCGGAGGCTAGCCTGTCGCCTGAGGCCCTTTCGGAGCTCTCGAAGATTGCAGCGGAGGATCTCTCGAGTCTATCGCCGGAGGAGTTAGCCGAACTTTCCGAGGCCCTGGCGTCTGCGATGTCGGAGCCCTTGGGGGCCCTGGCGCAAGCGGGTCTGCTGTCGGAATCGGCCGCGTCTGTTTCGGCCTTCAAGCCAGCGGGGGAACTGCCGGCACTTACGCCCGAGCAGCTCGCGATGCTGAGCGGCCCCCCCGAACCCTGCCCTGTCTGCGGGAAGCTGCCCCCGGGCGACTGCGAGGCCGCCGGCGGCACATGAAGCGGCGGAGGCGCCCCCGGTGGGGGTGCAGTCGCCGTAGCCGCTCCGGGGACGGGCGGCATTTCGGAGGGACGCGGAGACGCCGAGCTCAACATCGGCGCCCCGAACGACCCGTTCGAGAACGAAGCGTTCCAGTCCAAGCGGCTGACGCCAGCGGAGTACGCTAGCCTCGACCGGTCGACCCTCGTGGGCGTTGGCCTCGCCGTCCCCGTTGCATCGGGCCAGTCAGGTGAGTCCGCTGGCACCGCTGCACCCACCTCTCCCTCATCCGGCGCTGCTGCTTGGAAGCGGCGCATCGACCCTTCCCACCGCCGCGCCGTTTCGAAGTTCTTCGATCGCTAACGCCTATGACGTCTTCGTCCGCTGGATCTCCCGCCGAGGGAGCTCTGCTCGCCCCCGAGGTCATCCTTCCCGCCCAAGCCCGCGCGAATTCTCTTCTTGAGGGACTCGACGCCATCATCTTCGGTCAGTCGGAGCTGACGCGCATGGTGGTGGTGGCCATGCTCGCCCGCGGCAACGTGCTGCTGGAGGGTCTCCCCGGCCTCGGGAAGACTGAGCTCGTGAAGGCTCTCGCGAGGCTCGTGGGCCTCGACTTCAAACGGCTTCAGTTCACGCCGGACCTTCTGCCGGGGGACGTGACCGGCGGGCACATGCTGGAGGAGACCGAGCGCGGCCGCACCATGGTGTTTCATCCGGGGCCGGTCTTCACCAACGTACTGCTCGCCGACGAGATCAACCGCGCGTCGCCCAAGACGCAGTCTGCGCTCCTGGAGGCGATGCAGGAGCGCCGCGTCACGGTGCTGGGGGAAACGCGCGACCTACCCGCGCCCTTCGTGGTGCTCGCGACCCAGAATCCGATCGAGCTGGAGGGCACGTACCCGCTGCCCGAAGCCCAGCTGGATCGCTTCCTCTTCAAGCTCGACGTGCAGCACGCGGGCCGCGAGACCCTAGAGCGCATCGTCACCGAACGCCGGGGCGGCCGCGCGCCGGAGCCCGAGGCCGTGCTCGACGCGGAGTCTCTGTCAGAGCTTTTTGCGGTGGTCGACGGGGTGTTCCTGCCCGCGGCGGTCGCGTCTTGGTTGGCGCGCCTGTGCGCGGCGACGCACCCTACGTCGGACGAGGCGCCCGAAGAGGTTCGGCAGTACGTGCGCTACGGCGCTTCGCCCCGCGCCGCAATCTCCATTGCGGAAAGCGCCCGGGCCCATGCGCTCCTCGGCGGCAAGCCCAACGTGGGCTTCGACGACGTCCGTGCCGTAGCCGCCCATGCCCTCGGACACCGCCTCGCCCTCGACTACCGCGCGCGCCTCGACGGCAAGACCGGGCGCGATCTTGCGAACGCGGTGCTGGCTTCGGTGCCCGAGATGGAGAACGGACGTGCTTAGGGCGCTTGTCCTGATCGCTGGCGCTTGGCTCGCCCTCCTCCAAGGCGCCTTCGCCGCGGCTGCCTCCCCGCAGCTAGGCAGCACGATCGCCTTAGGGGGACTTGAGATTGTCACGACGACACCCATCCCGCCGGGAGCGGCCCGGGGCTTTGCGCCGGTCACGGTGCGGGTGAGGAATGTAGGCACGAGACCGGAACGCCTAGAGATGGAGCTGGGCGGATTCGGCTACAACCAACAGCCCAACCGGCAGGAGTGGACGCTCGATGTTCCGCCCGGGGAGTCCGTGACTTCGGAGCTTCTCGTCAACATCGATCGCCTTTCTAGAGGAGGCTCGAAACGCCTCTACCTGGAGAGCGACGGCGATCGTCGGGACGTCCGGCTGGAGTACTTCGACGACTATTTCAACCCAAGAGCCAGGGCGATTCAGTTCCTTGGGGCGGCTGAGCTGGCCGACACGATCATCGCTGCTCGACGAGCCGAGTTGCCGTTGACCGGGTCGAGCCACGCGGTACTGGGCGCGGAGTCAGGCAGCACGCGCGGGTCCGGTTCGCAAATCGCACGGATCGGGTCGTCGACCTTCGAGGACCTTCCTCGGATGGCGGCGGGCTGGTCGGCCGTGGACACGGTGTTCGTCAATGTGGATCGAGACCTGCCCGCAAGCTCTTCATGGGAGCCGCTCCTGGAATGGGTGGACCATGGGGGGCAGGTGGCGTTCGTCGGCCGCGACCTTGGCCGCCGACTGCGCGAAGTGGAGGGCCTTCGGATTCGCACACGCGGGCGCTACGGGCTGGAGGTTCCTGGTCCGAGTCTTACGGTTCCTTTCGAAGGTGATTCCAAGATCCAGCTCTACCGCAGTGGCTTCGGGAGCATCGCGCTGTGCGAGTACAGCAGCCTCGACGTTGATTTCTTCGACGATTCCACGCCCTCAGCTGTCAACGGCGGTGCCTTCGTGCGCACGCTCCAGGCCTTCGATGCGGTGCGATGGCACAAGAAGCATTGGCCTTCGACTCAGTGTGCGGCCTATTGGGCGAGCGGCCTTGACCCCGACCTGCCTTGGACCTCGATGTTCCCCGATAGCGGGCTGCCGATCCGATCGGTCCTGGGAATGCTCATGCTCTTCTCGATCGTTGTCGGGCCCCTGTGCGTCGCCTACTCGCGGAAGAAGATGCGGCCGGGCCTCCTGCTGGTGGCGGTGCCCCTTGTATCCCTCGTGGCGACGATCTTGATCGTCGGTTACGGGCTCGTTCGCCAGGGCTTCGGGACCGAGGGCTTCGCTCACTCCCTGACCCTGGTCGACCAGGTAGAGAAACGCGCGACCTCGGCGCTGCGCCGCGAACTCATCATGGGCCGCGGAGGTCAGACGCTTCAGCCGCTGCCAAGCTCGACCGTCCTCGTGCCCGCGAGAAGTAGTGGAAGTCAAACGAGGGTGATGGAGCAGAAAGGCAACCAGATCACTCTCTCCGGCGATTTTCTGCCCGTGCGCACGCGGACGGGTCACATCGTGATGTCCACTGGCACCACGCGTGCTCGCTTGGAATGGACCGCGCCCGACGGAGATTCGATGACAGTGACGAACGCACTCGGGGTAGACCTCCAGATGCTGGAGGTCATGGCCCCCGACGGGCGGCTGTTCGCGGCCGAGGGCAACATCGAGAAGGGCGGCACGGCGAAGCTAAGGGAACGGCAGCGCGGGGCGGTTCGCGGAGTGCTTGAGGTGGCCCAGCACGAGCCCATTTTCGACGGGGTCGAACTGCCCCTCGGGGGCTACCTCGCGCTGTCGACGGAGGCGGGACCCGGAACCGACGACGCCTCCGTTGAAATGGAGGAGCTGAAGTACCTCCACGGCATCGTGGGCTACCTCGACTTGGACCCCCAAAAGTGGAGCCGCTAGCATGACCAGCGCACTCGAAGTTCGAGGCATCACGAAGAAGTTCGGCAGCACGAAGGCTGTCGACAACGTGTCGTTCGCGGTCGAGCCGGGGGAGATCTGCGGCTTCATCGGCCCGAACGGCGCGGGGAAGACAACGACCATGCGGATCGTGTCGACCCTTGAACTGCCGGACCGCGGCGACGTTTTCGTCGATGGGGTTTCGGTCCTCGCGTCGGCCCGCGAGGTACGTGGGAAGATCGGGTTCATGCCGGACGCCTACGGTGCGTACCGCGCGACGACCGTCATGGAGTACCTGGACTTCTTCGCCCGCGCCCACGGGCTTCGGGGACGAGCCCGAACCCAGACCATTGCGAGCGTGATCGACTTCACGGCGCTGCACCCCCTCGCCACCAAGCACATCGACGCCCTGTCCAAGGGCATGAAGCAGCGGCTGTGCCTGGCCAAAACTCTGCTTCACGACCCCAAGCTACTGATCCTCGATGAGCCCGCGGCGGGGCTTGATCCGCGCGCGCGCGTTGAGCTGCGCGAGCTAGTCAGTGCGCTTGGGGATAGCGGCAAGGCCGTGCTTCTTTCGTCGCACATTCTGACCGAGCTCGCGGAGGTCTGCGACTCGGTGGCGGTCATCGAAGCCGGCAAGCTTCAGGCGAAGGGCCGCGTTGACGAGATGATGCGCGAAACCCGCGCCCACGCCGACGTGGTTTGCCGTGTGCTCGGGGACGCCGAAGCCGCGCTGCGCACGATTGCAGAGATGCCCCACGTCACAGGGGCGCGCCTCGATCAGGGCAACATCGTCTTTGAGTTCACGAGCGGAGACAAGGAACGAGCTCAGCTGCTAGCCGAGCTCGTTCGCCGCGGCGTCGAACCCCTTGACTTTGCGGCCCGCGATACCAACCTCGAAGACGTCTTCCTCTCCGTGACCAAAGGAACGCTCCAATGACCATGGACCAAGCCGCCGCGCCCGCTCCCTCGCGCTTCGGATTCTTCGGGGACTTCCTCAACCCCGTCCTCGTCAAAGAGATCCGCCAGTCCCAGCGGGGCAAGGTCTTCGCGATCTCCTTGATCGTGACGGTCATGCTCGCGCTCCTCGCGTGCACGATGATGGCCCTGGAGATCGACGGTCGCACGGCGCAGCCGGGCCGCGAGTTCTTCACGGTGGTCTACGGATTCCTCTGCAGCGCAGTGCTCCTAGTGGTGCCGTTCCAGGCCTTCCACGCCATGGGGTCGGAGTGGGATGACCACACCTTCGAGATGCTCGTGCTGTCGAACCTCAAGCCCCGGCAGATCATCGTGGGCAAGATCCTCGCGGCGTTCGTGCAGGCGCTGGTCTTCTTTGCGGCCTTCATGCCGTTCCTTGCCGTGGCGTTTCTGCTGCGCGGAGTCGACGTGATCGTGCTGGGGGTCATCCTCGGGCTGACGGCCGCGGCGAGCCTTTGGCTGACCACCGTCTCGATCATGTTTTCGACGCTGTCGCGCCAGCGCTTTCTGCGTGTGCTGATGATGGTCGTGCTAGCGGGATCCCTCGTCGGAATGATCGGGGCTGCCACGGGCATGGGCTCGGAGCTCATGCGTCGGCCCGACCAGATCGCCGACCGCGATTTCTGGTTGGCGCTGCCCCAGATGCTGGCCTTTGCGGCGTTCACGGGCCTCCTTGCGCTATTCATCAGCTGCAACCTTCTGTCCCATGAAGAAGAGAACCGCTCAACCAACGTTCGGGTCCTAGTCAGCGTGGGAACGGTGCTCTTTCTCGTCGCGATGACCTTCAACGTGGCCGTTCCTGCGTCACCGCTGCCAAGGGAACCGCTCTTCGGCTTGACGATCATGGCGGTCTTTGGACTGGCCTTGGCGGGGGCCTTCCTTTGCTCTGAACCGGAGACGCTAGGACGGCGCGTAGCGCCGACCGTTCCCAAGAGCGGGGTCATGGCGCTCTTGACGCTGCCATGGTTCCCCGGGAGAGGCCGCGGCGTCATCTTCATGTTGATGCACATGGCACTGCTAGTCATCGGCGCCTTCTGCCTCGCGCCGTTCGCGCGGGGTCTGCGGTTCTTCAGTGCGACGACCTTGAGCAACAAGACCGATCTGATCATGAACGATGGAGGACTCGCGCTCCTCCTGACGGTGGTCTACGGGGTCTTGTACACGCTGGTCCCCATCGGGCTCCTGTCTTTGTTTCTTGGCACAGGGCAGCGCGCGCGGAAGGTTGTCAGGGGCCTCACGATCTTCAGCCCGCTGTTCTTCATCCTCGTCCCTGCGGTGATCGGCCTCCTGATCGATTCCCGCTCGATGCGGCAGATGCAGCACGCCGGGAACGGGCCCCTCGTCATCGGGGAGTCCTTTGACGGGATCCTCTACGAAGCAGAGGCGTTCATTTTCGTGGTCTTGCCGCTGGCGCTGATCGGGTGCGTGCTCGTGCTGCCGTCTGTGCTTCGGGCTATTCGCGAAACGTCGAAGGTGACCTCGTCCGCAGCTGTTCCGGTGTCCCAAGCGTCATCCGAGTCCTAGGGCGCGCCGTTGGATTCATCGGTGCAGCCCCGCTTCCAGCCGTCGGATGAAGCGCTCCGCGAGGGGGCCCGCTGGGTCCTCAACCTCGAACACGTCCCGCGCGGAGGAGCGAGTGGCGACATGCTCGGCCGCGGCGGCGGCTCGTCGATGGAGTTCCATGACCGCCGGCCCTACGCCCCTGGCGACGACGTGCGCCACATCGACTGGCGTGCGCTGGCGAAGACCGACGAGGTGCTCGTGCGCGTTCACCGCGAGGAGGTCGCGCCGCGCCTAGACCTCTTCGTGGATGTATCGCGGTCCATGGCGACCACCGAAGCCAAGGCGCAGCGCACGGTCGATCTCGCGGCCGTGCTCGCGAGTGCCGCCCGCTCCGGAGGGTACGACGTACGGCTGGTGGCGCTAGGCGACGAGACCCAGCGTGTCTCGTCGGACGAGCTGCTGTCCTCGGGCCTCGCCTTCGACTCTCGGCGCCCGCTCGGCGATTTGATCCCCGAAGCCGGCGCCCAAGTGCGACCCAGCTCGGTGCGCCTTGTGCTCTCCGACTTTCTCGTACCCGCAGACCCCACCCAGCTCGTCCGTCCCTTCGGCCACGGCGCGGGCCGCGTCGCGCTCCTCCAAGTTCTGTCCCAGGAAGACGCCGCGCCCAGCGCCACCGGCGCGCTGCGGATCGTGGACGCTGAACGCGATGAAGTCAGAGAAGTGGTCATCGACCGGGCGGCGCTGCAGCGCTACCGCGAACGCCTTGAGCGGCTGCAGTCGGGCCTCGCGGACGCGACCCAGCGGCACGGCGGAGTCTTCCACACGTTGCCATCGGGAACCGCTCTGGGGGATACGTTGACGTCCCTCGCCGGGTTAGGGATTCTGGGGTAGAGGCGCCTGAGACTTCGTAAGCTCAGGGCGCCATGAACATCTCGACTCGCGTTCTTAGGTGTCCCATTCCATCGGGCGTCGCTGCGGCAGTCTTCTTTGGGACCGTCGTGCTCTCCGGGGGTGGATGCTCGGCGCAGGAGCCGACCGTCGCTTCACCTCGCCCAGAGTCACTCCCGCTGCTCGGCGGTGCGGATGTCCACCTCTACGTGCGTGAGGCCTTCGAGGGTTTTGCGCCTTCAGTGGAAGCCGCGGTTGGGGGGCGCTACGACGAGCTCGTTGCGGCAGGGATGGATGCGGGCCGCCACCTCTTCGATTGGCGCGATCTCGAGACCAGCCCGGGGGTCTATGACACGCAGCTCGTCGAAGACGCGATGCTGGACTTCATGCTGCGGGGAATTGACGAGCAGTTTTGCAACGTCGTCATCGTCGATTCGGAGGGGCTCGTGGTTCCGGACTACATCCAGGCGCTCTTGGATTCAGGGGTGCCTTGGGATGACGATCGCATTGCGGATCCTCTCCTGGCGCTGCTCGATGAGTTTGCTCCGCGCATGCTCCAGAGCGACATGTACATGCTGGGGCTCGGGAACGAGCCCGGGGGGTATTTCGAAGACGAGCCCGCGCAGGCGGCGAGCTTTCCGAGCCTGATAGGGACGGCGATTCAGCACGTGCACTCTGCCCATCCGGAGCTTGCGTGCACGGTGGTCTTCGCGGGTCCAGACGACCCGTCCCTGACCGAGCTCATGCCGCTCTTGGACGTGGCCGCGTTCAACATTTACTTCTACGAGTCCGTTGTGGACAGTGGCTGCACGCTCAACGGGATGTCCCTCTCGCTGTTTGAGTCCTTCCCCGCTTCGGAAGTCGCTGCCCAGCTGGATTTACTGGAGGCAGCAGCGGACGGCCGCCTGATCTGCATCCAGGAGATCGGACAGTCCACAGGTTGGGACGACATGCCCGAGACGCTTGGGCCTCTTGCGGGCCTTGAGAATCAGCGAGCCTGCTTTGCGGCGCTCTACGACGAGTTGCTCGTTCGTGCGCCCCGCTTTCGCTCGGTCTGCCTCTGGACGCTCAACGACTTCTCACGCGCTGGTCTCGACTTCATCCGTGACGCGTTGATCGCCGAGGGCTTTCCGGCGTGCTTCGCCGATAACTTTGCAGAGATCTTCGGTCCGACAGGTCTTGTGCGCAGCGATGCGACGGCGTCGAAGAAGCCGGCCTTTGACGAGCTTGTGGACGCGCTCGGCGAAATCACTGGGCGGTAGGTGGAGGTACGCCGCCGTCTTGCGGTGAGCGGGCTGACTCAGTAGCCCAGCACGGCCGCCACGCGTCGAGCGCTTCGCGCCGACGGCAGGTTAACTGTGTTGGCAGGTCGGCGGCGCGCGGGCTCTCGCGCAGGAGCGCGAGCACCCGTGCGCCCAAGACTTAGTACGGCAAGGAGGCCGCCTGACGGGCGGCGGCCAGCCCATGCCGGCTTGTGCCAGGACCCATGCGGCTATGCATCAAAGCCCAGCACGCCACCGAACGCCTGACTGAGAGCTCGGCGAAGCCGAGCGGGCCCTCGCGCTCCCGCGCGAGTGGCCTGCTGG
>CAYQKK010000008.1:0-12493 GCA_964417955.1 uncultured Planctomycetaceae bacterium
GTCGGCACCGTGAAGACCATGCTGTAGTGCACGATCTTCCAGACATCGCCGTCGCGGCGAAGGACGCCGGTGCCGCGCAGGTTGTTGGCGCCCTCGCTGTCCAGCTCTTCGTCGAACCAAGCCATGTCGGAGCCGGAGCTGAGCATGATGTGGCGGTTCGAGGGCTGGAAGGTCCAGCCCGCGCCCGGCTTGAAGTGCTCGCGGACGTAGGCGCTGAAGGTGGCGAGGTCCCAGCGCTCGGTGGGATCGGTGCCCATGAAGATGGCGTCCTGGGCGAAGTGGGCGAGGTAGCGGTCGCGGTCCCCCACCGCGGCGGCGCCGTGCCAGTCGTCCATAACGGCGTGGACGTCTTTGATCAGGAGCTCGTCGCTGGGTGAATAGGAGCGACTGCTCGACGGGGACGCGGAGCCGGCGGCGGCGAGGGCTGCGTCGCGGGCGAGCTCTGCGGCGCCCTTGGGGCTTTTCGCCTCGGCAGCCTCGGAATCATCGCGCGGGTCCCGCCATTCGGACAGGCTGCGCTCGGCGGCCTGGGAGGTTTTGCCCTCCAAAAGCGGTGGAGCGGGCTCGGTGATCACTCGGCGCCCATGGGACGGCTGCATGCAGCCCACGAAGCCGAGACCTGCAACGGAAACGGAGCACAGGACGCGGGTGGCACTACGGATCGAGTTGAGCTTCCACATGGGCCCCATCGTAAGCATCGCGGCATGGGCCAAAACAGGAGCGCGTCGGAGAGTTTCTTCGCTAGATTCTACGGGTGTCTCTCCCTACGCCCGTGCTTCGCCCAGCGCTCGCGGCGCTGCTGGCCCTGGCTAGCTGCTCGCAGGCTCCCCCTCCGACCATCGTACCTCCCGCCGCGCCGGTCTCGGACCTAGTCCGGTCCGAGGGCGCCGCGGTGGCGATCGAGCGCATTCTGATGGATTCGTTCACCGTACCGCTCGCGGAAGGTGATCCAGGGAGAGCGCGCGCTTGTCTCGCCCGCCGGGGCTTTCGCGGCGTAGGCTTCGAAACAGGAAAGGAAACGTCAGCGGGGCCTCTGGATGCGCAGTGGCTTCAACCCCAGGGGGAAGAGGCCGAGTCGGCGGGAACGTTCCTTGGGGAGCTCGCGGCGCTAGCGTCGGTGCGGGCTGCGGAGAGAACGGAGGCCGAGATCATTCGCTTCGAGCTCGACCCGAGCGGCGACCGCGCCACCGGGATCGCTCGACTGCGCTGGGCCGGGCCTGATCGGAGCACTGGCAAGCGCACGGATCTCACGCTCTTCGTCGAGGTGGAGTTTCAGCGCAGCGCGTCCCATGAAAGTGGCCCGGAATGGCAGCTCACCACGTGCCTCGCGGCCAGCCCGGACGTTCACGCCCATGGTTCGGGACTCAAGCTGGTGGGCCCTGCGTCCCCGCTGCTCGTGGATCGCACCGAGGACGTCGGACTGAGCTTTGGCACGTCGCATGAGAATCGCGACCTCATCCAGAGCTTCGTCGACCGACACCTCACCTTTGCCCTCGGCGGGCTCAGCGCGGTGGACTACAACGGCGACGGCCTGACGGACCTCATCGCCACCCGCAGCGAGGAAACATCGCTGGTCTTCGTGAACGACGGCGACTCTGGCTTTGTGCCCGAGCCACTGCCCGTCGAGCGCCAAGCGGACCATCCGGCCTTCATGCTGGCGGTGGACCTCGACGGCGACGGACTCGATGAGCTGGTGGCCTCCCAGGTCGTCGAGTTCGAGGGGCCCAGCGCGTTTGCTGGCCTTTGGACCCGGAGCCCGATCGAGAAGGGTGACGAGCCCGGGCCGTGGCGCCATCTCCCCCGCGCGTTCGACCTACCCAACCCGGTCGGCATGCGTAGGCTCGCCGTTCAGACCGTCGTGCCCATGGACGTCGAAGGGGACGGCGACCTCGACCTCTTCTTCGCGGTCTACGGCAACGCCGCGTCCCGGGGCGAGCGCTACAACTCCGTCGAAGCCCATGACGGCGCGCGGAACTACCTGCTCATCAACCAGGGCGGTCTTCGTTTCACGGAGGAGAGTGCCGAGCGCGGCATTCACGGCACCGGCTACACCTACATCGCCCTTGGCTTCGATGCCGACCACGACGGGGACACTGACCTCTTCGAGGGGAACGACTTTGGACCCAACGTTCTCTGGCGCAACCACGAAGGTCAGTTTGAAGCCGACGAGGCCCTCGGGCTCCACGGCGTCAGCGCCTACACGATGGGCGCCGCCCTCGCGGATCTAGAGGCCGACGGCACTTGGGATCTCTACGTCTCCAACATGTCCTCCGAGGAGGGTATGCGCATGGTGTCCCACGCCGCGGGCCTGAGCGACGGCATGCGGGGCCGGGTCGACACCATCGCCCGCGGAAACATGCTCTATCGCGAGCCCGACGAGCCAGCAGCCCCTTGGACGGAGAGCGCGGAAACGGTCGGCGTCCACGAAGGCGAGTGGGCCTGGGGCTGCCAGTTCATGGATGTGGACGGCGACGGTGCCCAAGAGATCCTGGTGACCAACGGCTTCGCCTCCCACCAAGAACCCGAGCTCGGGGATTGGCAAACCTACTACTGGCGCCAGGTCATCGCGGACGGTGTGCGTCTCCAAACCGGCGAGCGCACCGAAGACGTCAACACAAAGGTGCGCTTCCAAGGCTCATTCAACGGGCACGAGCGCGATCGGCTTTTCGTGCGCACGGAAGGCACCGACGTCGACCGCCCGTGGGTGGACGGCGGCTACTGCCTCGGGTTCGATGGAGCCCACGACGGCCGCGCGATCGTCCCCTTTGATCCCGACGGAGATGGCGATCTTGACGTCGCCATCCTGACCCTCGGCGGACTGAAGTACCTGGAGAATGTATCGGTCCGCGGCAACTCTTGGGTTCGGCTGCGGCTCCTCGATGGGGCAGGTCGTCCGGCCCTGGGTGCCCGCGCCTACGTGACCGCAGGCGGCTTGACCCAGGCCCGTCACGTGGCGATCGTCGAGGGCTTCCAAAGCCAGGTTTCCACCGACGTGCACGTGTCGCTATCGACCGGAGCCAATGACCCCGTAGAACTCAAGCTCGTCTGGGCCGACGGCTCGACCGAGACCCTGAGCGAGGTGCCCGTTGGCAAGCTCGTCACGGTTCAGCCGGGCGGCGTCGTCACTGGGGCTCCGCTGCCGAAGTGGCCCACGAAGGCCGCCGCGGACGATTCAGCCGTCACCATTCGCACAGAAGACGGCGACGTGCTCCGCCGCTTCCGAACCGAGCCGGGCCCCGGGGTGCGCGCGGCCTTCCAAGCCCTCGCCCAAACCGAAAGGGCCGTCCCCCACCTTCTGATCGAGCATGGTCGTGCGGCCCTGGAAGAAGCGCGGTACCGCGACGCGCTCGCCATCTTCCACCGCGCGCTGGACGACCGACCCGATCTGTCCGTCGCCGACGCGCCAGGCTTCGAGGGGCTCGCACGTGCCCACGTATATCTAGGGCGCATCGACCTCGCCGAGGCGGCCTACCGGCGGTCGATTGAACTCGATCCGGACTACGCTATTGGGCATTTCAACCTCGCGGCCACCTATGCGCACCAAGGACGCTTCGCCGAGGCCATCGACGCCCTTCTGGAAGTCCAAAGGCTAGAAGGCGACAGCGATCGCGTCTTGGGCGCACTGGTGGAGAACGCGGGCAGTGCAGGACTCGCAGACCTGGCCAGGGAGTACGCGGGCCGCTGGCTGGCGAAGTATCCCGAGGACGCACAGATGCTGATCCTGATTGGCAAGGTCGAGGCGCGGGCCAAGCAGCTTCATGCGGCGAAAGAGCACTTTGAAGCCGCGCTCCGGATTGAACCCCGTAACGGCGAGGCGAAGGCCGCTCTCGCTCTGACGCTGAAGCTTCTTGGGCAGTCTGCGGCCCCAAAGTAGGCGCGGCTCACCGGAAATTGACGTTCGAGGATTCGAAGATTCTCGGGTCACTACGGAGTGGCCCGCGAATACTGGGTCCCATGAGCAGCCCCAACGACTCCGAGCTTGATCGCGATGCCGTCGAACTCCATCGCAGCCACCAGGGCAAGATCGAGGTGACGCTCCGCGCGGACCTTGAGACCAAGCGCGATCTCAGCCTCGCCTACAGCCCCGGTGTTGCCGCGGCGTGCCGTGCGATCGAGAAGGACACGACCCAGCTCCGCAACCTGTCCGTTGCTGGCCGCGCCATCGCGGTCGTCACCGACGGCAGCGCGGTCCTAGGACTGGGGAAGATCGGGCCCGAGGCCGCCATGCCGGTCATGGAGGGCAAGGCCGCCCTGTTCCGGCGCTTCGCGGGTCTCGACTCGTGGCCGATCTGCCTGAACGTCAACTCCCCGGGCGAGCTCATCGACGCGGTTCGCGCGATCGCACCGGGCTTTGCGGGAATCAACCTCGAGGACATCGCGGCGCCTGAGTGCTTCGACGTCGAGGACGCGCTGCAGGATCTCGGCATCCCTGTCATGCACGACGACCAGCACGGCACGGCCATCGTCCTGCTCGCGGCCCTCATCGGCGCCGCCGAGCTCGCGGGGAAGCGCCTCCAGGACATGACCGTGGTGATCGCGGGCGCAGGCGCCGCGGGCACGGCGATCTCCAAGCTCCTGCGCTGCATCAGCTTCTCTGACCTCGTCTGCGAGCCCGTCAAGGACGTGATCGTCTGCGACTCCAAGGGCGCGCTGCACAAGAACCGCAAGGGGCTCATTCGCGAGAAGCGCGAGCTTCTGGGGTACACCAACCGCGGGGGACGCGAGGGCACGATTCAGGAGGTCCTAGAGGGCGCCGACGTCTTCATCGGCGTGAGTCGAGGGGGCCTGTTGGGCGCCGACGACGTCAAGCGCATGGCGGACCGCCCCATCCTCTTCCCCATGGCGAACCCCACCCCGGAGATCGACCCGAAGGTGGCCCTCGACGCGGGGGCCCTCGTCGTCGGGACAGGCCGCAGCGACTATCCCAACCAGGTCAACAACGTGCTCGCCTTCCCCGGTGTGTTCCGGGGCGCGATCGACGCCGGAGCCACTTCGATCACGCCCGAGATGAAGCTCGCCGCCGCCCGCGCCCTAGCGAAGTTCGTGGGCACGCCGACACCGGAGCGCGTGCTTCCCGGCCCGTTCGAAGAGGGCGTGGCCGAGGCCGTCGCTGCTGCTGTTGCAGCGGCATGGGAAGCCCGCTGATCCGTTACCAGCCGAAGATGCTGCTCGCGAGGTAGCTCGCGGGCAGGCTCTTTGCCGACTTCGCTGCTCGCAGCCCGAGCGCCTTCACGTCATCCAGAAGCGCCACGGCCAACGCGCCGTCAAGGGTCTCTAGCTTCTCCACGAGCTCGCCGAGGGTCTCGGCATCGTCCTTCTTGGACTTCGCCGCCTTCGCGCAGGCCTTCAGCGCGGCCTTCCAGTCCTTGGCTCCGCTTTTGGACGCCCGCGAGAGCGCCTTGACTTCGCTCTTCGGTAGGGCCACGTCGAGGAGCTTCGACCATTCGCGAAGCACCTCGATCGTCGCGCCGGCCTCCACTTGGACGATAGCGTCGACGACGTCCGCAGGCTCCGCCAGAGCGGCCTCCAGGGCCGACAGCTTCGCAGCCGCGCGACCCACGTCGGCGAACGGTACGTCCCCAAGATCCCGGGCGCGGAGCAGGAGCGGAAGCGCGGTCCCTAGGTCCCCCGCCTTCAGTGCCGGAGCGCCGGACCGCTCCCAGTCCGCGCGCCAGTCAGCCACTTCCAGCAGCTTCCCCCGGCCCACGAGGTCGTCCATGGGCACGTCCACGTAGCTATCGTAGGGCGGCGCGGGCTTGACGTTGGATGAGAACCCCGGATCCCCTTCCCACGCGACCTTGCCGTCCACGCCGATCAGGATGACCCGCGGCAAGTTGAACCTCAGGATCGAATAGGCCTCGAAGGTCTCGCCGACCCCGGACACGGTCGGTGGGCGGTAGTCCACGCCGACCGCGCCAGGCAGCGGATGTTCCTTTAGGTACGCGTCAACCGATTCGTCGTCCTCCGCCGCGACGACGGAGATGACTTCGAGTCCGACGGACTGCCACTTCTTCGCGAAGCTCGTCAGCCAACCGTCGGTGGGCACGAGGTTGTTCTGGGCGATGGACCAGAGCAGGAGAAGCTGGGGCTTGTCCCCCACTTCCGCGAAGTTCTTGCGCGAGCCCTGGGCCCAGCGCTTCACCGACGGGAACGGCGGCACGAGCCCCTGGAAACTCCCGTCCACCGGTGCCCCGGCGTCGAGGCCAGATTGCTCGAGCCTGATGCGCCGCTCGATGCGCCCGGCTGGGCTGTTTGGGTCGAGGCTCTTGAAGCGGACGTTGCGGTAGTTCGCGTTGCCCGTGCCTGCGATCAAGCCGAAAGAGCCAAGGAGCATGTCCCGCGCCACGAATTCGTGGCTGGCAGTCAGCACGCCGTCCCACCAAACGTCGACGACCTTTCCGGTGACGTCGAGGCGCATTTTGTGCCACTCGCCCGCGGTGGACTGCCCGGGCTTCGCTTCTTTCACCGCGATGGGCACGTGGCGCCAAGGCTTCGTCACGCCGCCGCCGAAGCTCGACATCACGTCAAGGAACGCCGAGTTAGCCGTTCCTTCGGCGCCCTCGCGCGGCGGGTAGTAAAGCGCCGCGTGGAAGGCGTCGCTGCTCTTCACTCCGAAGATGAACCCAATGTACGCAGACTGGCCGGCCAAGGCCTGCACGTCCGCGGTCAGCGATATGTCCCCTCCGGTCACGCGATCGTAGGTCAGGTACTTGAAGTCGAAGTCCGCCGCATCGAACGCGCCGTTCTTGATGTCGAGCTTCGAGCTCGCGGGTACGAAGATCGGGGAGGACGCTGTCCAGCCGTCGAGGTTCTCCTCGTTGTAGGCGAGATCCCAAAGGGTCAGATCTTCCCCACGGGCCACCACTGCGTCGGCGTAGTCGTCGAACAGATCGTTGAGTCCGAAGTCCGAGGCAAAGCGCCAGGAGAGGTCCTGGATCATCGCTGGCCGTCCCGCTTCGCTGTAGCTCTCGATGATCTCGCGGGAGGCCTGCGCAAGTTCCTCGCGGGTACGCGTCAGCGAGCGTCGCTTGGGATCGAGGGTCGCCAAGAGCCGCTCGGCCGCCCCGATCATGGCCTCGTCGGGAACCTCTTGGCCATCGAGCATCCGGAGGCACTCGGACACCACCTTCGACGCGCGGTCGGTCTCTTTGAACTCGGTGTGCAGGAGCGTCGCGAAGTCGATGGCGAGCTGTGCGTCGTCCGGGCTGTCTGCGACGGCCTTCTCGAAGTGCTCCTTAGCGATGATGACATCGCCGTTGGCGGCGGCAAGGCGCGCCCAGCGCCCGAGGGGCCGCGCGGTCTCTGCCTTGCCAGATCGAACGGCCCAGAGCTGAAGGGTCCACTCCTTCCAGATGGCGTCGAGGTCCGCGACGTTGTCCACGAGCTCGAAGCCCGGCGCAGGTTCGATCTTCTCCCCGTCGACGTCCTTGTACGCCGGCTTGGGGTTCGCGAGGACGACCTCTTCAAAGGTCTTCACCGCGGTCCTGCCGGTCTTTCCGCCGGACTTGTCGATGAACGTGAGGAACGAATCCCGGTAGACAAAGCGCCCGTCGCTCGGGTCCTGGAAGTTGTAGCAGAAGAACACCAGCCCCCAGGTCGGCGCGTACCAAGCCGGGCCCCACGAGTACGAGTTCTCCAGGATCATGCTCCACGTGGGAGCCGTCACTGGAATGGAGTTGGGATCGTTGGGGTCCTCCGTGTCCTGGGGGTTCTCCATCCACCCCTTCTCCATGCGCGTCGCGAGGGCACTCAGGCGATGGTCGGCGGGCTCGTTCATGATGACCGAGCCATTGGGCAGGATGCGCGTCCCCTCAAAGAAGCTCGCGAGCCCTTCATTGAGCCAGCCTTGGGCGTTGGTTGCGATGCTGACGTACTGGTGCGCCGCCTCGTGGAAGAGCGTGCCCACCATGCCAGCAAAGCCGCCCCTCCCCACGTAGCATTCCACGTGGGAGCCGGTGAAGTGTCCGGCGGACCACTTGACGGGCGGGCCAATGCCGAGTTCTAGGTACTCATCCCTCGAGGCGAACACGTTCACCGTGATACGCGGGACGGAGCGGCTGTCATCGGGGCCTCCATAGCGGAAGAACTGCTTGTAGAAAGCCGACATCTGCTCCATGGCTTCGCCGGTGCGCACGAGCACCTCGTAGCCCGCGTTGGACACGGTGAAGTAGTTGTCGCGCTCGAGTTTGGCGGCCTTCTTCCAGGCTTTGTGCTTCGCGTCGTGCTCGGCGATCCACTCGTCAGTGACGTCCTCGAAGAGATCCTTGGGCTTCGCGTCAGCCGCGAGGCTTGGGTCCGGGGCCGAGGCGATGCGCTCGATAGCGGCCGCGGCCTCGGGGCTGTCGGGGTCGAGGGTCTGCACCTCCTTCCAAACGCCGATGGCGCCGTGGGGCCGGCCGGCCTTCTCGTAGCTGTCCGCCACGGCCGTGAACTTCTTCGCGAAGCTGTCCTTCAGATCGAAGAGCTGCGCAGCCACGGGGTCGAGGGCTAAGAGCGCCTCGCGTTTCTCCTTGATCACGCCCCGCGAAGCCCCTTGGGCCACAAGATTGCGCAGCTCCTTGTGCAGGCAGTAGATCTGGAGATCCACGTCCTCCGCACCGGCGGCGATGCGCGCACGGACTTCCCAGGCGGCCGTGTTCTTCCGGTCGCGCTCGAGGGCACGCACCGCGGCCGCCTCGGCCTTCTCCCAGCGCTCGCTCTTCAGATACGACTCAGCGGATCGCAGCGCGCTGCGAAACCCCGCCGACGCGTCCTGTGCCTTGGCGCCGGGGCCGACGATCACCGCGAGTGCGAGGGCCCCGATGAGCCCCAAACCGCGCGACTTGGCTCGAGTGAAGGAACGAACAGGCTGAGACATGGGGACTGGCTCCGGGAGCCTAGGAGACTTGGGGCGCAGCGTCACCGCGCTTCGGGGAGCGCGATGGATACAGCAGCAAGAGCGCTACGAAGCAAGCGAGGCTCGCGTACATGGGCACGCTGAACAGCTTGGGGAAGTCCATGGCTCCGTCTGCCCCTGCCGCCCATTCGCCCACGACGGCCGTGGAAACCCAGGAACCGACGATGATGCCAACGCCAACGATCACGAGGTTGAAGAGATTCTGGGCGCTAGCCCGTACGTCCGGCGACGTTTCCTCGTCCACGACCATGAAGGCCACGAAGATGAAGCAACCGAAGCAGAGTCCGTGGAGAGCGACCCCAAGGAGCACCGTCGCGAGGGAGTCGGTGTACGCGAACAGCGCCATGCGGCCCGCGTAGGCGAGCAGCCCGACCGCGAGCAGCCACTTGCGCGATACCGATTTCGCGATGAACGGGATAGCGGCCAGCACGAGGATCTCGCTCATCTGCCCAATGGTCATGAGCCCGCCACCGCCGACTCCAAAGATCTTGTTGATCGTGTTCGCGGTGTCGCGGCCGTATCCAGACAGGAAGTCCGCGGTGTAAACGAAGTAGAACTGGTGGATGCAGCTAACGGGGACCGCGATGAGGAACAGCGTGAGGAGCGGCTGCATGCGGATCTCGCTCAGCGCTCCCATGGTGGCGTTGCCTTCCTTCGCCGAAGAACTCGGCGGCGTGTGCGGGAGCGTGAAGCAGTAGAGCCCCATCAGGACACCGAGAACGGCGCTGAGCCGGAACGCGTCAGCACGTCCCGCGTCCTGGGCGAGGGCGATGGCCTCCTCGGTCACGCCCGTCGGGGTGTGCTGCAGCAGCAGCCACTGGCCGACGGCGATACCCGCCGCAATCCAGCCCAGCGTGCCCCAGAGCCTGACGCGGCCGAAGTCTCGGTCGCGATCCGGCAGGTGAGCGAAGCTGAGGGAGTTCGTAAGCGCAAGCGTCGGCGCATAGACGAGTCCGTAGATGACGCTGAGCATGAGAAACTGGGAGTACTCCGTCGTCGTGCTCAGCATGTAGACGAGCACGGCTCCGACGAGGTGGCTGAGGCCCAAGAACTTCTCGGTGGAGAAGTAGCGATCCGCGATCTGTCCGGCGAGGAACGGCCCGATGATCGCACCGACGGCGCCGCCCGACAGGATCATCCCGCACTGCGCAAGACTGAAGCCGCGGTGCCCGAGGAGGAACGGATAGAGGATCGGAAGCCACGCCCCCCAGATTGCGTACTGCAGGAACATCATGAACGACAGGCGAGAATTTAGTCCTGTCGAAAGTGCCGGGGCGGTCGAGTCAGTCATGCCGGGGATTGGAGAGCTGAGGGGGGGGGCAGGGGGGAGAGGGGTCGTCACGGACAAAAAGCGGTCAGTCCTTGGCGAACGCCGAGTCAAACGCCGTGTCGGACGGCGGGAAGTCCATGCGCTTGAGAAACTGCAGGGACTCGGTGGCACCGGCAATGCGGTCCATGCCTGAGTCCTCCCATTCAACGGAGAGCGGCCCCTTGTAGCCCATGCGGTTGAGCCTGCGGATGATGCCCTCGAAGTCCACCTTGCCGCGGCCGACGCTCCGGAAGTCCCAGTAACGATCGCTATCGCCGAATTCCGTGTGGCCACCGAAAACCCCGGCCGCCCGGAGCGTGTCGGACCACCACACATCTTTCATATGGCAGTTGTGGATGCGGTCCCCGAACTCGTCGAGGAAGGCGAGGTAGTCGACCCCTTGGTAGCCGAAGTGGCTCGGGTCGTAATTGAAGCCAAAGGCCGGGTGCCCTTCGATGGCCTTGAGCGTGCGCCGCGTCGACGAGATATCGAAAGCGATCTCGGAGGGGTGCACCTCCAGAGCGAACAGCACGTTCTGCTGCTCGAAGACGTCGAGGATCGGCTTCCACGCCTTCGCGAACTCCTCGTAGCCCGCGTCGATCATCGCCGGCGGCACCGGGGGGAAGGAGTAGAGCAGGTGCCAGATCGGCGAACCGGTGAAGCCGTTCACCACGGCCTTGCCGGGGCGTGCGAGGCTCTCTTTGATCTCGTCGGGAGCGGCATCGAAGAAGAGGCGCGCCGCACGGGCGGTGTCCTTGACCTCTTGGGCCGCACGCTGCTGGACCCCTGCGGGGTCGCCGTCGCCCCAGACCTCGGGCGGCAGGATCGACTCGTGGCGCGCATCGATGCGATCCGACACCGCCTGACCCACGAGGTGCGTCGAGACGGCGTAGCAGCTGAGCCCGTGGAGCTTCAAAAGATCCCAGAGCCGAGCGCAGTAGTCCGACTCGCGCAGGGCGCGCTGCACATCAAAGTGCCCGCCCCAGCAGGCCAGCTCGACCCCGTCAAAGCCCATGGCCTTGACCTTGGGCAGAAGCTTATCGAGGGGTAGATCGGCCCATTGACCGGTGAAGAGGCAAACGGCTCGGCTCATGCGATGAAGGGGGGGAGTGGCGGATAGCAACTACCGGCGAGCCCAAGGCCCGCCGCCCCATCATCTTACCGAGGAAAGTCCCCTATTGGCAGAACAGCACCCTGACAGCGCCCGTTGTGTTGGAGGTCGGCCCCGGGTTGGCGTCACGGAACCAGTACTGGAAATTCCAGGACTCGGCTGCCGTGAACTGCTGGCCGCCCGGAAGAGCATTGAAGTCGGGGGTGAACGAGACTTCGCCGAGGAGCCCGCTGGACTGGACGCTCAGCGAGAAGCGAAAGAGGGTGCCCCCGAGGCACAGCGTGCCCTGACTGCCTCCAAAGCCGGGAACGAAGTCCTGGGACCGCGACATGAGCACGTAGCCAAGGGAGTTCAGCGGAAGATCGGTGGCCACGAGGGTCAGATCTGCAGCTGAGACGCTCGTGGAGCCAGCGGCGTTGAGCACGGCTGCGACCCCAGAGGAGTTGGGGTTGCTGTCGCAGTAGATCTCGGCCCGGCCGGAAGCGCCGGCGTCCGCCACGATGGAGACCTGAAGGTCGCCGTCCACGGTGAGCTGATCCACGGCGGCATTGAGCAGAAGGTCCGCCGTCTGGCCCGGGGGCAGGATCGTGGGGAGCGGCAGCGGCACGTCGGTCAGGTTGAATCCGCCGGGGCTCGGGATCGTCTGGGCGAAGGTGTCCTGGGACGTGCTCAGCAGCGCGGTGCCGCAGTCAGCCAGGTCCAGGGTCCCTGAGATCGGGAGGATCAGTGGGAGCGGCCCAACGGGCGTCACGCCGCCGCCCCCGAGGGCCGCGAGGTCCACGTTGAAGGAGAGCTCGACGGGAACGCCCGCCGTGATGTCGACCAGCCCGGCGGAGGCACCCGGCACCCCCAGCCCAGCGCCCTGCATCGTCTGCACCAGCACCACGTCCGTCACGTCTGCCGCGCCGAGGGGCAGCGTCAGCGGAAACCCGCCCACATAGGCCGACCCCGGGTTCACCGTGCGAAAGGTGCTGTAGTTCAGCGTCACGTTCACGTCCGCCGAGCTGCTACCCGCCGTCCCGACGGTCGCGCTCAGTCCATCTACCGTCACGGTGCCGAGCACCGCGTCGTAGCTGAGCTCGAACCCGCCGTTCAGCGCTCCGCCGAGGGCTGCATCGACCCCGAGCACAATCGTGACCGGCGCCTCGTTGTTCAGCCCGTTGTCGCCGAACAGCCC
>CAYQKK010000008.1:12593-23197 GCA_964417955.1 uncultured Planctomycetaceae bacterium
CGTTCTTAGCGTTAGCGCAAACTCGAGAGGTCCACGGCGGCCTGCTTCTCCGCTGCCACCAAGGCCGCTTCCAGCACGACCTGGGTCTCAAAGGCGTCCGCGAAATCCGGGAGCTTCACGCGGGGCTCTCCCCCACCGAGGACCTGACAGATATCGGCCACCATGTTGGTGAAGCCGTGCTCGTAGCCGATGACGTGGGCGTCGGGCCACCACGCGCCAGCGTAGGGATGATGCTCGCCGTCGGTGCACATGATGCGGCGCCAGCCGCGGGTGCGCTGATCCTCCGTTGCGTCAATGAAGTGCAGCACGTTCATATCCTCGAAGTCGAAGCGCACCGAGCCCTTGGTGCCGTTGATCTCCAAAGTGTTGCGGTTGTGATGGCCGTGGGCCAAGCGTGACGCTTCGAAGCTGGCCGTCGCGCCACCCTTCATCATGGCGAGGAAGGACACCACGTCATCCACCGTCGAAGGCGCCATGCTTCCGCCCGCCTCCTCGCGTTCCTGCACGAAGGTCTTCGCGATCGCGCCGTTCACCACCTCGAACTCATCGCCGGTCACGAAGCGGGCCATGTCCACGATGTGAGCGTTCAAATCCCCGTGAGCGCCACTCCCCGCGCGCTCCTTGTCGAAGCGCCATAGCATCGGCGTCTCGGGTCCGCCCCACGACTGCAGGTAGGTGCCGCGCACGTGCAGGACGTCGCCGATGCGGCCCTCTTGGACGAGCTCGTGCATCAGGGCCACCGCGGGGCAGCGACGGTAGTTGAACCAGACAAAGGTCTTGCCCGCTCCGGCTGCCGCCGCCGCGTCGCGCATACGGCGCGCCCCGTCCAGGGTGGCCGACAGGGGCTTCTCGCAGGCCACGTGCTTGCCCGCCTTGAGCATCTCTAGCGCGGGCTCCTCGTGGAGATCGTTGGGGGTCACGATGTCCACGAGGTCGACCTCAGCGTCGTTCGCGATCGTCCGCCAATCCGTGGTCGTCTTCCCAAAGCCCCAGTTGTCCGCGAAGGCTCGCAGGGACTCTTCATTGCGGCCAGCCACCGTGTGGAGGCGCGGTGCCACGGGTAGATCGAAGAAGCGCGGCGCCTGGCCCCAGGCGTTGGAGTGGGCCTTGCCCATGAAGCGCTGGCCAATGAGGGCGACGGAGAGGGCTGGTTGGGGCTTCTGGGTGGACGTCATCGGATAATCGGGTCGTGGGGCTTCGGATTGGGGCGAGATCGTACGATGAGATCCCTTAGCGGCTCTATTCTGAGCTGCGATCTCCCCCCGCATCCACCCCAGCCCCTCCACGCCATGGAAATCAAAGAGGTCATGAAGTTCGTTGTCGTCTTTGCGGCGCTGCCCTGGGTGCTTCCGTTTCTGAAGGCGCTGGTGAAGGATCTGCTCCGTGCCTTCGACGAGGACGGCGGCCTTTTGGGTGACAAGCCCAGTGCCACGACCCTGGCAGAGATCCAGGAACGAAAGAGCCGCGAGCCCAGCCCCCTCGTGAGCGAGCCCCTCGCCCACGTGAAGAAGGCCCGAAGTCAAGCGGGCGCGAACGGCCCCAACTAACCCACGGTCTTTGAGCACGCTACCGGGCACGCGTATTGCCATCGACTACACGGCTGGACCCGGGCATGCACCCGGCGTCGGTCGCTACGTGCGGGAGCTCGTGAGGGCCCTCGTCCGGCTGCCCGCCCAGGACGCCTATCCACTCGAGCTACTTGAGGTCGGCCGAGCCCCCCGGCCTATGGAAGGGCCACCGCTTGGACTAGCGGACGCTCCAGCCACTGGGCCAGGATTCCAGCGCCGGATTGCGCGCCTCCCGAGGCGGTTCATCGGCCTTGGCTCTCGGGTTCCCGCCCTCGCTCGCGCCGTCATCGGTCCGTCGAAGAACGCGGCTCTCCTCCACCGCGTGATCCCCGACTGGCCCCCGGTGGGCTCCGTGCCGTTCTCGATGGCGGTGGCTGAGTTTCCCAAGGCGGACTCTCCCGCGGACGAGATCCAGGCCCAGGCCTGCCGCCGCGCTCTGGGCGTGTTCGTGTTCAGCCGTGACGCCGCCGAGCGGGTCGAATTTCGCTACGGCGTGGATTCCGAGAGCATCTACCAAGTGCCCGTCGGCTCCGAGCATTGGGAGCGCGACTTAGCCGCCGAAGTCCAGCCCAGGGCGTCCCGGGACATTCTCATCCTCGGAGCCATTCGTCGGGCGCGTTTTCCGCTGGAGGCCCTGGCTGCCTTCGGAGTCCTACTCGATCGTGGGGAAGCGGCGCGGCTTCTCGTCTGCGGGCGACCCGGCGACGCCGCACACGCGTTCCGACAGGGATTGAGCGAACTGGAGTCGAAGCACGGACAGGGGCACGTTCGCTGGCTCGACGAGCCGGACGAAGCTCAGATGCCCGGCTGTGTCGCTGGGGCCACGGTGCTGCTGCACCTTGCCGAGGACGAGGCGAGTCCCGTGACGCCCCTCGAGGCGACTCGCATGGGGCTCCCGGTCGTGGCCAGTGCCCTGCCGGCGTTTCAGGAAGTCTTGAAATCGAACGCCCGCTTCGTTCACGCCAACGACCCAGCCGAGGTCGCAGACGCCCTTGCAATAGCGCTCAAGGAGGGTTCCAACCCTCCAAATCGCAAGGCGCTCCAGGAAGTCGCCGCACCCTTTACGTGGGCCGCCTCGGCCTCCGCCCATGGCGCTGGGTGGAAGCGTATGCTCGTGCGCCTATAGAATGGGAGGCCCGGAAGCCCCGGACCTCTCCCTCTCACTACGCCCCGCGCCGGCACAACTGCCCGGCGGGCCAACACTCACGAGCCACCCCATGTCGAAGCTTCGTATCCCGACCCTCGCCCCCGTCATCCTCACTGGCGCCCTTGCCGCTACCTTGCTGGGTGGCGCCGCTATCGCCGCTGGCTTCACCTCCAACGCGGCGAGCCCCCAGGAAGGCAAGCCCCAGGAAGCGAAGGGTGAAGGTGAGGAGCACGCCGAGCACGGCGTCCTGCACGAGAGCATGGAGACCCTCCAGAAGAACATGAAGGGCCTGCGGCGGCTCCTTTCCAAGCCGGAGTCCAAGGACGACGCGATCGCCATGTGCGTCGAAATGGAGATGAGCGCTATCTCGGGATTCATGAACCCGCCCGAGTCCCCGGAGGGACTGGAGGGTGCCGAGCTGCGCGCCTTCCAGGCCGACTTCAAGAAGCGCATGCTGAATGTGACCGAGACGATCATCGACCTCGAGCTGGCCCTCGACGGCGGCGACACGGATGCCATCAAGAAGATCTATCGCTCGCTGGGCAGCAGCAAGAAAGAAGGCCACGACATCTACATCAAGTAAGTTCCGATGCAGAACCCTGACACTGGCGCCCAGCCTTTTGGTGGGGCACTCTCCCCGTTCCATCTGGCCCTGCGCGTCCACGATCTTGAGCTCTCAAGGGAGTTCTACGTTGGCCAGCTCGGCTGCGGCGTAGGCCGTACGGCGTCGCGCTGGATCGATTACAACGTCGGCGGGCACCAGATCACCGTCCATCTTGACGAAGAGATGGCCCTGCCAGAAGAAGCGGCGAATGCCGTCGACGGAGATCAGGTGCCAGTGCCCCACTTCGGGGTCGTGATGGACATCGACGATTGGAAAGCGCTCGGCGACAGGCTGAGCGCACAGGACGTCGAGTTCGTCATCGCGCCACGCATTCGATTCGCCGGTGAGCCTGGCGAGCAGGGAACGTTTTTCCTACGCGACCCCTCGGGCAACGCCCTGGAGTTCAAGGGATTCCGAGACCGATCCCTGCTCTTTGCATCGGGCTGAGGGAGTCGTAAGGCGGTTTGATGCCCTGGAGTGGGACCGCGAAGCAATTGCAGTGCAGTAAGGGGAGCCCAGCGGTCGAAAACCCCTATGCCCCCCCCGGCAAACCGAAGATCCGGTTCCCCGCACATGCAAATTCCACTCAAGGACCTGATGTTCGAGATGCGCAGTCTCGAACCTTTCCCAGGCGTCGCCGCGCGCGTTCTGGACCTCTCAGCCAAGAAGGACGTGGTCCCGGGTGAACTGATCGACCTGGTCCAGACCGACCCTGGAATCACCTCGAAGGTCCTGAAGCTGTGCAACTCCGCCTACTACGGGTTCCAGCGGGAGATCGCATCTCTGCACGAAGCCGGGAACCTGCTTGGGGTGACCACCCTGGTCAACCTAGTGCTCACCTCGAGCGCTGGTAAGTACTTCAAGGACACCAACAAGTCGTCGGACGACGGCAGCCGCTGGGAGATGTGCGTCGCCAACGCCATTGGCTCGAAGATCATCGCCAGCCGCCATGGCAAGGTGGATCCTGAGCGCGCCTACACGGCGGGGCTCCTCGAGAACATCGGGCACCTTGTGCTCGACCGCTTCATGGACAGCGGCAGCACGGCGATCCGTGCGGTCGCCCTATCGGGGTCATCGCTCCTCGACGCCGAGAAAAAGGTCCTGGGCATGCACCACGCCGAGATCGGTGCGCGCTTGACCACCCGCTGGTCCCTGCCGGAAGTCCTTGTTGACGTGATCCGGCACCACCACCAGCCAGACATGGCCGCCGAGGACAAGGAGCTCGCCGCGACCATCCATCTGGCTGAGATCCTCACACAGGACGTCCAGCAGGGCGCCGAGGACGCCGACCCCAACGCATTGCTCTACGAAGTCAGCGAGGCCGCATGCGACCTCACGGGCCTCGGTCTCTCGGATCTGGAGGAGCTGACGGGGCTCCTCAGCTCGGAGCTCGTCCGTGCTCGCGGCTTCATGGACGGATAGGAGTATTCGCCACAAGCTCTCAGCAGAGGCTTGACACGGGCGCCCGCGCTTTCGATCCTCTGGGCCCGCCGCGAGGACCACACTGCGGCGGGATCCATGTGCGGTGGGTATAGCTCAGTTGGTTAGAGCGCCGGTTTGTGGTACCGGAGGTCGTGGGTTCAAGTCCCATTACCCACCCCATTCCCCCGTTGTCCCTCGAGATGGCAAATTTTGGTTCCGAGGAAGGCGCGGGGAGGGACGCTCCCAGTCACTACCGGGAAGCGGACGAGAAGAGCTACGGCAATATGTCGGACCAGCACTGGTCCAAGACGCGCGGAGCACGCAACGCCGAGGCCCTCGACTACTACCGCGACCGGTCGAAGGCCCCGGGCGTCGAAGGAGGCGGCGAGGCCCGCAACTACTACTGCATGGAGTGCGACGGGGTCATTCCGTGGGATGACTTCGCTGGGGACCAGTGTCCGCACTGCGGCACCGAGATCGAAGGCAGCGCGCGCCGCTATTTCAACTGGGTGGAGATCGACCGAACGCCCAAGAGCGACCGGACGGCCATGGCCCTCGCCGTGGGGATCCTAGCGATCGTGTTCGCGCTGTTTGCGGCCCTCACCTTCTGGCTGCTTAGCTGAGGCCCCCATGGATGCCACCACGGATGACGGCCAAGAGAATCGGTTTGCTCGGCAAACGCGGTTCGCGCCGCTCGGGACCGATGGCCAAGCCGCACTCGCCGAAGCGAGCGTATTGCTCGTCGGCTGTGGCGCGCTCGGGGGCGTGCTGGCCCAATGGCTCGTGAGGGCGGGCGTTGGGCACTTGGCCATCGTCGATCGAGACATCGTGGACGAGACCAATCTGCCGCGGCAGGTTCTCTTCACGGCCGACCACGCGCGCAGCGGGAGCCCCAAAGCCCACGCGGCGAAGGAGGTTCTATCCGACGTCGAGGGACCCAGTCGCATCGACGCCCACGCCGCCCACCTCGACGGCGACTTGCTGTTGTCGCTAGGCGAGTCCGCGGACCTCATCCTCGATGGGACGGACAACATGGCCACGCGCTACCTCGTCAATGACTACTCGGTGAGCACCGGTACGCCTTGGATCTACGGGGGCGTCGTTTCCTCTGGCGGACTCGTTCTGCCTGTGCTTCCAGGTCAGGGGCCATGCCTTCGCTGCATCTTCCCCGAGCCCCCCCCGCCGGGAACGCTACCGACCTGCGATACCGCGGGCGTCATCGGACCCGCGGTTGGCCTCATCGCTTCGATGCAAGCGGGCCTCGCGCTGCGCATCCTGAGCGGCAAGGCGTCGAACCTCGAGCCCGCTCTCGTCGAGCTCGACGCGTGGAGCGGCTCCGTGCGACATCTGACCGTGCCCCGCAGAGACGACTGCCCTACCTGCAGCGCGCGCGACTTCGAGTTCTTGGATGGAAGGAGCAGCCAAACCGACGCCGTTTCCCTGTGCGGGCGGAACACCGTCCAGGTGATGCCCCAGGCGAAGGCATCCTTGCCTGCCGTCGAGGAGCGCCTTCGGGAAGCGGGGGTTGAGGTCAAGCGAGTGGGCCCACTCCTTCGGTTCGAAGCAGATGGGCACCGCTTCACTCTGTTTGCCGACGGCCGCACCCTCGTGGAAGGAACGGAGGACGCGGGGCGCGCGCTGAGCCTCGTCGCGCGCTGGGTAGGCGCTTGACGTTGCGGGTCGTGATGCTCTGTGCCGGCGCATCATCCCGGCTTGGAGAACCCAAGGCGCTCGCTGAGATCGGAGGCCGCGCGGTGCTCGACTGGATGCTCTCCGCGACGCTCAACGCTCTTCCGAGCGAAACCGCGCCGCTCGTGATCACCGGCGCCCACCACCCTGCCATTGAGGGGTTCATCGAACGGGCCCGCGCGCGCGAGACGAACCCTCTCCCAAGCGAGATCGCATTCAACCCGCGCTGGGAAGCAGGGCGCACCGCCGGGCTCCAGCTCGCAGCTCGGCTGCGGGTCGGCGCGGATCTACTGATCTGGCCCGCGGACGTTCCCCTCGTTAGTGCGTCGTGCCTGAAAGAGCTCGTCCAGGAATGGGAGCGCCTCGGCTCACCGAATCGGGGCTGGCTCGCTCCCGCGGTGGGAAAAAAGTTCGGGCACCCAATGGTCGTGGGCAGAGCGCTCGTGAGCGAACTCGATGGGCTGCAGCCCGACGCTCCACTGAGAGAGCTGCGGAAGCGTGCCGATCCACTGTCCTATATCCGCGTGGAGGATGCAGCCGTTCTCGATGACCTCGATACGCCCGCTGACCTCGACAGACTGCGGCGGCGAGTGGATGAGCAGGCCTGCTAGGCCCTGAGAGAAATCTAGGGGGAGTGAGGACGCGAGCGGGAAAAAGATTCCCGCTCCCCCAGCCTGGTCTGCCTTTAGCCAGCGTGCAGCTGGAGACGAAGTTTCATACGTCGCCCTCCCGGTTCATCCGCCGACTGGGCCCCACGTATAAGCGCCTCCTATGCCCGTCAATAATCGTCCCACTCCTCCCGCAGGCAGCCACTCATGAGTTTTCAGGGTGATGTCCGAGGCATTGGTCTCGCAGAGCTTCTCCAAGGCTTGGCTCGCGGGCGCAAGGAAGGTGTGCTGACCCTCACCTCCCGTGGCAACCATCGTTCCGTGCTCGGCATGGAAGACGGCAAGGCGTGGCTCCTGCCTGATCCCGATGAGTCGGCAGACGCATGGCGTGCGAGGGCACGCGATGCATGGGCTGACGATCCGACCTTCACGATGGAGGCGGCTCGGCTCCAGCCGATCGTCAAGGCGGCGCGCCTTGAGTCGCTCTACGCGCTTCTCGACGGCGGCGGCGTCCACTTCCGCTTCGATCCCGGCCAGGTCCCCGAGCGCGTCACCCGCCTTGAGGAAGAGGGTCACTCCGTCACGGAGATCCACTGCGACTCGACCCCCGTCGAGTTCATGCTGCTCGAGTACGCACGCATCGCAGATGAGATCGAGCTCGCGGGACACCCGACCCTGATCTCCCCTGAGGTCATCCCATGCGTCCAGGACAGCGACGAGCTGTCGACGATTCCCGTCCGCCTCGTAGGTGCGTGCGACGGAAACTCCACCGTTCAAGAGATTGCCGACCGATTGGGCTGGCCCATCCGACAGGCTCAGCTCGCGATCATCGCCGGGCTTGGTGCCGGCGGACTTCGCATCGCCCACCCCATCGAGGTGCTCCGCTTGGCGCTCCACGAGCTCCAGCGGAAGCAGTTCAGCCGCGCTGGCGCACGCCTGAACCTTTGGTGCCGCACGGGTACCCCCGGGCCCCTCGTGTCCGAGGACGCCGAGGCCCTTGCCAACGAGTGGCTCGCAGGTCGACTGACGTCGGCGCTGCGGATCATGCCGCTCAAGCACGTGCGCTGCCTTCTGCGCCGGCTCGACGCAACGCTCGGAAGCACATCCCACGCGGTCGTTCACTGGATGGAGGCGACTCGTATTCGTCCCCAGGATCGAATCGCGCGACTGCGCCTGGCCGCCATGCGCCTCCGGGACGGAGGTGAGGGCTGCGAGCTCGACGTCCGAGAGATCCTTGACCTGGCACGGGAGCTACGTGAACACGGCTCCCCCATGCGCAGTGGTCCCGCTCTGGCCATCGCTGCGTTCTTGCAGCCAGCCGCCGTCCCCCAGCGCCTCGAGCTTGGCATGGGCCTCGTGCTCGCTGGGCGCGTCGAGGAAGCCGGCCCCTGGATCGTCAGCGCCTGCACCGACATGCTGGCCGCTGGGCACGCCGACCGCATCCTCGCACCGCTCCGGACGCTCATCGAGAGCGATCCGCGCAACCGCGATGCGCGCGACCTGCTCACGAAGGCCAAGCGTCAGTCCACGCGCACGAAGAAGCTCAGGCGAACGGCGGCCATCGCCGCCGCCACGACGTTGATGCTCGGCGCGGGCGCCGTGGTCAAGGTCAAGATGGAACAGGAGCGCAAGGACCAGATCGAGTCCATCCGGGGCATGCTGGATCAGCCCCAGACGGCGTTCGCACAGCTCAACGTCCACTTTGCGGACGACGCTTCACCCGAAGTGGGCGATCTTCGCCGTGAGCTCGAGGACCGCTTGCGCGAAGAGGAAGCCACCCTCCGCTCGGCGTGGCTGGACAAATTCCATGCGAGCCAGAAGGAAGCACAGGACGGCGACTACTTGGTGGCGCTGGACATGATCCGCAGCCTGCCTCCTACACCACGGCTCAAGCTCTCGAAAGAGCCTTGGCCGACGTCCACCGACGTCATGACGAGCATGACGACACGGATGCGGGATGAAATTCTCGCACTGGGTCGGCCCTCCATCAACGCGCCGCAGCAAATGGCCGTGGAGGCGCGCGTGCGCGCCGAGGCCGAAGCGCTGCGCAACGCACTCAACGACAATGAACTCGTCAGCCCGCTCCTCGCAGATTTCCGCGAGCAGCTGGACGGGGTCACCGGCATCATCGTTGACCGGGCCCACGTGCGCTCTGTCGCCGAGCTAGAGACGGAACGCCAGGGCATCCTCGCTGAGAACGACCGCCTCCTGAAGCTGGCCCATGCGTCCCTCGGACGCTTCGAGTTCGAGCGCGCGCTCAATCACTATCAGGAGATCCTCGACAACGATCCGACGGGCAAGGTTCGCAGGGTCCTCAACGAGGAGATCGCGGAGACGCGGGAGAAGCACAACGCCGTGCTCGACGCCCGTGACTTGGCCGCCAAGGGAGAGCACCCCAAGGCACTCAAACGACTCAACGACTCCTTCCAAGAGACGGTTGGCGTGATGCTGCCATGGCAGGTAGAGACGACTCCACCAAACGTGGACGTGACCATCACCCACATCGCCAACGACCAGACGATCACGCGGAAGACGCCGTTTACAATTGAGGGTACGTTTGCCGATCAATGGAAGCTGACCTTTGCGACTGAGGGCTTCGACAGCCGGACGCTCATGGTGAACGGCCCCCAGAACATCGCCCTTGATATGTCGCGTTCCCACGAGATCTTCGTCGAGTGCGAAGGTCGAGTCGACGCGGTTCCCGCTCCCATCGGGGACGGTTCCACCGGTGACTACATCGTCTGTGATCGTAACGGTATGATCGTCCGCGCCTCCTGGAACGGCTCGGTGCGTTGGCGCCAGGACATCAAGACCGTGTCGGGCATCGCCCGCCGCCCGGTTCCGATGCCAAGCCTGAACGGCGAGATGCTCTTCCTCACGGAGACCGGCTCCGTCTGGATGCTCGATCCGAAGGACGGGAACCTGAAAGGTCCTTGGGAGATCGGCGAGCCCCCTGTCTTCGGCCCCGTGGTCGTGGGCGACGAGGTTCACGCACAGCTCCGCAGCGGCAAGCTCGCGCGCTGGCGTACCAGCCTCAGGCCGACCCTTGAGGAGGGGGCAGCCATGTCGAGCTTCAATGACGGCTCGCTCCGGAACGGATTCAGCGGCCTGTTCACGGTGCTCCGACCGGACGGCGTCGAAAACGCCGAGCTTCGCGCCGCCACAGCCGACGGCTCGGGCTGGACGATTCGAGTGCTCGAAGACAGTTACGAAATCTACGAGGACGGCCGCGAAGACGAGGCCTTCCAGATCGCCAAGACGGGGCGCTGGAGCTACGTTGCGTGGGAATCCCCCGCTCGCAAGGAGGACCACCCGGTCCTCTGGATCGCGGACAACGTGGGACTGCGCGCCTTCCTGCCCCCCGGCATCACTCGCCGAGTGAACGGTGTGGCACTGGAGGACCTCTCTGGCCCCCCGGCCCCCGAGGGCTTCGGGCCGACCCCGCAACGGACGCCAACCCCAGGCGACGCCCCCCCTGCGGACGAATCGGCCGTGGGCCCGGAGCTTCCGGGAACGGTGGGTCCTGAGCTTCCGCCGGAAGCGCCAAGTGATAGCCCAGCTGACAA
>CAYQKK010000008.1:23297-54840 GCA_964417955.1 uncultured Planctomycetaceae bacterium
CCCAGCTGACAATCCAGCTGACAACGCGGCTGAGACGCCCGCAGAGACGCCTGGGCCGAAACCCGCCACGGGCGGCGAGTGATCCCAGGGGAAGCTGTGACTTGTACGGCGAATGCGGCTAACGTGTTCCCGTGCTAGAGGCAGAGTCAACCACCGCATCAAGGTCCCCCTGGGGGCAAACGATAAGGAACCAGAGACGCGTGCTAGTCACTGCGGCGCTGGTTCTCTTCTTTTCGGCGTTCGCCGCGGCCCTGGGCCCTTGGGGCCAAACGGCGAAGTGGGCGGACCTGCGCCCAATCCTTAGGGGATCAGCGATCACGTTCCCAGAGCGCGCGGGAGTCTGGCTGGACGGACTGGTAGGCATCCCCGAAGACGCCCACCCGGATGTCATGATGGCTCTCTTGGAGGGCCTGCTGACGGAGGACCCAGAGCGCTCCACCCGTTCCGCGGTTCTCCTCGGCGCCATCTTAGGCCGGGATGACATGCCCGGCGGCCTCAGGAGCGCCGCCGGCAAGTCCCTCGTCCATCGGCTCGAGTCCAGGGTCGATCTGGGCGCGCGGTGGAAAGTGGGCGCCGACGTCGCGGCCGCCCGTGCCCTCGACCGGCCGTGGGGAAGCGGCGACGCGCAGTCGTCCGCGCGCGAAGCTCTCCTCGAGCTGGCCCATGGTCAGGTCCCCCATCCCAACCTCGCAGTGCGGGTTGAGTGCGCGGCGAGCGCCCTCAAGCTGACGACAGATCGGGCCACTCAATCGACGGCCCCAACGACTGACTTCCTACTGGCGGTCCTTCGCGCCGAAACTCCCGCGCAAGCCCAGAGCCCGAGAACGTGGCCAAGGATCACCACCCTCGCCTGGGTGAAGACGCGCGCCTCGGAAGCGCTCAGCAAGCTAACGGGCCTAGAGAACCGCTTCCGCCCTGATGGCCCATGGGCTCATCAAGTCGCGGAAGCGGCAAGGTTCGAGTCGCAACTACCGTAGGGCGACCTACGGCCGGATGCGCGTCATCATGCGGGGGTACGGCGCCGCTTCGCGAATGTGCTCGATGCCGCAGATCCAGCGCACGAGGCGCTCGAGGCCGAGCCCGAACCCACCGTGGGGCACAGAGCCGAAACGGCGCAGGTCGAGATACCACTCAAACTCCTCCATGGGCAGCTCATGGTGGGCGATCGCGGCGAGCAGCGTGTCAAGGTTCTCCTCACGCTGGCTACCTCCAATCAGCTCGCCAGCGCCTTCCGGCCCGATGATGTCCATGGCCAGAACTCGGGTTGGATCGTCAGGAGCCTCCTTCATGTAGAAGGCCTTGACCGCCTTCGGGTAGTGCGTGATCACGAGGGGCTGCCCATGCATCGCCGCGAGGATCTCTTCATCAGGAGCACCGAGGTCGTCCCCCTCGACAAACTCCGAGTCGGGGTGCTCGAGCAGAATCTTCGAGGCCTCGTCGTACGTGATGCGCGGAAATCCGCCGGTGCATGCTTCGAGCTTGGAAATGTCCCGCTCGAGGGTCTCAAGCTCGACCTTGCGCGTCTCAAGCACATCAGAAACAACGCGCACGATCATGTCTTCCGCGAGGGAGATCACGTCTTCCAACGTGGCGAAGGCCATCTCGGGCTCGAGCATCCAGAATTCAGTCAGGTGGCGGCGGGTCTTGCTCTTCTCGGCGCGGAACGTCGGGCCGAACGTGTAGACGTTGCCGAACGCCATCGCGGAGGCCTCAGCGTAGAGCTGGCCGGACTGCGTTAGGTACGCCTTGTCGTCGCCGAAGTAGTCCACCTCGAAGAGCGTGCTCGTCCCCTCGCAGGCCGACGGGGTGAAGATCGGCGAATCGATGCAGAGGAACCCGCGTTCGTCAAAGAACCGGCGCAGGGAGAACATGATCGCGCTGCGCGTCCGCATGATCGCCCATTGGCGACGCGAGCGGAGCCAAAGGTGGCGACGGGACAGCAGGAAGTCCGCGCCGTGCTCCTTCGGGGTGATCGGGAACTCCGACGTGGACTGGAGCACCTCGCCGCTGGCAACGGAGACTTCGAAGCCGCCAGGGGCACGGTCGTCGGCGCGAACCTCCCCCACTAGACGGAGACTCGACTCCTGGCTGGCAGCGCCGATGGTGTCGAAGAGCTCGTCCCCGACCTCGTTCTTCTTGAGCACACACTGCACGTAACCGGTCCCGTCCCGGAGGGTGACGAAGTGCAGCTTGCCCTTCGACGTCCGATTGTGGACCCACCCGCGCAGTTCGACGGTTTGACCGGCGAAGCGGTCAAGGTGTTCGATCGTGGCCAGAGGTGTGGAGGTTGCAGACATCGGAATGAAGTGTGGGCTTGCGCGCCGAGGCGCGACGCTGATGGGATGAAGTGGCCGCCGTTGAGTTCACCGAAGCAGCTGATGATCCGGCGGGCGGCGAGCCAGACTCTACCGTCCAGCGTCACCTGAGTGCTCGGCCGCCTTCGATCTGTCGCGGGCAGCCTCCTTCTTCAGGAGGTCCTCGATCGTGCCCAGCTTGGAAACCGCGAGGAACACCCCCAGGGCGATGACCGACAGCAGCAGCATGGCGAGGGAAGCGATCAGGATGTCGAAGGCGGTGTCAGGCGGGGCCTTGAGCTGCTCAAAAGGCAGCGACGCATCCGTGAACGGCGATCCGTTGTTCGGGCCCTGGAGCCGCGCGGCGAGGAGATAGAGGGGGTGCATGGACGCGGAAGATATCAGCTTCACGGAGACCACCGCAGAAGACCTCGGGTGGTTATGGGTAGAACCTGGGACGAAGGGCCGCTGGTTTCTACTATGGCGCCATGATCCGCATCGCAGCCCTCCTCGCTTTCGTCCTGATGGTCGCAGCGCTCGTATTCGTCCCCGGGGTCAGTCCGTCACGGCTGGCGACCAAGCAAGGGGGCGACCTCGTTCGGCAGACCGTCGAGGTCGAGGGCCCGGACGGCAAGACCGTTGAACGCGCCATGTGGGAGGACATCCTCGAGTCCGACGCGGTGGTCGACGGCACCGATGAGGACGGGCTGCCCCGGCGCGTGCTGAGGCTGGGCGGATCCCGATACCTCACCGAGCTCCGCCGCGAAGGCGAGGGCCACGATCCGCTCTGGCACACCGAGGTCGGCAAATCCGTGGTCCGCGAGCTGCGCGCCATCGTCGCCGAAGAAGGACTGGATATCGACATCGAGGCCTACAAGAAGCCTGACCCCGAGGGCTTCAACCTCCTGGCCGAGGTCTCCGAGGACGAGTACAAGCTCACCGCATCGCTGGGCGGCACGCCCTTCTCCGAGCGCACCGTCGAGCGCTCCAAGATCTCCAAGCTGTCGCTGCTCCCGCCCTTGGTCGCGATCTTCTTCGCCGTCCTCCTGCGGCGCCCGGTCATTGCGCTCTTCTCTGGGGTCTGGGTCGGCGCGTTCCTCGTGCGTTTCCTCGCGGGTGACCAAGGCTTCGGTTCTGCGGTGGGCTCCCTGCAGGATGTGTTCAGCAAGTACCTCGTCGGCCAGATCAAGGATCAGGCGCGGACGGAGATCGTGGTGTTCGTCGTGTTCATGTTGGCCATGGTAGGCATCATCACGAAGGCGGGCGGGATCCGCGGGATCATGAACAAGATCGCTGGGCTGGCGCGTGACGCTCGCAAGACTCAGATCGCTACCTGGTTCATGGGTCTGTCGATCTTCTTCGACGACTACGCCAACACCATCCTCGTCGGGTCGACCATGCGTCCCCTCGCGGATAAGTACAAGGTGGCGCGGGAGAAGCTCGCCTACATCGTCGACAGCACGGCGGCTCCCGTCGCGGGGGTTTCGATCCTGTCCACGTGGATCGCGTTCGAGGTCTCTACCTTCAGCGCCCAGCTGCCAGACGCTGGCCTCGGCCCCAACGAAGGCTACGCGATCTTCCTGCAAACGCTGCCGTTCCGCTTCTACTGCTGGTTCACGCTGATCTTCGTGGGCATGCTCGTCTTCACCGGGAGGGACTTTGGCCCCATGCTCGCCGCCGAGCGCCGCGCACGGGGTGGAAAGATCCTGCGCGACGGCGCGACGCCGCTCGTGGGCAAAGCCGCGACGGAGCTTGAGGCGAAAGATGGCGTCGACCCACAGGCATCGACAGCCCTTGTGCCCCTCGCGGTGTTCATCGCGACGACCCTTGGCTCCATTATCTTCACCGGCTGCAAGGGCCTTGGCTTTTTCGCCGAGAAGGGAAGCGCCGCCGCCGCCAAGCTGGATCTGATGGGTCCCTTGGAAGTGGCGACGGGGATTCTCTACGAGGGGAGCGGCGGCAAGCCGCTCATGTACGGCGCCGTCGCCGGCTTCGTGGTCGCGGCGCTGATGGCGCTCATGCGCGGCCTCAACCTGAAGGACATCGTGGTCGCGTCCCTGAACAGCCTCAGGGCCATGGGCGTCGCGATCCTGATCCTCTATCTGGCCTGGATGGTGGGCGCTGTCTGCGGGGACCTCAATACCGCTGCGTACCTATCGGCTTCGCTCACCGAGGCGATCCCTTACATGCTGATGCCGGTGATCCTGTTCCTCTTGGCTGGGCTCATCGCCTTCTCGACGGGATCGTCGTGGAGCACAATGACGATCCTGCTGCCCCTCGTCGTCGGTCTTTCCTACGACGTCGGCTTCGCCGGAACGCCCGCAGAGATGGACCCGCGGGCCTTCGGCCTGATGCTGATGGTGATTAGCATCGGCGCGGTCTTGGAGGGCGCCATCTTTGGTGATCACTGCTCGCCGATCTCGGACACCACCGTGATGTCCTCTATCGCCTGTGCCTCGGATCACGTGGATCACGTGCGGACCCAGGCTCCCTACGCCCTCGTCACCATGGCGGTGGCGCTGCTCGTCGGCTACCTGCCCGTGACCTTCTTCCAGGTCTCGCCCTGGATCGCCCTCGCCGCTGGAACGGCAGTGCTCTGGCTGATCCTGAGGATCAAGGGCAAGCCCGTCCATGCTGCCTGACCGCCAGGCACACGAGGAGGGCCCCACGGAGGGGAAGGTGGACGAGAAGGCGCCGGATTCCGGGCTGGGCCGCCGCGTGCTCATGGCGGTTCTCCTCGGCCTCGGGGCCTACGTCGCCCTTGCGCTCTGGACCGACCTGTCTGGTCTCGGAGCGGCCATTGCTGAGGTGCCCCTCTGGGCACCGCTCGCGGCGTGCGCGCTTTCGCTGCTGAACTACGTCGTTCGTTTCCCGCGCTGGCAGAGATACCTGCGCATCACTGGCTCCTCCGTCTCCGGGTGGGAGTCAGCACGGATCTACCTCGCCGGGCTCAGTCTCACGGTGTCGCCCGGAAAAGTGGGCGAGGCGATGAAGTCATGGCTGCTGCGGGATGCGGACGGCACCCCCATCGCCAGAAGCGCCCCCATTGTCCTTGCAGAGCGAGTCACGGACCTCCTGGGCTTCCTCGTGCTCATCGCCATCTCTTCGTCGGGAACCGAGCACCTGTGGATCACTGCCAGCACGGTGGCCCTGAGCCTCATGGTGCTCGTCCTCGTCGGCTCGGAACGGGTAGGCAAGCTCATCACCCGCACCGCCAAAGGGCTGCCAGGGGCCATCGCGAAACGGGCCGATCGCCTTGAGGAAACCCTCGACGCGGCTCGACAGCTGCTGAGGCCAAGAGAACTGCCGCTGGCGACGATCCTCGCGTCGATTGGCTGGTTTCTAGAGTGCGTAGGGTGCTGGATCATCGCGCACTCGGTGCTTCCTGCGGCCCAGATGGCCGTGGATGTGCCCGAGCTAGGACTTGCCGCCGTGACCTACGCATTCGCCGTGGCGGCCGTCGCCGGGGCCATCGTGTTCATCGCGCCCGGCGGCCTTATGGTCACCGAGGGCATCCTGACGAAACTCTTGAATGACGGCTATCGCGCATCCGGCTACGCCCTAGGGGCGGCCCGTTCGAAAGCGCTGGCGGTGACACTGGTGACGCGGCTCTGCACGCTTTGGTTCGCTATGGCGGTGGGGCTCGTTGCCCTGCAGATTCACCGCCGTCTCAGCAGAGTACAGGCCAAGCGCGGCTAACGAATTATTCAGGACATCGTGGCCCCGGATGACACGACGCTCACGCGTGATTCCGCATGTTAGTCGGCGATATGGAAGACATCTCCCACCCGACGTTGCGGACCCTCTCGGCGCAGGCTGTACTCCTGACTGCCCTCACCTTGGTGGGCTCCTCATGCTCATCGTCCGACGACGACGCCCAGGTGACGCCTCCGTCTACGCCCAACGAGCCAGTGACGGTGCTCGATCGGGCCGCCGACCTCGGCTTCGGGCAGTTCGTCGCTCTCGCGAAAGCCTCCACCTACGAGCCACTGCTTGAAAGCGACGTGCCCGTGACGGTTTTCGCCCCCACGGACGCGTCCTTCGCGCTGCTTCCTGATGGCGAACTGTCGGGACTGTTCCTCCCCGGTGCGGAAGCGGAGCTCGACGCCTTTGTGGCGTACCACATCACGATCGGCTCCCTTGACTCCACAGCACTTGAGGGCCTGACCCAGATCCCCACGCTTGGCGCCGCGGACGCCTATGTGGATGTCGCCTCCTCTGGCGTCATCATCAACGACGCAGCGATTGACCTCACGGACCTAGCGGCTGAAAACGGCGTCGTGCATGGCATCGACCGCCCCCTTGAGGTCCCCCGGCCGATCCTCGAAACGATGGAGCGCCGAGGGCTCGACACGCTGGTGGAGTTGATCGAACTCGCTGGGCTCAGCGGCTCCGTCAACGGCGGCCAGCTGACCGTCATCTCGCCGACGGAGGCCGCATTCGATGCACTCCCCGCGGGCGAGCTCGACTTCCTGCGCGATCCGGCCAACCAAGCCGAGCTTCGGGCACGACTCGATCTTCACCTGCTGCCGGGCGTATCCACGGCGTCCGGCCTTGTGGCTGCGGACGTGCTGGAAAACATGGCCGCCACGTTCCTCTTCTTCGATCGGACGGCCGCAGGAGAGACAACGGTGAACGGAGCCCTCTTCGAGGACTCCAACATCCGCTGTAGCGACGGGATCATCCACACGATCGGCGCCGTGTTCGACGAGCTTCCAACGGTTCGCGAGCGAGCCGCCGAAGAGGGCCTCCTCACGATGGGCTCATTGATCTTTGCGGGCGGCTTGACCGCCGAGCTCGACGATAGCGCTCCACTGACGCTCTTTGCCCCCACGGATCTCGCGATTGAGTTTGGCCTTGAGCCCGGCGTCATCGATAGCCTTGTGGACCCCAGCAATCTGGCGCGCCTGCAGCAATTCCTGCGGGCACACGCTGTACCGGCGCCACTGGCTTACGGATCACTCGTGCCCGGCACGACGCTGACCGCGGTGTCAGGCGACCCGATCGATGTCACCGAGTCCATGGGCACGACCACGCTCAACGGAGCCGTGGGACTGACGGTGCGCGATGTCTTCGCGCGGAACGGAGTCCTGCACGTCATCGACGGCGTGCTCGACGACGGGATGCTGTAGCGCAGGCGTTGATTCTAAACGCGGGAGCGGCGAGGCCCCCTGACGAGAATCAGCGCGCCAAGACCCAACAGGGCAGCTGCGGCCGCCAAAGAGGCGCGCAGCGCCGCTGCCCGGTCAAGCAGCCGCTCTCTCTTCTGGTCCGCGCCCTCGGCCTCAAGAATGGCCGGATGCGCCGGTGGGATCGATGCGGCCGGCCCCGCTGCCGCTCGCTCCGAAGGCTCGACCACCTGGCTGGATGACAGACGTGCACGGTCGAAGAGCTCAACCCAAGAGACGGCGAAGGCTGCATCGTCGGTTGGGGGACCGTTGAGACCTTGGAAGCCTAGCTCGATCTGCCCCGGCGCTTGGCTCACGAGTACGTCGCCATCGGAATCGAAGAGCCAAGGGCGCCAGCCCGATCGCAGCCTTGGGGACGTGGCACCGGGTGGCACGACGAGCCATTCCGCCTCCCATCCGTCGCGGCCAGCCCGCGACGCCTGTGGGGCCACAGACGTTACGCCTGCCTCCGGGGACGGCACGCAGTGAACCGAGAGCTCGACGGCCAGTCGGTCAGTGTCAGCCGGCGCCCCAAAGCGCAGGCCCCGGGCCTTGGCCCAAATCTCGAGGAGCTCGGCCACCGAGGCCGGTACGTTCGGTCCCACCCGGACCCATCCTCGACGGCCCAGGCCCTCGCGATACTCCGTGCTACCGTCAGCCTTCCAGTAGATGCCCCCCTCGGCGCCGAGGGAGACGGGTCCTGGAATGGCGTCTCCGCCGCTCGCGAACAGTCCCGCGCGCTGGCGATGTTCAGCCTGTCGCGCGCTGTCCGTCAACCAGATCGTACTCGGGGAATCGTGGACCATCCAATGCACCTCCGGCTCGGCCTTGACGGGAGCCTCCGGCAAACGGGCGTCCTTCCAATGCACAGGATCACCAGGGCCAAGGGCGACGTAGACCTGGCCCTCCACCGTGCCTTCGTACTCCTGGGCCCAGACGCGAAATGAATCCCACGCGACATCGATACGGCGCGCGGCGGCGGCGCCCGCAGGAGGGTCAGTAGCAGGTTCAGCCGGAAGCTCCTCCCGCGCGCCTGCAGCGCGGTAGGGCAGATACATCGACGGGCTTGAGTCGATGACAACCTCCAGCAGCACGCCCTTCGGAGGCTGACTCTCGTAGCCAGGCTTTGCGAGCGCGAGCACCCCAAGAGCCAACGCCCCGGCAGCGGCGACCAACCACAGGGGCACGCTGCGCTTGCGCTTGCCCGTCGCGCCTGACTCCTTCTCCGCAAAGAAGCGGGTAGTTCCAAGATAGGCCTCGCGCGGGTCCTGACGCCGCAGGGCAAGCGCCAAGAGAACCAACGGCGCCACGAGCCCAAGAAGCGCGATGGGCTCGAGGAACACAAGCGCCAGCGGAGGACCCCCGAGAGGAGTGAACCCCGTCATCGAAGAAGCTCCGGCACGAAGCGCTCGAACGGGTCGGCCGAGCTCCAAGCGGCATGGGCCATGCGATGGGTGCGGGCGTGAGCGGCCCAGGCCCCAAGGAACTTATCAAGGCGCTGATGGTAGCCCCCCAGGCCAGAGGGGCCGTCGCCGGCCCTCGTGCGCCGATCGCCCGTCTCTGGATCCCGCCAAGCGGCATGGGAACCCGGGCTCCACTCCTCGGGGCTCAGCACTTGACCGAGGTGCACCCGACGCCTCGTGCCTAGGGCCCGAGTCAAAGACACCGGGTCAACATCGAGGAGATCTCCGAAGAGCAGGACCCGTCCCGCTCCCCCCTCGCGCCGAACGAGTTCGGGTACGGCTGCCTTCGGTCCCTTGAGGAGTGCCTCCAAGCCGCCGCCCGTGCCCGATCCGTGGACGCGCAGCGCGGCCAGGGCAGCGAGGATCTTCTGCAGCTCCGAAGGCTGACGCACGGCCACCGTCCGGAGACCGCTCGCCTCGTCGATCCAAACGAGCTTGACGCTCGCGCCTAGCCGTACACCCAAAGAGATGCACGCGGCCGCAGCCTCTGCCGCGGACTGGAGCTTGCCAGGGACGCCGACCCCCATGGACGCGCTGGTGTCCATCACCACGATCCACGACTCCGAGACGTTCGAGCGCTGCACCCTTACGAACGGTCGGTCGAGTCGAGCCAGGAGCTGCCAGTCCAGCTGGCGAAGGTCTTCGCCAGGACGGTACGGCCGATGGCCTACGAACTCTTGCCCTTCGCCGCGCAGCGCTCGCTTGGTCCCCACGTCCTCCCGCTCTCGCGCTGCAGCCAAGCGACCGGCGAAGGCGCCAATACGACGAATCAGTTCCCGAGAAAACTCCACGCCTGGCGAGGGCAGCTGTGCATGCGAAGATGGACGGCTGTCTTCAGTCATGGATGGGTTGCCAGGGCTATTGCGCCGAGGGGAAGGTCAGACCCGGCGGATCGCCACGATCGTCACGTCGTCCTCGCGGGCGCCCTCGGCGAACTGCAGAGCCGCCTCCGCAACGGACTCAACGGTCTCGCGCGCCGAAGAGCACGCGTGGCCGCGGTCGCCGAGCACGGCGCGCACGCCCTGCTCTTCAAAGAAGCGCTCGGGGTGATCTGGATGCCTCGCCTCGACGAGGCCATCGGAGAACGCCAAGAGAATATCGCCCTCGTCCAACTGCAGGTCCTTGCCCGTCTCGTAGGACATATCGTCCATCAAACCAAGCGCCGGCCCGTCGCTAGAGATCGACTCGATCGTCTTGGTGGCGGCACGCCAGATCAACGGCGGAGTGTGTCCAGCGTTGAGCACCTGCACGCGACCTCCGTCCTCTAGCTCGGCGATGAACAGCGTGAGGAACATCCCATCGTCCATTCGCTCGCTCAGGTCCGCGTTCAGCATCGTGACGACAGAGCCGGGATCATCAAGCACCCGCGCGTAGCTGCGCAGACTCGCCTGCGCCGTGGCAGTGACGAGGGCCGGTCCAACACCATGGCCCGTGACGTCGCCGACAACGGCGGCCACGCCTCCACTCTTGGTGCGAACGAAGTCAAAGAAGTCACCCGACGCGTGCTCGGCGCTGCGGTACCAGCCGAAGAGGTCGTAACCCTCCATCGTCGGCGGCGACTTCGGCATCAGCCCGGCTTGGATCTCTGCTGCGATCTCCAGGGACTTTTCAAGCCGCGCCCGTTCGATGGAGTGCAGGTTGAGCTGCGCGTTCTCCAGGGCGATCGCGATGTGCTGCGCCAACGCGTGGAAGAGCGCGAGGTCCTCGGGTTGAAACGCCCTCGACGCTGCCTTCGAGTCCACGTAGAGCGCACCGCGTGGCATCTCGGGGGCTCCATCGGGCTGACCCGCGTCCGCACCGCGGGGCACGAGGGGCACGCACATGACGGCGCGCAGCTTCAGGTCGTAGACGGAATTTCCGAGGGCGAGATCCTCGGCGTTCTTCTGGACGGTGGTGCGCAGGGGCGCCTGCTCCTCGATCACGCGCTGGACGACCGAGGTGCTGTACTTGACGTCACCACCCACCGGCCGTGTGTTCTGATCGGAATCGAACTCCCGAGCAACCCGGACCACTTGGGCGTCAGCCTCTTCGTCGTAGAGCACGAGAAAGCCTCGCTCGGCCCCGGTGGCGTGGATCGAGCTGTCGACCACATAGTCGAGGAGCGATTCCAGATCCCGAGAGAGTGAGACCTTGGCGATCGCGTCGAGGAGCACGTCGAGGGACCGGGAGTCCTCGCCCGTATCGCCACGGAGAAAGCCGTTGGGGCTGGTGGAGGCATGCGCGGCGGCCCGAGCCTTGGCGGCGAGGTCAGCCGCGATTCCAACGGCCCCCCCATGGGCAGAATCACCACTGGCAGAATCAGCTGCCGAGCCGCCAGCCCCGCTACCGGGCGTCGCCCCATCGGATCCTGGGCGGGTCTCGGACTCGCCATCTGGCTGGGGACGTCTCTTCCAAAAGGCCATAGGGGGATCTTACCCACTGAATTTGCCAGATGGCTTGCCTAATTCCTCGCTCGGTGACTTCCGGCGGCCAGGCAAATGGGCATGCCGACGGGCGGGGTCATGGGCGAGGGTCCAAAGTCGCCCACGATTCCTCAGCTCCGGCCGCAGTTTCTCTTGCGGCCGATGACGGCGAGGCGGACACTGTAGCCCGATACGCGCTCCCCACGCCATCCCGCGTGGGAGAGTCCCCAAGCAGTCAGCCCCCCAACCGTCGATGCACATCACAGCCGAACCCGGCGACAGCCACGTCGTCCTCCACCTCCGCGGTGAGTTTGACACCTACTACTGCCACCTCCTCGAAGAGGAGATCGCTGCGGTGCAGAAGAACGGTATCCAACTGGTGGTACTCAACCTGCGGCTCGTGAAGTTCATCAACTCGACGGCCCTGGGAGCGATCATCAAGGCCTCGAAGGCCCTGATGCGTGAGGGTGGAATGCTGGTCATCTCACGACCCTCCGCGTTCTGCAAAGACATCATTGAAAAGGTCGGGCTGAACCGCGTCGTCCCTGTGGCGGAGACGGACGAGGAGGGCATCACCATGCTGATGGAGAAGGCCAAGCCCGACGCTGCGTCGGACGGCCCCAACGAGGAGGATCCCTCCTCCGTCATCTTCCGCATGGTGGATATGGATCGCCTGCGCCACTTCGTGGAGCAGACCAAGTCCAAGAACCCCCTTCACGGTCATGCGTTCGGGGACAACTGGGCCGGCATTGGTCGCATGTCCGGCCTCGACGAGGACGGGCTCCGGTTCACCTGGAACGGCGGAAAGACCGATCTTTCGGCCTTCGACATGGGCCAAATGCTCGCGGTGGGCACCGAGCTCCTTGTGAAGTTCCGCCTCCCCCTGCTCCAGCGGGGTTACTGCGAGGCCAAGGTCACGGTATCGCTCCTTGAGGAGCGCAGCGAAGGAGTCAAGGTCGGCTGCCAGTTCGCTGAGATCGAAGACGAAACGCGCACCGCCGTGGGTCAGTACGCCCAGGACATGGCCTTCCTGAAGGAAGAGCTACGCAAGGCAACGGACAGCTAGGAGGTCGCTAACTCTTCGCTGGCGGGCGACGGGCAGGGCTCGGGTACGGGCCCATCAGCCTGCACCAACTGGATGCCGTCCGCCGGCTCCGGAGTTCCATGGGCGCGGCGCACCTGCACCGCCTCGATGAGGACCTGCTCCAATTGATCGACGATGCGGGGCCACGAGAAGCGCTCGGTGGTGGAGCGCCTCGCGGTCTGTCCCCAGCGTGCCCGTCGATTCGGATCGGACGATAGGCGTGAGATCGCTTGGGCCCAAGCTGCACGATCACCGGCGGGAACGACGAGGCCTGAGGAGTCGTGGACAACGGTCCCGCTCAGTCGTGCCACGTCCGAAACGAGCACGGGGACGCCGCACGCCATCGCGCGACGGAGCTTGAGGCTCGCGACGTCGTCGTCGAGGGCGGGAACGAGAAGAGCCGTGGAGGCGCCGAAGAGTCCCGGGAGCTCGGCCGTCCTGGGGACAGGGGTCCAGTGAACACGCGCCCCCACCCCGAGCCGATCCGCCTGGGCCCGCAGCGCGTCCCGATGGGTGCCGGTGCCCGCAAACACGAGGCTCCAGTCTCCCCGCCTTCCAACGGTCTGTGCAAAAGCGTCGATGAGCGCCTCGATGCCGCGACCGGGCTCCATCCGACCGATGTGAAGGAGCACTTCCCCTTCCACTCGATGGCGAAAGAGCACCTCGCTGGCGAGACCTGGTCGGAAAGTCGACGTATCGACCCCCGACGGCAGTACCGTCACTAAGTCCGGGCTGAAGCCGTGGCGCAGGGCCTGGGCTTCTGCAACGGGATCAAGAGCGATGACACGGGTTGCATGGCGGCGCACGAGCCGGCCCCAAGCACGCGCCCCGAAGTAGCGCAGCCCGCGCTCGACGAGCTTCCCGCGGGCCTCGAATCCCTCCTCCACCAGAACGAGGGGAACGTCGAGCTTGGAGGCTGCGCGGGCGCTGCGCCAAGCCGCCGGCGAGAGGCCGTCGTAGGCGACGATGATGTCGGGCTCGAAGGTCACCAGGCCCGCTCTCTCCAGGGGCGCCGCTCCGTCCTCGCCCGCGGCCTCAAGCCGCGACTGCGGTATGCCTCCGATCACGTCGCCGAAGGCGCGGACGGCGTGCCCACGCCCCAGAAGCTCCCTGGCCAAAGATGGCGCATGATCCCCGCCCTTGCGCCGCAGCGTAAAGGGGTTCAGGACCAGAGCGATCCGCAGCGACGCGCTCGCCGACACACCGGCAGGTGACACGTCGCTGGAGCTCTGCGCTGGGATAGGATTCGTTTGCATCGAAGACTGGACCGGACGAGGGAGCGAACCATCGAAGTCGCTCTTCTTCTATCTTTCATCGAGTGCGCTGACGTCGAAACCTGACGCGACCCGCCGAGCAAGGCGCTCTCTCACCCACCTAGGTGCAGAACGCCCCATCCTGATCCACTCAAGAGAGCCGGATTTGCGCTCGCACCGAACGCAACCAGAGACTGGACACACCCAAGTCCAACAGGCGATCACGTCGCAGGAACAACACACGAACCGGTCGCCATGTCCAACGAAGTCGACGCCATGGAGCGTGCTCCCCCACCCCGTTCCATAGTTCCCTTAGGCCCTTGAAAGTCATGCCGTATGGCAAGGGGAACACTCATCGAAAAGTCTCCCGTAGAGTCATCATTTTGAGCTTGAAGATGGGGCGCATCAGCCGAAACCCACCCTGGGGCGCGTGGTGCGCACAAGTAGCCACTCAGCCCTCCCTAAGGCAGCCCACCGCTGTGCGCTGTCTATTTTGACCCGAGCCGCCGACGAATTTCGAATGAACCCCATCTCCAACTACTTGGGCACTTCCCCCGAGGACCCACAGAATCAAGGTCCAACTCCCCCGGCCAAGCCAAGCTGGGGACCCCCATGCCGCGGGGTGTTCGTTGACTTGCTTGGAACGATCGTGCAACCACTCGACAACGGTGGGTTCCCTAAGATCGAAGACGCAGTCTTCTATGAGGGGGTTCTCGACGGGCTCTTCAAGGTCACGCAGTCCGGATGGAAGCTCTACGTGATGGGCAACATCGACTCGGTGGCCTTTGGTCGCCAAACCGCCGAGGAGTGGAAAGTATTTTCCGAGGGTCTCCACGCCAAGTTCCGCAGCCTTGGCATCACCCTTCAGCGTGACTACTGCTGCATCGACCACCCTGAGGGTGTGGAAGGCCAGAACAACGACTCGGTCTACCTTCTGCCCGGAACGGGCGCCATGCACCACGCCGCCCAAGCAGATGGCGTTCAGCTCTCCCTGAGCTGGGTGATCGGCGACAGCAGCATCGAGCTCGTGGCAGGCTGGCGCGCAGATTGCCGCCTGGTGGCCGTCCAGACCGGCCAGGGCGTCAAGGATGGCGCCTTCCACGTAGAGCCCGAACTGGTCTCACGGACCGCCGCAGGCGCTCTCAAGGTGAGCGCGCGGGACTACACTATGCGGCGCCGCGCGGCTTAGCTGTAAGAGGTAGCTAGTTAAAGCGCGCGGCTCCGTTCGATGAACGGAGCCGCGCTCTTTTCGTGGCCTATTGCGATGGGCGCTACTTAGCGAGAACCGAGTACGCAGGGCGGCCATTCATGGGCGCCTTCTCAGCGATGTCGCCGAAGCTCATGCGAAGGTCGCCGTTCTCCTCGAAGACCGCGACGGAGCCGGGGCTCATCAGGAGGTCAGCCGTGGGCGTGAAGCACCAGCGCGCTGACGGCGAGCTAGCGCTCACGAAGACCTTGGTGCGGCCAGCGCCGAGAACGCGTACTTCCACGCCGCTCCCACGCTCTGCGACGACGTCGTTGACACCGTTAAGGCTCGACTGCGCGAGGCCGCGCCATTGGCTCTTGTCGAAGACAACAGGAGCAACTGCCTTGGCCTGCGGGACCTCAACCACATCGGCGACGTCGACCTTGACGGAGGCCGAACCAGAGGTCACCGGGGCCGAAGGTGTCACTACAGGAGCCGGTGTGGAAATAGTTTCCGGGACCGGCACCGGATCCGTGCTGGGCCGGCGTGGCACGGTCACACGCTCCTGCTCCAAGGAGTCCACAGGACGCGTCACGATCTCGACCTTCGGAGCGATGAGTGGCATGATGGGCACTTGGGCGTAGGTCTGGCCTTCGTCGCGACGACGGCGCAGGGGGCGCACCGAGCTCGTGCCATCGGCTTCGTAGGCGCGAAGGCGCGCAAACTGTCCCTCGGGCGTGCCCGGGATCTCGTTCAGCGCCTGGGACTCGCGTCCCAGGACTTCACGTTCCCGAACCTGGGCGCTGCTGTCGGTGCGCTCGCGCCAGGGCCAATCGCCCTGGGAGCCTTCCTGCCACGCCTTGGTGGCGTCCTGGCTAGCGCTTGATGTTTCTGTGGGCTCAAATCGTGGACGGTCAAGGCGCACGCTAGAGCCAGCGTAGACGGTCACCGGGGGGCGCACGCGCGAGGTGTCGCCCAGCCACTCAAGGGAGATCGGCACGCCAGCGTTGTGGCGCAGCTCCGTCGGCCCCCCTGAAAGGGAACGAAGGTGGAAAGAACTTCTTCCGAAGTCCGCATGCCAGTCGGCATTGAGCTTGAGCTTGTGCTGACCGCCGCGAACGTCCACGTCGGCCCAGCCGAGCTGGTGGAAAACGATTCCGGCACCGCCTTCGCCGCCGCGCCACTCCACCGAGGAGGGACCGAACACGTCGAGGGTCATCTCGCCGTCAATGCTCACCTGCACTTGGCATCCAGCCGCAACCTCCAACTGAGCGTTCCCCACGGCCGTCAACGACTCTCCCCGGCGCAGCGTCATCGGATCTGCGCTCTGCGTCACGAGAACCGAGCGGCCCTGGACGACGTTGACGCGTGCAGACACCGGCTGCTGGGCGGCTGAAACGACCTGGGCGCTCGTCCCCTGGATGGGCCCTTTGGGGGACACTGCGGCAGCTGCCGACACGTCCTGTGCGGTAAGGCCAAGAAAGAGCGGCGAGAGCCACAGAGCGCAGCGAAGAACGGGAGCGGAGGCGGATTGGAACATTTTGACGGCTGACTTCGACTGGGGGGGCGACGAGCTGAGCGCTCCGCAAAGAGCGATCAGGCACAAGAAGCCGCGCAATATTCAGCGCGGGCACCGCCTTCCCTATCGTCGAGGACCTCGCCCCGGGTTGAGGTCTGAGTGGGCCAATCGGCGACCCGTCTCAGATCGTGTCCACGATTCCACTAGCGGAATCGTGAGGCCCGTGGCGCAGACTCCTACGTCGGGGTAGGCCCGATGCCAGCCAGTCGCTTGCGAAGGTAGCTAGCCCGCAGCTTGTCGCGCTCCGACGTGTCGAGCAGCTCGCTGTAGTCCCCCGTGCTCGAGAGCACCTGGATGTGGCCGCGCTGAACGTGCAGGCCGAGCTCGTTGAGGACGTCGATCTTCGCTCCACCGAAGAGCCCCGTGTGCAGCCCGAGTCGCACGTTGGAAAGATGCGCCAGCGCAGCGTCAGTGGGCATCGCCCGCGACGTGCGCAACGTCCCGAACGACTGGGCGATTCGATCGTGCAGCGCCGGTCGCATCTCCCGCACCAACGTCTCTCGCATGCGCCGCTCGAACCCGACAATCTCTGGGACCAACGCGCGGAGGTCATCGATCAAGTTCTGCTCGGACCGCCCGAGCGTCACCTGGTTGCTGATCTGGTAGAGGTCCCCCGCGGCGCGACTGCCTTCACCGTGCATGCCGCGAACGGCAAGCCCCGTGCAGCGCGCAGAGGCGAAGACCTTCTCAAGCTCGGAGCGCACCATGCCCAAGGCAGGCAGGTGCAGCATGACCGAAGCACGCAGTCCCGTCCCCACGTTCGTGGGACAGCCCGTTAGGTACCCGAGTGAATCTGAAGTGGCGAACTTCATCCGGTCCTCGAGGAAGCGATCGAGGATCTCCGCGCGCTGCCAGGCAAGGTCGAGGTCCATGCCGGAGGCCATCGCCTGCAAGCGCACATGATCTTCTTCATTCACCATCACGGAGACCGTCTCCGACTCTCCGAAAGCCACGGCGCGGCCGGGCACGGTCGAATAGGCATCCCTCGGCAAGAGATCGCGGCTGACGAGGTTGCGCTCCAACAGGAGCAACCGAAGGACAGGCGCTGCCTCCCCCATCGGGACCCAGCGCGTTTCACCGTCGAGGCGCGCGTCCAAAAGAGCCACGCGCAGGTCCGCGCAAAGAGCTTCCGCCTGCTCGGGGGCGATCTGCGACATGAACGGCAACCCGTCGATGTTCCGAGCCAGCCGCACGCGACATGAGACCGCGACGTCCGAATCGGGGCCATCGGAACTGAGCCACGAGCCAGCTTGGCGGGCGAGGGCGGTGCAGTCGATCGGGGAGTAAGCCACAGCGAGAAGGAGGGCGGCCCTATGGGCAAGCGCGGAAGGTGAGGGCAGGGATGCTCGGAGGAGGCACATTTATAGCCCACGGGGGAGCCGTATACACCCGGCGGATCCCGGGCTTCCGGCGGCTTCGGTGGATTCGACGGGTCGATTCGGAGACCGGGACCCAGGAAGCGAGGTACTATTCGGGGGAGGGCCTCTCCCGCCGCCCCGTTCCCCCACCGCAACTTTGGTCGAACCGCAAACGATCGTCCTCGTCGTCCTCATCGGGAGCTTCTTGCTCTTTCTGACGGATGCCGTTCGCTATGAAGTCACCGCCCTCGCGGTGGTGGTGGTGCTGGTGCTGACGGGGTGCCTGACCGTGGAGGAGGGCTTTCAGGGCTTCTCAAGCAACGCGGTGGTCCTGATCGCTTCGATGTACATCTTCGGGCATGCCTTCACGAAGAGCGGCCTCGCCGAGGGCCTTGGACGACGAATGATTGGCCGCGCTGGCCCCCAGCCCCTCGCAGGCGAGAAAAACGGCGCGCCTAAGGGCTCCCAAGGACTAACGGGCCGCCTCCACGAAGCGAGCCTCGTGCTGCGTATGACGGTGGCGTCCGGGCTGCTGTCGTCGGTGCTCTCCAATACGGGCGTCGTGGCGACCCTCATCCCCGTGGCCAATTCGATCAGCCGCAAGATGCGGATCCCGCTCTCTAAGCTGCTCCTGCCCCTGGCTTTCGGCAGCCTCGTGGGCGGCCTTGTCACCGTCATCGCCACGTCCACCAACATCGCGATCAACGACATCCTCCGCGACCTCGACGGGAGCGGCGGCCCCTTCGGTATGTTCGAGTTCAGCCAGCTGGGCTTCGTCCTGCTGCTGATCACGACTCTGTACTTTGCAGGGCCGGGGCGCTGGCTGCTGCCCACGTCAAGCGTCGAGGAGACCCTCTCCGAGCGTTACCAAGTGCCGAAGTTCGTCACGGAGCTGCTCGTGGAACCCACGAGTGAACTCATCAATCGAAACGTCGCGGACGTCGACATCTTCCAGCGTTTCAACGTCGCCGTACTCGGCATCGTGCGAGCGGGCGGCGAGAAGCCCGTCCTGGCGCCGGGTCCCTACAACCGTATTCGCGCCCAGGACACCCTGATCCTGCAGGGCTCACCCGATGACGTCCTGCGTCTTTCTGAAGTGATGCCGATGCGGCCGAAGGCTTCGGTGGAAGCGGGAGCGACTCGCCTTTACTCCGACGATGTGCGGCTCGTGGAGGCAGTGATCCCCTCGGGGTCGGAGTACATCGGCCAGTCGCTTGCTTCCGCTGAGTTTCGAACGCGGACCGGCCTGAACGTGCTCGCCATGTCCCGTCACGGAGAGCTGCAGCTGCAGCGTCTACAGGAGGCGACCCTCGACATCGGTGACACCCTCTTGGTGCAGGGTCATCTACAGGACATTTCTAGGGCGCGGAGACAGCGCCAACTGCTCGTGCTCGACGAGGTGCAGGCGCCCATCGCAAGCCAACGCAGCTGGATCGTCCTCGGGACCCTGGCCGCCGTCTTACTAGGCGCAGCGTTCACCGATCAGCCCCTTGCGATCCTCGGCATGACGGGCGCGCTCTTCCTTGTGCTCACGCGGGTCGTCATGCCTGACGAGGTCCCGCGCATCATCGACCTCAAGGTCATTGCCTTGGTGGGCGGCATGCTCGCGCTCGGCACAGCGTTTCAAAAGGTCGGCCTAGACGAACGCTTCGTCCAAGCCATCTCAGGCACGATCAGCGAAGGCCTGTCGCACCATGGCGCCCTTGCGCTCGTGCTCCTCGTCACGATGCTGCTCACCCAGGTGCTGAACAACGTGTCGACCGCGGTCATCATGACGGGCATTGCGGCCGAGCTAGCGCAGACTCTCGGCGTGTCGCCGCGACCACTGCTCATGGCCGTCGTCACCGGCAGCAGCCTCGCGTTCCTCTCGCCGGTCGCGCACCAAGCCAACGCGATGGTGATGGGCCCCGGCGGCTACCGCTACCGGGACTTTCTTCGCGTAGGTCTTCCCCTCGCTCTCCTCACGGGAGCGGCGTCCGTGCTCCTGATCCCGGTCTGGTGGCCGTTCTGAGCCCACCATGTTCATGACGGGCACAGAGCTTGTGATACCTCAGAGCTGCGTCCGAGGAATCGGGATCAACTAAGACCGACTAGCGGGGGCGCGATGCAGGATCGTCTTGCCGAGGGCCGACAACGCGAAGTCCTTCGCCGCAATGGCGGTCCGGTTCTGGGTATCCAGAATGGGGTTGATCTCCACCAACTCTAGGCTGAGGAGCGAACCGGAGGCAGCCGCCATTTCCATGACGGTGTGCGCCTCGCGGTAGCTCACGCCACCCTCGACGGGCGTCCCCACTCCAGGGCAAACGGAGGGATCGGTGCCGTCCACGTCGAACGACAAATGGAACCCCACCGTGCCGCGGGTGACGTGGGCAATGGCTTGCTCCATGACGGCTCGGATCCCCTGCTCGTCGATCTCACGCATGGTGAAGCAAGCGACGTCGCTGTCCGACACGTTCTCTGCCTCTCGAGCGTCCACGTCACGGATGCCGATCATCGCGACGCGGGCTGAGTCCACCATGGGCACGGCGCCGCCCAGCTGCGTCAAAGAGCTCGGACCCGACCCGGTAATGGCCGCCAGGGGCATCCCGTGGACGTTCCCGGACTCCGTGGACTCCGGTGTGTTCATGTCCGCATGGGCGTCGAACCAGATCACGCCAATGCGTCCGTCCTTGGCGTGGATGTGCTCCACCACGCCCGCCACGGTGCCGACCGCGATCGAGTGATCACCGCCGACCACCAGCGGGAAGTGGCCATCGTCCATGGCCTGCCGCACGGAGTCGGAGAGCTTGCCGCACGCCTCGGCGATCTCTGGCAGGTTCTTGGCGGTAGGGTCGATCGCCGTGCCGGGCTGTGGAAGCTGAACGGGCACGTCGCCGCGGTCTACAAAGTCGAAGCCAAGCTCCCGTATACCTGACTCAATGCCGGCCAGACGGAACGCGCTCGGGCCCATGTCGACGCCACGCCGGTTGCCCCCGAGGTCCATGGGCACGCCGATCAAGGAAACAGTGGAGGGGTTCGGAACGGACACAGGGCACCTCAGGGATGTTCAAGAAGGGAGATTGGGGTGCCAGCACCCCGAGAATCTAGCTGTCACCCGGGGATTCTAGCGAGTGCGTGCCGCATAGGCTCCGAAGATGGCCCCTTGAAGGGCAGGAAGCTCCGCGCCGCTGGTCGTACCGAGGCGCCGCTGGAGGGCCTGGACGGCTGGGACACCGCCCCACTCGCCAATGGCCCACCCGAGGCGTCGAATATCCTCTTCGTCGGCGCTAGCCGGTGGATCGACGACCCAATCGAGCAGCGTGGCTTCACCGTAGGTAGCCCGTACGCAGCCCGCCGCCAGCACCGATTGATTGTAGGGAAGCGTCCATACGGCCGCCTGAAGGAGCGGCTCAGGGCCGCGGTGCGCTGCCTTGGCGAGGGCCACGGCGAGCTCCGCATTCATCTTGGGCGCAGCTTCCCGGGGGAGCAAACGTGCGAGCAGCTTGATGTCCTCGGTGCTTGAGTTCCGGGACAGCCCGCGGACGCCGCGGTGGGCCTCCGGCATGATCGGGCTCAAGAGTGGCAGCTGTCGTCGAAGGATGGAGGAGTCGACCAGTCCCCCATGCACCAGCAAGAGTGAGTCTGCCGATGCGCGGTCCGCACCGTCGAGGCTGCGGGAGATGCCCTCGACGAATCGCATGACGTCGGGATCCGGCGCCGCACGCTCTAGCACTTCGAACAACAGCGACGAGATCTGATCAGGGCGCTCCTCAGGTGGCAGCGCCAGAATGTCCACCGCGCGCTCGACGCCGATCTGACTTCCCATCCGGATGAGCCCCGCAATGGCGTTGGCTTGCACCCACGGATGGGGGTCGTCGCACATCTCCTTGAGCTTCTCGAGATACTCCACGAGCTCTACGGCTGAGGCCGCGTAGGCGGAGTACGCTCGACTGCTAGGGTCTTCGCTGTTGAGCCCCTCGTCGAGGATCTCCTTGAACTGGCGGTCCTCACGGTAGAGAAGCCCCGACGCGATCCACCGGGTGGGCGAGTTCTCTAGGCGCATCGACTTCAGAAGCGTCTGCGGGAACTTCGCGAAGAGCTCCTCGTTGAGAATCGTCAGCACGAGCCAACGCCATTCCTTGAGGTCCTGGGGCTGCCAGACGCCGGAGTCCACCAGCATCTCCATCTCCGCGGGCATGAGCTGCGCCGCCTCGACGATTCGCGGCGTGCCCTCACCCTCGATGAGGATCTCTAGCATGTGATCCTTCGCACCGGGGAAGTCCAGGTCGCGGGCGAGCAGCAGGGTCATCGCCTCCAGAAAGAGCTTGTTGGACGAAAGCTCTGCCATCAGCGCGGCCCCCCACACTTGACCATCGACAAGTCCGTACGTGCGGCCTGCCGCCCAGCGCAGTTTGTAGAGCTTGCGGTAGCTGACCGGCGGCTCGGTGCCCCGTGGATCGATGTGGTGCGCGAGGACCTGGCGAGCCTCGCCCGCGAGCTCTCCACCGCTGGCCGCGACCCGTGCCACAGCCTGGCGCGCCGAATTCGAACCAGCGCGCACCAGTCCGACGAGAGTCGCTTGCTGGACCATCGGATCAGGGTCCTCTAGCAGCTGCACCAGGTGCCCCAGCGATGGCGTGTCGAGCCCCTCCGCTCCGAGCTCGCCCAGACCGTACGCAGCGGCGGCCCTCTCCTGCGGAAGGCGGCCCAAAGCCGTCTCTTCGAGCAGGTAGCTACGCGCGCGAACGGACCTAGAGGCCCCCAAGGCAACGATGGCCGCCGAACGGCCGAAGTCCCCCGGCAGTAATTCATCCAGATCCAACCGCGCAAAGTTGGCGGAGCGCTTGTCAAACGAGAGGCGACTATCGCGCGCGATGTAGTCTGCGGCGGTCTCCACGGAGACACTGTCCACCTTCTGCGCCAGGTACGGCACCGCCGCGAGCGGCGAGCTGAGAAGCGAAGAGAAGAGGCCAAGTGCCAGCCATGGCCGGCTCAGGCGTTGTAGCAGTGTCGTCATGGATTCCGTGGTGTGATGTGCAGCTGAAGCGGCCCTCGCCCTTGGCGTGGCCCGGGTCGCGCCTCTATTCAGGGGTGCCGAGGATGCCGATCAACTCGTCACGCTTCGCGTCCCGCGTCGCTTCGCGGCAGGCTTCTAGGTTCAGGCGCAGCAGCGGCTCCGTGTTCGACATGCGAACGTTGAACCACCACCAGTCATCGTCGCCGAGGTCGCCAAACTCCACCGTGATGCCGTCAAGCTCATCCTGACGACCGTCCTTGTAGCGCTCTTTCAAGGCAGCGATCGCGGCCTCTTTGTCGTCGACCACGAAGTTGATCTCGCCCGTCGCGTGGTATCGGCGCAAGTCCTGCACTAGGGTGGAGAACGACGTGCCCTGGTTCTTCGGTCGCGACAGCAGGTTCAGGGCCGAAACCATCGCCAGCACGCCGGAGTCGCACACAAAGTTGTCGCGGAAGTAGAAGTGCCCGGACAGCTCGCCGGCGAAGACCGCATTCTTCTTGCGCATCGTTGCCTTGATAAAGCTATGGCCTACTCGGTCGCGGATCGCGATGCCGCCCAGACGCTGGATCTCTTCCTTGACCACCCAAGAAGATCGCAGGTCGTACACGATGTGCCCACCGGGCTCGCCCTCGAGGAACTCGCCGGCGAGGAGCGCTGTCATGAGATCAGCGGGGACCGTCTTGCCGGTCTCGTCCACGAAGCAGCAGCGGTCTGCGTCTCCGTCGAAGCCAACGCCGATCGCGGCGGCTTCCTTTTTGACGAGCTCGCGCACGTCGTCGAGGTTCTCCTCCTTGATCGGATTCGCCTCGTGGTTGGGGAACGTTCCGTCGGGCTCCATGAAGATGGACTTGGGCTGGGCCTTCGGGAGCTTGGGCAGGATGTGCGGCAGCGTGTGGCCCGCCATGCCGTTCGCAGCATCGATGCAGATCGACACGTCGGCTGGCATGTCGCTGAAGGAGGCGACGTGGGCCGAGTAGGCGGGCAAAAGATCGATGACCTCCAAGCCCCCGCGCTTCTCAGCGGTGAGGCCGGGATAGTCCCCCGCGCACATGGTCTCGATGTCTCCGATACCGTTAGCCTTCGAGATCGGCGTGGCGCCGCGCCCGCAGAGCTTCATGCCGTTGTACTCGCCGGTGTTGTGGCTAGCGGTGACGCACAGCCCGCCGTCGACGTCCTGGCTTCCGATCGCGAAGTACGTCATCGGCGTCGACGCGAGGCCGATCGAGACCACATCCGCGCCGGCATCGCGCATGCCGTTCATGACGGCGTCCGCAATCTCCGGCGAGTGCACGCGCATGTCCTGCCCGACGAGCAGGCGCTTGGCCTTGAGGAGCGTGGCGAAGGCGTGGCCGATTTTGGCGGCGGTGGCGGCGTCCAGCTCGGACGGCACGATCCCACGAATGTCGTAGGCCTTGAAGATTCCCATGGGGCTGACGTTGAGGTCGATGAGGAGGGGTCCGGTCCGGGGAAAGGACCCGGGTGGAGGCTTGGAGGGTACAGAACCGGGGCTCCACCTCATCGCTCATCGGCACCTCTTTGCTCGCTCTTGAGGGGCGATCAGGGCCAACAGACCCGGTTTCCCCTACCCCTCGCCGACTACTTCGTCAGGAAGTCATCGCCCTCACGGCGCCACCAGCTCCGCCACTGGTCGATCTTCTTCTTCATCTCCGCCTCGCGGACGGTCGGATCGAACCCGAAGTTCTTTCCGGTGATGGTCCGGAGGGCGTCCCGAGCGGCCTCCCGCACGGTCCAGCGGTCGTCTGAAAGGCTGTCGATCAGGTGAGGCACCGCGGGCTTGTACCCAAGGTCCCCGAGCGCCTGGACGGACACCATGCGCACGAAGCTGTCCGTATCCTTCAGCAGCGGCATGATGAACTCTGACACCGCTGGGTCGCCGGTCTCCCCTAGCTCCAGCACGGCCGTGAGCCGCAGCGCCTCGTCTGGATTGGATAGATCCGGGATCAGGCTGGCCCAAGCGGCGGCTGCGGCTGGCCCGGCCGCTGGCCCGGCCGCTGGCCCGGCGGCCCCCCCCAACCCCGGCGTTCCTGGCTGAGCACCAGCGGCTCCCGCGGCCGTCTGCCCAGCAGCCACCAAGGCTCCAGCCTCGCGGATTCGCTCGCGGATCTCCACGAGGCTGTCTCCGTGAAATTGGACCACCTTCTGGAGACTCGCGACCTCGCTGTCGCGATTCTGCAGGCCGGTCTGCGCCTCAGCGCGCGCCACCACGAGCTCCTGTCGCACCGCATCGAGCGCGCTGCGGAGCTCCATCGAGCGACTCTCGGCGTTCTCTAGCCGAGCGTGCAGCGCGGCGATCTCGGTGGTGGTCTCGCTGCGCACGTTCGAAGCCGCGGCACCCGCGGCGGCGGCTGCCTCGTCGATCTTCCCTTGGATCGGAGCCATGAGGCCCGCACGCTCGGCGCGAAGCTGATCGATGGATGCGGTGGTCCTGAAGCCTGAGGCCTGTACCGAAGACTCCACGCCGTCCAGTCGCTCCGCCAGCATGAGGCCGCCGGTTCCAAGCGCAGCCAGCCCGCCAACGGCCACAAAGAGCGCCGCCGCACCGGCCCGCGACTTCTGATGGCTCGGAGCGCCCGCCGCAGGGTGACCCAAAGAGTCCACCGGCTGGCTCCCCGCGTGGGGACTCGGCTGCGTCGACGTGGCCTGGGCGGTCATCGCCGGCGGAGCCCCGGCCTGGAGTTTCCCGCGCTTGGCGGAGGGCGCAGCTTGGACCGGTGTCAGGGTACCGACCCCCGAAGCGCTGTCCCTATGCCCGCCGCCCATGGCGCGGTCACAGGCCGCGCAAATCACCTTGCCCTTGCGCGTGATCGCCGTGCCTGTGGCGAAGTCAGAAACAGGAACGGATTCGTTGCAGAGATCGCAGAAGCGAATTTCCATGGGGTCAAGCTGGGTGGGGCGTGCGGGGGGTACAGCGATCGCAGAAGGGGAGCATTCTGGTCGGAGCCGGATGGGAAGAGGACGTTTGGGAGGACGGGCCCTGGCGGGAAAGCCCGCCGCGCTTTGGAAAGCGAACGCTCTAACGACCCAAAATTAGGCCAGAACCCCGGGTTTTGGACCATACTATGGGGCTGAGCGTCGAATGCCTGGGTCCCGGACCTACCCGGACGCACTACACAGCTCGTACACAAACGATCAACCATGGACTCCCTTCAAATCACCCCTGAGTGCGCGCCGATCATCGAGCGCATCGGTGAGGAGTTTCTAGCCTCCATCTATCAGGCTGCGACCATCCGCCAGCCCCACAACGTGGAAGCCTTGGCCGAACTCGGTCACATCTACACGCGCCTCGGCCGCTACCAAGACGGCCTTGAGGTCGATCACAAGCTCGTCGAGCACGAGCCCCTCGACCCGACGGTGCGCTACAACCTCGCCTGTAGCCAGGCCTTGCTCGGCATGCACGACGAGGCCTGCTCGACTCTCGAAACGGCGCTCGACCTCGGCTACACGGACCTCCACTTCCTGACGGAAGACGAGGACCTGCGCTCGCTGCGCGGATTCCCACGGTTCGAGGAGATCCTGGTCAGGATCTCCTCGCCGGATGCTGACTAGCGCTGAAGCAGCTCGTCGCGGTCCATTTCGGACCACCACTGGCGCCACTTAGCGATCGACTGGGCGCGCTCCTGATCGGAAGCGCCCGAGTTGAATTTGATGCCCGCATTGGTGCCGGCACTGAGCGCCGCAAAGCACAGCGCTCGATCGCGACGACTCGGGGACTCCATGCCGTTGATCAGCTCAGGAACGCCGCTGGTATCACCTAACATGAGAAGCGCACGGGCCATCCCATAGCGGTGCTGTTGGTTCGCGAGCGAGGACATGGGCACCTGCTCTTGAAGCGGATCGAGCAGGCGCGCGTCCCGCCTCGCTGCAATGACCGACAGGGCGAACATCTTCTGGGTGCCATCGGGGGAAGCAGCCATGTCCAAGAGCTTCGGGTACGCCGACTCGCCAACGCTTTGGAACCAGTCTGAAAGGCGGACGAAATCGTCGTCAGAGGCCATCTGCGAGACCTCGATAGAGCGCGCCTCGATGCTGCGGGCCAGGCCAGGGGAAGCCGGAAGCCAGGCGACCTCGGCTTCGGCCTCCATCGACGAGGGAGCGGCTCCCTTGGTGCTCGAGCAGGACCCGGCGAGGAGGACGAGGCCGACAAGGCAAAAAGCCGAACCTAGGCAGCGTGAGGCGCGGCGAAGGGTGGTCTGAATCGGACGAAGCGTTGGGGAGGTCATGGGAGGCATATAGGAAATGAGGGCGGGGGCGCTCTTGAGCGGCGCCATGCATCCCCAGTTCCATCGGCCACGCTCGGCCTCACCTTGCCCTCTGCCAGCCCCTATCCGTCCCGACTCTGAAGCGTCGCTCCCGCGAGGAGCGCGCAGAGCCCAGAAACCAGGAGCCAGGGCACCCATGGATGGCCTCGCTGACCCCTCGACGAAGCCTCCGCTTTCGCTCCAGGGCCTCCATCCGGCCCCTCATTCGCCCTTGCAGGCCGAATCCGCAGCGCTGCGGCCACCTGGCCGACGCCAAAGGAAGTCGCTTCCCGGGGCCCCGGAGCCACGAGCCGAATCGGCGGCGCCACCGGCGCGTTCGACGCCCCCACGCCCACGATCCGCAGGAAGAACTCGGTCCCGCGGGGTAGGTCAAGAACCTCGGGCGGTACCCCCACCACGCGCACCTTCCGGGGATCCAAGGTGCCAGGGAGGAACTCCAACGGCCGCTGGGCAAGCCGTTCGCCGCTGGAGCGCTGGCCGTCGCCGTCGAGGGCGGCCCGCCCCAAGAACTCAGCCATGAGGTCCGTCGGGGCGCCGGCCGGAAGGGACTCCACGGAGAGAACTGGATCGGTCCTGCGCGTGCCCGCGCCCAGAAGACGGCTCGGATCTTGGATCCAATGGGCCGAGGTCGGACCCCGCGAAGTCTCCCCGGACAGTTCCAGATCTGCGGCTTTCCTCCGGCGGGCTGCGTCGCGAAACAAGGGCGCGAGCCATCCGCTCCGGTGGCGTAGCCCTGAGGCCCAACTCGGGCTGCCGGCGTCTTTTCCCGTCGTAGCCGCAGATGGCTGAGCGCTCCGTTCGTCAGCGTCCGCTTCCACCAGCGGAGCCGCCAGGCCAGCCGTCCATCCGCGGCCTCGCTCGGCAGCGGCAGCCAAGGTCGGCGTGCGGCCTGCCAGCCTCAACGGCTCGGATACTAGATTCGCCAATCCAACGGCCCCCGCCGTGGCGCGGGCGGGAATGGCCCCCTGCAGGACGACGGGGTCGACGGTCGGGATGCGCTCCACCGCCGCGCTGAGCGCGCTGCGCCAAGGCTCGGCCACGTCTGGGGCGAGTTCATCCACGGAAGCCAAGCGCGCGTCCTCCACCACATGGAGATCGAGAATCGCTTCCCTGAGGCGATCCACTAGGCGACCGAGGTCTTGGACCAACACGACCTCCTCCCCCTTGCGCAAGAGGCCCTTTAGAAAGATGACCCCGCGCTCGTCGCCCACATGGATCACCACGAGATCGTCGAGCCCCTGAGCGACTCTTGTCCGGGTCGTCTTGCGCCGCCCCCCGAGGGACTGGGTCTCCCCATCGCTAATCAGAATGATGAGCCCGTCGTTCTCGGGCTTTCCGTCGGCGCCGATCTGACCTGAGTGTTCGCGGCCAGCGCGTGCGCGCGCGAGCCCAAAGAGCGACTTGACGATGTTCGTCGATCCACCTGGCACGTCGAGGCGCATGAGTCGGCGGATCTGATCCGCCCGTTCAGCCTTCTCCGCGGAGGAGAGCTCCGCATCCCCGACGGCTTCGAGTCGGAGCTCTTCCCTGCCCACGTCCTCCGTGAAGAAGCGCAGCGAGAGCGTGTCCGTCGCGGGCACACGGGGAATCAGCACCCGCAGCGCACGACGCATGCTCATCCAACGCTGACCCTCCATGCTGCCGGAGCCATCCACGAGGAACACGATGTCCCGCGGAGGCTTCGGCTCTACGTCCGGTTCCAGCGCCGCAAGCTCGGCGAGTCCCTCCCCGTCGGTGCGCGTGAGCGGCCAGCCCGCAGAATGCAACCACCCGCCGCCCCACGTCTCGACGAAAGTCCGAAGCGCTTCGGTCGGGAGGCTCGCGAACGGGAGCTCGATGGTGACGAGGGCGTCCGGGCGATTCCCTGTCGCGGGTGCTAGGGCCGTGGCCAAGGACTCCGGTGCCACGCCGATGAACTCGATGCCGTCGAAAGCGGCTCCGTTGAAGAACGCAGTCGCGGACCCCAGCGCCGTCCGCGGGGCGCACACAAGAACGCGCACGGGATCACCCACTGTCCAGCGAGCGGTGGCGATGTCGTTCTCGGGAAACGGATCCTGGGCCACACCGGCGAGGCGCACGCTTGCGCGGAGTGACGCCGAGCCGAGCTTCTGACCCGGGACCTTGAAGCGACCGCGAAACGTCCCCGGCGGCGCGGAGGCGGTCTCTGGAACCGCAATCTCCGCGCTCCCCGCTAGCACCGTCCCGTTCAAGAGGAGTCCCTCTTCCCCCGGCTGCGCTGCTTCCGGGCGGTCGAGCTTCCGACCGCGCGTCGCCGAGTCGGTGCCCGTCACCTGCAAGGACCAATCCACCAGCACCCTGGTGCCGCGGGACACAGGAGGGCCCGTCAACATGAGATCCAGCTCGACGGGAACAGCCACGTTCGGGGCGGCTTGCGTGGGAGCTACCGTCCGAAGAACGGCGAGGTCGACGCTTGTCACGGGGGGCGGCTCCACGAGCCGGACCGTCCAATCAGGGTTCGAAAGGAGCACGGCGCTGGGATCATCTCCGGTGGGGACGCCGTCCCCCAGGACGATGATGGACCCAGGCGCGCGTCCGTTTTCCCCAAGCAGCGAGGCGGCAGTACGAGCCGCCCCAACGAGGTCGGTCGCCGTGTCCAGATCGGAGGGGCGCAGCCATTCCTGGGAGCCCCTGCGCAACCGCTCGAAGAAGGCCTCCGCTTCGATGGGGCCGACGCGCCTCTCCACGACGGAGTCGAAGGTCACCAGCGCGATCTCGTCGCCCCGGGCAGCCGCCGCCCGGGCCTCCTCGCCGAGGGCGCGCACCGCCCAGCGCTGCCAGCCCTTCCTCGCGCGAGTCACGCTCGCCGAGGTGTCCACGAGCAGCGCGGTGACCGCCGGGGCATCGTAGGCTGGGCCTGCGCCATCGCCAGGACTGCGGACGAACCACGCTCCCACCGCGGCAACGCTGAGGAGCGCGACCCCCAGCTTGATGAGGTCGAGGCTCAGGCGCGGCACCATTAGCCCGCGACTTCGACGGACTCTGCCGTGGACTTGCATCTCGCGGCCGACTCGATCCAGCCGCCGCCAAGGGAGAGATCTCCGCCCTTCCCGGTCTCATCGTCAAGCTCGTAGAACGCCGCCCCTTGGCCAGGCGCCACGGCCATCTGAGCTTCATCGAAGGTGACCACTCCGCGCTTGCCAGACTCGTCGACCTCGACCGTGGCCGGCGCCGCCTCGTGGCGATAGCGGACCTGCACCGCGCAGCGGAAAGAGCCGCCGTGGGGAGCGTCGAATCCTAACCAGTTGAGATCATCCACCACCATCGAAGGCGCCTTGCAGTCGTTCTCAGTACCAACGACGACGAGGCCCTCCTCAGGGTGAATTTCGACGACGTACATGGGGATGCCCACCGCGACGCCGTGGCCGCGGCGCTGACCAATCGTGAAGTGTTCGGTGCCCTCGTGGGTGCCGTGGTCTTTGCCGAACACGTCGACGATTCGGCCGGGGTGCAGTTCCACCCCGCGCTCCTTCAAGAGCTTGCGGTAGTCGTTGGATGGGACGAAGCAGATCTCTTGGCTGTCCTTCTTCGCGAAGGTGCGCAGCCCCGCGGTCTCGGCCATTGCGCGCACCTCGACCTTTTCCAAGTCGCCCAGCGGCGTCGCCGTGCGCTTGAGGTCTTTCTCCTTCACGGGAAAGAGCTGGTAGGACTGGTCCTTGGTGCGATCGACGCCCCGACGCAGTCGCACGCGGCCATCCTCCACCGTCACGCGGGCATAGTGCCCCGTGGCAACACCGTCGCAGCCGAGCTGATCGGCGAACTCCATGAGCTTGCCCATCTTCAAATCCCGGTTGCACACGGCGCAGGGGTTCGGCGTGCGCCCCTTGCCGTATTCGGAAACGAAGTAGCTGATGACGTCCTTGAACTCCTCGGACAGGTTGATGGCCTGGAAGGGGATCCCCAGCTTGGCCGAAACCATGCGCGCATCGCGTGCGTCTCCCAAAGAGCAACAGGACTTCTTGGACACCTCAGATTCCTTGATGTCCACGCCGTTCCGCATGAAGAGGCCCACGAGGTCGTGACCGGCCTCACGGAGCATCCAAGCGACCGCAGAACTATCGACGCCGCCGCTCATGGCGACAACGAGCTTTTGGGAGGGTGAGAATTGAGTCCGCATTCGAGGAGGGTCCGCCGGGAGAAAGTCCACGCGAAAGAGGCCGCCGCTTTCAGGGGAGACCCCATCCTAGTAGGCTCCCGCAGCGAAGTTTGCCTCCCTTCGGGTTCGCAGAGTTCGAACGCCTCGACAAATTCCCCGATTGGACCCGCGCCACCGGCCTGCCCGGAGCCCTCGGGCCGTCTGGCCCCCCCACGCAACAGGATCTATGACCGCCTTCACCATCTCCCTCGACGGCTCTCTTTTAGCTGTCGCCGCGTCTTCCGCCGCCTCCTTCGATTCCGCCAGCGCCACTGCGGCCCAGGGGGAGGGCCCGGCGACCCCGGGCACGCAGGCAGGCACCCAGGC
>CAYQKK010000008.1:54940-58545 GCA_964417955.1 uncultured Planctomycetaceae bacterium
CAGGCAGGCACCCAGGCGGACGGCCCGGCGACGCCGGGCCCCGCTACCCCCGGGACCTCGGGCGCCGGGACTTCGGGGGAGGTTCCGGCGGCGGCCCCCCAGGGCAACCCGTTCCAGAGTCTGATCACCTTCGCCCTGATCGGCGCCGTCGTGTGGTTTCTGATCTTCGCCCCGGAGCGCAAGGCCCGGAAGAAGCGCGAGGAGATGCTGGGCGCTGTCAAGAAGGGCGACCAGGTGGTGACGACCGGCGGGATCCACGGGGAAGTGGCGGACGTCAAGGAGAGCACGGTCATCGTGAAGGCTGGCGATACGCGCCTGACGTTCTCCCGCGCCTCGATCCACGAGATCCGGCAGACCAAGGACGACGCCGCCGCCTCGGAGTAGCCGCGCGTCGGCTGGCCTTCGCGCTTCTCGTGCGCGCCGCCCCCACCGCGGCCCTCTCCAGGCTCGTGGCCTATCGGCCCGCCGCAGGCAAAGTGACTCCGCTCGAAGCCCGGCTCTCTACGGCCGAGCTCGGAGTCCTCGGCGAAGAGCTCGCGGCGCGCGACCTGCGCCGCCGCGGCTGGCTCCTGATGGGACGCAACGTAGCCGCCGACGAAGCCGAGTTAGACATCGTCGCGATCGACGGCGAGACCCTTGTGGTCATCGAAGTCAAAGCGGGCTGGTGCCCCGCTGGGTCGGAGACGAGCAAGTGGAGCAAAGGACGCCCCGGCGACCGCGTCACGAAGACCGGCATCGCGAGGCGCCTGCGGGCCGCGAAGCGCCTCGCCCAAGGGACCGGCCTTTACCGACAAAGGGTGGACGTGATGGAGGTCATCGCAGGCCGCGGTCCCGTCGCCGAGGTCTGCCATCGCGCGGACGTTGCATCACAGGGCCGCCACTCCTCATGACGATGGCCTCCCGATGGGCAGGATGGAAAGGACGTCGCGGAGCCGCCGGCATAGATCTCCTGCTACTCAAACAAGATCCCGACGGCGCTAGAGAAATTGGACGTAGGCCCTGCCGGACCGACATCTCGATACCACAGCTGGAAGTTGAAGGTATCCCCGGGCATCGCCGAGACCTGGGTGGGGCCGGACGGGGTAAAGATCGGGATGCTCGTAAGGTCCGGGGAGTAGCTCAAGGTTCCATCCGTGCCCGAGAGGGTGGCAACGCGGCCGGTGTTCTGGGACGCGAGGCAGTAGCGCCCCATGCTTCCGCCGGGGAAGAAGACGATGCCCTTCTCCATCGAAACGGAGAGGATGGCGAAGGTGGGCGCGGGTAGCTGGGCGCTTGAGAGCGTGAGATCGTTGGCCAGCGCCTGAAATCCCGACGGGCTGCTGGCCGTCAAGCTCGCAGGGACTCCGGATGAGTTAGGAAGGCCTATGCAGATCACACCGCCATTCTCAGGCGTTCGGCTGTAGATCCTGAGCGACGTAGCGGCCTCGTCCATCGTTGGGCTGGAAGGGAAAGAGATCGGCGCGATCGCCGCGGCGATCTCATCGAATCCGTCGCCATCGAGATCGCCGGCGTCGTTCACACGGCCGAAGAACTCTCCTGACCCCGGTGGCAGGAGATCGAACAAGCGTTCGCCCGTACTCGACTTGCAGATGGTGTACCCAACGTCCCCGGAGAATGAGGGGCCCGTACGCCACCGCACCGCAAGCTCCACTGCGCCGTCCCCATCGACATCGCCGATGGCCTCGACGTGCCCACCGTAGCCGGTGAGCGACGGCCCAGCGGCGGCCTGCGTAGCGCTATCGGGTTCCAGGGTCACAAGTACGTCACCGGTTGTCGGCGAAACGATCACCGCACTCGCCACGTCGCTGATCGCGAAGTCGTTGACGCCGTCCTGATCCACGTCCCCCACGGCGGCTACGCTTGCACCCCAGTAGTTGGGGCCCGGCAACGACCGCTCTACGAGGACGCCACCTAGGCGCCCGGAAATGACCAGGTAGCCATCGAACTCGGGGCAGCACGAAATGAAGCCCGGAATACCGACCACGATGTCTGGGCGTCCGTCACCGTTCGTGTCGCCGATCGGCGCGACGGAGTAGCCCAAGGACGGACCACCCGTCTGCGAGAAGAAGAGTCCTTGCTGGAAGAAGCGGCGCGCTCCCGTCCGGCCTGAGTAGACGCTGACCCTGCCTCCGAAGGAGCTCGATGAACTCCCAGGAGCTCCCACCGCGATGTCGTCATGCCCGTCCCCATCTGTGTCCCCGACGCCCGCGATCGCAAAACCGAAGAGCGGATCGCCGGTGGGGAGCGAAGCGCCGTCCCAGCTCCAGAGCTCCTGGCCCGTGGCGCCGCTCAGCGCCCAGACCGTCCCCGGCACTGCGCGCACGTCCGAAACCAGCACGTCCTGCACGCCGTCGGCGTCCAGGTCACCGGCCGGAGCCACCTGCTGCCCGAAGAAGGCGAACGTGCCCGCAGGGACCAACTCTAATAGCTGCGCTCCCGTCGCCCCCGACACAAGGTAGACGCGGCCAACGCCACCATTGCTCGGCTCCATGGCCCTGGCGATGACTAGGTCATCGATCTGGTCTCCGTCGTAATCCCCGATCGTGCACAAGGTGCTACCGGGGATCTCATCGAAGACATCTTGGGGCGCAAGGGGCGCGGCGAGGCAGGAGAGCGCGAGTACGAGCATGGGAAAAGCTCCTCAGGGATGGTTGGAAGGAGTAAGCGCCGGCCAACCGCAGCCGGTTCTTCACGTCATGGGACTTTAGCACACCAAAAGCGAGCCCACGAAGTTCGATGCGTCACCGTCCAAATGCGAGGCGGCATCACGATCGCCGTCGAGCCCTCAGCCTCGCGATAGCCGTTCCGTCCTCCACCACGACCTCAACGGGATCGGCGCGGTAGGTGCGCGAGCGCAGCGTCACGCTCCATGTCCCAGGCTCTAGGGCCATGAGGTTGTTCCAGGAGCCTCCCTCATCGCGGAGCTGAATCCCCATCAGGCGATCCGTTCCCCGCAGCAGCACCGAGCGTTCGCCTAGATCTTCGTTGCCGAGCACCTGACCTGAGTCGGCATCCAGGACGCTGACTTCAATCCCTGGGCCTTCCTTCGAGATGGTGAGGCGGCCGAGATCAAGCACTTGATGAGGGGCAAGATCGATCGTGGAGATCGAAAAGAGCGTGACGCTCGTGCCCTTCTCTCGAACGGCCAGGCTGTAGGTAGCCGGCGGGAGCGGGCTGAGGTCGAATGCCCCCGTCGCTCTATCGAACGGCGTCCACTGGATTCCCTCATACACGGGCGAGCATTGAACGCCGAACTCAAGGGTGGATAGCTCCCACTCGGTTTTAAGAGACTCATCGAGGGCGATGACGCCACGAAGCGTGCACGTGGGCTCGACGGGTGAGGGGAGCGTGGCTACGACGTCGAGAGCGCCTGCCTTCTGATTCTTCATGACGCCCAGTTCGCGGTGAAGTGGTTCGTAAGCTCCTTCGAAGCGCGACTCCTGCGCGAACCGTAGGCGCAGAGCGTCGCCGTCAAGGATCGGATCATCGGACGCACGTTGTCGAATGACGAAGCGTCCTTCGCTATCGGTCATGCACCACCCAGCGTGGCGGGGCGCCAGCAAGCGGCCCGCCCCCCCCCGCCCCCCCAACCGGGCGGCCCCGAC
>CAYQKK010000008.1:58555-88818 GCA_964417955.1 uncultured Planctomycetaceae bacterium
TTGTCTAATGACTAAGCATCCTCCGCTATCGGTCATCCACCACCCTGGGTGGCGGCTCGCATCCGTGCGAGCCTCGACCCGGATCCCGGCAATCGGTGCGCCCTCTTCGTTGAGCGCCGTTCCCGCCACCAAGGCCGGCGTGGTCATGACGATCTCCAGAGGAGAAACTTCGCCGCCCTTTCCAAAGCTGCCCTCGATGGTCTCTCGCCGCCAGAGCGCCCCGTCTGCGCCTGAGCGCAGCCACCTCGCAAGAAGCACCACGCGCTCAGCCCCAAGCCCTCGAATCACAAAGCCGCCGCTCGCATCCGTCCTGACGTGGGGACGCGCATAGATCGGCCCCTCGTGGAATCCCGAGGTAGAAGGGTACCTCTCCTCATCGAGGTTCGCCGTGACCTGCGCGCCCGCCACTGGGCCTCCCCCATCATCCACAACGCGCCCACGAAGGATGCGCTCTGTTGCCAGCTCGATGGTCCAGGCTGTGCCCAGCCGGTCGTGGGCCAAGATCCCCCGCCAGAGCCCATGGCCCTCTGCGTGGACCTCCACCTGAAGCTCGCCCTGCGCGAGGTGAAAGTCCGAGCGGAAGGACCCCGCCTCGTCCGTGACGAGCGTGAGTCAACGACCGCCGGCTCACCGATCACGGGAGTTCCATCCTGCACCTTCGCAGTGAACGCGAAAGATCCCGTGGGCGGCGCGGCGGCCCGTTCGGCGGCCCGTTCACTCCCCGGCTCGGTGACGAGCTCGCCGCGTGCTCGATTCCCGTTCCGCTGGGTGGGGACTTCAACCGCCGCGAGCGCATCCATTCGATCTGACTCCACGACGCTGGGGTTGGCAACGGGAACATTCCTCGCCCAGACCAAGGTCCCGACGAGCAAAGCCGCAGCGGCAAAGAAGACCGGTAGACCCCACCCGACCCTCTGCGAGAGACCGAGCAGCTGCAGCGGCGCGCCCTTATCCGTCTCGCCTCCAATCAGCGGAATGAGCGCCGACATCCAAGACCCGTCACTAGCGCGGCCCCCTGCTGGCCCAAAGCGCGCCTCTAGCCTTTCCCGTAGGACCTCTCTACCCCGGTAGACGCGTGACTCCGCGGCGCTAAGCGTGATCCCAAGGGCTTCAGCGACCCCTCTCACGGAAAGCTCTTCGTAGTAGCGAAGGAAGAGCGCATCGCGCAGCGTCCGGTCCAGCGCACGCAGTTCCTCGCCGACGATGCGCTGCCTCTCCAGCCGCAGTGTGATCTCAGCTGGATCCGCTGCGGCGGCGGCAATCGACATCCCCTCGCCGTCTTCGAGCTCTTCCCGCCACGCGCCCCTACGGCGCGTTCCCGACACGTAGTGGCGCATGATTTGGGCGAGCCAGGCCCTTGGGCGCGCTATTGGACCGGTCGCCTTCGACCCGAGGGCCCGCCGTAGGGTTTCCTGAACAGCGTCGTCGGCGCTCGCTTCATCTCCGAGTAGAGCGAGCGCCAACCGACGCAGAAAGGGACCGTGGGACGCTAGAGGGGATCCTTGGAGCGGGTCTGAGCTTCGGATGGAGGGTGACATGTCAAAGGGAGCCACAGGGATGCCGAATCATGCACGAAATCTGAACTGACCACCCCGGGGCACGATTCGCCCCAAGGTTGAATGAGCTTGCTAATCCACGCGCCCAATAGCGCAGACTGGTTCTCTACCCCGATTTCCAAACAGAGAGCGCCCAATGCCCAAGCAAATCATGCTCATCGACGATGATGAGGTCTTCCACAAGGTCGTTGGCCGCTGCTGCCGCGATCTGCCCGACCACGAGCTGGCCGTCTCCGCCTTTGATGGTGCAGAAGGCTTAGCGAAGATCGAAGCGCTCCTCCAGCGTGGCGAGAATCCGCCAGACGTGGTGTTCGTCGACGTCAACATGCCCGTGATGGATGGTTTCGGCTTCCTGAGCGGCTTCTCCGAGCTAAGGAAGCGTTACGAGTGCCTGGAAACGGTCAAGCCCGTAGCGATGCTCACCTCTTCCGACCAGGATAAGGACAAGGAAAAGGCGAAGGAGCTGGGTGCAGACACCTACTTGGTCAAGGGCGCGGGCCTCGACGAGGTGCGGGAATCCATCCTTAGCTGCGTGCAATGACCCACGTCTTCGAAGAGATCTTCGAGTGCAGTCCCGTGGCGCTACTGGTCGTGGATTCTGAAGGCAGAATCCTCCACCTGAACCGTCATGCGGAATCTCTATTTGGCTACGGACGCAACGAGCTTGAAGGAGAGCTGATCGAGGCCTTGGTCCCCGATTCCCAGCGCGCGCGCCACCCGGTCCTGGTGCAGGAGTTCATTGCCAATCCATCACCGAGGCAGATGGGCAAGGGCAGAGAGCTGTTTGGGATCGGCAAGGACGGCACGCGGATTCCCGTGGAGGTAGGGCTCAATCCGATCGAGCGCGATGGGAAGGTCTTGGTGCTCGCGGCGGTGGTCGACATTACCGATCGGCTGCGCGCGGAAGAGCGCTTCCGCGGAGCCGTCGATGCGGCCCCTAACGGCATGCTCATGATTCGCTCCTCCGGAGAAATCGTGCTCTCCAACCGTCAGGTCGAGGAGATCTTCGGGTACAGCCGCGACGAGCTGCTTGGCCAGCCCGTGGAGATCCTCGTGCCAGACGACATCAAGTTGCCGCACTTGGAATTCGTGGCCGGCTACCTGCGCGACCCGAAGTCCAGGGCAATGGGTGCCGGACGCGAGCTCTTTGGCCGGCACAAGTCGGGCAAGATGATCCCCGTCGAGATCGGACTTCAGCCCATCGAGAACGATGGAGAGGTCTTCGTGATTGGCTAGGTGGTGGACATCACCACTCGACGCAACGCTGCCAGGGAACTACACGAGAAGACAGCCGAGATCGAAGAGTTCGCCTACCGGACCTCCCATGACCTGCGGTCGCCGCTGAAGTCCATCGTGGGGATGATGGACTGCGTAACGGAGGACATCGAGGACGGTGAACTTGAGGATGCCAAGGCGGGCGTCGCCAGCGTCTCGTTCCTGACGCGAAAGCTGCTGACGCTGACGGGCGACCTCCTGACGCTCACGCAGATCGACTCCACGACGGAGGATCACGAGCCGTTTGACTTCGAAGATTACCTCGCCACGGCCGCCGTAAAGTTCGGCGCGCCATTGAAGCAATTCAAGGTCGCACTTTCGGCCGAGCTACACCACGCAGCCGATCTCGCGTGCCAGCGGGCCCGCCTCACGCAGGTGCTCGACAACCTCCTCAGTAACGGCATCAAGTACAGCAACCCCGACCAGGAGACGCGCTCCGTCAAGCTGCGTACCTCCACCGCGCCGGGCATGTTCGTCATCGAGGTCGAGGACAACGGGACCGGCATCGCTGCCAGCAACCACGACAGCGTCTTTGGCATGTTCAAGCGGTTCCACGGCGCATCGAATCCAGGCAGCGGGCTGGGCCTCTACATGGTGAAGAAGCAGGCCGAGCAGCTCGGCGCCGAGATCAGCTTTGATAGTACTCCAGAAGGCACGACCTTCCGCCTGACCTTCCACCGCTAAGGCGGGGCCCCTCGGACGAACGAAAAAGCCCCCCGAGACCGCACACGCGGCCTCGGGGGGCTCATCCAGAGGGGCAAGCAGCCTTACTCTTCGGCAGCGGCCGCCGCAGGCGCAGCTTCCGCTTCGAACGAAGCGCCGAACATGCCGGCGACGCCCTTGGCGAGGCCGCCAGCGTTACCCGTAGCGATCGAAACCATGATCGGGGCGGCGAGCATCAGCACCAGTGCGGTGACGATGGCAAGGGCCTTGACCCAGCCCGGCTCCTCGATCTCTTCTGCGGCTGCCGCGCTCGCGCGACGAACCGGAGCTGCGGTGGCAGCGGCAGCGCCACGCCCACCACGGGAGGACGCGCGACGGCTCGGAGGAGCGATGTCGTCGAGCTCGAGCTCGGCAACCTCTTCGACGCTGTCGTCGACGAGGGTCTCCACGTCGAGCTCTTGGGTCGCCATGCCGGTGTCGCCGAGGTCGGTATCGTCCTCGAAAACAAGCTCGTCCACGGTGTCGCCGAGGTCGACGACGTCGCGGTCCAGCTCGGCACGGAGGTTCTCCACGTCTGCGCGGCGCAGCTTCATGGTGTCGCCTTTGCGGAAAGCGCGAATCTCGCCTTCCGAGACAAGGCGCTTGAGCTCTTCTTCTTTGAGCTTCAGCTCGTCGAGCGCTTCATCGAAGCTAAAAAAATCGTCAGCCACAGGGTCTCCTTGGGGGGATCTCGTAGGTAGGGAAACGGGGTCGTTAGTCAGAGTCGAGAAGCGCGTGAGCTACCGGGGGGCAGCTCGACGCCACTCGATGGAGAGTAGGGGGGGCAGCTGGGGGAAAATCAGCGAGGGACACCGGAGGGCGTCGTGCGATCCTGGTTGGACGAGCCGTTGAAGCGCCGTTCGAGGTCCTTGAAGGTCAGCGGCTGCTTGTCGACCTCGGTGCGGTCGTTGAGACCGTCCAGCTTCAGGTCAAGGCTGATGTTGCGGGCGCCCACGAGCTTGACGTTCTGGGTGCCGGGCGCGCCGCCCGAGGCCTGATAGACGGCGAGCTGCTTGTCGATGGTATCCACGAGGTACAGCACGGACTGGCCGGTGATGTCGTTGCCGGTGACAGCGATCATGCGGTTGTTCGAGTCGCCGGAGACGCCGCTGCTGGTGGTCGGCAAGGACCGCAGCGCGGAGTTGAGGCCGTTATTGCCGTTGCCCTGCTGCGTCGCCGAGGGCAGGAGCAGCGACGGCGTGGGAGCCATCGGGAGAGCGACCGCGACCGTGGGCGCAGGGCTCGCCAGGGCCGAATCGAGGGCGACAAACCCGACGACGGCCGCAAGGGCTCCGGCTCCAAACCAAGCGACGCGCTGGGCGCGGGCTCCGATGGAGGGGGCTGACGAGGGGGAGGCCTTGGGGGTGGAGGTGCTCATGGCGGGCGCTAGCCTAACGTCCTGGGATGGTTGCGGCCACACCTGCGAAAAAAGTGATCAAGCGACCACGACCCCCGAGATGCTGTCCAAAAGATCGTTGACCGACACGATGCCCTGGACCTGTCCTTCCTCGACCACGAGGCCAATACGGCGCCCAGCGGCCCTGAACTTCCCCAAAGCCGCGTCAATCGACTCCTCCGAGGACAGAATGAGCATCGGCCGAAGCTTCCCTAGGACCTCAAGGGGCTTACCAGCATCCCCAGGAGAGGCGCTAAAGCGGTTGTGGAGAACCTCGAGCTGGTGCACGTAGCCGTGGACATTTTCCGGAGCCACCGCCCCCTGGACGTCCCCCACCACCGGCAGACGGCTGTACTTGGAGGCCAAGAGCTGATCCAGCAGGACCCCGGGGGCCACCGGGTCGGATTCTGACTGACGGAGAGTCGCCACCTGGTCCCAGGGCACCATCACCTCGGTCACTGGGACGGATTTCAGGCGGAGGGCATTGCTCGCGAGGGCCTCAGCCCGCTCCGAGAGAGCCCCGTGCCGCCGCCCCTCGGCCAGGAACCCGAGCACCGCCTCCCGCCCCGCCACAGGGGAGACCTCCGCGGACTCTAGGCCGAGGATGCCCTCCAGGGCGAGGGTCGCCAGGCGGAGAATTCGCTCCAGCGGCCAGAAGACCACCCGGGAGAGCGCGATCACCGGCGCCGCCACACCCGTCAGGGCGTAGGGCCGCTGGCGGAAGACATCCTTCGGCAGCGCCTCCCCGAAGAGGAAGACCAGGGGCGTCAGCACCGCCGTCACGATCAGGGCCGCCTTGGGCCCGACTCCTTCGAGACCGAGCCACGTCACCGTCAGCGACTCCGCGACGTGGGTCGCCAGCTCCAGCGCGAGGTTGTTGCCCACGAGGATCGTCACAAGGAGAGCGCTCTCGTTCCGCAGGAGCCAACCCATGAGGCGCGCGCGGCGCGATCCCCCCTGGGCATCGAGATCCACCTGCACCGACGAAACCGTGTAGAACCCGATCTCCGAGCCGGAGTACAGGGCGCTGAATCCAATCAGCACCGCGAGGGCTAATAGCTCAAGGCCAATCTCCATCAGGCGCCTCCACCCGCGTTGCGGCTGCGGAGACTGAACGTCTTCCCTTGGGCTCGACTCCAAAGCGTCACGGTGAAGACCCGACGCCCGCGAACCTGGTCAATTTCGGCGACGAGCCCTCCGCCGAGCTCCACCGTGTCCCCCGCTTTGGGCAGACGGCCCAGCGAAGCCGTTACGAGGCCACCCACCGTTTCGAACGCACCGGGAAAGATCGCGACCCCGAGGGTTTCGTTCCAATCGCGCACCGACAGTCCACCCGACACCCGGTACTTCCCTTCCCCGAGGGGCGTCACGGTTTCAGGGACCTCCTCGTCCTCGACGCGAATCTCCCCCACGAGTTCCTCAAAGACGTGCTCGAGCGTGACCACCCCAGCCGTCCCGCCCCACTCGTCGATCACGACCGCTTCGGAGACCCGATCTTCGTGCAGGCTAGAAAGCAGCGACACCAGCCGCGCCACCTCGGGCACGAACTTCACCGGCATCACCATCGACGCGGGTGAGCGGTCACGCTTCACCAGCAGGTCGCGCACCTGGATCCCCCCAGCAATGTTGTCGGCGCTGCCGTGCACGGCGATCATCCAGGTCACCCGGTCGCGTCGCGCCTCGGCCAGTACGCGCGATCGCTCCTCCTCGGGATCCTCCTCGTCGAGGTCGAACATGACGAGCTCAACCCGCGGGATCATCGCCTCGCGCACGCGCAGGTGCTCGAGCTCGACGATCTCCCCTAAGAGATCCGCTTCGTTCGCGCCCAGCACACCGGAGGTACGGCTGCGCTCCAGCACGCTGGCGAGCGCCTCCGGGGTCACGCCTTGCTCGGTCTTACCGTCTTCGCCAAGAATGCGGCGCGAGAAGTCGAGCACCCGGTTGATCACGGATCGAACCGGCATCAGAAACGCCACGGTCCATCCGATCGGAATCGCCGTCAGGCGTGCGATTCCGAGCGGCAGCCGCAGCGCGAGGGCTTTCGGAACGATCTCCCCCAAGAGCAGCAGCGTGAGGAGCGCCGCCAGTCCACCGAAGAGTGACGACCCGCCCTGGGACCCAGGGATTCCAAGGGGTCCCTGCAGCGTCGTGAACGCCGAGGGCGCCAACGCAAAATAGAGGAGGTTGACCACAAGGTTGGCGAGCAGGATCGACACGAGCAGCGCGCGCGGATCCTCCAAGAGCCTTTGCACGCGCCGCGGCGCGTCCTTCACCTCGGCGTCACCGAGCTTGAAGAGCGCCGTCTCGGAGCTGCTGAAGGTCCCCGACAGGAACGCCAGCGCAAAGATCACGAACCAGATCACGTGCGCGCCCCCGGCGGAGCCTCCTCATGGGAAAGCGTCGGAAGCTCCAAGGTCACGGTGAAGCCCTCTCCCGGCGCGCTGTCCAAAAGCACCCGCCCTCCGTGGGCCGCGACCACGTTGTGAACGATGGCGAGCCCAAGGCCGGTTCCTTTGCCCTGCTCCTTCGTCGTGAAGAACGCGTCGGCCGCGCGCCCCATAACATCCTCCCCCACACCAGGGCCATCGTCGCGGCACACAACGCGGATCGTCCCTGCAGGCGACTCCGTCATCCGTAGCTCGATGCGCCCCGGCCCATGGCACGCGCGCCCTTCCGCTCGCGCCTCACCGATGGCGTCGAGCGCGTTGACCAACAGGTTGAGGATCGCCTGGCCAAGTTCGTTGGCCGCGCCGCGAATCTGGGGGAGCGCCTCAAAGGGGGTGAGCGCGGCGCCGGTGAACGCGGGCCGCGGCTTGCCGTCCAGCTCGGGGCCAGCCACTTCCAATGCGACACCTACGCCCTCGGCCCTGTGTCGTACCAGGCCCAGCGCGTCCGCCAATGGCCGCGCGAGGTCGACGCCCTCCAGCTGGGTTTCGCGGGGCGCCAAGCGCAGCAGTCGGCCGACGGTTTCCCCCATGCGCGCCAGCCCGCTACTGACGAGCTTCAGGTACTCAGTTCGCCGCTCCGGCGTGATGTTCTCGCGGCTCAGCGCCTCTACTGCGTTGGTAAGGCCGCCGAGGGGATTGTTCAGTTCATGGGCGACGCCCGCCGCGAGCTCGCCGGTCGCCGCGAGGCGCCGCTGGGTCATGGCCGCGGCCTCGGCGGACTTGACCCGCGCTGTGGCTTCCTCCACCGCGTCCTGTAGATCGCGGTTGTGGCGCTCAAGCCGCCGAGCCATGTCGTTGAAGCCAAGGCCCAGCTCTGCGATCTCATCGTTGCGATGCGCAGGGATCTCCGCGCGCGCCGTGAGATCGGCCGACTCCAGCTTACGCACGACGCCGGCGAGGTGCCGCACGGGGTCGAGCACTTTGCGCTGGAGCAGCAGCAGGATCAGCAGCGTAAAGAGCGCCATGGCGGCGACGAACTGAAGGATGAGCTGCTGGCGCGGAAACTCATTGATTTGAATCTCTCGCGGACGAAACCAAACGCCGCCCCACGGGGTCTCGCCGGGCAAGCCGATGGGCGCCGCCGTCCCAAAACCGTTGGAGACGGGCTCCTCCGTTTGAATCGCGTCGCTGATCATGCGCAGCGCGAACTGCTCGTCGAACCCAGACTTGCGCGTGGCTCGTCCCAGTGGATTCAGAAGGACTCCCGGAACCGTCAGCTGCGGCGGGCCGCTGCTTGAGGCCAGCGCCACGGGCTCAGGCGCCTGCGCCACCAGCACGTCCTCAAAGCGGCGCCACCCGCGCCAGTTCAACGCCTTTGCGACGCGAATCCCCCCGGAGCGATCGACGATCTCATCGAGCTGATCCGCTAGCCAATCGGTGTAGTCCTGGAGCCAGTCGGCGTAGTCGGCCGAGATCACGCGCCGGTTCTCGCGCGCTGCGTACTCGGTGGCGCTCAAGAGCACCAAAAAGGTCACCAGGTTGGCCAGAATGACCGCGACCACGATCGGCGTCCGCAGGGACCGACGCGGACCTCGCCGCGAAGGAGGGGATTCCTCTTCCGAAGCCGGAGGCGGGCTAGCGTCTGGGTCTTTCTCCACCTTGGCGGGCTATGCCTGGCTGCCGATGGTCTGCATCATCTCGGTGAGGGGCATGATCAGCGCGATGACAAGGCCGCCGATCACGACGGCCATGAAGATCAGGATCGCGGGCTCAAGCACCTTGAAGAACGCGTTGAGCTTGCGATCGACCTGCACGTCGTAGGCGTCCGCCACCTTCAGCAGCATGCCGTCGAGTTCACCGGTTTCCTCGCCGACGTCCACCATGTTCGTGACCACGTCGTCGAACAGCCCCGTCTCGCCCATGGGTCGCGCGATGCCTTCGCCCTCGCGGACGGTGCGGCGGATGTCTTCGACGGCGTCCACAAGCACTTCGTTAGCGCTCGTATCGCGGCAGATCTCAAGGGCGTCGAGGTGCGGCACCCCAGCCTGCACGAGCGTGCCGAACGTACGCGCAAACGACGCGGTCATCGAGCGGCTCAGCACAGGACCAAGAAAGGGAATCTTCAGGAGCAGCGCGTGCCAGCTGCGGCGGTAGCCACGGTTACGGCGCACGAAGATGTTGTGCAGCACAAAGAGCAGCACGGGGAGGCCGATTACGAGATACCACCACTGGGTCATGAAGCCGCTGATCCCCAGCAGGATGCGGGTGGGCTCCGGCAGATCCACGTCGAAGCTCTCGAAGATCTCCTTGAACTTCGGGATGACGAACATCACCACGGCCGCGATGACGATGATGGCGAACAGCACGAGCACGGCGGGGTAGATCAGCGCCGACTTGATCTTCGACTTGATCTCCGCGGCTTTCTCGCGGAAGACTGCCAGGCGATTGAGCACGCGATCGAGCACACCGCCAACTTCTCCGGCGCGCACCATCGAAGAGTAGAGGTGATCGAACACCCGATCGTGCTTGGCCATGGCCTCGGACAGCGGCGCGCCGCCCGAAACATCCTCGGTGATCTCCCGCAGGATATTCTTGAAGGGACCGGGGGAGGTCTGGCCCTCGAGGATCGTCAGCGCCTTCACGACGGGGATGCCGGCGTCGGAGAGCGTCGCGAGCTGGACCGTGAAGTCCGTCACGAGATCCGCGTCCACCCGCTTGCCGCGCGTGCTCGCCGGGGCACCGCCACCTGCCGCGCGTGCGCCGCCGCTGGCTGCGGCCGCGCTCTTGGGGGCCGGGGAGGTGCGTTGAATACGTCGTGCCATAGTGGATCCCTAGTCTCTCGAAGCCTCGAGTATCAAGTGAGCGTTTCCCGCAGAACTTCTTCGATCGTGGTGCGGCCATCGGCAGCCGCCTTCAGACCCGACTCACGCAGCGTACACATGCCGCCCGCCACCGCCGCCTTGCGCACGTCCTCGATGGAGGCGTTGGTCTCGATCAGCCGGCGGATCTCGTCGTCGATGGTCATGATCTCAAACAGCCCCGTCCGGCCCGAGTAGCCGGTGTGGTGGCAGCGCTCGCAGCCCTTGCCGTAGGCGAGGGTCGCCCCGCGCACGAGATCCGCGTCGGGACCGAGCTCGCCGAGGACTTCCTCGTCGGGTTCGAACGTGACTTTGCAATCGGGGCAAACGGAGCGCACGAGGCGCTGGGCCACCACGGATTCGAGGGTCGCGGCGATCAGGAACGGTTCCACGCCCATGTCCACGAGGCGCGTCACCGTACTGGGCGCGTCGTTGGTGTGGATCGTGGCGAAGACCGTGTGGCCGGTGAGGCTGGCCTCCACCGCCGTCGAGCCCGTGTCGCGGTCGCGGATCTCGCCCACGAGGATCTTGTCGGGGTCCTGGCGCAGAATCGAGCGCAGCACCGCGCCGTAGGTCACCCCGATGTCCTCGTTGATCGGCACCTGAACGATGCCCTGGATGTCGTACTCGACCGGGTCCTCGACCGTGATGATCTTAGTCTCCGGCGTGTTCGCCTCGGAGAGCATGGCGTAGAGCGTCGTTGTCTTACCAGAGCCCGTGGGGCCCGTGACGAGCACGATACCATGGGGCAGGCGAGTCAGCGCGCGCAGCGCTCCCTCTTCGTCGGGCTGCATGCCCAGCGCCGAGAGGTTGAGGTTGACCGCGCTGCGGTCGAGGACGCGCATGACGCAGCCTTCGCCGGAGGCCCCCGGAAGCGTTGCGACGCGCAGGTCCACGGGACGACCGTCAATGGACACCTCGATGCGGCCGTCCTGGGGCACGCGGGTTTCCGTGATGTCGAGATCCGCCATCACCTTGATGCGTGAAACCAGCGGCAGCGCGAGGTGCGGCGGCGGCGCTTCGACCTCGTACAGCGCGCCATCGACGCGGTAGCGAATGCGGAACGCGCCCTCGTAGGTCTCAAAGTGCACGTCACTCGCGCGGTCACGGATCGCGCGGTGCAAAATCGAGTTCAAGAGGCGCACGACAGGGAGGCTTTGCGCCGCGCTTTCCGCGTCGGACCCGAGGGACGCGCTGGCAGCGTCCTGAATGGCGTCGGTCAGCGACGCTTCCTCGCCGTAGTGGGTGAGCACCGCCTCCTTGATCGCATCGGCGTCCGCGACCACCGCCCGCATCTCGAAGCCCGTCGCAAAAGCCAGGTCCTCGAGCACCGCGGTGTTCATGGGATCGGCCAGGGCCACCACGAGGGTCTCCCCCTCCATGCGAACGGGCAAAACTCCGTAGGTATGCGCCACCGACCCGTCCACCGCGCCGAGGGCCTCGGGATCGGGGTCCACGGAAGCCAGATCCACCGACTCCAGCCCCGCCTGTTCGGCGAGCGCGAAGGCGATATCAGCGGCCGTGCACGCGCCGGTCTCGACGAGCGCTTGACCGATGAGCCCGCCGTGCTTGCGCTGCTCCCCAAGGGCCGCCTGCACGTGACTCTCGCGGATCACGCCTCTCCCTTTCAGGATCTGACCCAGAAGGGGCCGTGCACTCGACTCCGACATGCCTTAGAGACGCCCCTCAAGGTCCCGGGGTTCCTGAGCGTAGGCGAGGGCCGTCTCAGACGTAATGTCCCCATCGCGCACGAGCTCAAGGAGGTAGTCGTCCAGGGTCACCATGCCCATGCGCTTGGCCGTTTGGATCGTCGACTGAATCTTGTTCGTCTCGTTCTTCCGAATGAGGTTGCCGATCGCAGGGTTGTTGATCATCACCTCGAAGCCAGCGATTCGGCCGCCGTCTTTCTTGGGCATGAGCACCTGGCTGACCACGGCCACAAGGGCGACGGAAAGCTGGGCGCGGACCTGCTCCTGCTGGTTGGCAGGGTACGCGTCGATGATCCGGTTGATCGTGCGCGCGCTGCCCGTTGTGTGCAGCGTGCCGAACACGAGGTGGCCGGTCTCTGCCGCCGTGAGGGCGGCGGAAATCGTGTCGAGGTCGCGCATCTCGCCGAGCAGAATCACATCGGGGTCCTGGCGCAGCGCACGGCGCATGGCTTCGGGGAAGTCAGGCACGTCCGCCCCGATCTCACGCTGGGTCACGAGGCCTTGCCCGTGACGGTGATAGAACTCGATCGGATCCTCGATCGTGATGATGTGCTTGTCGTAGGACTGGTTGATCCAGTCGATCATCGTGGCGAGGGTGGTCGACTTACCCGAGCCCGTGGGCCCCGTGACGAGAACGAGCCCGCGCGGACGCTTCAAGAGATCCTCTACCGCCTCGGGCAGGCCGATCTGGTCGAAGGTCAACAGCTTATTGGGAATGAGGCGCAGGATGGCCGTGTAGCGGTTGCGCTGCTTCATGCAGCTCACGCGGAACCGGTTGCCGGATTCGTGGGCCAATCCAATGTCGGTGGTGCCGATGCTCTCAAGCTCTTCCCAGTGAACGTCGTCGCACAGCTCGCGGCACCATGCCTTCGCGGCCTCATCCTCGATCACGTCGGTACCGAGGTTCACCAAGCGCCCGTCGACGCGGCCCACGGGGGGACGGCCGGGGTTGAGGTGGAGGTCGGAGGCACCGGCGTCGATCGCCTGCCCCATCAGTTCCTTAGCGTTCATAGGATCAAGCGGTCAGCGCTTCTTCTTCGGCAGTGGAGAGGTTCGAGCCCGCAACGCGCAGGATTTCGGTGACGCTCGTCAGGCCTTCCGTGACCTTCAGCGCACCGTCGGCGAGGAGGCCCCGCAGGGCGCCCGACGCCTCCGCCGTATCGCGCACATCGTCGAGGGTCGCGCCCCGGAAGGTGCGTTCACGGATCGTCGCGTCCATCGTGAACAGCTCGTAGAGCGCCACGCGGCCCTTGTAGCCAGAGCCTTCGCAGGTGCGGCAGCCCTTGGGCCTCTTGAAGCGCAGGTCCGGGTTGCCCATCGCGGCCTGGGTCAGCCCCAGCGCGCGCAGTTCGAGGTCCGAGGGCTCGTACTCTTGGGCGCATTCCGAGCACAGGCGACGCACCAGCCGCTGGCCGATGATGCCTTGCACCGAAGCCGCCACGAGGAACGGCTTCACCCCGAGGTCCATGAGGCGCGTCAGGGCGCTCGGCGCGTCGTTCGTGTGCAGGGTGGAAAACACGAGGTGGCCGGTGAGGGCCGCTTGGATCGCAATCTCCGCGGTCTCAAGGTCGCGGATCTCGCCCACGAGGATCACGTTAGGCGCGCAGCGCAGCATCGCTTTCAAGATCCGCGCAAACGACAGATCGATACGGTTCTCCACCTGCACCTGGTTGATTCCAGGGATGTGGTACTCGACCGGATCCTCGGCGGTGATGATCTTCACGTCGGGCCGATTGAGTTCCTGAAGCGCGGCGTAGAGCGTCGTCGTCTTACCGGAACCCGTGGGCCCCGTGACGAGCACGATCCCGTTCGGCCGATCGATCATCTTGCGGAACCAGCGCTGGTCGTCGCCGCTGAACCCGAGCTGGGCTAAGCCCATAAGGCTCTGCCCGCGATCCAGGAGACGCATGACCATGGTCTCGCCGTGGTTGGACGGCAGAATCGACGCGCGGACATCCACGTCCCGCCCTTCGATCTTGAGCCCGATGCGTCCGTCCTGGGGCTTGCGTTTCTCGGCGATGTCCATGCGCGCCATGATCTTCAGGCGGCTCATGAGCGGAGCGCCTAGGTGCGGCGGGTGCTCGGCGACGTCCCGGAGCATCCCGTCGACGCGGAAGCGAATGCGCATGCGCCCGTGACCGGGTTCGACGTGAACATCCGACGCGCGTGCGTCGAGAGCCTGCTTGAAGATGCTAGACACGAGGCGCACGATCGGCGCATCGTCGTCCTCGCCGTCTCCGCCAATGGCGGCCCCCATCGAGGCCGCAACGGCCTCCTCGGCGCCGGCCCCATACGCGGCAGAAATCGCTCGCTTGAGCGCGCTCGGCGTGCTGAGGGCGCAGGCGATTTCCATATCGCCCAGCAAGAACTGTAGCTGGTCCACGACGATGCGCTTGAGCGGATCATCGATGGCCACGATCAGCTTCTCGCCCTTCTGCATCACCGGCAGGACCCCTTGTTCCTGGGCGAATTCAGCGGGCACCATCTCGAGGACGTCACCCGCGACCTTGCCCTTGGCGAGATCTACGAACGGGAGGCTGTTCGCCTTGGCGAGCGCGCGGAAGACCGTCGCCTCGTCCGCAAAGCCGAGGACAAGGATCGCCTCCTCAAGCGGAACTCCGCCACCGCGCTGTTGAGCCTTGGCCTCGCGGAGCTGCGCTTCATCGAGCGCTCCGCTGGAAACGAGTATGTCGCCGAGGTCTTGGCTCAAGGGTTCGGATGGCTGGCTCGGAGGAGCCGGCGTCTTTGGGGGGACCGTTGGGAGGGTTCTAGGCGCAAGGGCGCACCGTCCACCATAGCGGCGGGGCCGCGGAAGTTACTCCACGGCCCCTAAATACGGTCTCAATTCGCAGGCCCCTACGGGGTACGCTGCGGAGCAGGCTTCGAGAGCCCTACTCTCCGCCAGCCTTCTTCTGGACGGGCGTCGGAGCCTTCTTGGTAGCACCCGGACGTACGACCGGGGAGGCACCCTGGCCCGAGAGCTTGCGGCAGACGCCGGAGAACCGGAAGAACTCCTCCGGCTTCGACGGGTGGCCCGTCTTGATCTCAACGCGGCCACGGAACGAACCGTCCGCGTCTTCTGGGAGGCCGGTCAGGCGCAGCTCGATGTCAACGGCGTTGCTGCCGCTCACCGGCTTCACCGATGCGGCAAAGCGATCGGCCCATGCCAGGTCTTGATCGCCTTCACCCGTGACCGTCACCGTGACGTTCGACAGGTCGAACTCAGGCTCGTGGCAGGTCAAGCGCACGTTGCGGACGACCGGCTGGGCCGGACGCACGAGGCCCAAGGACACGTACTGCGGCTGGAGCGACAGGGCGCCCAGGATGCGGTAGTTGATGTTCGTGCTGGCCTGGTACACCGTCACGGCGCCGGGCTTCTTGGCCTTGGTCTTCGAGGTCGGCAGCTCCACGTCGCTGTTGAGACGCAGCATGTAGCCCTTCGGCTCGGCCGTCGAGTCGTCGGCCACCGTGAACGTGGCGCGCCAGTGGTTCGACTTGCCCTCTTCATTGGGGTTCATCGGCTCGACGTCGAGGGTGAGCCCCTGGGGCAGCGGGATGGGACGGGACTCGTCCTGGGTGAGCATGATCGGGTCGCCCGAGGAGGTGCGGAAGTCCACCGAAGCGGTCTTCGAAACACCCTCGCGGATGTCACCGAGCTGGAGGAACTTCGGCGTCGACGTGATGAACGGCTCGACGTTGGCCATCAGCTGGAGCTGGTTCTGGCCGGCGGTGCCGTCGTTGGAGTAGACGTTGATACGCACGTTGGTGCGGTTGGTCTTGCTGGTGGTGTCGAGGGTCGCTTCGATCTCGACGTCGGCGCCGGGCATGATCTCGTCGCCGAACTTGTAGAGGATCGAGACCTCTTCACCGGGCTGCTTGACCTTGACTTCGCCGAGGGTGCAGCCGCAGGTGGGGCTGGCTTGGCTGATCACGAGGGGCTCGGTGCCGCCGCTCTTCATTTCGAAGACGTGGGTCAGCTGGTCGCCCTGGCGAGCGTTGCCAAAGTCGTGCTTGTCCGATCCAAACTCAATCTGCAGCTTGGCGTTCGGGTTCCGGGGCGGACGCGGGACGGCGCCGCGCACGGCACCCTTCGGGCTTTGGCCGGCGGCCTTCTGCTTAGCGAGGTAGGCGTCCTGCTGCTTCTTCTGCTCGGGCGTCAGCTCCTTAGCCTTCTGCTGGAGCTTCGCGTCGGTGCCTGCCTTGACGGTGTTCACCGGCTTGGGAGCGGGCACGCTGCTACGGGCACCTCGGGAGGTCGGTACCACCGCGGGCTTGGGCGGGGGGGTCCTGCGGGCGTGACGGCCGCGAGTTCCCTTGGTGTCCCCATCCTCTTGGGCGGAGATCGCGGCGCCAAAGGCATCCGCGCTGGACGCACCGGGGAGGACCGGGGTGGTCACGCTGGCGAAGGCGCTGGCCGCGATGCCGCTGGCCGCGATCAGAGCGATCGGAAGCCCGAGGGAAAACTGTCGACGAGGAGAGCTGTGTTTCATGGGTTCGATGGGTCGAGGCAACGAGATCTCGCGGGATTGACCCCCTCAGCCAGGTTGATTCAGCACGACGGAGCGTGTTTAGGACCAGAGGCGTGGGATCAGGATGGGCGTTTTTGTGCCCCAGAGGGACTGTATGCGGTGCGTACGATGCCGTTGTCGTCGCTGTTAGGCCAAGAATACAGTTGTTTTCACAAATTGCACATCAGGCAATCTGCCCTAATCACCGCCAAGCGGTGAATTCGCTGGGTCCGAGGGGCGATCTCGCTACAACCTACGGCGCCAAAGTCGACGTGAGGCGCGCATCATGAACATGAGTCAACGGAAGAGAGGAAGCGGCAGGGCCATGGGCACTCCTGGGGGAAAAACCGCTGGAGCGCTGCTGGCGCTGGGACTGGCCGTGGGCTGCCGTGTCCCCCCACCCACCGTGGCCCAGGGGCTCAACTACGGGTTCAACTCCCCCGAGCAGGCCCTGGCGTCCTTCCGGACCGCGTTCCAGGGCAACCTCTTGGACGAAGAGTTCCGCTGCTTCTCCATCGTATGGAAGGACAAGAACGTGGGCTCGATCAACTACTACAGCGAGGCGCGGGACGAGCTGATGCGCAGGGTCCCGAAGCTGCGCTGGGCCCTCCACCGCGCTGAGGACCCCGAGGTCATCGCCCGGTGGGATCAAGACGCGCTCCTTCAGTGCCGGATCCCTGGGCCACTCTGGTTCAAGGATCGCTACCTCGTCTTCCGCATGCATCGTGAGGGCTTTTGGAAGGGCTGGACGGAAGCGTCGCCGGACAAGCCCACCGAGGGCAACACGATGCCGGATCCGATCGCAGCCAACGTGCTGGAGTACGTCGAGCACGACGACCGCTTCCGGCTCAACGTGGACGAGTTCTCCTACTGGACCGACGACACGGCGCCGGAGGCAATCACAGCGCTCCAGGGCGGCTGGCAGTGGAAGATCCAAGACCTCAACGTCTACGACGAGCCCATCAGCCCCGAGCAGTTCGAGGAACCCGTTCGGCTCGCCGTTCCAGCGAGACCAAGCGTCCGCCGTTAGCGCCCGCGGGCGCTCTTGCGCAGGAACGCTTCGATCGGGAAGGTGCTCTCCACGCGATATGTCCCGGGCGTCGAAGGAATCTCGATGATCTCTCCCTCGGGCAGCTTGATCGTGTTGAAGCGATGCCGGCGAGCACCCAGCGCTCCCCATCGAATCCGATAGCTGCCACCGCGGGCCAAAGGCAGCGAGGCACTTCCAGTCTCAGCGTCCAGCTCGACGTAGACGGGGCTTCCCAACGGGTCGAGGGTCTCGCGCCAAAGGCCCTGCCCACTCAGCTCGATCTTTGGTGCGAGCTTGACCGGGGTCAACACCGCGCGCAGCGACCAGCGATCCGAGTCCGGTAGTTCTCCAGCCGCCACCAGCTCCACCGAGATCCCGGGGCCGAGGTCGATCGATGAATCTAGATAGAGCTCTTCGAAGAGCTCCGTCCGTGCACCAGGCACCATACAGACCGCGTCGATCACGGCCGTTGTGCAGAAAAAGCGCGCGACTCCGTCGACCCCGATCGGCGCCAGGCCGTCGAAGCTCACGTCGTCCCCTGGGTTCTGCGTTCCGACCTTGCGCCACGCGAGCTGCCCCGTCGTCGCAGGGCCGCCACTCGGCCCGCGCACCTCAACTTCAAAGAAGAAGAGCTCGTCGCCGAGGTCGATCGGATCAATCCGCGGATCGAGGGTGCCGGCCCCTCCGACCACGATGTCCTCGCGCTCCCAGATCGTCTCTCCGCCTCCGAGTTGGATCGACACGGTGGCGAGCCCATGGGGCAACGAAAGCACCTCGAAGACGCCGTCCGGTTGAACGCTCCCGATGCGCTGCACGGCCAGCGTCCCCTCAGCATCACGGGCGCGGACGTCGACAACGAGCGTGCCCTCGGGCGGAGAGATGGGGCGTCCGTCCGCGTCCCGAACGTCAACGCGCCCGCGCAGCATCGCCGTGAACCGCTCGGAGTTATCGAGCAGATAGCCCATATCCGTGATGTAGCGAGGCCCAGGGTCCTTCGCAGCCACAAACGTCGACACTCCCATCCAAAGGACAAAAGCGGCGGCGACGAGGACGAGGTAGATCTTGGTGGGCGCGCTCACGGGGAAAGGATACCCGGCGGCAGGCCCCGGGTTTCCATTGCCGTGCTACTGGCGGTCGACGCGCGACCGAAGGAGCTTGGCCGTGGAGGCTCGAACCGAGACAAGCAGGGGTTCAAGGGCCTCCTCGTCCCTGTGGGATAGGTCATCGCGATTTGCCGAGCACCATTCGCACTGCATTTCATCGACGTGAAAGGAGACGAAATCCCGAGGCCCTTCCTCGAGGGTTCCAGCAATCCAGCGCGCAATCCAGTGCCGCGCGGGGCAGGACACCCGGTCCTCTGCCCAGACCGTCGCCACGTCGATCGGCACCTCTCCGTCGTCCACTTGGGCGCCAAGGGCCTGGACTGCGTCCCCCTCAGGGTCCTGCTTGGCCACCGACTCACGCAGCTTCTTGAGCGCGCGGAACTTGACGCCGGCCACGGCGGTCTCGTCCCGGAGCCCGAAGCGCTCCCACGTATCGCGATTTCGCCAGCCGCCGTGGAAGAGAGCTTCGATCACCATCAGGCGATTGAATTCCCCGGCCGCCCACGTGTCCTGCACCCAGTCCCGGAGCGCGTCGCGCAGAAGCTCCCGCCCGCGCCCCTGCACATCGCTACGGCGCACGATGCGGCTGGGGGTATCCTCGTTCAGCGCTAGGGTGTCGAGGTCGAAAGCCGGCGCATCGGCGTCAGCCTCAGCGCCCCCATGTCCGGACCCCACGGCCCGCCGCTTGCGCAGATGATCGATGGTTCGGTTGCGACAAATGCCAAAGAGATACTGCTCGAACGAGTACTTCGAGTCGAACGTTCCGATGCCACGGACGGCGCCGAGAAACGCCTCCTGCACGATGTCGTCGCGGGCTTCGGCGTCGGCCACGCGCCGGCCGATGTACGCGATGAGCCTCCCCGCATACGCCCGCTCCACGCGAGCCCATTCGTCCTCGTCAAAATCCGCGAGGCGCGCTACATCGGGCGACCAATCTCCTGACATCGACTTAGGTTCTTTGGGATAGGCGCTTAGTTTCGCGCGAGGACGGACAGGCTGAAAAGTCCGAGGAGCGTCGCGCCGAAGCCGACGCCCGTCATGATGAAGAGGAACAGGGCGAAGCGCAGTGCTCGGCCCACGAGGCCGCCGCGGTCGCTGCGAATCAAGCGATCCGTGACCGCACGGAACGCACCTAGGATGAACTGGACCACCGCCACGATGGCGGCCGCGAACACGTCGAAGCCGACGCGGGTAGTTTCCATCAGCGTCGCGAACGGGCCGCCTACAACCTTTGGCGGAACGGGGATGATCGTGGGCACGGGCGCGGCTGGTGCCGCGTGAGCCATCTCCGGCTCGCGGCGCATGGGGGTCACGCGGATCCCGGGTCCGTCCTTCGAGAGGAGTCCCCCGCTGGTGGCGACTTTGCTGGTGTCGCCTGCGCCGCCGCGCTGACGCTGTGCATTCAACTCGGCCACGAGTTCGCGCGCTCGGCTCGCGGGACGCCCGGGCTCGATCGGCGATGTTTTGGCGGTGGTGGACTCGATCAAAGCGGAGTCCAACAGCGGCGAGCGAGGTTTCGCCTGGCCCGACTCAACCGGCTGCGTGCCCGTGTCCACCGGTACGTGCACCCCAAGGTCCGGGGCTGAAGTGGACGGGGCTTTCTTCGCCTCTGGCCGAGGCCGCGCGGGACGCGCCTCCTCGGGGCTCAGCTGGAACGTCACCGAATCCCCGGGCCGCGCGGTCTGCCCGAGCATGTTGAGAACGTCCGAGATCGACGCGGGACGATGGGCAGGGTCCAACCGCAGGCAAGCCTCCACGGCGGGGCGCGCTACGATCGGAAACGCCTCGGGAAAGTCCGGCGGTTCGTCGGTCTCCCTCAGGACCAGCCCGCCAAACTCGTCGGGATTGAAAGGCAGGAAGCCGGCCAAGGCTTCGAACAGGATCACGCCCAAGGAGTAGATGTCGGCGCGATGGTCCGCACGGCTACGCAGCATCTCGGGCGCCATGTACATGGGCGTTCCACGACCGAAGGACAGCGTCGTGCGCCCGCCCTCCAGAAGCTTTGACAGGCCATAGTCCCCCACCCGCGCATTGTCCCCGCGCAGGAAGATGTTGCTCGGCTTCAGGTCAAAGTGCACGAGCCTGCGGTCGTGCAGAGCGAGGACCCCGCGCGCCGTTTGCGTAAACATGAGGAGCGCCTCGGCGGGCGCTAGGTCCCCCAGCTTGAAGCGCTTGGCCAGCGTCTCCTCCCCGGCGTACCCCATGATCACGTAGGGCACATCCATCACCATGCCCATGTCCTCGATCGTCACGAGGTTGGGGTGGTCAATGGCCGCGAAGTGTCGCACTTGGTCGAGCTCGCGCTGCACGGCCTCGCGCTGATCGTCGTTCTCGACTTTCAGAAACTTGATGGCGTAGGCCTTGCCAATCGACGTCTTGCGCGCTTTGTAAACGTCGCCGAAAGCGCCGCCCCCAAGTCGATTCTCGATCTCGTAGCCCGGCACGAAGTCGGGCTGCCTGAACGAGTTATAGAATGCCTCCCAGTCCATCGGTTTCCGTCAAGGCTACCGTGTGGAGGGCCTTTGTGCCGTGGGGCGCAGCGCCAATCCGAACGGTGGCATCCGATTCGGGGCAGCGCCCAGTGCCAGGTCCACGCGGGAGGCCAGCGGCAGGTCCATGATCACGTCCTCCCCGGGGTCGCCGCCTCCGACCCGCACCCCGGCCGCGCAGGAGACCGTCAAAGTCGGAACGGCGTCAGGGATCAGGTGCGCCACGAGTGCGATGTCGGTGGAGATTCCGAGCACGACGACGTGCCGGCGCAGTCGCGGGCCGAGGCGCATGCGGCCTGCGACACCGGGGGCCAGCAGGACCACGCGACGCGCTCCCTCCGCGTTCGTGCGCCCTTCGAGTTCAAGCACCATCGTCGCGCTGGAGGGATCACTGCGCCGACACGTAAACTCGGCGGCCTCTCCGAAGCGGACGCGATCGCCGTCATGCAGCGCGCGTGCTCCGTCGACAGCTCCGAGCTGCTTCCCATCCACCTCGATGTCCGGCGCACCCTGGACCACGCTCAAACACCACTCCGCGCCTCCGTGAAACGAATCACGCAGTTCGATGACTCCGTGGGAGCCGTCGATGTCCCCGAAGAACCCGAGATCCGGCTCGGGCGCTGCGGAGTGCCCCACCTGAAAGCGAGTTCCCGCGAGCACGAAGAGATCGCCGACATCGTCCACCGAGAGCACGAACGCGAACGGTGGATCCGTCAATGACAAGGGAGTCCCGGTCGACGCTGGAAGCTCAGAGCGCAGAAACGACTACGCCGCCGCCCGCATGACGCGCATCGAGGAAGGCCTCGCGCGCAGCAGCGTAGAGATCCTCACGCTTGTCGATGTCGGGGCTCGGGTAGTTGGCGATACCGATCGCGACTTCAATGCGGTCGCCGACGAGGTCCATCATGCGGCGCCCTTCCGCCGTGTCCGCCACGCGGCGCGCCATGATCTCGGCTCCATCCGGGCCCGTGTTGGGCAACAGGAACAGGAACGAGTTCTCGTCGAAGCGTCCGAGCACGTCCGTGTCCCGGGAGGCGCTGAGGAAGATAGAACTGAGCTCGCGCAGCACGTCGTCGGACGCTTGGCTTTCAAAGCCCAGCATGGCGACAGCGAGGGGCGCGTTGAAGCGGCGTGCCCGCTTGAACTCCTCGTCGAGCTTGTAGGCGAGGAATGAATAGTTGAAGAGGCCGGTGACCGGATCGATCGCCGCCTGCATGAGCGCGTTGTGCTGGGGCGCAGATGCCTGGCCCGGGTCCGCCTCGGCGATCTGGGCGAGGATCGCCTCCGGGAGCGTGAACTCAACGGACTCATCGCCGCGATGGTCAGATTCCAGAGAGGGACGAGGGCCGCCGGAAAGGTCGAGGAGCGAGCGCAGCTTCGATCCGTTCACGGGGCGCGCGATGGTGCCAGTGGCCCCGCAGAAACGCGCGATGGGCTCGGCAAGGTGGTTGCCGTCTTCGGTCACCACGAACGTCCGGCACTTGGTGCGTCCGGCGAGCTGCCGCAAGAGCTCGTAGACGTTGCGATCCTTGAGCCAAGAATCCACAAGCAGCACATCCCCTTGGGCAGGCGGCGCCTGAACCAGCTCTCTCCAGGAAGAGATCTGCTCGACGTCCCATCCTGCAAGGGCGTCTTCGGCCACTGACTCGTTGGCTGCATCGATGGCAGCCTTCGCGCCACTGAGCACCGAAGGGTCCGTGGTCGCGATCCTAATGGTCCTGAGTCCGTCGCCCATGTCGCAAGTCAGAGGCTTGATGCGCCCCTTAGAAGCCGAAGAAATCGCCCTGGGAGTCCAGGGCTCAATGCAGCGTGCAAACGGCGGGGCCCCGATTCAAACAATAAAGCCGATGGGGTAGACTGGGGACTAGTTGGACCGCTCAAGGAGCGCCAATTCAGCGCCTTGGAGGGCCGCTGTGCGCCGATCGACGGGGAGCCCGAGCTGCGGGTGGAAAGCCCGCTCCCGGAGATCCTGCACCGCTTCCGGTCCGCCGAAGATCGCGGCCGCCCAGCCAAGGCGCCGGAAGACCTCAGGCGACGTGCCTTCGGGGGCAGATTTAAGCCAGCGGAACAGCGTCCCTTCGCCGAAGGCGTGGTGCGCGGCCCCCGCCGCCAGCAGCCCCTGGTTCCACGGCAGCGTGAAGGCCACCTTCTGGAGGAGCGGCTCGATCTCGGAGTAGCCGGACTTCCCCAAGGCGACCACGAGATCCAGGCTGACGGTTTGGGAGTTGGGCCGATGGAAGAGCTCGACGAGGACGCCGACGTCCTCGCCGGAAAGCCCTGGGTCTCCCCGGGACAGCATCGAGGACATCGCGCGGACGCAGCGGTGGATCTCCGGCGCCATGGGATCGAGCGTCAAGAGCCCAGCCCCCAGTCCATTGGTGTCCAGCTCGCCGTCGTGGAGCACAAGAATCGACTCCGCGGCCAGCCGGTCGACTCCGCTCAGCTCCGGCAAGAGCTCGCGCACGAGTGCCAACGCGTTTTCATCCGGAGCCGCCCGCTCAAGAGCCTCGAACAGGAACGCGATGTCCTGGGTCGGCCGAGCTTCCGCAGGCTGCGCGAGAAAACCCCGCAGCGTCGCGGCGCCTAGGGGATCACCGAGGACCACAAGGCTCGCCGCCGCGTTCGCCCTGACCCACGGGTGCGGATCATCGACGAGCGCACGCACGGACGCGACGTAGTCCTGGTGTCCGTTGGCCGCGGTGGCGACGGCCGTGTAAGCGCGGTTGTTCGGATCCGCGTGACGGAAGCCTTCGGCGAGCAAATCCCGCAAGGGCATGTCCGGACGATAGCGCAGCCCCGCCGCGATGTAGCGGGCGGGTGAATCCTCCAGCTCCATAGCGAGCTCGAGGGACCGCGGCATGACCGCGTGGTGCCCCTCACGCATTGCGGTCAGGACCAGCCACTTCCACTCCTTCAGATCCTGGGGTCGCCATTCGCCCGACGCCACGAGCGCTTCCACCTGGTCCGGGACGAGCTGCACCACGTCCCGAATGCGCGGCGCGCCTTCCCCGTCGCGGAGGATCTCCAGGAAGTACTTTTCGGCGCCTTCGAGGGGCAGCTCTCGGGCCAGCTGCAGGGTGACGGCCTCCAGGAACACCGCGTTCCCGAGCATGCCGTCGAGGCGCGCGCGATGCACCTCGGCCTCGGTCGGTGATGCCGTTGGTGATGCAGCCGGGGGCGCGTCCTGCCCCTGGGCGCAGGCGCTCAGCAAGACGGCCGTGGCCAACCCAAGGAGCACGCGGTGAAGCATGCTACCCGTTCAGCTCCGCGAGCCACTCGTCCTTGATGTCGTAGTTGCTGTAGACGCTCTGCACGTCCTCGTTGTCCTCGAGCTTGTCGATGAGCTTCAGGATCTTGCCGGCATCTTCCTTCGTCGGCACTTCGACGGCGGTCTGGGGCACGTAGCCCGTCTCCGCGGAGAGCATCACCGCGCCAGCCGCCTCCAACGCCGTCTTGACGTCGAGGAATTCGGTCGCCGCAGCGAAGATCGTGGCCACGTCGCCCTCGACCTGGATGTCCTCGGCCCCCGCCTCCAGGGCAGGCTCCATCAGAGAGTCTTCGGTGAACGCTTTGCCTTCGAAGCCGTCTTCGCCCTGCTCGCCCGTCATGTCGACGACGTAGATGGACCGGAAGTCGAACATGAAGGACACCGAGCCCGTCGAGCCCATGTTGCCGCCGCCCTTCTCCAGCGCGAACTTGATGTCCGGCGCCGTCCGGTTGCGGTTGTCCGTAAGGCAGGTGATGAGGAGCGCCACGCCGCCCGGCGCGTAGCCCTCGTAGACGAGTTCTTCGAAGTCGTCGCCATCCTTGGACCCCTCACCGCGCTTGACCGCGCGCATGATGTTGTCCTTCGGCATGTTCGCCGCACGGGCCTTCTCGACCGCGTACTTGAGCTTGAGGTTGGTGTCCATCTCGGACCCGCCCTGGCGGACCGCCGAAATGATGTTGCGGGCCAGCTTGCTAAAGATCTTGGCGCGCTTCGCGTCCACCGCGTTCTTGCGGTGCTTGACGTTGGATGCGTGTGAGTGGCCAGCCATCGCTCGTGCTCTCTTGTGTCTTCTAAAACGGAATGTACGACGAAATCCGCCGCCGTACGCACCCCAAGGGTAGCGCCCGGCGGCGGATTTCGTACGAGATCGACTCGATTAGCGCTTCGAGAACTGGAAGCCGCGACGCGCGCCGCGACGGCCGTACTTCTTGCGCTCCTTCATCCGCGAATCACGGGTGAGAAGGCTATGCTCGCGAAGAGCGTCGAACGTGGCCGGGTTGATCGTCTTGAGCGCCCGTGCGATTCCGAGGCTCACCGCCTCGCACTGCCCGGAGGTGCCGCCGCCCCTCACGTTGCAGAACACGTCGTACGTGTTCTCGGCATCGGCGATCGTCAGCGGCTGGCGTGCGCGCTGGCGACCTTGAATCGTGACGAAGTACTCGTCGACCGGCTTACCGTTGACGACGAAACCGCCGGCACCGGGCTTGAGACGAACGCGGGCGATCGCCGACTTGCGTCGACCGAGGCCCCAGGTCCATGGATTGATGACTGCCATTTGTTCAGGTAGGGGTGAGTGCCTAGATCTTCTCGACTTTCACGGGTGCCTGCGCGGTGTGCGGGTGCTCTTCGCCCCCGTAGACCTTCAGGCAACGAAGGAGATCGCGACCCAGGCGGGTCTTGGGGAGCATCCGGCGCACAGCCAGGGTCACCACGTCAGCCGAACGACGCTCGATGACCTTGTCAATCGCAACGTGCTTCTGGCCATCCGGGTAACCGGAGTAGTGCCGGTAGATTTTGTCGGTGCCCTTCTTGCCCGTCAGGCGCGGCTTCGAGCCGTTGATGACGACGACATGGGCGCCGGTGCGCTCGCTGGGGGTCCAGGTGGGGCGGTCCTTGCCCTGGAGAGCGAAGGCGATGTGAGCCGCCATGCGCCCGAGGTTGTGCTCGGAGGCATCGTAGAGGAGCCAGCGGTCCTCGGTGTCTTGGCGTCGTACGTGTGTGGTCGTCATAGCTGTCGAATCGCGGCGGCGATCGGCCCTCAGGGCAGAGGCCCAGGGGAAAGAGACTGTGTCCACGCGCGGAGCAAATCCGGCGTGGAAGGCCGAAGAGAGTAGGGTCCCGCCCCTCCCAAGGCAACGAAGACGAGAAATATATGCGGTTGAGTGGACTCTTTTCACGGCAGGCGGAATCCGCTGAGGCGAATCCACGTCTCAGAGGTCCCCTGGAGGGGCACCGATAGGCGACCTAGGAAGAGCGACGCCCCCTGGGGCAGCCCTTGGGCGCACCAGCCAGGAGGGTCCCCCTGACCTTCCCCCAGGCGGTCACTGGGGCTCATCCCGAGGGCCAGCGGGCCCAAAGGCGACCAAGATCCGAGGGGCGTCCGCTCCCAGGCCTCGTCGAACTCGCCCCACGTATTCACCTCGGGGACCAAGAGCCTCAGGCCGGCATCGAACGGACCCCGCCAGTCGACGGGAGCGGCAGCGGTCCGGCCGCGCACGGTCCAGCCCGGGCCGACATCGCCGAGGGCTAGCTCCGTGGAGCCGGCTCCAAGGGGGTCCGCGACGTCGAACTCCCCGCCCCAGCCTCGATCCAAACCGTCAAGATCCCCATGAGCCGCGAAGCTGAGGCCGCCAAATCCACGCCGGGATTCGACCCATTGGGTGCCCCCATCAGCCAGCCGGCGACCCTCGAGGACGGCCACCGGAAGCCCGGGCGGTTGCTCGCTCGGAGGGCCGCCCAAGGGGCCAGCCAACTGCCGCGCTCCGATCGCGCCGACGATCCCCAGAATGCAGAGATCCAGCGCCCGGGCCGCGATGCTGAGGCGGCGAGCCCGCAGCACAGCGATCGACCCCACCGCTGCCACCATCGCCGCGAGAACGGCGGTGAGGCCCGGCAGGCCCCGGCTCTCCGCCAAGCCTTCGAAAGTTGGCCCCGCCCGCCGCGCCCAGTCCGGGCAGCGATAGCCGCCTTCGACGAGCTTCGCCGTTATGCCTTCAGCCATGACGCTGTCCGGCCAGTCCAACCGGTCCTTTGGCCCCACCATCCAGGCCCGAGCGCTCTGGCGCTCCCCAGGGAGGAGGTCAGCTCGCACGCGAAGGGGCTGATAGCCTTCCGCCTGGATCGCCCCCCCGCTGAGTGGCCCCTCCAGCTCGACCGTCACACGCTGGACCGCGCCTGTGCCCAAGCGCTCTTCCCCTGGGGCAGATCGATCATCGGAGTCCGCCGAGAAAATCGACGGGTGAAGCCCCGTGATCGCGGCGGCGAACGGCAAGAAAAGCGCCGCCGCGAAGACGCATCGCAGTGCAGAGTCACCAAAGGTCGCCGTGGGACGATTCGTTTCGTCGGCGCCAGCCACCCGAATCGGGGGGAAGAAGAGAATCAACGCGGTCCCTGCCGCCGCAACCTTCAGCAGGTCAGCGGGTGCCGCCCAAGTCCACGCGAGGGCCGCTGGCGCGAGGATCACGGTCGCGCACCAAAGGGCCGCGACGAATCCGCGCAAGGCTGGCACGGGTCGAGCAGCCGCGCTGCTCATCGATCGTCCGCCGCGGCATCCGACGCTGCTTGACTACGCCGCGCGATCTCCTCGACTTCGCTGCGGGTCAGCTGAACCATGTCGTCGAAGCGCACGTCGAGCAGCGCCCAGTGGCTGCTGCCGACATCGGCTTCCTCCAGCGCAAAGCGCACGTGCTCCCACTTGACCCCCACGGGGAGCTCGCCGCTGTGAACGGGGATCGGTGGCCTTCCGAAGAACACGCGCCTCCCCCCCTCGAGGTCGATCTTGACGCCGCCGGGCAGATAGGCGGGCTTCAAGCTGGTCGCAGCACGATCGAGCACGGGCGCCTCCTCGGCCGTTGCATCGATGACGACGCGGCCTAGGCGGCGCAGGTCCTCGACCCCGAGGTACGCCCACATGGAGTCCGCCACGCTCAGGCCCGCGAGGATCTCCGGCACCTCGATCATCATCCCGGGCTCCAAGGGCCCCTGGACCTCTTCGACCAACCCGTGGGGACCGATGGTCGGGAGCCAGCCGCCGTAGGCCTCGTGGGGCGCGTAGGTGTAGCCGCCGAGGACCATCCCGTCCGCTGCGACCGGAAGGAAGTCGCGGCCGCCGGTGCGAATGCAGGCCACGGGCTCCCGCAGCTTCAGCGGCAGGATCAGCCCGTCCGGCCACTGGACCGAGTACTGCCCTACCTGGGCGACGAAAGGGAGTGCAGCCACCTCGGCCGCGAACTGTGCCAGGACTGGCGCGTCATCGACGGGAAGCGAGCGCACTTCCACGAGGATGCGCTCGAGCTCGTCCGTCCAAGCGGCGCTGAGCCACTGGGACTCCGCCATAAGCCGGTAGCGGGTGACATCGATTCGTGCGACGCCGCGCTGGCGGGTTTCGCGCTGCAGCACCTTCATGCCGAGCACGATGCCCCCGAATAGAAGCAGGAGCGGTACCCAAACAGGCACCGCGCCTCGCCTGGCTCGTGGCACCGGCCCGGCGGGGCCTCGGCGCGAAGGACTCGTCACGGGCTCCATGGGTCTGACCTTAGGCCAGAAGTCGCGTCCAATCGCTAGTTTCGAGCCGGAACCAGCTGGGTATCGATGGTCTGCCCCGGCATCTCGAGGGCGGTGGGCTCAGCCTGCCCCGGCGAAATCGGGCCGTAACCGCCACCGCTCGTGCGGCCGTTGATGCGCTTCGCAGCCTCCTCGATGAAGAGGTCGAGGGAGGTTTGGATCTCCAGCACCTGATCCCGAGACAGGGCGATGGCCTTAGAGCCCCCCTGCGAGTGGAGTTCGTGTCCAAGAAGACGCGAGACGAGCTTGAGCTGGGCGAGATGCCGTTCGAGGTGCGTCCCGTGCTTGTGCTGTTGGTTCATATCAGTGCCCTCCCGAGGACAATGGTGGAGGCCGAGCGTGCGGTCGCTCGGTCCGATGGGCATGTGTAGCGAATCAGCAGCCCCAAACACAAGGTTCCTCTGCCAAGGCCTGATAGCGCTGAGACCGCCTACCCCTTCGCTTCCTCTGCCAACCGCCGGACCTTGAACGCGGAGCCCCAGCTCTGCATCGGGATCAAGATGTCCTTCAGCGAGGTCCCGAACTCGGTGATCTCGTATTCAACCTTCGGGGGGACCTCTGCAAAGACGTGCCTGGAGACCACGCCGTCCGCCTCTAGTTCGCGCAGCTGGAGCGTGATCATGCGCTCGGTAGCGTTGGGAGTCAGGCGCCGAAGCTCGCCGAACCGCTTGCGCCCGTCGAGCAAGTGGCACAGGAGGATCGGCTTCCACCGGCCGCCAATCACGCTCAGCGTGGCCTCCACATCGCAGCCGGTCTTCCAGTTGTACTTCCTCACCATGCAGGCCTCCGCCTTGATCGTTGCTGCCCTTTACTTACAAAAATGTATGTACCGATGAAGTTCAACGTCAGAGCTCAGCTTAGCGGGCGCTTGAAGAATGTGCCAGCCGCCCAGGACGCGACGCGACGACCCACTGACAATCAGCGACGACAGGAGAGGCACGATGATTCCAGCCCACGGCGAGCGCCTTCGATCGAGCTTCGATCGAGCTTCGATCGAGCTTCGAGTCCATCCGCCAGATGGGCGAGTCAGACCCAGTCTTCGAGAATGAGCTCGGCCAGTCCGACGGCGGAATGGACATGCTGCCCCAACCGGTGGGAGGCAGGCTGCCGCTGCTGATCACCGGCAGCAGCCAGCAGAGTATGAGCTGGCTAGGAGCCTGCGGCACGGGTCCCGATTCCGTGAGCGCCGCCGCGTCCGCGGTGCTGCTGCGCGAAACGCAGTGGTCTGTCGATTCTTAGCGCTTGCTTCAGGGCTAGGAGCCTGCGCCGAAGGCGCTTGACCGCCACTTCCAAGGGGGGATCCGGGAAGGTCAGGGGCGTTGGAGCAGATATGGTGGCAACGGACGTGCCAAACGGGCAGTCTGTCACCCTATATGGACGATTCTTCCAACGACGGCGCCCCTGAGGGAGCGCCCCTGCCCTTTGGGCACCTCCCGGACGACGTGTCCGCGTCGGATCCACCTTCTGCGAAGAAGAAGGCCTCCAGGAGAAAGCGTAAGCCCGCAAAGGCCACGGAAGAAAGAGCCCCGAAGGAGGCCAAAGTCGAAGCCCCTGAGGAGCCGGTGACGTTCGTGAGGAAGGCGAACGCTAAGTCGAACAGCGGAGACCCTAAGAAGGCGCCAAGCCCTGATCCCGTCTCGGATTCCCCGGCTGGCTCCCCGGCTGCTTCCCCTGCTGCTTCCCCTGCTGCTTCCCCTG
>CAYQKK010000008.1:88918-107864 GCA_964417955.1 uncultured Planctomycetaceae bacterium
TCCCCGGCTGGCTCCCCGGCTGCTTCCCCTGCTGCTTCCCCTGCTGCTTCCCCTGCTGGCTTGACAGCCGCCGAGCTTCCGCCGCCCACCGAGGTCTTCGGCAAAGACGGCCGCGTCGTCGGATGGAAGGGGTTCACCCTTTCGCTTTTCCAGCTAAACGCCGTCGAGGCGATTCGCAAGGGACGCAACGTCTTCGTGTCGGCTCCCACCGGGGCGGGCAAGACGCTCGTCGCCGAGTACGCCATCGAGGACGCAGTGCGTTCGGGTCACCGCTGCATCTACACGGCCCCCATCAAGGCGCTTTCGAATCAGAAATACCGGGACTTCCAGAACGACCCGAGCATCGACGTCGGGCTCATGACTGGCGACGTCACGATCAACGCCGGCGGCAAGGTCTTGATCATGACCACAGAGATCCTGCGCAACGCGATCTTCGAGAGCCCGCGGCTCCTGCACGAGGTGGACTACGTGATCTTCGACGAGGTGCACTACCTCGACGATCGTGAGCGCGGCACCGTGTGGGAGGAGAGCCTGATCTTCCTGCCGCCGGAGATTCGCATCATCGCCCTCTCGGCCACCGTGCAGAACGTGGAGGAGCTCGGCGCCTGGATGCGCGAGATCCGTCCCCACGACATGGACGTGATCGTGGATTCGAAGCGGCCGGTGCCGCTCTCCCACTGGGTGCACACGAACAACGCGGGGACGGTGGACGCTTCCAAAGCGGAGCGCGTTCGGACCCGCGAGGCGCAGATCGCAAAGAAAGAAGCAGCCAAGGGCGGCGGAAGGCGTTCTTCACGCAGGGGCAGCCGGCGCGGCCGCCGCGGCGGAAGAGGCGGCGGACGTCCCATGCCGCCGGATCCCAGGGAGCTCTTCGACGAGATCATCGACCGCGAGATGCTCCCCGCGCTGGTGTTCTCGTTCTCCCGCAAGGACTGCGAGCGCCTTGCGCTCCAGAACGCGAACCGCACGCTGCTCACGCCCGACGAGGCCGAGCGCATGAAGGATCTGCAGGAGGAGCTCATCACGCTCTTCCAGCTGGACCGCGGGCACCTCGTCGGCGAGGTCTTCAAGCTGGCGCGTGCGGGCGTTGCCTATCACCACGCGGGGATGCTGCCGATCTACAAAGAGGTCGTCGAGCGCATGTTCACGCGCGGACTCCTAAAGATGCTCTTCACCACGGAGACCTTCGCCCTTGGTATCAATATGCCCGCGAGGGCCGTCGTGTTCGCGGGCCTGCGCAAGTACGACGGCGTCAGCTTCGATTGGCTACGCACGCGGGACTACATGCAGATGGCGGGCCGCGCGGGTCGCCAGGGCATCGACGACAAGGGCTTCGTGTTCCAGCTCATCGCGGGCGGCGACATGAAAGACGCCCCGGTGGAGCGCTGGATCCGCGGCAAGCCGGAGCCGGTGACGAGCCGCTTCCGCATGAACTACTCGACGCTCCTGCACCTCGTCGCGCGCATCGGCCGCGACAACGTGAGCGAAGCGTGGGAGAAGTCGTTCCACTCGTTCCAGAACCGTGAGAAGAACCAGAAGGCGCGCCAGCGCCAGCGGCGAGACCAGATGCGCCTCATCAAGCGCCACCTCGACCTGCTCGATCATCTCGGCTACCTCAACGGCGATGTTGTGACCCCGAAGGGTGAGATCGCACGGCGCCTAGGGGGCTACGAGCTCCAGGTCAGCGAGCTCCTCTTCAACGGTGCCCTCGAAACGCTCCCGCCGCGGGCGATCGCGATGGTCTTTGTGGCGATGATCCACGAGGAGCGTCGTGCGGCCCAAAGGCCCTGGGTGCCGTCCTCTATGTTCGGCGGGACGCGGCGTCAGATCGACGGCGTGATGCAGGACCTGCTCCACGCCGAGGCTCAGTTCGGGATCGAACCGCCCATGAAGCGTCCCGATTGGGGCCTGACTCCGACAACCCTCGCGTGGTGCGGGGGCATGTCCATGGAGGAAATGGAGGAGGAGCTCTCCATCAACCCCGGCGACGTCTGCCGCGTCTTCCGCATGGCCATTCAGCTCATGAGGAACGTGAAAAGGTCCATTGATCGCGACTGGGACCTGTTTGATCACCTTCAAGACGCAATCGAGTCCATTAATCGCGATGAGATCGACGCCAGAAAACAGCTGGAGCTTGGCTGAGATGTCCCATAATGCCATGCGATTCACGTCCAGGTTCGTAACCAGGACAGCAGCCTGAGTATTAACCGACGGATTCCGTAGCCCGCACGCTGCGAGATTCTATCTCCGGCTCGAGAACCTCCCCTGGTACATTCCCGCGCCCGAATTCGAGCCGGAATCCGCCGCCGGCGCGAGGCGACCACCCCCCCATTCGTTTTTACCCACGTTCACGACGACCCCTATGCTCTCGAACCTTGCCCTCGTGGCAGCCGTTGTTGCGGCTGGCACCACGTCCGCCGGTCCGTCCGCATCGACCTCCCCCATCCCCGCCGCAGCCGTGGCCGCGCCTTTCACGGCGATCGGCGACGCGGTCCCGGAGAACGCGAGCGCGGTGAGCTTCACCACAAAGGACGGTCAGCTCCTTTCCGGTAGCTACTTCGCGCCGAAGAAGTCGAAGAAGACCACCGCGCCGTCACCGGCTGCGCTTCTGATCCACGACGCCAAGCGCTCCCGCGGGGACTTTGAGGAGCTCGCGAGCTACCTCCAGAAGAAGGGCTTCGCTGTCCTCACCATGGACCTGCGCGGCCACGGCGACAGCGAGACGCCTGAGTGCTGCTTCGGCAAGTCAGACGAGAAGGGGCAGGAGAACCTCTGGAGCCTCAGCTCCCGCGACGTCGATACCGCCGTGGATTTCCTGTTGGGCCAAGACGGCGTGCATTCCTCGAATCTCTCCATCGTCGGCGTAGGCTGCGGGGCCGCTCTGGCGGTTCGCCGTGCCAACGACGACGAGAACGTCCGCTCGGTGATCCTGGTGGACCCGGAAGCAACGGCCTATGGCTACAACGTGGCGAACGGTATCGGCGAGCTTGGTGGGCTGCCCACCCTGATCATGACCTCGAAGTCCAAGCGGAAGGTCGCGGAGCGCCTGCAGGAGCAGGCGCACAAGGCCAACGATGGCCTGGAGTTCGTGGACGTCAAGAAGCTCAAAGTCGACGAAGGCAATCCCCTGGACGATTCGAAGCTCGACACGGTCGCAGGCGGCTGGCTCCGTGAGAAGGTCATGCCAAAGAAGTAGGCCGGCCCTTCACCTACAAAAGAAGCCGCCGCTCCCCTCGGAGCGGCGGCTTCTTTCGTAGGGCGATGGGCCGCGAAGGATCCTGCGGGGCGCTCAGCCGCCGATGGTGTTGGCCTGAAGGTCCGCCAGGGTGACGTGGTCTAGGACGCTCTGGTGGCACGCCTCGACGCGTACGGGCGGCGCGAAGCCTGCGTCCAGCGCCTCCTTCCAGCGGAGCACGCAGAGGCACCAGCAGTCCCCTGGCTTCAGCCCCGGAAAGCTGTACTCGGGCCGGGGCGTGATCAGGTCATTGCCGCGGGCGCGGCTGAACTCTAGAAACTCCTCGGTCATCCTCGCGCAGAGCGTGTGACGGCCGTGATCGTCCTCGCCCGTGCGGCAGGATCCATCGCGGAAAAAACCCGTCATCGGGTCGGTACAGCAGCTGGCGAGGGGCTCCCCTAGGACGTTGAATTCTTGGCGTTGGATCATGGGAGGGCAGAGGGTCGCGGCAGGCGCGGGTCCCGATGGCGTGATGTTGCCAACAGGCCCAGGAATAAGCTTGAACCGCGACCGAAATGCGTTGGGATCGGTCTACCTCTGGAGAAGGGAAGCTCGGGAGGACCGCGCCATTAGTTTGAGGGGACCCGTATGACGAATCAGAGCCGCCCGCTGCCAGGAGCCGATCAAGGCTCGGATCCGATGGGCATGGAGGATCCGGAAAGTGACGTGAACGTCGAACCGGGCGCCGGGGAACTGGCGGGGCTCTGGGACGACGAGGGCACCGCTGGACCTGCGCCGGCGGAGGGATCGACGCACGAGGCGGCGCAGTCGGGTGGCACCACGCGCTCCTACGAGGACGGCTGGTTCGTGGCCGACGACTCTTCGCCCCAGAGCCTCTGGGCGGACGCGGCCCCCGCGGCGCCGCTCCCCCAGGCGGGACCCGTCGAGGACATCGAGGCCTCGATGACCGACCTGATGGACGCGATCGAAACGACGTGGGGCTACACCACGCTGCGCAACAGCCAGGAAGAGGCCATGCGCTCGACGCTCCTCGGCCGCGACGTGCTCGTCCTTATGCCCACCGGCGGCGGCAAGAGCCTTTGCTACCAGGCACCCGCGCTCGTGCGCCCGGGCCTCACGCTCGTGGTCAGCCCGCTGATCGCGCTGATGAAGGACCAGCTCGACGGCCTGCTCGCCAACGGCGTTCGCGCCGCCATGATCTCGAGCGCGCTCGAGAGCGACGAGGTCTCCGCGGTGAACGCAGCGCTCGAGCGCCGCGAGCTCGACATCCTCTTCTGCGCGCCCGAGCGGCTCGCGTCAGGCTCGTTCATCGACCGCGTCGGCCGCGCGGGCCTGACGGTCATCGCCGTGGACGAGGCCCACTGCATCAGCCACTGGGGCCACGACTTCCGCCCGGACTACCGCCAGCTTGGCACGCTTCGGGAAAACCGCCCGGACATCCCGATCATCGCGCTCACCGCGACCGCAACGCCGCGCGTGCGCGAGGACATCGAGTCCGAGCTGCGCCTCAATGATCCCATCCGCGTCGTCGGCGGATTCGACCGCCCGAACCTCACGTACCGGGTGCTCCCGCGCATCGACCTCGTCGATCAGACGATGGCCGTCATCGGCCGGTACCCCAACCAGGCCGGCATCATCTACTGCATCCGGCGCAAGGACACCGAAAGCCTCGCCCGTGACCTAGCGCGCAAGGGCGTGCGCGCCATGGCCTATCACGCGGGCCTTGGAACCCACGAGCGCGACAGCGTCCAGGAGGCCTTCCTGAACGAGGGCATCGACGTCGTGGTCGCGACCGTTGCGTTCGGCATGGGCATCGACCGCCCCGACGTGCGCTTCGTGATCCATGCGAGCCTTCCTAAGGGCGTCGAGCAGTACAGCCAGGAAACGGGACGCGCTGGCCGCGACGGCCTGCCGTCGGAGTGTTTGCTTCTCTATAGCGGCTCTGACTTTCAGGGCTGGAAGGGCATCATGGAGCGCAGCGCCCAAGAGGCCGAGCTCGAAGGCGTCGCCGGGGCGATGGACGAGCTGGCCGGCTCGATCGCGCGACTCTCCGAGCTGTGGAACTTCGCCAACGGCGGCCTGTGCAGGCACCGCTACCTCGTCGAGTACTTTGGCGGCGAGTACGCGCCCCCAACGGAAGAAGGCTGCGGCGCGTGCGACGTCTGCCTCGGCGAGCTCAAGACCGTCAAGGACAGCCAGCGCGTCGCTCAGATGATCCTGTCGTGCATCGTGCGCTGTGACCAGCGCTACGGCGCGGCCCACGTCACCGAGGTCCTCCGCGGGGCCGACACCGCGCGCATCCGAGCCAAGGGACACAACTCCCTCACGACCCACGGGCTCATGAAGGGCTTCCCCGCGTCGGAGATCCGCGCGTGGATCGACCAGCTCGTCGCCCAGGACCACGTGGGTGTCGCGTCCGGCAACTACCCGACGCTGCACCTGACCGAATCCGGCGTGCGCGTCATGAAGGCCGAGGAAGAAGTCACCCTGCTACTCCCGCTGACCCCGAAGAAGGCACCGTCCTCCCGTCGCCGCGGCGGCTCCATTGCCGCGGTCGCGGCCGAGGAATCCATCGACGTGGACGAGCGCCTCTTCGAATCGCTCCGCAAGCTGCGCCGCGAGATGGCCCAGGAGCGCGACGTGCCACCCTACATCCTCTTCAACGACCGCTCCCTGGCCCACATGGCCGCCCATAAGCCGACGTCCAACGCCGAATTCCTTGGCATCAAAGGCGTCGGCGAGAAGAAGGCGGCGGACCTGGGCCCGCGGTTCATGGGCGTCATCAAAGAGCACATGGCCGCGCACCCGGACTGATTTCGGGAGCGCGAACAGAAAAGGCGGGGGCCGAGTGAAATAGATGGTGTGGGCTGCCGCATCGGGTGGAGTCCACTCTCCCGTCGAGCCTGTCCCATCGAGGTGTCTCAAGTGCCAGCAACTCTTCTTCGCTGCGTCGCCTACGTAGCCGCTCCTCTCTTCGGCGCCACTGCGAGCTTTGGCTTGCCCCTTCAAGGGGTCGCCGCCCCACCGACCGTCGAGCCCCGTCGCGTCAGCCCCGCCGCGGCCGTGCGGTTCCTAGATCGCGCATCGTTCGGCGCGTCGACCCTCGACATCTTCGCCGTGAGCCGCCACGGCTACGGTGCTTGGATCGACGCCCAGCTTGATGTGACGCCGACCCTCCTTTTGCCGGAGCTGGTGGCATTCGGCTGCGGCCCCGACCAGCAGGGCGAGACCACCGAAACTTGCCCGGGCTACATGTCCGGCCCCCACCGGGCCCTGTTGGCCAACGCATGGTGGAGCCATGCACTCTACGCACCCGATCAGCTGCGCCAACGCGTGGCGTTCGCGCTCTCCGAGATCTTCGTCGTCTCAGACCGCAGCGGTGCGACCGACGGTTTCCCGAGCACGCTCTCAGACTACTACGACACGCTGGTTCGCGGCGCATTCTCGAACTACCGGGACCTCTTGGAGGACGTGACGCTCCACCCGTCCATGGGCGCGTACCTAAGCATGGCCAAGAACCGGAAGGAGGATCTGAGCCTGGGGACACGGCCGGATGAGAACTTCGCGCGCGAGGTCATGCAGCTGTTCTCGATCGGGCTTTCCGAGCTCAATCCGGACGGTTCGTTGCGGCTTGGCGCGAACTCGATGCCCATCCCCACCTACGACCAAGACGTCATTACCGAGACCGCTCGTGCGCTCACTGGTTGGAATTACGACGACGGCACAGCGCCGTCCTCCAGCCTCCTTGAGTTCCTCCTTGCCTTCCCTCGCGTAGGCATGATGGTCGCGTGGCAAGCGTTCCATGACACAGACGAGAAGTCGATCGTTGCTGATCAGTTCTTGCCCGCGGGACAGACGGCGGATCAGGACCTCGACCAGGTGCTGGATGCACTCAGCCATCACCCCAACGTGGGCCCGTTCATCGGTCGGCAGCTCATCCAGCGCCTTGTGACGAGCAACCCCTCCCCGCAGTACGTCGAGCGGATCACCTCCGTCTGGAACGACGACGGATCGGGGGTGCGTGGCAACCTAGAGGCCGTCGTACGCGCGATCCTGCTCGATACCGAGGCGCTCCAAGGCCACGCCATCGCGCCTGATCAGTTTGGAAAGCTGCGCGAGCCGATCCTCAAGCTCACCGGGATTTGGCGCAAGTTCGATGCGGTGGGAGAGACGATGTCCACGCCGGTGATCGCCGATGAGTTCTTTGGCCAGCGTGCGATGGGCTCGCCGTCGGTGTTCAACTTCTTTAGCCCTGACTACGCATCCCCCAGCCTGGGCGCTCAGCGGCTGGTCGCTCCCGAACTGCAGATTGCAACGCACTCCAGGGTCACGCGCACCGCGAACGCTCTCACGCTCCTCATCATCCAGGGCAATTCTGACCTCGCCGACGGGAGCTTCACCGAACCGGTCATTGACCTCGGCCCACTGAAGGCCCAGGCGGCCAATCCAACGCAGCTCGTGGCGCTTCTCGACCTCAGGATGTGCGGAGGATTGATGAGCCCCGAGACCAAGACGATCCTCGCGAACTACTTGGACACCCTGCCCTACTCCGTCCCGGGGCTACCGCCTGGACTCCTCCGCGCGGTAGAGGGTCTTGCACTCGTCGCCGCTTCCCCCGACTACGCGCTCCAGCAGTAATGGACCCTGCCATGACCTCAACATCCTCCTCCAGACGTTCGGGCACCACGCGAGTCTCTCGCCGTGGGTTTCTCAAGGCCGCGGGTCACTCGGCCGCCGCCGCAGCCGTACTCGGTCCGCATGCGTCCGGCATGCGCGTCTTCAGCTCTAAGCGCGGGCGCGGCCCGTCTGACTACAAGGCCATGGTGTGCGTGTTCCTCTACGGTGGAGCCGACTCCCTCAACTTGCTAGTCCCGACGAGCGCCTCCGAGTACGCCACCTACGCCAGTGCGCGGGGCGACCTCGCCGAGGCACAGTCGAGCCTCCTTCCCATCCAGCCGCTGACGTCGACGGGCGCGACCTACGGCTTGCATGGCTCAACGCCCGAGCTGCAGTCCCTTTTCCAAGGCGGCCAACTGGCCTTCATCCCCAACGTCGGGCCCCTCGTGCGGCCGGTGACTAAAGCGGAGATTTTGGGGGGCACGGCCCAGACGCCCGCGAACCTGTTCTCCCACAACGATCAGCAAACGCAGTGGCAGGTGGCCCACGCGGACGGACCTCGAACGACGGGATGGGCGGGCCGAATGCTCGACCGCATTGCAGGCGCGAGCCCCGACCCACTCTCCCCGGGGATCTCCATCGACGTTACGGGGCAGCTACTGGTAGGAGCCGAGGTCCAGCCGTACGTGCTGGGAACCACCGGCTCGGAGCCTCTCGTCCTGAACGAAGATCCGAGCAGGCGCGCAGCCCTCGATGCGATCATGACGAGCCGCCACGCGCTCGCAGAGGAGTTCGCAAGGGTGCAGCGGGAGTCATCGGCCATCGACGCCGTCATCGGGCAGTCCCTCGGCGGAGCGCCTAGCTTTGCCGGGCTCTTCCCCGACTCAATCCTCGGCCAGCAGCTTCGCACGGTCGCCAGGATGATCTCCGTTCGCGCACAGCTTGGCGTGACGCGCCAGGTCTACTTCGTGGGGACAGGCGGCTTTGACACCCACGACAACCAGCTCGCGCTCTTGCCGCTCTTGTTCCGGAACCTGTCTCAGTCCATCGGGGCATTCCAAACGGCCATGGGCCAGATTGGCGAGGCCGAGCGCGTCACGGGATTCACCCACAGCGAATTCGGCCGCACGCTGTCAAGCAACGGTCAAGGCTCGGATCACGGCTGGGGTGGTCACGCGCTCGCGTTCGGCGGAAGCGTACGAGGCCAAGACATCTACGGCGAAATGCCCGACCTCAGCCCGACGGGCGCAGACGATGCGGGCGAAGGCCGCCTCATTCCAAAGCTCGCCGTAGATCAGTTGAGCGCCACGCTCGCCAAGTGGTTCGGACTCACGGCACCAGAGATCGACCTGGTTCTGCCCAATCTCAGCCGCTTCGCGAGCCGCGACCTCGGCTTCCTGGGCTGACTCAAGCGGGTTGCGCCTCGCTTCTTCTTGCGAGGATCAGTTCACTTCGTGCCCGCCTGTCTCTCGGTAGAGCTCGTACCCGGCCTCAGTCCAGAGGTCGAGCGGCAGGACCATCGCGACGCGGGTGTTGGGCGAAACCAGCACGGGGTAGATCCCCGACGCAATGCGCCCCGCGGGCAAGTGCTCGCGGTAAAAGAGAGTCGTAGAGACGTACGTCTCAGGGATGGTGCTGACCGATTCGGGAATCGCCACCCCCACCACGCGCTCCATCTCGTCGGCCAGATAGGCCGAGAAGAAGGCCTCCTGTTCGTTGGAAGTCTCCTCGCCCTTCAGGTCGTAGAGCGTATTGGAAAGGGCCAAGAGGCCATCCGTTGACGCCTCTTCCGACAGCGAGAACACCAGCTCGCCGGGGTGGTCCGAGTCGCCGTCCTTGAAGAGGTTGGAGTTGGCCTGGACGATGGTGCCAGCGACCACGACGCCGTTCGCCATGAGCTCGTCTTCGGCTTCGAGGAACCAACCGAGCCCAGAGTCATCGCCGTCTTCCATCCACTGGGCCCGGCGAATGAGCCTGGTTGCGTTGCGCTCTGATCGCCTGAGTTGGCTGGGAGGAACGCCAAGCGCGCCGGGCTCTTTCCCATGGGAGAACGTCTGCTGAATCCCGAGTGCGCTACGGATGCGCCTCTTGTTCTTTGCGTAGGCGTTCGCGACGCTCAGGCACTCGCGGCCCCAACGCCACAGTCCTGCGAGGCCAAGCCCAAGGAGCAGCGCGTCGATCCGGTTCACCCACGACGGGACGTCCAGCCCCAGAAGAGAGACGCTCTTGAGGCCGACGTTCTCAACGGCGATCGACGCAACGCCCAGCAGCAAATCACGCTTGCCCTGTTGAAGTCCCTCTAGATTTAGACCTCCGGCCTCGGCCACGCCGGCGAGCCGGTCCGTGAGCTTCCACGAAACCCACAGGTAGATGAGGTGCGCCACGAAGTTCAGCGCCATGCCTCCGGCGAAGAGCCCCATGTCGACGTCCCCATCCCCCATGACGCCCGAAGCCATCACCGGCACGATACTGATCACACCAACGATGATCGGAATCGCCACGGCCCAGCGCCGAGCCGGATCCACACCGGTTCGCTCCGGCGTCTCCATGTGGAGACTGTGGATCCAGTAGGCGTAGTAGATCCCCAAGGTAGCCAGCGAGAGCATCGCGACGGAAGCACCGCTCCGCTCCTTGGGTGAACGTGCGGCGCGCCGCCAGGTGAAGCTCTCTTGCATCGCTGGATCTTAGTCCACCGGCGAACGCGAGACGCACACCTGAATCAGGCTGCCGTCACCGAAGCTCGACGAATCGTGCGGTGCTGAAGTTGGACGTGGCACCGCCCGCTGGAAGCGTGTCCTGGTACCAGGCTTGGAAACTCCAGGTTTGGCCCGGCAGCGCGGCAACCAGTCCCTGCGCTGGGTTGGGGAGAGCCATCAGCGCGACCTCCAATGAAAACGCCCCGGAAGCGCTAGCGTTCTGCACCTGTCCAGGGCCCACGAAGCGGCCGATCGCACCCCCGAGGCAAAGCGTTCCAATCGAACCTGGTACGCTAGACACTTGCCCTTGGGTAAGGCTCGCCAGGAACACCCCTGTCGAGCCTGCGGGGAGCCCGGTCACATCGAGGCGTAAGCGCCCCACGTCGACGCGCTCTGATCCCGTCGCAGTGAGCACGGCGGGTGCACCTGTGGAATTGGGAACGGCCGGTCCGCAGAAGCCTGACCCGACGTCATCGATGTAGGTATTGCGCGTGATCCACGCGTGGCCTTGAGCATGGGGCGTCGAGAAGGACAGGATATCCGGATCGCCATCGTTGTCGGCGTCACCCAGCTGGGGAATGCCTGGGGAGGCGGTGACGGGGAAGTCACGGAAGCTGCCCTGCCCCGCGTTCTCAAGCGCAAGCACCTCTTCGTCGGACGAGAGCACAATGTCGATGTCCCCGTCCAAGTCGAGATCCTTGACCAATAGATCGAAGAAAGGAGGCACGTTGGTGATGAACTGGGAAGGTTCAAACAGCGCACCGCCAAGCCCGCGGGACCATCGAAGCTCGCGATACGAACCCGGCTGAACAGCACCCAAGACCAAAAGGTCCGTTGTACCGTCCCCGTCCACGTCCGCGATGTTGGTGACGTCCGTGAAACCTGGCTCCACGCGCAATGGAGTGGGCAGACCGAATGTCCCGTCTCCAAGGCCAACGGCCAAAAGGGCCCCAACCTGCGTCCGAATAGCGAGATCGAGAACGCCGTCGCTGTCGATATCCGCTACCCGCAGCTGTCGATTTATCAACGGGCCAGGAAAGAGCGTGTAGGGGCTGCCGAAACGCCCGCTTCCATCGTTGAGGAGCCCCAGCTGCAGGTCTCCGATCTCGTCGTCGGCAAGTAGGTCAAGGTCGCCGTCGCCATCGAGGTCCGCAAGCAGCGGTTCCCCAACGGAGAACGGCAGATTAGGGGCCGCGAGGTTGAACGTGCTGGCCGGATGGAACGCTCCCGCTCCATCTCCTAGGTAAACGTCAAAGCGCAATTCCGACGCTATCCTGCTGCGCACGAGAATGTCCGTCGAATCGTCACCGTTCAGGTCGTTGAAGAGGAAATCTGAGAACCTGGAGGTTCCGTCGGCCAGCGTTACGGCATCCTCCTGTGGGCTGAACGAAAGGTCTCCGAGATGGTGCTTGAAGAGCATCTTCGGCCCAGTCGAATCGAGAACAAGCAGTGACGATGCCTCTCCGTCCGCAAGCGGCACGAGCCAGCCATCGCCTCCAAACTCTTCATTGATTGGAGAGGTCTCCCATAGCGCGGGGCCCGCCGCAGCGTCGGCGCGGATGTGACTGATCTGCGGCAAGGCCTCAACAACCGTCGTCGCTGGATCGTCCCGCCTCGTCCCTGAAGAGATGACCTCCCCTAGACCGTCGCCGTCAAAGTCCCCTAGGGCGATCGATCTCCCGCCGTCGTTCCCGAAGTCAGTCAGCACTGGGCTGGCATAGCCTTGGGGATCACGCGCGAGGTAGACGAACTCGCCGCCCGTACGGTCGACGCCTTCCGTCGAAAGAACGAGATCGAGGTCACCGTCCCCTTCCACGTCAAGCCCGCTGATCGTCCTGCTAGGAGAGTCCATCGTGGAAAATGCACTGCTCGCCACCACACGCGGTGCACCAAACACCCCGGCGGAAGTCTGCGTCGCAAGGTAGACCACGTCGTCGGTAGCCGTCCTCGACAGCACGAACAGGTCGAGATCGCCGTCTCCCTCCTCATCCCCTACCAGAAGATCCCAGGCGATGAGCCCCCCCGGCACCGCAGGATTCAACAGTAGCGCGTTCGCTGGGTCGAGAGGGTACGACCCGGTGTTGACGACTACGCCTACAAGGTAGGTCGTTCCGGCCACTCTTGGTCGCCGGCTGACCATGTCGACGTCTCCGTCGCCGTCCACGTCCACGAATTGGTAGCCCTGGTGCACCCAGCCACCAGCGACGGGATCGTTGAAGGCGCCGAAGGACCCGTCTCCGTTTCCAAGGGCCACCCTCGTGCCGGGAAAAAGGCCGCCGCAGAAGCCCACATCCGAGGCGAAGTCAAGCACACCGTCCCCATCGACATCCACAAGCTGGGAGTCGACAAAGCAGTAGGGCTGCCCGAAGAAGGGACCGCTCGGCCCGCGCCGCCACGTCCCGTCCGAGCCCAAGAATGTCTCAAGGGTCCCTGCACTATTCACCGTCACGAAGTCTGCCACCCCATCGAGGTCGACATCGCCCACGGTCAGCGCGCGGAGCATGACATCGTCGACGGCTCGAACAACGTTGCGCGGGAGCTCGAACGTCCCATCCGACTGGCAGTAGGAGACGGCGACGTTTCCGCCGACTCCCCACAGGACGAGATCGACTCGACCATCACCGTCCAGATCGGTCGACTCCAGCCGTTCGCCTCCATTGAAGATCGAACCTGGCACGGGCACAGCGTCCCGCAGCGGAGAGTCGTGGTGTGCGTAGGCCAACAAATCGGCCTGCAGAAGGGCAAACGAGAGAAGCAGCGCAGGCGGAGCGAGGCGCATGAATAGCGGGGGGAAGGAGGGAGATGAAACCGCGTCGACGAACCGGCGTGGCAAACACCATGCCACCCGCGAGCTCCCCTGCTAAGCCCGAGGTCGAGACGAATGAGCGCTTCCGCTCGGTGAAGAAGCGCGAAGAGGCGCCCCGCAAGAGCGGCGTCCTTCGCAAAGCCCGCCAGGCTGCCGCTCAGGATTGAGACCCAAGAGTCCCGCATGGAGCGGATTAGGAAATTGCTTATCCAGCCCCTTCAGATCCCTTAGCTGCCCTTCCGATTCAGGAGGCATGGATCCAAGGGGCCTCGCACACCGCGAGGTAGGACCAACAGCAACACAGAGGGACACAGAATGGCACTTAGGGCATGGATCGCCGCGGGTCTAATCACGACCGCCGGCGCAGCAGCACAGGAAGTTTCGCAGGACGCCGCAGGCATTGTTGGCCAGGCGATCGAGGCTTCAGCGAGCACATCGAGCACGAGCGCAACGGTCGCCCCCGTGGTTCGATGGGACGGCCAGCCCGTCCCTGCGGACGACGATGTCCGGGGGCTCAACGACACCAGCCGCGACTCCATTGAGACTTGGCGCCGCTTCGCCGAGCGCCGTGGATACCGCGTCGACCTCGACGAGAGCCAGCGCGTGCTCGTCATCTCAAGCGCGGAGCGCTTCGGCTCCTTCGCTAGCAGCGAAAGGGTGATCGAGCGCACCCTGGAGCAAATGGAACCCTTCACGGGTATGGGGTCAGAGGGGCCGCTTGTGGTCCTCCGCGCCATGGAGTCAGGGGACGCAGAGGATGCCATCACTGGCGCCGATCTCCTTGAGGTCAACCACAGGCTTGAGGTGTTCGAGGAGACCGGCACCCGCAGGGATGTGCGCGCTGTCGACGCACGCCTTGCCGAGGCGATCTGCCGCGCTCACACGGCCGAGCATCAGCCCTTCCTTTCGGACTGGATGGCTGACGGTCTCGCCAGCCTCATGGCCGCCGAGGTCACGGGTCGCGCCATCGTGGACGGCGAAGCGGTTTCGCTGCGCGACGTTCGCAGCTCCGTCGCCAGAGCGCACAAGAAGGACCACGACAAAGAGCTCGACATCTCGGCCATCGGCGGCCGGATCACCGGCACCGGACTCCAGGAAGCTGAGGCCATGGTGGTCCTGTCTTACCTCACGGACGACCTCCGTCAGGACATCGTCATGGAGCTTGGCCAGCAGGGTCAGCCCCAGGTCGTCGCTAAGTCGAGCCAGGAGACCGAGGTCTTCACCTACCACATCGGTAGGACGGGTCTCCGGGACATGCAGCAGTCGCTCAAGCGCGGCAAATAGGCCGATCCGCACAGAAATCTGACGGGGTGAGGAGCGCGAGAGCGCCCCTCGCCCCTTCTTCGTTCAGGGCGACGCGATGGCTCCCAGAGCCCAGTTCCAGGGCAAGAAAAAGGACGCGCCCCCGTGCGGGGACGCGCCAGGGAATCGGCTGAGGGCGCGGCACATTGATGCGAGCATGCCACGCGGCGGGAAGTCAGCCGCTGCGCCCCTCACCGACCCCCTTTCATCCCTCGGGTCTTTGGGCTCCGCTCAGGGGAGGGCCGAAACGACCCTTGCTCCACGGGGTTTCCTTGAAATTCTTGGCTTCGAGGGCCTCGCCGCGCCCCCCGGATCGGGACAATGGCCCCATGCGTGCCCTCGAACTCGACGTGAACGGAGATCGGCTGGAAACGGCCGCCCCTGACCACTGGACCCTCCTGGAGGTCCTCCGCTACAAGCTGGGCCTGACCGGCTCTAAACAGGGATGCGATAAGGGCGACTGCGGGGCCTGCACCGTCCTTGTGGACGGCCAGCCCGTGCTGTCCTGCCTGACGCTGGCGGCTCAAATCACCGGGAAGGAGGTCACCACCATCGAAGGGCTGAGGCCCATGCACCTTGCGGGCGGCGGCACGGGCGCCGACCCGATCCAGGACGCCTTCGATCGCTGCGGCGCTCTGCAATGCGGGTTCTGCCAGCCGGGCATGATGCTGTCGGCGCGGGCCCTCGTGAAGGCCACGCCAAATCCCTCCCGGGAGGAGATTCAAAAGGCCCTGTCAGGCAACCTCTGCCGGTGCACCGGCTACACGCAAATCCTCGAAGCGGTCGAAACCGCCGTGGCGGACGAGACCGGTACCTCCGCCCCGAAGCCCGCCTGGGTTGAAGATCGCACCCACGTCCGCGAGCCAGGGCTCACGCCCCGCACGCCCGTCCAGGAGCAGAACTAGATGGCCGCCCGCGATATCCACGGACCCGAAGCTCCCTGGGAGAACTTCCGCGTCGTTGGCAAGAGCCACCGCAAGATCGACGGCATGGCGAAGGCCACCGGCGAAGCGGTCTACGCCGACGACATCCAGCTGCCGGGCATGCTGCACGCCAAGACCCTGCGCAGCCCCCACGCCCACGCCAAGATTGTCTCCATCGACACGTCCCGAGCCATGGCGCTCAAGGGCGTACACGCGGTGATCACCGGCGCCGACCTGCCGATCAAGTACGGCGTCATTCCGTGGACCCCCGATGAAACGGCCCTCGCCACCGACCGCGTGCGCTTCATCGGCGACGAAGTCGCCGCCGTTGCGGCCGTCGACGAGGACACCGCGAACGAAGCGCTGGAGCTGATCGACGTCGAGTACGAGGTGCTCCACGCCTACCTCGACCCGCGGGAAGCGCTCGAGCGTACCGAGCCGACGATTCACAACTCGCGCAAGAACAACAACGTCTCGAAGCACGTCGAGCTTGAGTTCGGCGACGTCCAAGAGGCCGCGGATTCCGCGCACCTCGTCGTCGACGGCGAGTACAGCTTCCACGGCTCCACCCACGGCGCCATCGAGCCCCACTGCGCCGTGGCCAAGGTGTCGCCCGAGGGCGTCCTCACCCTGTGGTCCGCGACACAGATCTCCCACTACGTGCACCGCGCCCTTGCCCGCGTGCTCGAATGGGAGCCCCAGCGCATCCGCGTCATCCAGCCCTGCATCGGCGGTGCCTTCGGCGGTAAGTCCGACCCCTTCAGCCTTGAGTTCTGCGTCGCGAAGCTCGCGGAGGTCACGGGCCGTCCGGTCAAGATGCTCTGGACGCGGGAAGAGGTGTTCTACGCCCACCGCGGCCGGCATCCGATGCAGATGCAGTACCGCACGAGCGCCACGGAAGACGGCAAGATCACCGGGGTCGACGCCAAGATCCTGATCGACGGGGGCTCCTACAGCTCCTTCGGCCTCGTCACTACGTACTACTCGGGCCAGCTCCTGACCGGCCCCTACGACTTCCCTTCGTACCGCTTCAACTCCACGCGCGTCTTCACCAACAAGCCACCCTGCGGGCCCAAGCGCGGTCACGGCTCAGTGCAGCCGCGATTCGCGTTCGAGTGCCAGCTCGATGAGGTCGCAAAGAAGCTCGACATCGACCCAATCGAGATCCGCCGCAAGAACTTCCACGGCGAGCACACGCAGACCGTCAACGGTCAGCGCATTACATCGAGCGGCTACATGGAGTGCCTCGACAAGGTCGAGCGCGGCTCGGACTGGCAGGCGCGCCACGGCAAGCTCCCCCAGGGCCGCGGGCTCGGCGTCGCTGGCTCCATGTACATCTCGGGCACGAACTACCCGATCTACCCGAATGAGATGCCCCAGGCCGGCATCCAGCTCAAGGTAGATCGCTCCGGGCTCGTCACCGTGTTCAGCGGAGCCAACGATATCGGCCAAGGCTCGAACTCGGTCGTGCGCTACATCGTTGCGGAGGAGCTCGGCATGAATCCCGAGGACGTACGCGTCCTAGCGGCGGACTCGGACCTCTGCCCCGTGGACCTCGGCGCCTACTCCAGCCGCGTCACCTTCATGGTCGGCAACGCGGCCGTCGATGCGGCGCGTAAGCTGCGCGCTAAGTTTGTGGCCGCCGCCGCTGCCGCTTGGGAAGTGGACGAGAAACGCGTGCGCCTGATGGAGGGCCGCGTGATCGACCTTGAGGACACCGAGAAGGTCATGTCCACGCGCGAGGTGATCCAGCTCGCCGAGGCGAAGTTCGACACCCTCGGCTCCACCGGCGCCTACAACACCCCCACCTTGGGCGGCGACTACCGCGGCGGCACCATCGGCGCGAGCCCCGCGTACTCTTTCACCGCGCACATCGTGGAAGCCCACGTGGACGAAGAGACCGGCCGCATCACGGTGCCCAAAGTCTGGTGCGCCCACGACTGCGGCCGCGCCCTCAACCCACGCCTCGTCGCCGGGCAGATCGAAGGCTCCGTGTACATGGGCCTCGCCGAGGCGCTCATGGAGGACCACAAGGTCAACCGCTTCGGACTCCACTCCGGCCCGTCGCTCCTCGACTACCGCATGCCCACCGCCATCGACACGCCCGAGATCGAAACCTACATCGTCGAGAGCATCGACCCCGAGGGTCCCTACGGAGCCAAGGAAGCCGGCGAAGGCCCGCTGCACTCCGCGATCCCGGCCCTCGGCAACGCGATCTACGACGCGGTCGGCATTCGCCTGCGCGAGCTGCCGTTTACGCCCGGAAAGGTACTGGCCGCCCTCGCCGAAAAGCGCAGCCGAGAAGCCGGCGGTGCTGCTGCGAAGGCAATGGACAAGAAGGAGGCCCTCTAATGCTGCGCCTTCCCAAGTTTCAGATCGAAGAGCCCATCGACGTTGCGGGCGCGGTCGCCCTGATGACCGAGCACGGCGAGGACGCCATCGTCGTCGCCGGCGGCACCGACCTTTACCCGAACATGAAGCACGGGCTCTTCGAGCCCAAGGTCGTCGTGTCCCTCGGACGCATCGACGCGATGCGCAGCATCGAGAAGCTCGAGGACGGCGGACTGCGCATCGGCGCGATGGTCACCCTCGCGGAGATGGCCGCGTCCGAAGCCGTGCAGGAGCGCGCGCCCGCCCTCGCCCACGCTGCGTCGTTGGTGGCCGGCCCCCAACTGCGCACCATGGGAACCGCGGGCGGCAACGTCATGCTCGACACACGCTGTCAGTGGTACAACCAAACCTACTTCTGGCGTAAGTCCCTGGGCTATTGCCTGAAGAAGGACGGCACCGTTTGCCACGTCGTCAAAGGGGGCGCTAAGTGCGTCGCCGCTGCCTCCAACGACACTGCGCCGGTGCTCATGTCCCTGAACGCGAGCGTAACCTTTGCGAGCGAGGAGGGAACGCGCGACGTCCTCGTCGACGAAATGTGGAAGGCCGACGGCATCTGGAACAAGAAGGCCGAACGCAGCGAGATCCTGACGAGCATCCACGTCCCCGCCCAGGCCGCCGGCCACCGCGGCACCTACGGCAAGCTCCGCGACCGCGGCTCGATCGACTACCCGCTGTTCGGCTGCGCCGTCCGGCTCGACGTCTCCGACGACGGCCTCGTTGAGGACGCCGACCTCGTCTGCGTCGCGCTGGTCGCCCGCCCCTTGCGGATCAAGAAGGTCGCGGACACGCTCCGTGGCAAGAAGCTTGGAACAGACGAGTTCACCGCCGCAGTGCAGGAAGTCGCCGACCTAGCCCATACGCAGGCCAAGCCCATGGACAACATCCCCGGCGAGTCCATCTACCGCCGCCAGATGGTGCCGGTCTACGTGCGCCGGACGCTGATGGCCGCGGCGGACGGGTCAGGCCCCGTCCACCACGTTTAAGGAGCAGCCGCTGCGCACAACAAGCTCCTAGG
>CAYQKK010000009.1:0-105117 GCA_964417955.1 uncultured Planctomycetaceae bacterium
CTATCCGTCTAGACGCACTACCCAAACGACCGGCCGCGCCGGGCGCGGGCCAGGTGGAGTACCTCCCGCCGTTCAATGAGCTCTGATCAGGCTCGCCGTGGGTACGGCGCGTCGAGGCCCATTTCTTGCCGGAAGAGCTCATCAAGCTCGCGGGCGGCCTCGGCGTCGACGCCCATGCGCTCGGCGGCGAAGGTGACCTCGGCGTAGGCTTCTTCGTCGCGCTCGCCGTCGACGTAGGCGCAGCTGAGCGCCTGACGCAGCAGGAACTGCTGGGCGTCAATCCGCAGCTGATCAGATTCGGTCGCGCTGATTCCGAAGGCCGTCGCGAGCTCTTCGATCCTCGCGGTCTCGGCCGCGTCAAGGTGCTCATCGCTGAGGGCGCACGCCCAGGCTAGCATGACGATCGAAGGGCGCGCGCGCGGGCTCGTGCGCTTCAGCTCCTCTGGGCTCAGCGAGTCCATCTGGATCATCGCCTCAAGGGATCCGATGCCAGGATGGATAAAGTCAGAGATGAAGAGCAGCTCTTCCGTCGAGACCATGCCGTCGGACTTCGAGAGCTCGATCAGCGTGCGAACCAAGACCGACTGGTCGTACGGGTCGTTGACGGGCATATCCCGCAGCCTCGCTTGGAACGAGGAGGCCTCGGTCGATGACTCGAACCAGCGCCTTTCCTCTTCATCCCATCGGAAGCTCGTTCGGATCGACTCGAACGCGGCCACGATGGCGGCCTGCACGTCTTCCCTTCGGAAGTTCAGCTTGGGGTCGCCGTTGGCACCGGGCTGCAGCGTGTCGGCCAGTGCGGCCATCATCGAGCGGTGGATCTTCGTCCACACCGAAACGCGCGCGGGGCTGACCTTGCCAATGATGGCCTGGGCCCGCACGCTGCGCGTCGAGCCGTGGCACGCAAAACTCACGGCGACGGCGCCTGCGAGGACCTTCTGCGACTCGATGAGCGGTTCGATCACGCTGAATGTAGTCTTCGCCATACCGTCGCTCTCGACAACGGAGCCTTAGGGTCTTGAGGAAGGACGGGTCCTCGGGGCGGAGGCGCTCAGGATGGGACGGTTCAGAGCAGCTGGGGGGATGGTAGTGCTAGAGTGGCGCGATGCTGATTCGGACCGGCTTCATTCCCTCCATGAGATGGCTTGGCAGTGCTCTCATCCCCGTGATCGCTCTTCTGGCGGGAGCTCGCGGCGCCCATGCCCAAGTGACCCTTGAGACCAAGCGTGGGCGCGTGACGATCCAGCGCGGCGGAGAGGACTACTTCGTCCGCGGCGCCGGCGGCAAGACCGAGCTCAAGCTGCTTGCGGAGTGCGGCGCGAATTCGATCCGGACGTGGGCCGTGGGCGACAGCACGTCGGCGCTCTTGGACGAGGCTCACAAGCAAGGCCTTTCGGTGACGCTCGGCATCTGGTTGGAGCGAACCGGCGACGGCATCGACTACGGCGACGAGAAGGCGCTGGAACGTCAGGTCCGCCGGGTGGAGCGCGCGATCAAGCGTCACCGCAAACATCCTGCGCTGCTGATGTGGGCCATCGGGAACGAGATGGAGGCGGACGGTGACGACGTTCGCGTCTATGGGCAGCTAGAGCGCCTCGCGCAGCTCGCTCACTCGCTCGACCCCGATCATCCGACGATGACGGTCATCGCCGAGCTGGGCGGCGGCAAGAAGATTCGCCACCTCGACGAGCTCGCGCCTTCCCTCGACGTGATCGGAATCAACAGCTACGGCTCCGCCGCCACGGTCGGCAAGCGCTACGCGAAGGCCGGCGGCACGAGGCCCTACATGCTGACGGAGTTTGGACCGCGCGGTCACTGGGAGCCTCGCTCCAAGGCCTTCGATCTTCCGGTTGAGGCCTCGAGTACGGACAAGGCCGAGGACTATCGGAGGGCGTACGAGGGTGCGGTCGAGGACCAGCCCCTGTGCATTGGATCCTACGCCTTCCTATGGGGTCACAAGCAGGAGGCCACCGCCACGTGGTACGGGATGCTCTTGCCCGACGGAACGCGGCTCGCCTGCGCGGACGTGATGACCGAGCTCTGGACGGGGAAGGCGCCGCGCAACCTCTGCCCTACGGTGTCGAAGATCGACGGCATTCCATCGAACGGAAAGCTGCGTCCAGGGGATCGAGTGAAAGTGACGCTACGGGCGAAGGACCCGGACGGCGACCGGCTCAGGACAGAATGGATCCTGCGCAAGGCGTCGGCCGGGGATGGGTCGTACGGGAAGCGCGAGGATGCCATGCCTGAAGTCGCCGGCGCGGTGCTCTCACCCAAGCGAACGTCGGCACGCATTCGCGTCCCCGAAGAACCCGGCAAGTACCGCCTCTTCGCCTACGTCCGCGACGGTAAAGGCGGCGGCGCGGTGATCAACGTTCCCGTTCAAGTCATGAACCGCTGAGTGGCTGCGGCCGCGCCGCGCAGTGAACCCCCATGCACGAGATCCGCACCTACGACACCGCAGCCGAGTATTGGAAGGAGGTTGGGCCCTCGCTCCTGCAGAACGAGCCATTGCACAGCCTTGGGATTGGGCTTGCCCGACGCTGGGTCGAGAATGGGTGGAACCCGCGCGATGAAGCTGGGGGGGCGGGGGCACTCCTGGGATCTGTTTGGAAGCCAGACGGCTCCTTCGAGTTTGCGGTGTGGTGTACGCCGCCGTACGCACTGACGGTGACAGGGGGGAGCCGCGAAGGTCTCAGCGCGTTGGTCGAGCATGTTCAGAGCCGCGGCGGGACGTTCACCCGTTGCAACGGACCCTTGAAGAGCATGGAGCATCTGGCAGAAGTGGTGGCCCGACCGTCGACGCCAGGGCTTGAGACGATTCTGCATCGTCTGGATGAGCTCGTCCGCCCTAAGGGCCCGCCCAAGATTCAGGTGATGCTCGCAACGCCAAGCGACGAGGAACTCCTCCTGCGGTGGACGCATCGCTTTGCCATTGACTGCGGCTTAGCGGCAGAGGGCAGCGATCCGCCTGAGGCCGCGGTGGTGCGCAACAAAGGACGCTACTTCTTAGCCAAGAACGAAAGCGGCGAGCTCGTTTCCATGACGGCCATCTCCCGCGAAACGCCCAATTCCGCCAGCCTCTCGTACGTCTACACGCCTCCGCAGCATCGCGGCCAAGGCTACGCTTCCGCCCTTGTTGCAGAAGTCACGCAGTTCGCCATGGACGGAGGGAAAAGCTACTGCATGCTCTTCACCGACCGCGCGAACCCCACGTCGAACAAGATCTACCGCGCCCTGGGCTACTACCCGATCGGCGAGTTCCGTGAAGTGACGTTCGACGGCGAGTAACGCGCGGTCTGGACGAGCCGTAGGGCCACGAACGGCAGGGGCTCAGAAGGTGACGCTGACCGCCGACGTGAAGTTGCTGGTGGGGCCCGGATTCAAATCTCGGTACCACGCTTGGAAGTGCCACGTCTCGCCCGTCATCGCGGATTGGGTCGGAGTCAGAGGGAGAGCGTTTGAGTCGACGGTCGCGGAGAGAAAGCCCCCTGGCCCCGTGTCCATTGCCTGACTCCTGAAGCGTCCGATGGGCTGCGAGAGACAGAGCGTTCCCTGGCTGCCGCCCGCCGTCACCACAAGGCCCGCCTGGGGAGCGACGAGGAAGTACCCCCTTGAGTTCGTGGGTAGTCCGTGTGCGATCAAGTCGAGCGGGGCCCCGGGCGCGACCACCGCTGCGCTGGCAGTTAGGCTGCCGGAAAAGCCCGTGGAATTGGCGATCGCTGGGGCGCAGTACTCCGTTCCCTCAGCGAGGTCGACAAGCACGACGCCATAGGTCGAATCCTGCGTGCCGGCTTCTGTCAACCTGCATTCAAAGATCACCCAGCGTCCGTTGGGTGAGACCTGCATTTTGTCGGACCGAATGCCGCTGATTATCTTCGTCCCGACCATCGTAACTCCTTCCTCGACGATCAGTCTGTCGTCGAGGAACAGGCCGCCGCCCAGCGAGAGCTCTGGATTGGTCCAGCGCGCTGCCCAAAGCACAGCGCCTGACTCCAGCATGAACGGCACGTCGGCATGCCGTGATGTCAGCGTCGAGAAGCGCTCGATCTGATAGGGGGCAATGGCGGGCAGGACATCGAGCCGTCGACGGAGCACCGTCCCGTTCTTGACGAGAACGGTGGAGAAAAGACTCTCGAGCTCGGCGATGAAGGCCGTGTCGCCTCGGCTGTTGACGGTGCCGAGCGTGCCCCCCAGGTTCGAAGACCAAGCCTCACCGGGCACGACGCTGGGCTCTCCAGAAATGGCCAGCACGTCGTCTCCGTGAAGTAGGAAGTACCGGTCAGCGGCGGTGCGTCCGATGAGGAGCGGCCGCCCATCTTCGCCTGCATCGAGTCCGACGATTGAGTCGAGTGGGACGGCGCTCCCAGCCGGCGTTTGATTCTCCGAGGCGATCAGTCGCGCGTCGACCACCGTCTTTCCGTCGAGGCGATACTCCACGATGGCGTTGAAATTCGGACCGTCGGGCCAGGCGACGAAACCGCTTACGAAAACGCGCCCTTTGGGCGTCACGCGGACAGTCTGAATGTCACTCCAGATCGCATTCGCTGGCACGCCCGCTGCGTCAACGGGCAACGGCACACGGCGTATCAGCTCGTCGTCCGCGAGCACTCCCTCCACGAAAGTCTGCGCTGAGATCCTGATCGTGCACTGTGTGACGAACTCACCTGCCTCCGTGATCCTGACGTCATCGGGCCGAAAGAAGGTCGCGTTCCCCAATGAAGGCACTGGGTTCTCCGAGTAGAGCAACAGTCCCGCCGGACCGAAGACCGCATTTCCGGCGGACATGTTCGCGCCGATGTCGAGCATCGCCGCGGTGATGACCCACTCGCCGCTGTCATTGACCGCCGCGTGGCGAAAGCCGTGGATCTCTTTCGCACCGGGAATGGTGTCGAAGGACTGATGCAGCAGCTGCACGGACTGAGCCGCTGTGGATGGCGCGGATGCGAGCGCGAAGGCGATGACGAGCGGGAGCTTCATCGCCTCATCGTAGCATGCCTCCAAAGATGCCCGCGCGCCGCCAGAGGGCCCACAAGCCCGAGAGACCAGCACGAGTGACCAAAGCCGCGCCTTGGAGGCAGTGAGAGAAATGAGGTCGGGGCAGCATGGGCTTTTTGTTACCGATGTACTGTAGTCCCTCAAGTGAAGTACATCCCTCAGGCGCCGGCTGGGAGCTCCGTCACGGGGGCGGTCCTTCTGATCCTTCTTCCGGCCTTTCTTCTGGCTCTCCTTGCCGCACCCGCTCGTGGAGTCACAGGTCAGGAGGGTCCGGCGACAGCCGACGATCGTCCCGTCGAGAGCCAAGTCTTGCGGGGTCGGGTCCTTGGTGCTGACGGACTCCCCTCGCCTGGGCTTCGGATCCGTGCCCAGCACGCAGCCGGTGGGAAGACGAAGGGATTTGCGCTGCGCACACGTGGTAGAGAGCAAGAGCTCACGCAACTGGGCCCAGGTGAGCCGGAGGTTTCGACGCAGACCAACCGGCTCGGGGAGTTCACGTTTGAAGGGCTCGCGGAGGGAAGCTACTTCATCTGGACGAAGTCCAGTGCCTATGAGCATTGGAGCGTGTACTCAGAGCCTCTCACCAAAGAGCCCGTTCCTACCGGGGAGAATCCGGTCGACTTGGTGCACGACCAGGCCTCGCTGCTCGTCGAGCTTGCGAACCCCGATGGCTCCGCATGGCTTGGGTCGACCGATTCAACCGCGATCGACTACGAGCGCCGCCACTTCCCAGCGTGGGGCTCGCGCGTTCGCGTGAGGCTCAGCCCGGCGATGGCCGTTGGGGATAGCTGGGCTGTGATCCACGGGGCCAATCCTGACTACGTTCATGGTGTTCCAACAGGGGACGGCGCCATTCGATTCGACGTGACGCCGGGCGTGGACTACCTCCTTGGGGCCGTCGGCATGGATGAGAAACGCGTCGGGTTCGATGGACGAAGCCAGCACGTTGTGGCGCGACCGGACGCTAGCTCCACCTTGGTAACGCTCCGTTCGGGTCCACTGCCCCAGTTCGGTGCGCTTGTGCTATCCGCAACGGTGCGATCGCGCCAGGCGATGGCGTGGCCCAACGACGTGCTTCCCCGCGATGCTGAAGGCGGACAACAGGAGGGGCCGTCTCCGTACTACGCGGGGTATAGCTCGTACATCGAAATCGAAGAGGCCGACTCGGGCTTAGTCGTTCTTACCGCCGACGAGAACCAATCGTCACCCTTCCGCTTTGGGCTCCCTCCCGGCGCGTACCGCGCGGTGGCAAGGGCCGAGACGGATCGAGCCCGAATGGTCGGCGTTGACCACGGCGGCGCATCTTCTCGGTTCGTGGTCGAAGCCAATGCCACCACCCGCGTGCATCTAGATGTCGGGGAGGGCGGCGCACTTCGGATTGCCGTTGCCGACACCGGAAAAGCGGGAGTTGATGGCGATATTTGCCTGAAGCGCGTCATGCCGAGCGGCCGCTCAGCCGCTGTGTATTGGCGGCGACCGATGGGCTATAGCCAGTCTGTGGCCCAGCACAGTCAGTGGTTCCCCGGGGGTGAAACGAAGATCACGGAGCCTCTTCCAGCCGGCACCTATCGGATCGTTGGGCATCGTGGTTGGCAGAAGAGCGGCGGCAAGCGCTACGACATTCCCGTGACGATCAAGGACGGTGAAATCGTCGATCTGCGGCTCGATTGACTGTGCCGAGGTACAGTGCGCATCTCGCATCAGACTGCTCCGCGCGCAGCCCAGGAAGACGGCCCGGGACTCCGCGTGGTCTGCGTTCCCTCTTAGATCTACGGCCCTAATCACTACCCCGGAAATATGAAGTCTAGATCGGACACGAGCAAGTCACGGTTGATTGGGCTCGGGGTGGCTGCGCTCCTTGTCCTTCTCTCGGGCGCGATCTTCCTTCGTAGTGGAGCAGTACCCGAAACAGAGCAGCCGCAATCGATCATCCAGTCAGCGCCGTCGCAGACTGCGGAGCTCATGGAGCCAACGGATGTACCCTCGGCGGTAGTCCGCCAATCGATCGAACGTGAGGCCACTGCGTCGACGTCAGCGATTTCCGACGAACAGGAGGTCGTGCTTTCGCAGCAGCCGACCGTGGGCAAGGTGACGGGTCGTGTGGTTGACGAGACCGATCAGCCGATCCCGGGCGCGCGAGTTGGGGCACGCTTCCTCGCGACGATTGAGTTCTTGCTGCTCGATCTCGAGGCGAAGAGAGATGAGAGGGAGGTGGCCTTCGCGATCACGAACTCTGACGGCTACTTCTCCGTCGAAGTGCCGGCGGCGCATCCCATGACTCTCGAGGTCGGGCGTACGGGATTCGGCACCGAGCACTTGCCCGGCGTGTACGCGGGTGAGAAGCGCCGGATCGTGCTGAAGCGCGAAGCCATTTTCGCCGGACGGATCGTGAGGGCCGACAACGGGGAACCGGTTCCGGACGTGCCCATGCGGGGCTGGTCGAACTCCAGTCACGCTACCCTCTTCAAGGGAACTTCAGACGACGAGGGGGAGTTCCGCTTCGAGGGTCTATCGCCGGGTGCCATCTCCTACGAGGTCAACCCCAGTGCTATGGCGTCTCCGGCTTGGGTGTCGATCGAGCTTGTCGCGGGCGAGATCTCCGAACACACCATCAAGCTCGACGCCGGCATCACCGTCTTTGGAAGCGTCACCGACGCATCCACGGGGGCGGCGATCGAGGGAGCCGAAATCTGGGAAGGTTGGACGGGGCAAAAGCGCGTGACTTCCAAACCCGATGGAACCTATCGGCTGGTGGGATTCGGAGGCCCCGGCGTCTATGACGTGCACGTTCACGCTCCTGGCTACGGCAACGTCGCGCACGAGTTCGCAACCACGGGCTCCTTCAGCAAGGACATCGAGCGAGACTTTGTGCTTGAGCCCGCGCGCTACGCTCGTGGGAGAGTGCTCGACCACGCGGGACGTCCGGTGGAAGGGGCCTACGTCGCGGCCGTGCATTCGAGTTTCGGGGCGGGGGCGCAGCTGACGGACTGGGAGGCGACGCGGTCAGATACGAACGGTCGATACGAGATCTCAAGCCTGCACCCCGGACTGCGGCACGCGCTGTTCGTTCGAAAGGCCGGATGTGCCACCGTGGTGCACGGCTTCCCCGCGAACGAGTTCGAAATACCGTCCATCGAGCTGCCCGATGTGGTGCTGCCCGCGCCAGCCCGCCTCGAGGGAGTCGTGGTCGACGAAGCCGGCGAGCCGCGCGCGGATGCGAAGCTGGTCCTCAGCGGGTGGAACGCGGATGCGGGAACGTTCGACGAGGGAATTCTCGATGGCTACATCGGCGAGCGGCGGGTCGCAGCCGATAGCCGCGGCCGGTTCGCGTTCTCTGATCTTCCTGCCGGAACGTTCCAGCTGAAGGTCAAGGTGCCGGGCGGCGGAAGCGGTGCAGAGCGCGAGGTGGAGGTTACGGAAGCTGCGTGGATCCGAGGAGTCCAGGTCGTCATTCCCCGGGGCCTCTCCATCGCTGGGCGAGTCCTAGATCCAGAAGGTATGGGCGTCGTTCAGGCCTTCATGACGGCCAAGTCTGAGGCCACCGGCAAGGATCACACGGTCATGTCCGGGGCCGGCGGAGCGTTCAAGTTCTCAGGCCTGCAGCCCGGTCTCTACCAAGTCAGCGCGCGGGCTATCTTCGTCGAGCGCGGAGACGACCGTCCCGCCTTGACGAACAGCTACTTGGACGAAGTCGAGGCGGGCGACGAGGTTGAGCTGACCATGCAAGAGGCGGTACGCGTGGAGGGTGTCGTCAAGGGCGCGGACGGAGCCCCCTATCCGAACGCGTTCTTGTCTCTCTTGGACGCCGCAGGCCAACAGGTTGGTTGGACGGCGTCGGATGACGAAGGCGCATTCGTTTTCATGGTGCCTCCTGGCGGCCCACTTCGGGTGCGGGCCCAGCCGACCGAGCCGAGCGAGACTTCCCAAACTGGATTCGCTTCCGTAGGCGGAGAGGCGGACCGAGCGCAGATCGAAATCGCAGCGGCCCCAGAGACGGGCCTCAAGCTTCAGTTACCCGTGCATTCCTACAGCGACTGAGCGCCGTGGCACCTTCTCCCTTCGCTCCCTTCTTCAGTCGCCGCGGCTACGCGCTTCTGGATGGAGGTCTCGCCACCCAGCTGGAGAGCCAAGGGCACGACCTCGCCCATCCGCTTTGGTCGGCGCGGCTTCTTGCCGAGGAACCGGCGGCGATCGAGCGCGCGCACTTGGCCTTCCTTGGGGCCGGAGCGGACTGCATCATCTCGTCCAGCTATCAGGCGACTCCCCAAGGGCTGGTGGAGAGTGGATGCTCGCCCCGTGAGGCCAGGGTCCTGATCGAGAGGAGCTGGGAGATCGCATTCGATGCGTGCCAGCAAGCCGCCAAGGCCGCGAACGGACCCGCGCCGATCGCCGCCGCCAGCATCGGACCCTACGGGGCCTACCTCGCCGATGGCTCCGAGTACCGCGGCGACTACGGCTTGACCGTCCAAGAGCTCGCCGACTTCCACCGCGAGCGCTTCGAAATCCTGAGCTCGATCGCGCCGCTGATCGCCTTCGAGACGATCCCTTGCCTCGAAGAAGCGCAGTCGATTCGCCTCCTCCTTCGCGGGGGGCCGCCGGTGCAAGCGTGGGTGAGTTTTAGCTGCTCTGACGGAAGCCTCCTCGCGGACGGAAGCCCCATCGAGGCCGCCGCCAGCGTCTTCGACGATGTGCCAGGGGTCGTCGCGGTCGGCGTCAACTGCACCGCTCCACGGAACGTCCCTTCCCTAGTTCGCGGCCTGCGGGCCCGTGACTCCCGCAAGGAGGTCATCGTCTACCCCAACTCCGGCGCGACCTATTGCGGTGAGACCAAGGCATGGAGCGACGTCCACGCTCAGGATGGCCTCGCGCATCAGGTCACTGACTGGCTGACAATGGGTGCCCGGGTCATCGGAGGCTGCTGCCGCGTGACGCCCGCCGAGGTCCAGCGGATCGCGACGTCGTTAGCGTCGGCCGACTAGCCGAACTGCACCGCTGCCCATGGCCGCCGCCCTACTCCTCTGGATTACGGCCCGACGCGGCGTGGGCGGAAGGCGCGGACTGAGACGGATTCGGCGTAGTGCGCGAGCGGGTCGCCCGGCGGCGGGCCGTCGAGACCGATGAGCCGGAACATGTCGCATCGCTCGAGCTCAACCTCCGCGGGCTGTAGGGGCCAAGGGGAGTGGGCGATGTCCCCGCGCAGGAGCGACGTGCGTAGCGCGCCGCCGATGAGCTTTCTTCTCACGCCGTATCCTGCCTGGGCGAACAGCGAGTAGCGCTCTGTTAGGAAGGACTCCAGGGTGCCAGCCTCCGACTGAATCGCCGGACCCGATGGCCGGTAGCGCGCCTCGAAGTGCGCGGAGGGCTCGCCGCGGTGGGTTCGGTGGGAGGAATACTCCGTCCACCCGTCCGGTTCGTCCGACCTCCGCATCGCCATGCGCGCGTTCATGTAAGGCAGCGAGAAGGTCGACCTAGCGCCCGCAACGCTCATGCGCGACGCAGCGTCAAGGCTGAAGAACCAGACCCCCGCGCGTTCGTCGGCACCGCTTCCGTGACGTACGTAGGTCCTGAGATTGAGCTCTGGAAACCGATGGGCCGTCGGGATGGGCGGCGACCACCGGAAGCGAACGTCTCGCATCTCGAAGGGCACGACGCCAACCCACGCCTCTCCCTCGAACGTGTCGATCTCCAAGGCCGCGGGAATGAGCGGCCGAAGGAGGCTCGCGGGCACGCGCCAGTGCAGAAAGCACAGCTGCGACCACGTCATGGTGAGCACGTGGTTCTGTTGTGGGTTGGCGTCCATCCGCAGCTTGTTCCTGGTCTTGGTGGTCGCTACGTGAACGTAGCTTGATTAATGGAGTTTCTTTTCCGGTTCATCCTGCGCCGTGGTCTTGCGAGGTCCACTCCTCTTCCACCCCAGGACTCTGCCATGAACTTCTCCCGCTTCCAAGGGCTCTGCGCCACAGCTTTGGCGCTCTCCCTTTCCCAGGCCGCCCTGGGAATCCAGCTGGTTGCCGGCCCCGAACCGTCGGGCGCCCCAGTCGATCCCCGTCAGGATCCGATCCAGCCGAGTGCGCCCCTTGAGCTTCTTCCTGAGCACCTTGCGAACCAGACACAAGTGGTTCCGCTCTTTGACCTAGTCGAGCTGGATCTGCCAGCGCTTCCAGATGCTTCGTTTCAGGTGAACGTTCCCTTTGAAGGCGAAGTCATGGCATTGGACCTCTACCTGCACTCTGTTCGGGACCCGGAGTACCAGGTCTACAAGCGAGGGCCCGCACGAAGCTTGATACCTCTCCCGCTTGATCACGTGCGGACATTCCGCGGTAGCGTCCGCGGGCATCCTGAAGCGCAAGTGTCTGGCTCAATCTTGCCCTCGGGGACAGAGATGTTGATCGACCTCGGGACCGGACGTTTCGTCGAGGTCCAGCCGCACTTCGATTCGTTCTTGGCGGGGCAAAGGAACCGCTTTATCGCCTTCGACACGTCGACGATCATCGAGCCACCCTCGGACTGCGGCACGAAGGACAAGGCGATCGAAATTTCTCCGGCCAGCTCGCAGGCGGCTGCGGGTTCTGGCTGCACCGGCAACTACTGCGGTGCAGACCTTGCGCTAGAGCTCGACTTTACCCACTACACTCTTTACGGGTCCTCTGACGTAGCCTCTGTGGCGATTGCAGAGCAGGCCGTCAACGTGGCGAACCTGCAATACGAGCAGCAGCTGGGGATCCACCACGATCTGAGGTTCCTTGTGGTCAACACCACGCTGGCGGATGAGCCGCCTAGTTACGCGGCGGCGCCGACGCGCCTCGATCTACTGGGGGCGTTCCGCGCCGAGTGGAACGCGAACTTCACGGGGGTGGACCGAGATACAGCGCATCTCATGACCGCACGCTACACCGGAGGTGTCGCCTACGTGGGGGTCATCTGTAGTGCATTCAATGCCTACGGGGTGGATACAACAGACTCTGCATTCGTGCAGTGTCGCGCCAACGTGCTCGCCCACGAACTGGGGCACAACTGGAACGCGGAGCATTGCGCCTGCAGCAACTCAGGTGGCATCAGCTACACCATGCACGAGAGCTATCCACCTTGTGCTCTCAACTTCAATCCCACTCTCACGGTTCCTGATCTCGCGGCGTACCGCGATACGCGTACTTGCCTGGACCCCCATCTTGAGATCGACGATGTGCTGAATGCCCAGGTCATTGGACCGGGTTCCTACTTTGGATCCACCGACCAAGCGACCGTCGATGGCACCAGTAGCTGCGATGGTAGCCAAGCTCCCGGTCCCGACGTTTGGTATCGCTATACGCCCTCGGTGAATGGGAACGTCACGCTTCAGACGTGTCAAAGTCCCACCAACTTCAATACCACACTCAGCCTCTGGCGAGGTTGTCCACGGAATGCGGCCGCGACGGAGATCGCGTGCAACGACAACGTTTGCGGGCTTCAGTCCGTCCTTTCGTCAAGCGTCGTGGCCGGTACGACCTACTGGATCCGGCTCGCGGGCTCGAACGGCGCGCGCGGCGTCTACAACATGATCCTGAACGGGCCGGCGGCTGCCGTCCCTGTCAACGATGATGTCGAGGAGGCCATGATCATCGGACCGGGCGAGTACCGTGGCACCCTGCTGAGCGCTTCGTCGGACGGTTCAGCGCCCTGCGATGGCGCCGGTGCGACGCGAGATGTCTGGTACCGCTATCAGCCAGCGAGCTCTGGTGTGCTCCGCATGGATGCGTGCGTCGCGAACTTCAACGTGGCCCTCTCTCTTCACGATGCCACGCACCCAAACCCCGGTTCCGCGGCGGCGGTACTTGAGTGCGAGTCAGTGAACTGCGGTCTGGGCGCATCACTCATCACCTACGTGAGTGCGGGTAACGAGTACCTGATCCGCGTTTCCGGCGTTGGAGCCCAAGCTGGCTCATTCTTGCTCCGCGTTTCTGGCGCCGAGTCCGTCGCTAGCCGGTCCGCCATGTGGATTGACCTCGACGAGTCGCTAGTGATGGACGTAGACGGCGCAGGGACCCCCAACGGTAGCGCGGTCTGTGGGGGCACCGACGCGAACAACTTGCCCGCGTACAAGTTCAGGTTTATCGCTTCAGCGAATGGATCGCTGAGGATCCGTACCTGCGGAACCCACGACTTTGGTGGGATTGACTTTGGCGTCAACACTGCCCTCTCGCTGCACTTGCTTCAGGGTCTCGTGCTCGCGACGAATACGAACCAGCTGGCGTGCTCTACGTCCAACAACGGCGAGTGCTTTGGGGATCTTGGCCAGAACCGCGACGCGTTTCTCGACTTCGGTGTACAAGAAGGTAGCAGCTACTTGATTCGCGTGGGCCAGGTCAATCGACCGCCAGGTGCGAGCGTTGTTCTACTAGAGACTGAGTTCACTCCGTCTTTCGACGACTGCGTGGGCGCGACGCCGATCTCGCCGGGCACCTGGCAGGGGAGTATTGGCGACAACCTCACGACGGATGGATCCTCCAACTGCGTTGCCACGTCCGCTTCCCCCGATGTTTGGTACCGCTTTGTGGCTCCGGATGCAGGCAACCTGATTGTCAGCACTTGCGGCACCCGGAATCTCCCTGGCGTCGGACTCGGACTCAACACCCTACTCTCGCTACACAGCGGGTGCCCTGGGGATGCCAGCAACGAACTGACCTGCGGCACGAACTCTTCGTTCGGCCTCTGCAGCAGCGTGGACGACGCATGGGTCGCCCGAGGTGTGACGGCGGGCGAGACGGTGCTCATTCGGTTGGTGTCAGAAGACCCGAACGCTACGGGCGACTTCACCTTAAACGTCGACTTCCAGCCCGCTCTGGGGTCGTCCTGCAATGCCCCGATCGTCGCTGGAGTGGGCTTGTACAACGTCGACCTCACGCCGCCTTCAAGCACCAACGGTCTCCAGTACCAAGGCAGTGATGACGCCTGGTTCCGATACATGGCGCCAGCAGACGGTGTCCTGACGGTGCGGACCTGCGGGACCCATGACATGGGAGGGGTGGATCAAGGCGTACGAACTTTCGCCGCGGCCTATCCGAGCTGCTCGTCGGTCTCCCCGTTGGCGTTTCACGACCAAGTGACCGACTCTGTCTGTGCACTTGCCGACGCTGGAGCGAGGCATGACGAGAGAATGCCGGTGACCGTTCAGGCGGGACAAGTGCTCTTTATACGCGTGGGGAACGAGCCCGGCACGATGTCAGGCCCTGTCCGCGTTGTGCTCGACTTTAGCGAGTACCCATTCACCTACTGTGACGGAACCGGCTGGCGCCGCGACTGCCCGTGCGGCAACCAAACTGGTATCAGAGGAGAGGGTTGCATCACTTCGCTCGGCGTAGGTTCCTTGATGTCGGCGAACGGTTCAGGAAGCCTCTCAGCGGACGACCTGGGTCTTACGGTCTCGAACTTGAGGCCGAATGCGCTGATGCTCTTCATCAGCGGCGACGCGTCTGCGTTCAATCCCGCGTACGACGGCCTCATTTGCGTCGGGGGTGACCTCATCCGCGCGGTGCCGGTCCAGGCTAACGCCAGTGGCTCTGCCAGCCTTGACGGTGCTCTGCTAAGCGGCGGCTTGTCCCGCGGCGCCTCCGAGATCGGTCGGTTCCGCTACCTGCAGGGATGGTTCCGAGACGTGGGAGGGCCCTGCAGTACCGGCGGGAACTTCTCCGCTGGCGTGCAGGTTCGGATCTTGCCCTGAGCGTCAGGCTGGGACGGGGAGTCCTGGATCGTCTGGTAGCCTGTAACCAGCGGCACTATGACTCCGTGCGTGCTCTGCCGTTGATGAATCCAAGCGATCAAGAACCAGGCCTTGACGAGGCGTTGATGGCGTCCCTGCTCGAAGAGATCGAGCAGGGGCGTTCTATTGATGTGAACGCTTGGTCCAAGGGTGATCCGGCCCTTAGGAGCCAGGTCACGAGCGCTATCGATGTCATCTCGCGGATGCTTCATCCAAGGGTCGTGCCCAGTCAACACGGCTCTGTGGACCAGGCGCGTTCTATGGAGGGGCGCACCATCGGTGACTACCGAGTCCTCGAAGAACTTGGTCGAGGCGGTATGGCGGTGGTGTACCGCGGCCATCAGATCAGCATGGACCGTCCAGTGGCTCTCAAGTTCATTCCTGCCCAGGCGACGCTCTTCCCACGGACGCTGGAGCGCTTCGAGCGCGAGGCGCAGACGGCTGGGCGCCTCGTCCACCCCAACCTCGTCACGGTCTACGAGCTCGTTCGCGCCGAAGGGTTCGCCTTCATCTCGATGGAGCTCATAGAAGGCGTTGGGCTAGATCGCGTGATCGCTGATCCCGAGTCGCACGGCTTCCGGGAGCCGAACGAAGATCGCTTCCGGTCGGCGGCGCAGCTCGGCGTGCGGCTTGCAGATGCAATCGACTACGCCCACAGCCACGGTGTGGTCCACCGCGACATCAAGCCTGCGAACGTCTTGATCAGCGCGGCCGGCGAGGCGAAGGTCGCGGACTTCGGCGTTTGCGGGCTGCTGGAGAGCGAGGAATTGACGGCCGCTGGCACGGTGCTCGGCACGCCCGCCTACATGGCACCTGAGCAGCTAGAAGGCCACGCGGACGGGCAGAGCGATATCTATGCACTCGGTGCGACGCTTTACGAAGTGGTCACCGGCAAGCGTCCTTTCGACGGTGAGTCGAACGTCGCAATGCACCACCAGATTGGTCGCCCTCCGGCGCGCCCTCGCGCGCTACGCGCGGACACGCCCAAGGCCCTAGAGGCGATCATCATCAAGGCGATGGCGCCGCTGCCCCAGCACCGCTATGGAACGGCAGGCGCTCTGCGGCGTGATCTGGAGGCCTTTCTTGACCGGCGACCGGTCAGCGCGACGTCGCCGAAGGCGAGCACGTACTTTCTCCTGATGGTGCGCCGCAATCGCGCGGCGTCGATGATCGCGGCGGCTGCCGCCGCGGCGCTCTTGGTGCTTGGCGTTAGCTACGTCATCGATAGCCAACGGGCTCGCGAACGTGACCTGCGGAACGCCTACGCTACGAGCCTCGGCGCCGCGCTGGCCGCACACGAAGCGCGAGAGCCCGTGCTGGCGCGGCGCTATCTCGAAGGAGCCCCGGCGAAGAACAGGGGCTGGGAGTGGGGTCACTTGGACGCGCTCACCGGATCGGAACTTTGGTACCAGGCGTTAGACACTCCGCATGCGCGCGCCATCGCCTGTTCCACAGACCATGCGTGGATTGTCGTCGCTGGATCCCAAGACCTGTTCGCCTTCCATCGAGAGCAGCCGAGCAAGATCTGGAAGAGACCCATCGGTCAGGTGATGAAGATTCACTTCAACGAGGCGTCGAAGTCGTTCTACTTCGTATCAGCAAGCGGCATCGGCTATTGCCTCAAGGTGGGTGATTCCGCTGCGAGCCTGCCAGAGATGACAGTCGAGCAGGATCTGGGGCCGGAGACCTGTAGATCCAAGCCGCGAACGACGGTCGTGAGCGCTGATGGGTCCGTCGTGCTCATGGGATCGTACGACGGGTCCGTCCGTCGCTATGGTCCCGATTGGAAGCCGCTGGGAGCGCCCACGAGCGGTCATTCGTCAAGGGTGTACGACTTCGGATTCCTAAGCGGTACTCACGAGTTCATCTCTGTGGGCATGGACCAGACGCTTAGGCGGTGGAGTGCCGATGGCTCGCAGCGGCACATCATCTGGACGAACGACGCGTGCTTCTACGCCCTTGACGTTCACCCCACCAAGCCGCTCGTTGCGCTGGTCGACGATGACGCGACCCTCACGATCTATGACCTCGAGAACGAGCGCGTCGTCCAGCAATGGACGTCCAGCTCCTATAGGTTGATGTCCGACGTGAAGTTCATTCGCGGGGGTGACGCCGTCATGGTGTCGGTCGGCTACAACCTGCTGCTGACCTACGAGATCGGATACTCGATGGCCGTGCGGCGCACGAATCTCACGCGTGGAGCGCTGCGCGAGGTCGTCGTTGATGATGCGCGAGGCCGCGTCATCGGCGCTTCGCTTGGGGGTGCAGTGAGAGAGTGGAGCACGCGTTCGGACGGTGGGTACCTCAGCTGGCAGGGCCACGTCTTCAACGCAACATGCATACTAGAGGGTCGCTCGGAAGCACGGATCGTCAGCGGCGGATCCGACGCAAGTGTCTGCCTGTGGGACAGCTTCAGCGGCCGTTTGCTACGCGTCTTTGAGGGACTCACGGATTCCGTCTCCTCGGTCGCCGTCACTGTCGATGGAACCCGCCTCGCGGCGGTTGACCGCGGTGGGCGCTTAGCCCTTTGGGACGTAGAGAGCGGACGTCGGCTCAAGACGACAGAGGTCCCGACAGCCGAGCGAGCCCATGTCATCGATCAGATCGACTTTTCCGCCGACGGGTCGCAGCTGTTCCTACGGGGCGCGGCCGATGAAGCGTCCGTGCTCTCCGGCGAGACGCTTCTTCCGCGTCCGCCGCGGACTCATCCGCTAGAGCCCACGGCGCGGTGGCGGTTTCGCCGAGATGCTCGCGCAGCCGCTTTTTGGACTGACGAAGAAGCGGTTCTCGTTCAGCTCAACGAGAGCGGTCAGCCCGAAGGAGAAACGCATACGTTGCCGCTCGACGGCATCCACCTGACGAGGATGGCGTTTCGCCCGGGCTCCCACGAACTGTTCGGAGTGACGAGCGAGGGGAACGTCCACGTCTGGAGCGAATTGTCCGGCGCGCAGCTGCGGGTCCGCCCCCTGCTAGCAGAGATCAAGAAGGATCAGCGCATCACCGGGCTCGAGTTCGTCGCCGACGGCACCCGCGCCCTTCTCGCTACGAACTATGTCTCGCCACTTCTGTTCGATGCGGACTCTCTTCATGGGCTCCTGAACCTCACCCACGGTTCGCAGATCACGCGCGCCATCGCGTCTATCCGGGATGGTGCTGCCTTGGCAAGTGTGTCGTCCAGCGGCGTCATACGCGTCTGGGATGACCTAGACGTTCTGGAGCGCGAGGTAAAGACGCAGCAGCTCTTGCAGGCAGGCGGCGATGAGGCCTATGGCGCAGAAGGAACCAGCGCGTTCCAGGACTTCCTGAGCCCCGCGAGTGTTCTCAGTCGCGGTCGCGAGGTGCTTGTGCATCCAGGGCCGCGCCCCGGCTGGAGCGAGGCAGATCGAATACGCCGCGCAAGGGTTCTCGTCTCCGAGCTAACGAAGTACCGCCGGAGCATTCCGGGAAGCTACCTCGCATTGCTTCGACTCGAGGTGGCCAATCAGTCTCCAAGGGCGAGACTGCGTCTCGAGCAGTACGTTGCTGGCGGTGCGGAGCCTAGAGCCGAGGCGCTGATGGCGCTCGCCTGCCTCAACCTGAAGGAAGGGCAGCCAGTCGCTCACTTGCTCCAACAGATTCGAGCTCTAGGCGCGGCTGAGGTCCAGGCGGGCCTCGGGGCCTTCAGCCCCGCTGACGTAGCGGTTCTCAGGTCCCACGGCGTGTCGGGCCAATGAGAATGCTGCTGAACGCAGCGTGGTACAGTCCGGAGGTGCCGCCTACCCCATCGAATTCTGAGTCAGCCGACTTTGCTGAGCGGCTCAAGTCTGCCCGGGCGGGCTCCTGCCCTGATCTCGGCTGGATCCAGGAGTGGCTGCGCCCAAGGCTCGCGCGCTTCGTCTCGGCTTCGATGGGCGGCTCCGCTAGGCGAGATATCTCCGTCGCCGACGTCGAGCAAGAAGTCCTGGGCAACGCCTCTGAATGGCTCCAGCACCTTCGAGAAGAAGCAGGCCCAGAAGACGTGTGCGCCCTCGCTATCCAACAGGCGCGCTGGACCCTGGGAAAGGTCTACCGCCGGAGCGCTCAAGCGCTGGGCGAATCCGCCGTTGCACCCCGTGGTCTCGACGCCCTAGCCCATCGCGAGGACGAGACCGGAGCCGTCACGTCCGCGGACGAAGAGCAGCATCTGGAGTCGCTCATTTATGCACTTCCCACCCGGCTGATGGATGTTGTCCTTTGGCGCAGAGAAGGCCGCACTTTCACCGAGATTGGCGGCGAACTCGGGCTTGGTGAAGACGCGGCACGCAAACGCTTTCTCCAGGCGGCCGAGCTGATTCGAGTTCGCATCGGAGAAGGGCCCGCCGTAGGTGAATAGCGCCGCCGTCGAGTGGCTCCTCTAGTGGCGTGGGCGAGAATTCGTGACGTCGGGCACTAGAATCGATCGACGAGCCGGACTCGGATAGGACCCTTGGCGGTTGACGGATCGACGGCGCGGTTTTTCTGGGTGATCTCGACGCTCCCTTGGGCGACGAGTCGCCGCGCGGCGCACCGGGCTGGCTCCATCAGCTTTCGCCAGCCGTCGTCTTCGCCGCTGCCCTCGTGCTCGAAGACGCTCCTTGCGGCCTCAGAAGGACAGATGGAGGCTCCGCCGGCCCGCGCAGAAAGCAGCTCAAGGATGGACGCTTCCAACGCGTGGTCCACGGCCCGCACCTTGCGCTTGCGGCAGGCGGCGCTGCAGTACTTGCGCGGTGTATCAGCGCTCGCTCCGCGGTCGGAACGTCGCGCTTCCATACGACGGCCACAGGAACCGCAGGTGGCCTCGTCTGCGCTCATGACCGCTTCCGAGCCTTGTGCTTTGCCATCGCTGCCTCCCAGGCCGCGCGCTGGGTGCGCTGGCTCGTTTCGAGGTCGACGATAGGGTGGGGGTAGTCTTCGCCCAGCCTTACGTCTGCTCGGTCGATCTCTGGAAGCCACAGCTTCGCGTGCAGGCCTTCGCCGTCGTACATGCTCGCTTGCTTGGGGATGTTGAAGTACCGAAAACCGCGCGCGTCGTTGCCCACCCCGGCCGTGTAGTTCCAGTTGCCGTAGTTCGACGCAACGTCGTAGTCGACGAGCTGGATCTCGAACCACTCGGCCCCTAGCCGCCAGTCGATGCCCAAGTTCTTGGTGAGGAAGCTGCCGACGTTCTGGCGGCCGCGGTTGCTCATGAAGCCCGTGAGCAGGAGCTCGCGCATGTTGGCGTCGACGAACGGGAAGCCGGTGCGGCCGGTGCGCCATGCTTCGAAGGCCTCGGGGTCTCGTCCCCATGGAACGGGGATGCCCTGGAGTCCTTCAGGACGGAAAACCTCGCCGCCGTGCTTCGCGAGGATGAGAGTGAAGTAGTCGCGCCAAAGGAGCTCGAAGGACATCCAGTAGGTGGAGTCGTTGGCGCCGTGCGCGGTCTCGTAGTCAGCCACAGCGGCTTGGATCGTGCGGCAGGAGATGCAGCCGAGCGCGAGCCACGGGGACAGCTTGGAGGAGTAGTCGGCGCCCACGAGGCCGTTGCGCGTTTCCTTGTAGGTCGCGAGGTGCCCGCCGTCGATGAAGTCTCCGAGGCGCCGCAGGGCGCCGGGCTCTCCTCCGTCGAACCTGAGCGCAGCGCGCTCGTCCGGCTGGATATCTTCGACCCCAAGCTCCTCCAGCGTAAGCCGCGTGCCGCGATCGATGTCGCCCGGTCCCGGCAGATCGCTGGGCGCGGGCACCGGCGCGGCGAACTCCACCTCGCGCTCAACGATCTTCCGAAACGACGAGAAGACGGCGGGAGTATCGGCGATCTCGAACGGGTATTCGTCGTGGAGCGTGCGCTGCATCCAGCCGTGGACTTCCACGCCGCGCGACTTCATGGCGCGTAGGACCCGCCGCTCTGTCCGTTTCTCCTCGGTGCCCACCAATCGGTGGAAGTAGAGGTCCGTCCATTGGGCCTCGGCGGCGAGCTCTCCGAGGACCTCTTCCGGAGCTCCGCGGCGGATCAGGAGGGCCGAGCCGAGCTTCCTCAGCGACGCGTCGAGAGCCTCGAGTGACTCCAAGAGAAACCGTGCGCGAAACGGACCGACGCGCGGCAGGCCAAGGTGTTCGCTCGGGCCAAAATCGCGCAGGTCCAAGCAGTAGACGCAGTGGAGCGAAGCGTTCCGGGCCTGAGCGCGCGCGGCTGCTTCGACCAGCATGGCGTGGTCTGAGACGCGAAGGTCCGTGCGGAACCAAACGGCGATGGCCTCTTTCATGCCCGGATGTTCGTCCGGATCGACCCAGCGGACGCGGGAGTCTGGGTCGAAGCATCACTACGATGGGGCAGGCATGAACCTCTTCTTCCGCCTCCTGCACCTGCTTTTGTTCTCGCGCACCCGCTCCCGGGCGGGCGTCCTCGACGAGGTGGTGACGCCCTTTCGCGTTTGGCCCACTGACCTCGACGTCAACCGGCACATGACGAACGGCAAGTACCTCTCGATTCTGGATCTTGGGAGGGTGGATCTGATGCTCCGGTCCGAGCTCTTCGGCGTCCTGCGCCGGGAGGGCATCTACCCGGTGGTGGCGTCCCAGACGATTCGTTACCGCCGGTCGCTCCCGCCCTTCGCTCGCTTTGGAGTCCGGACGCGCGTGCTTGGATGGGACGATCGCTTCATCTACCTGCAGCAGTCGTTCGAGCGTTCAGGCGAGAAGGTGGCGTCGGCCATCGTCAAGGGGATCTTCCTGCGCAAGTCCGGCGGCCGCGTGGCACCCGCGGAGCTCTTTCAGCTGATGGAGCTCAGCGCAGATGAGCCCGTGCTTCCCGCTTGGGTCGGTGACTGGGTGGAGTCCGAAGACGCGGCCTGGGACGCACCCTAGCCCTTAGGCGTCAGCGCCCGTGCGCGCGATCCACTGTGCGGCCGCGTCTCCGTCGAGCTCCGCCATAAAACGCATGTCGGGCAGAGCGGCGTCCAGGACTGGCCCGAAGTAGCCTGAGTTCCACTTGCGGTCCCCCATGAGCGGATCCCAAAGCACAACGAGGTACGCGCCGTCGGGGCCGCGCAGCTTGTCCACGGACTCCTCGCCCCAAACGGCCTTCTGCATCGAAGGTTTCATGCCGCCGGCCTGGTAGTGCCACCACGCTTGGTCCGTCGCCGGGTCTTCAGACTGTCCGCGCGCAGCGGCGGCCACGGCTCCATTCGGGATCTGTCCGCCTGGCAAAGCGCTTCCCAGGACGGATTGAATGAGGCTGAAGAGATGATAGCAGCGGTGGACGTTCTTGAACTGCAGATGGACGACGCGCTGGGTCGCGCCGTGAATGACAAAGAGGTCGCCCGTGCGGCGGCAGATGAGCTCGCGGATCCACGTGATGGCGTGGCTCTCTGGTTCGCGCTTTTCGAGTTCAGCCAGGAGAGGCGCGTCGTCCGCAAGCGCGGAGCGGAGCCCGCGGAGTCGGGCGAGGTGCGCGACTAGCGCTTGGGAGAGCGTGGGCAGCGCCTCCATCAGCTCCGGCTCGCGGCCCTCCGTCGTACGCCCAAGCCAGTCCCGGAAGACCTTGAGCAATCGCTCGCCCGCGAGGGACGGGTCGAGGCCCCTCTCGACGGCCGAACCGAGGGAGACGGCGAGCCATGCGGCACCGTGGGGCGGCAGGAACTCAAGCGCAGCGAGGACGTCCGGCGGCACCGTGCCGTTCTCAGCCACTTCGCCGATGAAGTCCCGGGTGAGGCGTTTGAGTTCCTGGGTGGGCTCGGTCGCGTCTTGGAGACGGGCGCAGGACTCGAGCAGTGGGGGGGTCGCAGGGGGGCTTGTCATGGTGAATGGGCCGGATTCTATGCCTCGCCCTGCGAGAGGGGACCCGCCCGGGGTCATCGAGTGGCAATTTTCTGCTGTGACCGCGCCTATCCGGCAAGCTACGTGGTTCCATCGAGGAGGCTGGTTCGCTCCCAACCCACTCCTCTGCGCGCCAAGCTCTAGCCAAGATCAGCTATGAAACTCAACTCGCCCACTTCCGTCGCTTCCCACCTCCTCGCGCCGCTGGCCCTCCTTGCAGGAGCCACGGCAGCGCCGCAGTACACCTCGTTCAGCACGACGGTCACCCCTCCCACCATGGGCACTGATCTCGGTGTCGACGACCTCGTGATCACCCCTGACGGACGCTACGCGATCTATCGGGACATGGCTGTGCTAACGAACACGAGGGTGGTTGACCTCGAGACGGGTGAGTACGTACTTCAGCTGACGTCGGACCTTGGGCCGGATTGCGGGTCGGCTGGGGACGCCTCCTGCTCTGCTCCGTGCAACGACGCGCTCGCGACGACCAATAGCCGCGCCATCAGCCTCGGCCAACAGGTGAAGATCATCGATCTCACCGCGCAGCCACCCGTCGAGCTCGCATCGCTTGACTGCGGTATCTGGCCCCGCGACGTAGCGCTCTCCGGTGACGGTAGCTTTGCGATCATCCGTGGGGGACGCGGCGTGCGAGGCGGCACCTACGTCGTGGACATGGGCACGGGGGCGACTCTCTTGTTCTCGCCTTCGCAGCCGCGGGCCGTCGGCGTACAGCTCGGAAGCGACCTTGCGGCCGCCTCGGACTTTCACGGGGTTTCCCTCGCCTGGGACGCAGGCAACATCGAAACCGACGTGTTGATCGTCGAATTCGACCCCACCTCGGGCGGAGGGCCCCAGGTGGTCCTCGACACGGCCATGACGGCTGGTTTCCTCGGCGACCCGATGGATGTGGCCATTAGCCCTGACGGCCAGTTCGCGACCGTGCGTACCTCGGAGCAGGTAGCACTGTTCCGACTGGACGGAGTCAATACGGCCCTCGTCCGGACCTTCGATGCGTTCAACATTGGGCTGCTGCCCTTCGGAACTGCGACGACCGATACGGTGGTCTCGACGAACACGCTGTGGGCGACGATCTCCGTCGCCAATAGCACGACCGCGGATGGCCTGCTGAACGTTCAGAATCTGCAGACGGGGCAGAACTGGTTCGCCTTCCTTGACGGTACGCCTCGGGACCTCGTCCTCACGCCGGACAACGAGTCGCTGCTCGTCCACACCGGTGAGAAGATCTATCGCTTCGATCTGACGAATCTCCCCGCGACCCCTGCGCTCAGCAACTCGAACTTCAGGAACTTCTTGGCAACGGCCTCGGGGCTCCTGGCGGGCATCGACTCGGTGGAGGCGACCAATGAGCGCGCCATCGTGATGGCTCCGTCCAACGGAAACACGCGCGTTCGTATTTTCGACCTGACCCAGGGAACGACGCCCAACTTCATCTACGGGACGCTTCTGGACGGAGGGCCCCTCGACGTTGCGATCGCCGAGGATAGCTCGTACGCCCTCGCCGTCACCCAAGAGAGCTATGTCGTCGTAGACGTACGGACCGGTGAAGAACAGCTGCGCGTGCAGCGCAGCTTCCCTGCCGCTGGCTTCCCTTGGTCAGACGCCGCCGCGATTCATCCAAAGCACCTGGCAGCTGGAGGCTACATCTTCAACAACGGTCCAGGCTGGATGGACACGGTCGACCTCGTGAGCCGCGAGAACCTCTCGTGCCGCTCGCTCCCCAACTCCACCGGGCAGGTCAGCGACCTGTTCGCCAACGGCTCAACCCGCGTAGACCAGAACGACCTAACCATCAACGTGCGCTTCCTTCCGCCTAACTCGGCGGGGATCTTCTTCCTGGCGGACGGGACGGGCTCAGTCCAGCAGGGCGGGGGCATTCTGTGCCTCGGGGGCGCGATCGTGCGCCTGCCCCTTGTCGTGGCTTCACCAGAGGGGGTCGTGACCTATCCGCTCGACCTCCAAGGTCTTCCGCCCGCGGCTGGCATGATCACCGCCGGAACCACCCGATTCATCCAGCTTGCGCACCGCGATATCCCTTCGGCGGGTGCGTTCAACTACAGCAACTCCAGCGAGCTGCTGTTCGAGTGAGGATTGGGGGGGGCAGTGGGCTTCCGAGGCTTCAAGCCCGCTCGCCGCATTGTCTCAATGGTGTCAAACGCCACAAAGTGATCGACTGAAGGGCTCATCGCGGCCAACGCCTGTATTCTGTTCGGCCCCCGTAACGGGGTCGAGCACCGGCGCACCGTCTGACTTGGCCCGCGGCCCGCTCTCGCGGGCATTTCCTGAGCACTTTTCTGTTCCGTTCCCTATGCGCGTTGCTTGGTTTGCCGGCACTCCGTCGGTCACCCGTTCCCTTTTCATTTCCCTCTCCCTTGCGAGCGCTGCCCTTGGGCAGAGCTCGACGCAGCCGGCTGATCTGATTCCCAACCCGGAGGCAGAATTTGAGGCCGGTCCTTGGCGTCTCGCCGATGCCGTCGGCGCCCCCGACTGGTTCGAGATCAGCGGCACGATCCGCGGCCGCTTCGAGTCGTTTGACGAGCAGTTCCGTACCGGCGACGGCGGCCACCAGCAAATCCTGGTGACTCGCTCGATGATCGCGGCGACCCTGCGGGACACCTACCTGTCGGCGACCGCCGAGATCATGGACAGCCGCATCTACGGCGGCGTCTCCGAAGCGCGTCTGAACACCGGTATCGGCAACGCGGGTGAGCTCCTCCAGGGCTACATTGCCGCGCGCTTCACCGACGCGTTCAGCCCAGGCGATAAGCTTCGCGTGCAGTTCGGCCGCCACACGATGAACATCGGCAGTCGCCGCCTCGTCGCGCGCAATCGCTACCGCAACACGATCAATGCGTTCACGGGGCTCAACGCCCAGTGGGAAGGGGCTGGCGGCACGAAAGTCCGCGCTTTCTACACGCTTCCCGTTCAGCGCGGTCCGCGCGACTTTGAGGGGCTCGATGACAACGATCTTGAGTACGACGAGGAGCGCTCGTCCGTTCGCTTCTACGGTCTGCACGCAGCGGTCCCCGAAGTGGCGAGCGATATTGACGCCGAGTTCTACGGATTCGGGCTCATGGAGAGCGACGCAGAAGGCCTCAACACGCGCGATCGCAACCTGACGACCGTGGGTACGCGCTGGAGCAAGGGCCGCAAGACGGGCTCTGTGCACTGGGAGCTCGAGTCCGTCTATCAGTACGGAGAGTCCCCGTCCACGGCGGCGCTCACCCTGAACCACGAAGCGTGGTTCCACCACGCGATCCTCGGCTACCAGTTCGACGGCGACGGTAAGCCGCGCATGGAAGCGCTCTTTGACTACGTCACCGGGGACAACGACCCGAACGACGATCAGAACAACCGCTTCGACACGCTCTTCGGCGCGCGTCGCTTCGAATTTGGACCCACCGGAATCTTCGGCGCGTTTGCGCGCTCCAACCTGGTTTCGCCGGGACTGCGCTTCGTGACGAAGCCCGCACCCCAGTGGGAAGTGATGCTGACCCAGCGCTTCCACTATCTCGCTTCGGATCGCGATGCGTGGACGACGAGCGGGCTCCAAGACGCCACCGGCCAGTCCGGCAGCCACATCGGCAACTTCTCAGAGTTCCGCGTGCGCTACGACCTCGTGCCGCAGTCCGTGCGGATCGAGTTTGGCGCAGCCTACTTGGCGGCGGGCAGCTTCGTCGACAACGCGCCCAATGCGACGACCCAGGGCGACACGCTCTACGGCTACTTCCAAACGAACTTCACGTTCTAGTCAGAGCCTGTGAAGAACATGGGGCTCAGCCGGCTAGAAAGCGCGATTGACGCCAGGGTGCTCACCGAGCAGCTACTGGCGCCGCCGGTGCCCAAGGGGTTCAAGCTCCACGTGCTGGAGCGCTCATGGAACTACGGGGTCCCAAGGCAGGTGCTTTGGGACTGGCTCAACGATCCGCGCACGTTCACGCGGGGGCAGATCCCGCCCTTCAAGGTGGAGTTCCTCGATCTTCCGAGCGGTGAGCCGGGCGGCTTTGTGCCCGGCTGCTTGAACATGCACCACGGGCCCATGATGAGTTTCCACGGCGTCATCGGTGAGGTGCGCGAAGCGGAGTATCGGGACCTTTTCTACAGCTACGGCAGCTACGCGGTGTCGCTCCGGCTGGCGCGGCCGGTCAGGCTGCAGTTTTGGTTTGAAGACCGAGGCGAGGGCAAGAGCCGACTGCGCCTGCGCCTCGATACCCATACTCGCAGCTGGTTCACGCCCATCTGGGGCGGAGTCAATCGCTTCTTCTGGTGGAACTTCGGGCTCTCCGCAAAGCTCGTCCTTCGGTTTCAGAGGTAGTCGCTTCTAGCGCAAGTCGAGCGCGACCGAGCTCGAGAAGTTGCTCGTTGCTGACGGGTTTGCGTCGCGGTACCAGGCTTGGAAGTGCCAGGTTTCCCCGGTCATGGCTGAGACGCTACCCGTTGGGCTCGGGAGCGACGTCAGGTCAAGGCGCAGGTGGAAGCGGCCTGCGGCCGTGCTCACCTGTACTTCACCGGGGCGGTTCAAGCGCCCGATGGCGCCACCGAGGCAAAGGTCGCCTTGACTTCCACCGGCGCCCGCGACGAAGTCCTGCGTCTGGCTGCAGAGGTAGTAGCCAAAGCTAGACGGCGGTAGGTCGCCGGTGAAGACGGTGAGGGCGTTGTCGCTTCCTAGGTCGCTGCCCACTGCGCGGGTGCGGGCGGCGGCGCCGGTGGAGTTGGGCTGACCCACGCACCCGCGTGCGCCTAGCTCGTCGAGAACAATTCGATCCACTTGACCGCGAGCGTCGAAGCCCGAGGGAGAGAGGTTGGTGCTTCCGGCGACGTACACGCTCCCCAAGGCGTCGGCTGTCAAGCCTCCGATGCTCGTTCGGGCACCGTTCGCTCCCACATACGAGCGGTCAAAGAGCACCGCGCCATTGCTGTCGAATCCGCGCATGTGCGCCGTCGTTGTGGCCGCCTGATAGGAGCCAGCGATGAGGTACGTTCCGTCGCTGCGTCGCGTAAGGGTCGACGTGAACGCAAGGAAGGAGCCGGTAGGCTCCAGCTCTACGTTCCACAGCGGCGCTCCCATGACTGATCTTCCGACGCACAAGTAGCCGCCGAAGGGGCTGAAGTTCAGCTCGACGTAGCCCGTCGGAGTGCGAGCGATGCCCTGGATGTCTCCGCCCGTTGGGTAGAGGCTGTGGAAGAACTGTTGGGCGCCACCCGCGTCGTAGCCGCACACAAACCCTCGCGGCACGACGGGGGCTTGGGACTGATCATCGAATGCGCCCCCGCAGAGGACACCTCCGGCCCCGTCGGGCGCGAGGGTGTTCATGTGCCCAGGGAAACCGACCAGTCCTTCGCGCTGAACCCACTGTTCGGATCCAGCGGCGTCGAAGCGGGCGACGAAGGCATCGCGCTCGGCACCCGTTGGGGTGCCGAAGTCGCCGCTTTCCGTTTCACCCGCCACGAAGTAGCCGCCCGCGCCATCAGCAACGATCGCCCGGCCCACATCCCTTCCAGTCCCGCCCACACGCTGGACGCCAATGAGCTGGGCGCTTGAGTCAAGGTGTAGCACGATGGCGTCTGCTAGCCCGAGCGAAGCGCTTCCATACGCGTCACCAAGGGTCGAGGTCAGAAGGAATGCGCCCCCGGCGCCATCCGATGCAAGCAGTTCGTCGCTTGCTTGGCCTATGGACGGTGCCATGGGAGCTTCGCCCATGGGGGCGCCGTCGGCGCCGAGCAGGAACCACTCCTGGGCCGTAAACGACGAGAAAATGCCGTGGACTCCGATCACCGCGCCGTTTTCTAGGGGAAGAACATCGGAAGTGAACGACCCGCCGGGACTTGGCCCCTCCAAAGTCGACCAGACCACGTCTTGCGCCACGGTTGAAGGGACCAGAACAAGAACTAGTACGAGGACTCGAGCAAGGAGTGTGAAGGGTTGCATGCGGCGCGGGAGCGAGGGCGAAAGCGTTGGAAGCCGAGGCCTGAGGCTACTTCAGCCGGCCCTAACCTGGGAGCCCTCGAAGGAGCGCTGAATTGCGTACGGCATATATCGGTAGAAAGTGCGCGGGAAGAGTTCCATCTCGCTGTCCCAAGGCTCACTTTGGGGCTGATGTCTAGCGCGCACGACTCTGAATCAGCAGCTCCCGATAGCCCCGCGAAGCCGCGGCTGCTGCTCGTGAGCAATCGCCTTCCCGTCAAACTCCATCAGTCCGAGGATGGTGAGTGGACGGCCACACGCACCATGGGCGGACTTGCCACGGGCCTCGCTGGACCCCATGCGGACAGCGGCGGCGTCTGGATTGGATGGCCAGGGTTCACGACGGAATCTCCGGCTATTCCCGAGGCTGCACAGAAGCGACTGGCCCAGGAGGGGTTCTACGGGCTCGGTCTCACCGAGGCGGAGCACGACCAGTACTACCTGCGCACGAGCAACCGCTGCATCTGGCCGCTGCTGCACGGCTTTGTCGAGCGCGTGGAGTTCGATCGCGATGATTGGCGCACCTATCGCGCCGTCAACCAGCGCTTCGCCGACGCCGTTTGCGAGAACGCCCAGCCCGGCGACCTCGTATTCGTCCAGGACTTCCAGCTCTGCCTCGTGCCCGCCATGATCCGCGCGAAGCGGCCCGACGTGCGCATCGGCTTCTTCCTCCACGTGCCGTTTCCCCACACCGGGATCTTTCGCGCGCTACCGAGTCGCGCTGAAGTGCTCCAAGGACTGCTCGGCGCCGACGTGATCGGCTTCCACACACTTGAGTACCTGCGCTGCTTTCGCTCTGCCTCGCGGCGCGTGCTCGGCGTCGAGACCACGTCCCACCAGGTGGAGTACGAGAGTCGAGCCGTCCAGCTCGTGGCCCAGCCCCTCGGCATCGACTCCACCCCGTGGGAGCGCTCGAGCGATGACGGCGCGATCGCCGAGTCCTTGGCCGAGATCAAGGCGGCGGCAGGGGGCCGCAAGGTGCTCCTCGGCGTTGAGCGCCTCGACTACACCAAGGGCATCCTGGAGCGTTTGACCGCGTTCCGTGATCTGTTGGAGGAGAACCCTGATCTGCGCGAGAGCGTCGTGTTTTTCCAGATCGCGGTGCCCAGTCGCGTCGAGGTGGACGCCTACCAGGACCTGAAGAGCAGCGTCGAGCGCTTGGTGGGGGAGATCAACAGCCGCTTCGGGCGCGTCGGTCTTCAGCCGCTTCACTACCAGTTCCACGGGGTGGGTGCGGATCGATTGACGGCTCTCTATCGGGCCGCGGACGTTTGCGTGGTCACGCCGCTGCGGGACGGGCTCAACCTTGTGGCGAAAGAGTTCGTCGCTGCGCGAACGGAGAACAAGGGGGTCATCGTGCTCAGCGAGTTCACCGGTGCAGCTTGGGAGCTGACCGAGGCCCTGCACGTGAATCCGTACGACACGGATGCGATGAAGAACACCTACCTGCGGGCCCTAGAGATGCCGCTGGAAGAGCAGGCCGCGCGGATGATCCCGATGCGCGCGAGGATTCGCCGCGACGACATTCACCACTGGACCCAGGCGATGCTCGGCGCCATCGAGAACCGCGCGCCCAGTACGCCGCCGCTCCTGATTGAAGGCTCTGTGGAAGAGGAGTGCAGCGCTCGGTGGCGCCAGTCGTCGGATCGCCTCGTGGCCCTGGACTACGACGGTACGCTGCGCGAGCTCCAGGTGGATCCGGTGACGGCCACGCCGGCACCGGAATTGGTGGAGCTATTGAAAGAGATGACCGCGATCGATGGGAACGACGTTTGGATCGTCTCTGGCCGCTCGCTGGACTTCCTGCGCGAGCACCTAGGGTCCACTGGAGTCGGCATCATCGCCGAGCACGGGCGCCTGTCACTACCCGCCGGTCAAGACGAACCCGTGAGCCTCGCGGTGAGCCCCCACGCCGGCTGGAAGAAGCGCATACGCCCGATCCTTGAGAGCGTTCAAAGCCGCGTCATGAAGAGCCACATCGAGGAGAAGGAGCAGGGGCTCGCGTGGCACTACCGTGGCTGCGAGCCGGAGTCGGCCGCGTGGCAGGCCCACGAGCTCTACCAGCACCTCGGTGAGATCATGGCCGACGAGAACCTAGAGATCATGCGCGGCAACAAGGTCCTGGAGATCCGCCCGTCCGGCGTATCAAAGGCGAAGGCGCTGCAAACGCTGATCCATCAGCGTGGCGCTACCCCTGACCTCATGTTCATCGCTGGCGACGACGTCACGGACGAATCGATGTTCCGCGCTTTCCCCGATGCCTTGACCGTGCTGGTGGGCGTCCGTCCATCCGCTGCGCAGTTCCGAGTTGACTCCCCCGCGCGGTTCCGCGCGCTACTCTCCCACCTGCACTCCGTTGGTCAGACGCCATCGGCTGCGACTACGACCCCATGAAACTTGACCACGGCGTCATCGGAAACGGGACGCTGCTTGCGCTCGTTCATCCGGACACGAGCATCGACTGGCTTTGCGCCCCGCGCTTTGACTCACCTTCACTCTTTGGGCGGCTGCTCGACGTCGAGAAGGGGGGGGCTTGGCGCATTCGATACTGCGGGGTGGGTACCGACGGCGCCGGTCCCGGCGAGCTACTGCGCGGCGAACAGAGGTACGTGCGCAACACCAACGTGCTCGTCACGCGCTTCGAAGCGGACGAAAACGAGTGGGAGCAGTTCGACTTCATGCCCTTCGTTGAGGAGGGTCTGGGGCATCGCCGGCCGCCGACGCTGATCCGCTACCTCCGCCCGCTCCGTGGGACGCCGGTGCTCCGCATGGACCTGGACATGCGGCCGGACTACGCGCGAATGACGGGCGAACCGGAAGTCACCGAGCAGGGGCTTGAGTACGCGGCCCACGGGGGACTTCGGATCTCGCTCCATTCCAACGTTCCCGCGGCGGACTTGGCGGCGGGACAGACGTTCTCCCTCGAGGGTGGGCGCTATTTCGTTCTCGACTGCGGAGGAGACGGATCCCCGGTGACCTTGGCCGAAGTTGAGCGCGGCCTCGAGCTTACGACCGCGAGCTGGCGGCGCTGGACCCAGTCCTGCTCGCCCCCCGGCTTCCGCGATGACGCTGTCCTGCGATCGGCGCTGTGCCTCAAGCTCTTTCAGTTCGCGGAAACGGGGGCGATCATCGCGGCCGCAACGACATCGATCCCTGAGGTCGTGGGGGAGCCAAGGACCTGGGACTATCGCTTTTGCTGGTTGCGGGACGGCGTGTTCACGGTGGAAGCCCTGCGCCGCCTCGGCCAGTTCCAAGAAGGACGCGATTTCGCTGACTTCATGCTCACCCTAGCGGAGACGGGACCGCTTCAGCCGCTCTATGGGATCGGCGCGGAGCGGGACCTGACGGAGATCTCGTTGGAGCACCTCGCCGGATTCCGCGGCACAAAGCCCGTGCGCATCGGCAACGCGGCCGCCGAGCAGCTGCAGACGGACCTCATGGGGGAAGTCATCCTGTGCCTTCGCACCATGCTCACGGATGCGCGCGTTGACCCCGGAGAGCCCGATCGATGGATGCCTTTGGTGTCGCGCATGGTGAAAGAGGCCCGCGACGCTTTCGAGGTCCCTGACCTGGGGATTTGGGAGTATCGCGGCGCACCGCAGCTGCACACGTTTAGCCGCGCGATGTGCTGGGCGGCCGCGCACCACGGCGCCGCGATCGCGCGGCACTTCGGAAGAGACCAGCTGGGCGCTGAGTGGGAAGCCGCGGCCGAGAAGATGCGGACGGACGTTCTCCAGCGGGGATACAGCGAAGCCAAGGGGATGTTCACCCAGACCTTCGAGAACGAGGAAGCGGATGCGGCCAACCTGCTCCTGCCGTCCATTGGGCTCCTTCGCGGCGATGACCCGCGATTCCTGTCGACCCTTGACGCGTACAAGGAGCGACTGGTGCGTCCTACCGGCGTGATGCGCTACGTGCACACCGACGACTTCGGCGAGCCGAAGAGCACGTTTACGATCTGCTCGTTCTGGTGGGCGGAGGCGCTGGCCCTGGCGGGCCGGCTCGACGAGGCAGAGGCGTTCTTCGAGCGCGTGTACGCCCATGCGAACCCCGTGGGCCTCTTCAGCGAGGACATCGATCCCGACAGCGGCGAGCTGCTCGGCAACTTCCCCCAGGCGTACACGCACATCGGGTTGATTCACGCCGCCGTCACCATCGGAGCGCAGCTCCGTGTACGGGGCGGTCGCCATCACGCTTGGTCCTGAGAAGCGGTGAAGTGGGATGGAATCACGCTGTAGCTGGTGCCTCGGGGACGAGCTGTACGAGGACTACCACGACCACGAGTGGGGCGTTCCTTGCCGAGACGATGACGAGCTGTTCGAGATGCTGAACCTCGAGGGAGCGCAAGCGGGCCTGAGCTGGATCACGATTCTGCGCAAGCGCGAGAACTACCGCCGTGCGTTCGCTGGCTTCGACAAGCATAAGGTCGCTCGCTTCACCGCGGCAAAAGTGGACAAGCTCGTCCTAGACGCGGGGATCGTGCGCCATCGTCAAAAGATCGAAGCGGTCATCCACAACGCGAAGGTCGCGGTCCAGATCGAGAAGGACGGCGAATCTCTTTCTGAGCTGCTCTGGTCCTTCACGGACGGCGAGACGCTTCTCAATCACTGGAAGACCATGGCGGAAGTGCCCGCAGTGACGCCGGAGTCCACGGCGATGAGCCGAGCGCTCAAGAAGCGCGGCTTCAAGTTCGTGGGGCCTACGATCTGCTACGCGTTCATGCAGGCGACGGGCATGGTGAACGACCACTTGGTCAGCTGCTCATTTCGACTGTGACCCGCGGTATCCGGGTAGGCTAGCAGCGGCATGACTGGACCCAACACATCGCTGAGTCTCCACATCAGGTGCGGAGGCCGCGCGTTTGGCTGGATAGCGGCGCTCGCTCTTTCTAGCTGCGGAGGCGGCTCTTCCGCGTCCCAGTCGCCCCCTTCGCTGCCTGGCGCCTTCACGGTTTCGTCGGGCGCTCTTGTGGACGGCGCTACATGGCAGCTGAACCGTGCGATCACGATCGAAACGAACCGCGACCTGAGCTTTAGCTCCGTGCAGTCGGGAAGCGTCAGCGTGCAGCCCCAGCAGGGTGGGCCCCACGTTCTTGGGACCTACGGCCCCGGCGTCGATCCGCTCACTGGCGAGCCGGACCCCACGACGATCCGATTCCAGCCGGCCTGTCCGCTGGGTGATGGGGATCCATCCGGCCTCGAGCCGGGCGTGAGCTATGTGCTGACCGTGCGCGGGTCGGATGCCCATAGCTTCCCCTTGCGGTCGACGAACGGGGAAGAGCTGGAGTCGACCCTTGAGGTCACCTTTGTGACTCCGACGGGTACCGATCCCGCGGTGCTCTTTCACGACGCCGTCCCGGGACCGCCCAAGCTGTCGTTCCGCGGAGACCCCGGGGTTCCCCTGGACGACCCCGACACGACGCGCTTCGAGCGCGGCGTACCCTCCCCGGTTTCCGTTCCGATGCGCCGGAGTACCTTCGGAATCGTGGAGATCGATCCGGGCTACGGCTCGTTCTTTCCGTTCGGGCTGCCGCTCAACCACTATATCGAGCCGGGCAATCGGATCGCCGTGGTGGTCGAGTTGGATCAAGCGATCTCCTTGACCGCGAGCAACCTCCAGCGCATCGGCATCGAGTTTCTCGATGGATCCTGGCAGCCGATCCCGTGCCGTGCGCACCCCGTCGCTAGTTGCGGTCGGCGTGGTTCGGCCGTGCGGCTCGAGCTTCTGGGAAGCCTTCCCCCTGGGAGGCCGCTGCGGCTGCGCCTCGACGGGGGATTCCGCGACCTGGTGGGCCAAGCGCTGCCGGGCGCCGTCTTCGAAGACCTACCGCTAGAGGGAGCTTCAGAGGCGACGCCCCTCGGCGCGCGTGTCGACGCGATCTACGAGAACTTCCAGATCGGCGGTGACGAGCCGGGATCTATGGAGGACACGGATTCCGTTCTCGACGCCCCGCGCGGCTCGTGGGGCGGCGGGCTCATCTCTGGCGTTGAGACCCCTGATGGCGTTTCCGCTGTACGGTCGAAGTGGTACGCCGTTGGGCGAGCCGGTCACGACGGGCTGGGGGCTCCCGTCGCGCCGACGTTCTACTTCTCCGGTACGGACGAGGGCGGCGTAGTCAACGCCGCCGGGGGCAGCGTTCTACTCGACGCGCCGTCGCTTGGACCCTTCAGCCCCGCGGGCGTTCAGCCCTACGGCTTCGACCTTGCCTTCGCGGACCTCTTGGACCCCACCGGGCTCTACTCGGCTCAGCCCGGACTGCTCGCCGGAGACCGCTTGCGCATTCGACCCGATCCCTTGCCGGGCACGGAGTTCACCGCGCGCGTCTTTGGGACGACCAGCGATGCGAGCTCTGTGTTCGTGGGTCTTGGCTTTGGTTGCTACGCCCCCGGCATCCCGGTCGATTGCGTGCCCTGGGACCTCTCGCAGCTGTTCCCTGACGCCGCGAATACCAGCGTCGAGGTCATCTCACGCTCCTTCGAGGTGTACACCTGGATCACGCGCGACGCGCACAGCGTGGATCACCGCGTGACCGTGACCTTCGACGCGGCGCAGGCCGGGACTGACGGCGAAGCGGACGAAACCACGGCCTTCTCCCTCGGTGGAGGCTGGGCTCCCGACGTGTCCGCCCTTTCGGGTCAGCCCTGGGACTTCCTGCGGTTCGAGGTGCGCTTCGAGCTCGACGTCTCAGGCGACGGATACAGTCCGCTGGAGCGCTCGCCGGTCCTTGACTTCATCAAGGTGCCCATCGACTTTCGTCGCTGACCCACGAATCGCGGCCCGTGGGGTATCTTCTCTGGCCGCCCATGCCTCAAGAAGTCCAACTCCTCTACGGCCGCGAGCCACTCCACGTCACGCTTCCAGACGGCTGTCAGCCGACGGTCATTGAGAAGCCGAGCATGCCGATCCCCGAGGACTCGGTGGGCCTCATCCAGGCGGCCCTCGATCGACCGGTGGGAACATCGGACATCGGTGAGCTGGCCCGCGATGCGCAGAGCGCCTGCATTCTCGTGTGCGACATCACGCGGCCCGTTCCGAACGGTCTCTTCCTGCGTCCGCTGATCGAGCGCCTTGTCAAAGCCGGTGTTCCCCAGGGCGCCATCACGGTGCTCGTAGCGACTGGCCTTCACCGCCCCAACGAAGGCGAAGAACTTGCCGAGTTGATCGGGGACCCCTGGGTGCTCGACAACGTCTCGGTGGTGAACCACTTCGCCCGCGAGGATGGGGATCATGTGCTCGTGGGGACCACGCCGCGCGGGACCGTGGTTCGCCTGGATCGACGCTTCGTCGAAGCGGACCTGCGTATTGCGACCGGGCTGGTCGAGCCTCATCTCATGGCGGGCTATTCTGGGGGGCGGAAGGTCATCGCGCCGGGCATCGCCCACGCGGAGACGATCACGACGTTCCACAACCACCGCTTCATGTCCGATCCGGCTGCGACGAACTGCCGGCTAGAAGGCAATCCGCTGCATGAAGAGCTGCTCGCGATCGTCCGGATGCTTGGCGGTGCCTTGGCGCTCAATACGGTGATCGACGACCGACGCCGCTTGGGGTTCGTGAGCTTCGGTGAGATCGTCGAGAGCCACCTGCAGGCCGTGGAATTTGTCCGCAGCTACGCCGAAATTCGACTCTCGAAGCGCTTCAAGACCGTGCTGACGAGCGCCGCCGGCTATCCCCTCGACGCGACCTACTATCAGACCGTCAAGGGGATGGTGGGGCCCCTCGATATCCTGGAAGAGGGCGGCGACCTCATCATCGCGTCCGAGTGCTCCGAGGGCCTCGGATCGGAAGAGTTCGCCGCGGCACAGCGACGCTACATCGACGGCGGCATGGACGCGTTCCTCGAAGGCATCGCGGCCAAGACCCACGCTTCGATCGACGAGTGGCAAACGCAAATGCAAACGCGACCGCAGTCACGCGCGCAGATCACCCTCTACAGCACGGGGCTGTCCGCCGGCGACCGCGCACTCACAGGCGTATCGCTTGTCGATTCAGTGGAGGCCGCTGTGGCAAAGAGTATTGCGCGCCACGGCGACCCCGAGGTAGCCATCATCCCTGAGGGCCCCTACGTGATTCCCTTCGCTTCCGCCCGCTGACGGCGTTCCCAGTACAATTCCGCCGTCTCGCTCTCCGATCCATCTACGCTGACATGATGTTCAAAGCACTAGCTCCTGTCGCCGCCGGCGGCGTTCTCCTTACGGCGCTCCTCTCCACGACCTCCGCGGCTCCGGCGGTGGAACCGGTTGACGAGGGCATGTGGCTCTTCACGAATCCGCCCGCAAAAGAGCTGGCCGAGCGCTACGGCTTCAAGATGACGCCGGAGTGGCTGGAGCACGTGCAGAAGTCTGCCGTGCGCGTGTCGACCGGTGGATCCGGTTCGATCGTTTCCAGTCAAGGGCTCGTGATGACCAACCACCACGTGGCTTCCGATGTCATCGAGAAGCTCTCCACGGCGGAGAGCAACCTTCTGGAGAACGGCTTCCACGCGGTCAACCTCGAGGATGAGCTGAAGTGCCCCGACGTGCACCTGGACGTGCTGTGGTCCATTGAAGACGTGACCGACAAGGTGAATGCTGCGGCGGCTGGCTTGGGCACCGCGGAAGCCGGGGCAGCCAAGCGCAAGGCGCTCACCGAAATCGAAGACACCGCCAAGGCAGCGAGTGGCCTCCACGCGGAAGTCGTGACCCTCTACCAAGGTGGGCAGTACCACCTCTATCAGTACAAGCGCTTCGACGACATCCGACTCGTCTTTGCTCCGGAGAAGTCCATCGCATTCTACGGCGGTGACAACGACAACTTCGAGTACCCGCGCTTCTGCCTCGACGTCACGTTCCTGCGGATCTACGAGGACGGCAAGCCCTTCGTGCCCGAGCACCACCTGACCTGGAGTCAGGACGGAGTAGCGGACGGCGAGCTCGCCTTTGTTGCCGGTCATCCGGGAAGCACCCAGCGCCTCAACACGGCAGCACACCTCGAGTACCTGCGCGACACCAGCGTGCCGGACTCCATGACGAACCTGATGCGCAGTGAAGTCATGCTGCAGACCTTCTCGGGCCGTAGCGCCGAGCACCGCCGCCGCGCTGAGGGGCAGCTATTCGGAGTTCAGAACAGCCGCAAGGTCTATGTTGGCCGCCAGAGCGGCCTGCTCGATCCCGCCATTCTCGAAGCCAAGCGCGCTGAGGAGTCGCAACTTCGCGAGGCCGTGGCCGCGAACCCGGAGTGGAAGGCCTCCTATGGCGATGCGTGGGACCAAGTGGCCCAGGCCCAGGCTGCGGCCCGCGAAATCCGTGACGCCTACATCGCTGTGGGCGCGAGCCGCGTGAGCATCGGGGGACAGATGGGATCGATCGCAGCGACCATCGTGCGCCTTGCCGACGAGCTTCCGAAGCCCAGCTCTGAGCGCCTGCGGGAGTTCGGGGACGCCGCTCTCCCGTCGCTCTACCAAGGCCTCTACTCCCCGGCTCCGATCTATCAAGACTTCGAGATCATGCAGCTTGAGAGCGCCCTGATGGCCATGGGCGAGCGCCTCGGTGGAGACCACCCGTTCGTCAAGACGGCCCTAGCCGGGAAGTCGCCGCGCGCCCGGGCCGAGGAGTGCATCCTCGGGTCGAAGCTGATGGACATCGACGAGCGCAAGCGCCTCGCTGAAGGTGGCGCCGAGGGGCTCAAGGACTGCGGTGACCCGCTGATTCAAATGGTGCAGTCGCTGGACGCGCCGGCCCGTGAGCTCCGCACGCGCTACGAGAACGAAGTGCGCTCGGTAGAGAGGGAAGCCTACGGCAAGATCGCAGCGGCACGCTTCGCGGTCTTCGGCGACGGGGTCTACCCCGACGCGACGTTCACGCTACGCCTCTCCTACGGCGCGATCAGCGGCTACACCCAAGGCGACGAGACGATCCCGCCGTTCACTGAGTTCGGTGGCGTCTTCAAGAAGGCGCAAGAGCGCGAAGGCGAAGAGTGGTACGGCCTTCCCGAGACGTGGACGAAGGCAGCGGAGACGATGGACATGTCCACTCCGTTCAACTTTGTCTCGACCCACGACATCATCGGCGGAAACTCAGGTTCGCCCGTGATTGATGCGGATGGCGAAGTGGTCGGGCTCATCTTTGATGGCAACATCCAAAGCCTGATCGGCAACTACGCCTACTCGGATGCCGAGGCGCGTTCCGTCTCCGTGGACAGCCGCGGGATCATCGGCTCCCTCGACCAGGTGTACGGCGCGTCGCGCATCGTGAGCGAGCTGCGCGGGACTCCGGACTAGCCGTCGCCCGCCCGCGTTCGGACTCGGGTGGGCTCGTCCTAAGCGTCGAGCCCACCCGAGGGCCGGAGAACTTCCCTGATCTTCGTGCCAAGCTCTTCGGCGCTTGTCTTGCCCTTCGTCAAGAACTCAGTGACCGCGCCATGGTCGAGCGCCCGCTCGCGCTCTTCCGGGCGCTCGGACGAAGTCATCATCATGACCGCGCACTGACCGTAGTCGTTAAACTTCGCTCGAAGCGAGCTGAACTGATCCAGGAAGCCGAAGCCCGAGAGGCGCGGCATGTTGATGTCGAGGAAGATGATCTGGGGAGGGAACCCGTCGGTGCCCTCCTCGCTGTGCGTATCGAACTGCTCTAGGTAGTCGATCGCTTCGCGTCCGTCCCGGAACTCCACGATGTTGGCATCGACGCCGCCCTTCTTCAGGTCGCGAACGAGGAGATAGCGATCCAGCTTCTCGTCGTCGATGATGAAGATATTGGCTTTGGTCATGTAACTGGCTCCTGCGAGGTCGCCGATCGGTAGGGCAGCGCGAGCTCGAATGTTGTGCCCTCGCTTGACGTATTGAACTCAATTACCCCTCCCATCGCTAGCACGTGCTTCTTCACGATGTAGAGGCCCAGCCCAGAGCCTGAAACGTCCGCGTGTAGCCGCGCGAACATCTCGTAGGGCGTTCTTCCTTCGACCTTCGGAATCCCGGTCCCGTTGTCCGTGACGGAGATCTTAAGCTGCCCTTCGCAGGAGGTGGCTTCTACGGCGACGAACTTTTGCTCTCTCAAGGGGCTTGCGTACTTGATCCCATTGCCGACCAAGTTCACAAGCACCTGGTGGATCCGGCCGCGGGGTAGCGTTGGATGGTCGTCGACGTCCACGGTCCAGGAAAGCTTGACCTCGCTCTCGCTACTCTCAAGCCGGAAAGTCTCGGTCACCTCGGTGAGAATCTCGTCGAGGTCGATCGGCTCGGGGCTGGTGGTCGATAGATCCGCCTTGGCCGTGTCCAGGATGCCAGCCACCATGGCCTCCATGGCATTCGCGCGCTGCTCGATAGCGACTACGTTGTGGGCCATGGCGTCGAGGTCGCCGTCGTCGAGGTCTTGGCCCATGTAGCTGGCAAGACGCCTGATCGCCGTCAGCGGTGACTTGAGATCGTGGGAGGTGCGGTAGGCGAACTGGGCGAGCTCTTCGTTCGAGCGTTCAAGTTCCCGCTGGGTCCGGATGAAGTGAGTGACGTCCCAGTTCACGCCGATCAAGCGCTCCGGCTCGCCGTCGGAATCGAGGACGGCATCAGCCACGCCCTTGAGCGTGCGCACGGTTCCGTCCGGCCAAACCACTCGAAACGTGGCGTCGAACTTCTTTCGCTCGCATAGAGCGCGCTGGATTTCGTCCACGGCCCGCTGGCGATCCTCGGGGTGGAGCCCCTGTTCCCACGCCTCGTACGCCCCCGAGAAGCTGTCTTCTTCGATGCCATAGAGCTGATACATGTGGGCATCCCAAATGAGCTCATTGGTCTTGATGTTCCACTCCCAGACCCCCACCTGCGAAGCCTCCAACGCGAGCACGAGCCTTCGGTTCAGCTCTTCGATCCGAGTCAAGAGGCCCTCTCGCTCGACCTCTAGGGTCTTGCGCTCGTCGATGTCTTCAAAGACGCCCTGGAGCCGGAGTAGCTGGCCATCTTGATAGATTGGCTCGCCGATGGCCCGGACCCAGCGCAGTCTCCCCTTCGCCGTGCGGATTTGCAGCTCGACGTCCCATGGCGACCTATCGTGAATGCTCGACTCCACGCACGCCTCGATGATCGGCCGGTGCTCGGGAACGTAGTAGTTGATGCCGTCCCCAAGCTTGACCGCCTTGGAGGGGTCTTCCTCGTGGATCGCGTACGTCGCGTCGCTCCATTGAAGGGACCCCGTGGCGGGTGTGTAGTTCCACGTGCCGATGCTCCGGGTCTTCTCGATGAGCTGGAGGATTGATTTGTCCATGGGTTGGGAAGGCCTCCGAGGTTGCGCCTAAGAGGTCGCAGTCGATGACTCGGCATAGGGACGCCCCTTGCTCCAAAACTGCCGACACATTTCACCTAGTTTGAATAAAACGCGCTCGTCCAATGCGCAGTCCTACCGAGGAATCCCTCTTCGCAGCGGCCCACCGGCTCTGCCGGCGGTGGTCCTTTTCGATAGGCCCGCCTCAAATGGCCCACCTCAAAAGGCGCAGCATTGCCCGATCCTAAACGCTTCCTCCCCGACCTGCTTGCCTCGCCCCCTCGGGAGGTCCTAGGCGAGTGCACGCGACTTGCGGTCGCAGCCGCCCTGGTGCTTCTTTCGTGCTGCCTTGCCCTGGGGCTAGAGGGGCCAGGGTCCCGTGGGGAAGCCAGCAGGGGCCAAGGGGCAACTCTTCAGCCGTTTAGCCATAGCCAGCACGTGTCGGCCTACTGGCTGAAGCCGGCGAGCGGCTCCCGAGAATCCGGGGCGGACTGCCGGGGCTGCCACTCCTTCGACGGTTTGGACAGCGCGACGGGCGGCAGCGCTGGACCAGGATTCCTGGACGCGGAGCAGTGTCTAAGCTGTCACATCCCAGGCATCTTCGAAGTGATGTACTCGAATTCGAACACCGGCACCGCGCGGGAGCCGCGGGAGGAGCTCTCCGAGTCGTTTCGACATGTGGAGCATCTCAACCTTGAGTGTGCGGAGTGTCATCGCGAGTCGAGCGAAGACAGTGGCGTTGGGGGCATCGTGGTGCCGACGGGCACAGACCGTGGGTACTGCGCGTCTTGTCACAGTGGCGCGTTCGAATGGTCCGCTCGGCTTCGAGCGTCCGACCCTGTTTCCGAGTCTCGGCATCGGCGCACCGCTGAGCAAATGGCGGCGACGTTCTCGACGGGGCTGACCAAGCGCTGGCGCAGCGGTGCCGTTGACTTTTCACATGCGGCCCACGTGAAGGGTTTTGCGGGCGGCGACTTTCCGCGCGAGGCGTGCGTCGCCTGCCACAGCGAGATCATGGGCCGCGTCGAAGCCAACGTCGCGCCGGTTCGCTTCGACGCGGGGAGCTGTTCGGAGTGCCACGTTGGTATGGAGGCAGGCGCAAAAGTGCTAGAGCCCGCACCAAGCCTCACCGCCGGGTCGTTCCTGCACGGAAGGCACTCAAGCCTTGCCTGCAGCGATTGCCACGCGCCGGGCTCGTCGAATCCAGCCGGCGGCGGAGGTCCCTCGAGCATCGTGCTGAAGGACACGTCCGGCGGGGACGTCTACGGGGGCTGCGTCGCTTGCCACGCGACGATCGATCAGCCGGGGCGCGGGGCGCCTCCCCTCAGGGTTGAAGGGCACGGCGACCTCGAGGCGCAGGGGGACTGCAGCGCATGTCACGTCGTGGGCGCGACCGAAGCCACGTCGAACGAGCTCTTTCGATCGCTCCGACCCGTAGCGGTGCACAGACGCAGCGCCCTGGCGCACTTCCTCGAGGACTTTTCGCACTCCGAGGTGAAGGCTTCGGGCACGAATGCAGAGTGCTCTGAGTGTCACAAGGCACCGCCTGGGGAGTTCAGGACCAGTGGGCAGCCCGTGGCCTTTGCCCACGGTGATCATCTGGATCTAGGGGGAGAGCTTGACGGTGGCACGTGCGCCCGCTGTCACACGGCCATGGACGCGGCGACCGCGGCGGTCACGCGCACGGAGGATCTCGCCCTTCAGCACCGCGGGCTTGAAGGTGAAGGGAGCTGTGCAGTCTGCCACAAGTCCGCCTATGAGCTTCGCGACTCGAACGTCGAAGACGGAGCAGCTCCCGTCGAGCGAGTGGTCTTCTCCCACGCCGACCACGCCGCCGAGGCCTGTCTCAGCTGCCACGAATCGGACACCGACTCGCCCGCAGGCATAGTGACCCTCCCCGCCGCGCGGGACTGCACCCAGTGTCATTCCCACGCCGAGGACGAGCTCGTCCCAGGGCAGGGGGGCCTCGACCTCAGGGCGGTTCGGGACTGTGCTCTGTGCCACTCCCTCGGTGTGCCGACCCATGGCGTACCACTGTCCTTCCAGCGGCTGGCACTGACTTCACTGACCGGGGAGTTCGTCCACCCAGAACTCGTGGACACCGACTGTGTGCAGTGTCATCGGGCTGAGCACCGCGAATCTCCGGCGCGAGCCCGATCTGAACGAGGCCGAGGGGCCGCAACCGCTGGGATCGCAGGCGCCAGAGACCGCTGGCAGGGCTTCCGGCCGGAAGATCTTCAATTTCAGGGGCGTTACCTCATAACGACTGACGAGGGGCGCAGTCCCCATGGGGTGAAGTACTTGGATCAACGGATCGCCACTGAGGAGCGCCTAGGCGTCGCCGCCCGCACCGATGGTGCGGCGGGAGACACGTACTTTGAGAGTCACATCCATGACCCCGGGGCCGAGCCCCAAGGGACGCGCTGCCTCCCCTGTCACTGGAACTCCGTCGACCGCTCTGAAGCCCTGTCCTACACCGAGAAGTACAACCTCGTGAGCGAGGGCCAGATCCGAACCAAGTTCGCCCCTGGGCTGCTCGAGACCTGGTCGATGGGTCTTCCGGGCGTTCGCCGACCCGAGCCTCTGTTCCCCCGTTGATCGTGCGCGCGTCCTCGCAGCCCTGATCCATGATCCGCGTCTACATTTCCCGCGAGGGTACGCCCGTTCGCGACGTTTCCCTTGGGGGCGAGATCACGATCGGCCGCTCCGACGAACGCGAGCTGCAGCTGGAGGACCCGCAGGTCTCCAGACTCCATGCCGTGGTCAAGGAGGAACAAGGGGCCTGCGTCGTCACCGATCGGGGGAGCATCAATGGGACCTACCTCGGCGGCGCGCAGCTTGCTCCGGAGAAGCCCACGCGCTGGCTGCCAGGTGAGTCCCTGGTGATCCGCGAGTTCACGCTCGTGTACGGGTCGCCGGAGTCCCATACCGTCGATGGGAGCGGCCCGGGGGAGGAGGGGCTCTTGGAGAAGACCCTTGCCGTGGATCACGGTGTCGCGGCTTTCGATTCAGCCATCGGGATTCTACGAACGCACTTGGTCGAAGGCTTCGAGTCTGGGTCTGAATGGACGCGGGGCGAGCAGACCCTCGTGGTGAGTGACATCATTCGCGAGACCCACGACGTGAATACGTTTCGGCTAGTCGGAGAAGAACCGCAGTCGTTTCGCTACGAGCCTGGCCAGTTCATCGGCTTGAGCCTTCAAATCGACGGCAAGACCGTCAAGCGCTCGTACAGCATCTCGTCGTCGCCGTCGCGCCCGCTCTCCATCGACATCACGGTCAAGCGTATCCCCGGGGGCCTCGTGTCCAACTGGCTGCCGGACCACCTCGAGGTCGGTGACAAGGTGACATGCCGCGCGCCGGCCGGCCGCTTTTCGTGCTTCCAGCATCCCGCTCCCAAGATGCTCTTTCTCGCCGCGGGTAGCGGCGTGACGCCGCTGATGTCGATGCTCCGTTGGATCACCGATGTGTCGGCCCCCGTGGACGTGGTCGTGCTCAACTCGGTGCGCTCGCCCGAGGACGTCATCTTTGGACGCGAGCTCGAGTCGATGGCCGCGAGACATCCGAACGTCAAGATCACCGTCACCACTACGGATTCGAAACCGTCCTTGAACGGATGGATTGGTATGGCGGGGCGACTCAACGCGAAGTGGCTCGATGCGGCTGTTCCAGACCTTCTCGAGCGCGAGGTCTTCCTGTGCGGCCCGACGCCCTTCTCCGCGGCCATGACGGAGCAGCTCGCGGGGCTAGGGCTTCCGAAGGAACGGCTGCACCAGGAGAGCTTTGGCTCGGGGGCCAAGCCCAAGAAGGAGGCTCCCTCGCCCAATCCGAGCCCCCGGCGTGCCCCGGCCCTCCCCGCCACTCCAGCCTCCGAGGGGGCCGACGCCCGATTCCAGGTGCGGTTCGCCCTCAGCGACGTCTCGGCGGAGGCTTCGGACGACCTCTCTCTCTTGGAACTCGCCGAGGAGGCAGGGCTCGATCTCCCCCACGGATGCCGGTCTGGTTCGTGCGGGGCCTGCAAAACGCGACTTCGTTCCGGTTCCGTGGACATGGACGACCACGATCTGACCGATGAAGAGTTGAGCGAAGGCTGGATCTACGTGTGTACCAGCCACGCCCGCTCCCACATCGAACTCGAAGCTTGATCGCTGAACTCCCCATGCCCGTTCAATGGACACTGATCCTGCCTGCGCTAGCGGGCAAAGAGCCCCAACCGATCGAACTCTCCGGCACGTTGACCGTGGGGCGAGCGAGCAGCAACGACATCATCGTGGACGATAGCAATACGTCCTCCAGCCACGCGACCCTCGAGCAGCGCGGGGACGAGCTGTTCATCCGCGACCTCGGTAGTACCAACGGAACGACGATCGACGGTGGTGCGCGCCTCACCATGGGGGAGTGGACGCCCTTGAGGAACGGAGCGAGGCTGCGTATCGGGGTGATCAACACGAAGGTCGTTGGTAAGGAGGTCGTCGACCTCGACGCCACCCTCGCGGCCCCTCGGCCAGCCAAGGCCGTGAGTTCACCGCCGGTCCCGGCGGCTCCCGCCCCCGCGCCCGGTGTGGACCCGATGGTCGACCCACCCCTTAGCCAGAGCTTCTCCAGCACGATGCAAGACGTCGACGCCGGTCCGGGGGCCGGCGCCGCAGCCGCCCACGCCCTCGAGCAAATGGAGGCGCGCTTGATCCTGCTGGACGAAGTCGATCCACGGGCGATCCGCATCTCGGAGATGTCCCAGAAGATCGGTCGGTCAAAGTCGGTGAGCTGCCGCATCGACAGCAAGCTCGTGTCAAGCGAGCACGCCGAACTCACGTTCTCACCGAGGACGAGCGCGTTCCAGATCGAGGACCTCGGCAGCTCTAACCACACGGTGCTGAACCGCGGAACCTTGACGCCGAAGGTCGCGCACCTCCTCGATCTTGACTCGGCGCTCCAGTTCGGCCCGATTGAGGCAGTCTTTCGCGTCGACCATCACGTCGACGGCACCCGGGTTCCGGCGGGATTCGATCTTCAGGTCGCTGAAGTGCTGATCGCCTCGGGGAAGATCACGACGGCCGACGTGCAGTCCGCGAAGGCCTTCGCGAAGGAGACCTCGGGCTTCATCGGGGACGGGCTCCTCTTGGGCGGCTTGGTGTCTCCGAACGACTGGGCGGAAGCGGCGCGCGCGGTGAGGCAGTCGGCACCGGTTCTGACCTACCGCGAGTCGGGATCCGCGGGCTGGTTGTCCAAACTGCTCGTGCTCGTGCTCCTCCTCGCCTTGGGCGTGGCAGCGGTCTACCTCTTCGGACCGGAAGAGTTCGTGGCGAAGCTGCCCGAGCTCCCTTCTCTCAGGGGAAGCGAATGAACGCAGCGCTCTTCCGGTCTAGGCATGTAGCCATCGGGAGCGCGCTAGCGGTCGGCCTCGTCCTATGGGCGACCGTCGACATGGGAGGTGACCTCGTCGAAGGTAGGCCAAGTCGGTGGTTTCGCTTTGCGAGCGGCTGGGCTGCGTTGGTCTTCATGGGCATGGTGATGCTCTACGTTCTCCGCAAGTACGCCCACCGCGGCGGATACTCGCCGGAGTTTCTCGTGCGGACGGACTTCGCAAAGATTGAGGAGGCGACGCGGGGGCTTCAGCGTCTTGAGTCTGATCACCAAGCGGCCAGCGTCAAGGAGCTCGGCCGCGTGCGCAAGGCTGCGGCCAAGGTGATCGCCAAGGCAGGTGCGCACCGCGTCCTGAGTGCACGCGTGGAGCACGATGAGGCTGGCGTACTTCAGATTCGGGTCGTGCCAACGGAACCCTTGGGTCGCATGGCCCGTTGGATGGGGGCGCACATTGGCTACGGGATGGCGTTCTCCGCTGCGGTGCTGGTGCATGCGGGGTTGACGTCTGGTTCTGGTCTGGGTCAGTGGCTTCTCGGCCTGAGCTTCGCCGTCGTCTTGACCGGTATCGGCGGCGCGTTTCTGTGGGCGGTGGGTCCGCGCTGGCTGACCGAAGCGGAGAAAGACCTGACCATCGAGGAGGCCTACGCGCTCGATGAATCCCTTGGGCGCAAGCTGCGCGCGGCGAACAAGGGAGAGGGCCCAGAGGTATCGCCGTCGGACCTGCGCGCACTCACCCAGCAGCGCGCGCTCGTCAAGTCCGAGCTCGCAGCGCTGCGGCGCGTGCGCTGGAAGATCATGGGATGGAAACTCGTGCACGTTCCCGCCGCCATCGTGCTGAGCGCCTTAGCGGCGCTGCACGTCTTCGTTGTCCTTAGCTACTGACCCCCCATGGCTGCGCAGCTCAATCTCGACTCCCCAGGCCTCTCGGAACGCGTCTCGACCCATGTGCTGTCGATGCCTCTCTTTGCGGGGCTCAACCCCGGGGCGCAGAAGCTTCTGTCGCGATTCGGCCGCGTCGTGGACTATGAGAAAGGGGTGGACTTCATTCAGCAGGGTGAGTTCACCAGCGACTTCCACGTCGTCCTGCGAGGTTCCGTCACTGGGTTTCGCCGTGACGAAGACGGCACGCTCAAGCGCCTTGTTGAACTGAGCGCTGGCGAGTGGTTTGGAGAGCTCTCCGCGCTATCGAATCAGCCGTCTCCCGCCCGGCTTTCGACGGTTCTTCCAACGACGGTGCTGACGCTGGAGGCAGGCCTCTTCAAGGATCTCTACAAGGCGTCGCGGCCCTTCCGTGCGGCCATCGACGAGGCGTACCGTGAACAGTCGCTGGGGATTCACTTGGGCGTCGTACCGGCGTTTCACGGACTGAGCCAGCGTGACCTGCACCGGCTACGTCGGGTCGCTTCCTTTGAGCGGCTGGAAGCGGGCGCGGAAATCGCGCGGGAGCGCGGCCCCGTGGAGTCGGTGTTCCTCGTGCGTGCAGGCGCGGTGACGTTTCATTCGTCTGCGGGGGGGGAAGAGCAGGGAACCGATCGGGTCGATGGGTATCTCATGGACAACTCTTCTTTCGGAGAGGCGGGCCTTTGGGAGCCCGACGCCGTCTGGAGCGGCACCTACCGCGCGCACACAGCCGTCGAGCTACTCGTTCTGCCGATCGCCGCGATCAAGCAGCGCTTTGCTGATGCGCCGGAGGTCATGACACGTCTCGCTGAGGCTGCGGAGGAGGTCTCGCGGGCTGACCGCGGCGAAGGCCCTCAGCGCAGTCCCGTGCAGGGCGGCCGACTGCAAGGGGGTCAGCTGCACGGGGACCAGCTGCACGGCATGCTCCACCGTGACTCCGTCAAGGGCGGTGAAGCCCTTGTCATCAACCTGGAGAAGTGCGTGCGCTGCAACGCGTGCGTCGAGTCCTGCGTGGCCGTACACGCCGATGGCGTGCCCCGACTGAGCAAGTCGGGCTTTCGTGTCGCGCCCGAAGCGAACACCACGTCCAAGCCTATCTCCCTGGTGACGTCGTGCTATCACTGCCAAACCCCCGGCTGCATGATGGCGTGTTCCTACGGTGCCATCCGGCGCGATCCCCAGGGGCTCATTCGCATCGTCGAGGACAACTGCGTGGGCTGCGCCATGTGCGTGGACGCCTGCCCCTACGACGTGATTCGCCTGACGGATCCCGGTGACGCCCAGGCGGAGAACGAGTCGATGCTCGCGCGGATCCCTATCCTTGGCAAGTTCTTGCGCCAAGCGGACTCGCCCAAGGAGGAGCCCAGGCGCGGCATTGGTTTTCACAAGCCTGGCGAGGTGAAGGGCCGCGCCGTCAAGTGCGATCGCTGCGAAGGACTGCCCTTTGAAGCCTGCGTCTACAACTGCCCCTGCGGCGCGATCGAACGCAAGGAGCCGAGCGTTCTCTTTCGAGGCCCACAGGGGAGTGGCAGGGGCTAAGCGATGGGGTTCTTGATCCAGAGGGGCAAGGAGTCCCTTGAGTGCAGCGGCTCACGGCTGACGGTCGGCTCCCACGCGACCTCCGACCTCGTGCTCGACGATCCCGTCGCCGCGCGACTTCACGTGATCCTGTCCCTAGGCCCGCGGGGCGTTGCCGCCGAGCCGCAGTTGACAGCTACGGGATCGTTCCTCGACGGCGACCTGATCGCCGAGCCTGTCCCCTTCCCTGTGGGATCAGAGCTCGTGCTGGGCACGAGCCGTATCGTGCTCGAGAGCTACGATGCGGCCACATCGGTCGCGGCTATTGCCCTGAGCGAGCGGTCGTTCTTCCACGTTCAGAAAAAGCGCGGCGTCTTCCAGAGCGATGCTGACGAAGCCGTACGGAGCGAGGTGCGCTTCGGGCGGTTCTCTTCGCTGCGCGGTCTCAATGCGCTGGTCCTCTTGGGTCTCCTTGCCGTGGTGCTTGGATGGGGCCTTGGGGCTCTGGAGAAGTGGGAAGGTCCAGGCCGCGTCTGGGCGAGCCCGGGCGTGCTCGCGGGCGCGCACCTGGCGGGCTTCGCCCCGGATTTGGGAGCCCTACCCCCGAGCGGCTGGTCGACGGCTCAGCTTGACCACGCGGCGGAGAACGGATGCGCGGCCTGCCACGTGGGCGAGGCAGGGGACTATGCCGGCGAAGTGAGCTGTTCCGGCTGTCACGACGACATGCTCCGGGACCTCGGCCCCAGGGGGAGGCACCCGTTCAAGAGCGCTTTCGAAATGGACTGCCAGGCGTGTCATCGCATCCATGGGGAGGGCGCGTCGTTGCGCGGTATTCACTTCCATGGGCAGGACTGTGCCGAATGCCACGAGCAGTCCCCTGCCGAGTTGGATCAGCTGCTCGCTGGCGTCGAAGGGCCGCTCATGGCGGCGCCCAAGCCGCGCTCGGTCGGGAACGCTGGCTTTCGTCACCAGGACCACGCGAGCGAGGACGCCGCGAATTGCACGTCGTGTCACAAGTCGGACGCCGAGGGCCGGCACTACTCGCTTGCGGGTGGCGCCGAGCTTTGCTTTGGTTGCCACGGGGACGAAGTTCGGCTCGCAGAAGAGCTCGCGAAACGCGGTAGCCGTGGTGCAGCGCCGGTGCCCATTCGCCTCACCCTAGAGGAGCACGGTCGCGCTGGGGAACTGTGCACCGATTGTCATGACAGCGTGCAGGACATCGCGCCGCCCGAGGCCACGCTGGTGCCCGCCGGAGGGCTCGCAGCGCTTGAGTTCAAGGTTGATCGCCACCATGCCGGGGGCGATGTCGAGTGCAGCCAGTGCCACCTCAAGCCGCTCCGCGAAAAGCCGACGGACCGCAGCCCACGCTTCGACCATGGACTCCATGGGGGAATCCAGTGCGATAGCTGCCACTTCCGGTCCGGCCTCCCCAGCGAACTCGCCCCTGAGTCGTGGGACGAAGCGGACCTCCTGGCCAGCTGTATCGACTGCCACCAAGATGGCGGGGGCGTCCTTGCGGTGCGCTTCGCAGCCCAAGGGACTCCGGTCCGAGATGCGGCTTCAGCCGGCCAAGCGCGCTTCGCCCATGATCAGCACGTCGCCATCGGGCACGCCTGCGCCGACTGCCACGTGGTGCCTGACGGAGACGACGCCGGGCAAGTCGTTCGGTCAGCGCGCTCCTGCGCCAGCTGTCACTACGACCGACGGGCTCAGCGCCACACGATCCCGGCCAGGGTCGAAGAGTGCAGCCGCTGTCACCCAAGCTCAGGCGAAAATCATCCAGCAGGTGCCCACTCCTTGGCCGACCTCTTTGCTGAGCCGAGCGATGCTCCGGCGGCTCCCAGCGCAGCGCGGGCAGGGAGCCTTTTCGACCATTCGATAGGCGGCCACTCGAAGGTGTCCTGCGCCCAGTGCCATGGGTGGTCGGGCGCCGGGATCGAGGCTACTGCCCTTCCAACCGCCCAAAAGGACACCTGTCGGGGGTGCCATCAAAATAATCGCTTTCATTGGCGTTAAGGGCCGCGCTTCGCAGTCACCCCAGAGTTGACCCCCGGGTCATCCACTGACTCTGTGATTGATTGCGCCCCGCCCCCCGCCTGTTATGAGCCCATTGAAGCGACTCCGTCGTCCGCTAATCGCTGCCACGATCGCGTCTGCCTACCTCTTGGCGTGTGCCCACCAGTCCCTTGAGGGCGATCGTCTCTCAGACGGCGGCGCCGCGGCTGGGCACGCCAGCTCCTCTATGAGGGCCTCAGCTGGCGCTTCCTTCAGGACGGATGCGCCGGAGGACCCCCATGCGGACATGCTGCGTTTGGATCCGTTCCCGAGCGCGAGGCTCTGTGCCTCGTGCCATCAGAATATCTACGACGAGTGGCGCTCTTCCGCCCACGCGTACTCTGGGCTCTCGCCCATGTTCCACAAGTTCGAGCAGACGCTGAACGGGCTCGCGAGCGGCACCGTCGGGGCATTCTGCGTGCGCTGCCACTTGCCCGTAGGCACCGAGGCCGGACAGCCGCGGCACATGACGCTCTACGAGCGTAGCCAGGACACCGAACGCTTCGTGGACCCCGGCGTCACCATCGAAGGGGTGACGTGCATCGCGTGCCACCGGGTCAAGGAACGCTACGGCCGCGTGAATGGGCAGCGACGCATCGAGCGCGGCGACGCCTTCGAGCCCATGTTCGGTTCGCGGGGTGGCGAGACGTTGGACAGGGTCAAGGCCATGGACTCGGTGGCGGCGGATCGCGCGGAGCGCGCAGCGCCCCATGGCGCGGGCAAGACGCCGATCCACGGCAGCATCGGTTCGATGCCGGCCCTCGCCGAGTCTGAGTTCTGCGTGGCATGCCACCAGGTGGCCGTGCACCCCGGCATCAAGCTGGAGGTGGTGTGGGAGCAGTACCTGGACTCACCCGCGCACAACAGCGACGTGTCGTGCCAGGACTGCCACATGGCCCAGACCCCGGGCGTCTGGAACGAAGTGAACAACTTTTCGGTGGCGCCCCGGGCGAAGGTCAACAACGTCGAGGAGATTTACCACGAGGAGGACGTCCAAGATGTCGTGCAGTCCGACGGAAGCGTGAGGAAGGTCAAGGGCATCCTGCACAAGGACCACTCCTTCGTCGGTCCCGGATACTCCATCGCCCACCCAGGCATCTTCCCCCACAACGTCACGCCACTGTCCCGGGCCACCGACTCAATGGAGAGCGGCGACCCGATCACAATCGAGGAGTGGATGCTGTTCCCCTGGCGCGAGAACTGGGGCAACGCCGACTTTGAGGCGGCCCTCGCGACGGGTGAGATCGCCGTGCAGTTGCCAGAGGCTTGGGCGGCGACCGATAGCCCTTGGCTCGACCCAGAAAACCGGCGTGCTGGCAGGGAGTACATCAATGCGAACCTCGCCGAACTCGACAAGCGCCAAGTGCGCCGTGCGGAGGTCATGGAGCTAGCCTCCGACCTCGCCGGGCCGTTCTTTGACCTTGGGAGCGGGAAGTCGCCCCGGGTAGGCAAGTCCCTGGACCTGCACTACGAGGTGACGAACAAGTGCGAAGGGCATAACCTGCCCTCGGGGTCCCTCGGCGCTCAGCCGCAGCTGTGGCTGAACGTGGCGCTCATTGACCCCGATGGCCATCGCGTGTGGGAGTCGGGCTACGTTGATGACGCGGGGGACCTAGCGGACCTCCACTCAGCCCAGGTGCTCAGCGGCGACGGGGACGTCGAGCACGATGACCAGCTCTTCAATTTGCAGTCGAAGTTCCTGACGACCAACGTCAAAGGCACCGACCGCGAGATGTACCTGCCGGTCAACATCGACGTGGACCAGGTTCCCTTCATTCGCCCCGCCGGTGTGCCGTCGACGGTGCTGAACCACCCGCCGTTCATCCGCATGGAACAGCACAGCATCCCGCCGCTGATGACGCGCGATGCGGACTACACGATCCCCGGTTCAGCGTTCAAGAAGCCTGGTACCTACCGCATGAGCGCCCGGCTGAGAAGCCGCACGGAACCCATCTACTTCATGAGTTTCGTTGGCGCGACGGAAGAGATGAAACAGCGCATGAACGAGCGCATGGTCGACGTCCACTTCTACACCGTCAGCTTCGAGGTTCAGTGATGTTGGGCTCCCACAAAATCCAGGCGCTTGCGGGCGCATGCGTCGTATTGAACGCCACGGCCCTCGGCGTCCCTGGTGGGGACGGCGATACGCCGCGCATGGACGATCGTGCTCGGCCAGTGGAGCACCCTGCGGACCCCGAGGGGCTCGCGGCGCTCAAGGAGCGCTTCTTTCGCAACACGGTCGAGAAGGCCGAGACGACCTCGCACCCTTCGTGGCAGGATCTGCGCATCGGGACCTACGGCGGGCAAGAAGAGATTGCAACGCCGCGGCCGCTCCTCGAATGGGGCCGCGATCTCTACAACAACGCCGTTCCTACGGAAGCCGGCATCAATCTCCTCGGGGAGGACAATCTACTCTTCCCGCACTTCTACGTGTACGGGGACTGGCGTACGGCCGTGGGCTACAGCGAACTTGGCCTGGAGGACGATCCAGGCCACACCTCACGCGCGGTCTCGCGCCTGAATCTAGATCTCGATCTTGGGATTACGGCGACCGAGCGAATTCACGCGCTCGTCCGGCCCATCGACCGCAACAACCGGTTCACTCAGCTTGGCCTATCGGGGCTGGATGACGGGGAAAACGAGCTGCTCCTCGACGGGAACCTTGAGACGCTCTTCTTCGAAGGCGATCTCGCGGCCATGTTCCTTGGACCCTCCGCGAGCGCGATTCCGATTGCAGCGGGCAAAGTGCCGCTCCTGTTTCAAAACGGCGTATGGGTGGAGGACGCGTTCACGGGCGTGGCTGTCAGTATTCCGGCCAAGAACAGCCCCAAGCTCGACATCTCGAACTACGACTGGACCTTCTTTGCAGGCTTCGACGATGTCACCACGAGCGCAGATGGAAACGTCGACAACGAGACGTCGGTCTTTGGCGTGACTGGGTTCCTCGAGGCCCTCGACGGCTACGTGGAAGTGGGCTACGGCTTCGCGCACGTCGACTCGGAGGTCGACGGGCTCAGCTACCACAACGTGACCGCGTCTTACTCCAAGCGCTTCGGTCGCTTCGTGTCGTCTTCGTTCCGCGCTATTGGCAACTTCGGCCAGGACCCCGACGGAGGCTTCGAGAAGACGGCCGACGGCGCGCTCTTCTTGTTCGAAAACTCGCTCATCACCAAGAACCCGTACACGGTGCTGCCCTACGTCAACTTCTTTGCGGGATTCGGGCGGCCCCAGTCCCTCGCCAGGGATCTCGGAGCCGGCGGTGTCCTGAAGAACACCGGGCTGAACTTCGAGCAGGACGCGCTAACCGCGTTCCCCTCTCTTGACGCAACGGGCCATGACGCGGTCGGGGCAGCGATCGGCGTCCAGTACCTGACGGGGCTCATCGATAGCCAGCTTGTGCTGGAGCTCGCAGGCCAGCATCCCCACGGAGACGATGCGAGCGCGCTGGGCGATCAGTTTGCGGTTGGCCTCCGCTACCAGCGGCCGCTTGAGATCTTCAGCCGGCGTACCGCGCTCGTTCGCTTTGACCTGATGTACGGCACGCGCGAGGATCAGGAGGATATCTCCGGTGCGCGCGTCGAGTTCCGCTGGAAGTTCTAAGGGGCGATTCTGGTACCCGGGGAAGCGTGAGCGGGTTTTGGAGTTGCGAAGAAGCCGGTTCTAGGCGCGAATAGGCCCATGAACCACGACGTCCAAATCTCGCAGCTTGGTCCGATGCGCTGGCTCGCTCCCGCCGCAGCGCTCGCCTTTTTCCCATCCATCGCGTTCTCACAGGTCGGGGCAGAGCAACGCCCCCGCCGCACTGGACCGAGCGTCCAGGCCGACCAGCCGGCTTCTCCAGTTTCCCGGACCTCGGTGACCTCTAACGCCACCGGCTCACGCCCGGTGATCCTTGTGACGGGCTACTGGCCACCGACGAACGAGGCCGTCCGTCGCTTCAGCCAAGACCCGGTGAAGAATCCGGGTGGCTGGCAGGGATCGGACTGGATGGGCAGCGGCTACGACATCGTCTCGTACTTCCCGGAGTTCGCGAACCCGAACTGCAACAACTGCGGTGTGGGCATGGGCGACCTGACGGTGGACTATCAGGACACCACCGCCGACTTCGAGGTGATCACCGATCAGCATCGCCCCATCGCGATCCTTACGCTCAGCCGCGGCTTCCCGGGCAACAGCTGGGAGGTTGAGTCCAACCAGTTCAATCGCAACGTGTGGTTCGACGACTTCATCCCCCCGCGGATGCCTGATATGACGCCGCCCGATTCGTCGCTGGATCCGGACGCGCTGCGCCTGACGGCTTTGCCCGCCCAGGAGATCGTGGATGCCGTTTCGGCTGCCAACGTCGGCGTCTCCCCGTTCATTTGCTACACGCAAAGTGGCGGCGCCTTCCTCAGCGAATACATCGCCTACCTCGGCGTCTGGTACCAGGCGCGCCACAACGATCCGACGCTACCGGACTGGTGCGTTACGGCGGGTCACGTTCACGTGGGCGTGGACGTTACATGGCCTGCCGCGAGCGCCGCGGTGGACGTCACGTTGGGGACGATCGTCGACTACATGGATCGCGTGCGCTCCTGTCCGCCCATCGTTCCCTACTGCGAGGGCTTGCCCAATAGCGAGAGCTTCGGTGCCCAGCTCTCAGCTGTCGGAAGCCCTTCGATTGCGGCCGACGAGCTGCAGCTTCTTGTGCAGCGTGTACCCCGGAACACCGCCGGTATCGCTTTCTACGGACCGTCGCGCGCGAACGGCCCACTGGGGAACGGCATCCTCTGCGTTGGCGGCAGCCTCTACCGGCTGCCGATCCCCGGCCTCGCCAACAACGTCACCGCGATGATCCTGCCCCTCGACTTCACCAGCTTCCCCTTGGCCGTGGGGCCGGGGGCTGTCACCCCAGGGTCGACTTGGAACATCCAGGTGTGGTACCGCGACGTAGGCGTCGGGCCCGGAACAAACACGACGAACGCCCTGGAAGTTACCTTCTGCCTGTAGACCAGGGACGCGTCACAAGCCTTCCCAAGGACACGCTCTCGTGATTCAGTACGAAGGAACCCTCTACCGCCCGCCCTCCGAGGCGAACAGCCTCATTCTCCAGGCGACGATTGGCTGTTCGTACAACCGGTGCACGTTCTGCGCGATGTATCGGGACAAGCGCTTTCGCGTACGGCCGATGGCGGAGCTGGTGGAGGAGATCGAGGCGGTCGCGGCGAGCGTAGAGCGCGGCGCTTCGGGCGAGGTGACCAAGGTGTTCCTGGCGGACGGGGACGCGCTGGTGGCGAAGTCGCGGTTCCTAGAGGAGCTGCTCGATCGCTTGAACGGAGCGTTCCCGAACCTGCGCCGTATTTCGTGCTACGCCTCTCCCCAGTCCTTGCAGGTACGCAAGCCGGAAGAGCTAGTTCGCTTGCGTAAGGCGGGGCTGACCCAGCTCTACCTCGGCGTCGAGTCAGGCAGCGACGCTGTTCTGGAGAGGCTCGACAAGGGCGTCGACGCCGAAGAGATGATCCGCGTGGCAGCCAAGGCGACGGCCGCTGGGATGAAGCTCTCTACCATGGTGCTGCTAGGCGCGGGAAACCGCGCCGGGTCCCACGAACACGCCCTAGCGAGCGCCCGGGTCATCAACGCGATCCAGCCGCGCTTCGCCAGTGTGCTCGTGATGACGCCCGTCGAGGGGACGCCGCTGATGGATAGCGCCGAGCGTGGAGAAGTCGATGACCTATCGCCCATCGAGCTCGCGCAGGAGCTGCGCACCTTCCTGGCAGCCACCGAACTGCGCGGGACGATCTTCCGCTCAAACCACGCTTCCAACTATCTGGCACTCAAGGGAACGCTTCCCAAGGATCGGGACGCCCTCGTCGGGGTGCTCGATCGGGTCTTGGCCGACCCAAGCCGCGCCGCGTTTGTCCCGGACTCTCTGCGCGCTCTTTAGCACGTAGCGTGGGGAATGGCGAACGCCCGCTCCCTGGGCGTGCATCCAGGGTGCGGGCGTTCAGTGCGGACAGCGATCAAGAACCGAAACTTGAGGCTGGCTGCGAGGGAGAGAGGGCTGAGTAGGCCCGTTTCCCAGAGGCTAGAGAGAGAAGTGGTGTGCTTGTGCCTAGGCAGCCGCGCGGGCGGCAGTGGCGGCTTCGCGGCGGGCGTTCTTGCGGGGGCGGCCACCCTTGGGCTTGCGGGCGGCCATCTTGGCCTGGAAGGCGAGGCGGTCTTCCTTGGAGAACATCTCGCACTGGGCTCCACACTCGACGCAGTAGCTGAGCTCGATGCTGGAGAGGAAGTGGACGTACTTCGAGCAGCAGGGGCAGAACTTGGTGTCGTTGTGGAAGGTGCTAGTCATGGGGGCCTTAGTAGCACAGCGGTTGCCAAGTGCCGCTCGCACCGCTCGAACCGGCCCCAAGTGGATGAGGCTCCGCGGCTTAGGGCCGTAGATCGATGTTCACCGGCTAGCTAGTCTCAGAATGCGGCGTCGCGCACTCTGGACAACGTCCAGTTCGTGCGACATGCGCGTCCAAAAAAATGGCCGCGCTGGCGTCGATCGTCATCGTTCGAATCCTTGGCGCGCTAAACTCCGTCGGCGACGGGGCCTTAGAACGCAAGGCGCTGCCACAGACCCTCCCCATGTCCCGCCTCCTCACTGCCACTGTCCTCAGCCTCGGCCTAGTCGCTCCCTCGATGTCCCAGTCGGGGGCGCTGGAGCTGTTCGTCGGTGAGACCCTCTTTGTGGGCGGCACCCGTGCTGCGCTGACTTGGTTGCACGTCGAGGGCGGCAAGCTCGCGAGTGGAGGCGATGACGTGGCCAACCCCGATGGCGTCGAGCGTGACCGGGACGTTGTTGTTGCCTCCTGGAACACAAACCTCAGGCGCGGCCTGGACCTTGCGCTCGTGCTGCCATGGGTTTCAGACGACGCCACCTTCGCCGCAGGCAGCGGCGTGCTCTCCACGGATGAGGGTGGGATCGGCGACCTCGCATTCGTGCTCAAGCAACGCGTGTACAACGACGTTTGGAATCGCGGAGCGTGGAACGTCTCGGTTCTGGGTGGGGTGGAAACGCCCACCGGGGAGACCTCGAAGAGCGCAGGTGGAGAACTGATCCCACCGAGCTTGCAGCCTGGATCCGGGTCTTGGGATCCGTTCGTGGGAGTGGCCAGCACTTGGGAGCAGGGGCGCTTTCGTTTCGACTCTCAGGTCTTTTGGCAGACCTTCGGGGAAGGGGACCAGGCCTTTCAATCCGGCGATGTTGTTTCCGTCGAGTTCGATGTTGGCTACCGTGCTCTCATGACGCGTTATCCAGGCCCGACTGTTAGCACCAAGGCGGGTGTGCGGTGGCGCCATCGGGGACGCGGAGAACAGGGTGGTAGCCCGCTGGCGAATAGCGGTGGCGACGACCTATCGCTGATCGTGGCCGCCGGTTGGCACCCGTCGCCGGAGTGGGATGTTTCACTAAGGCTCGAGCTCCCCACGTACCAGGATCTGAACGGTACCCAGCTCGAGACGGACTATCGCGCCCTCGTGGGTATCGGACTGCGCTTTTAGAAGGCAACGGACATGACCCTTGGGAGACGAGCTTTTCTGGCGGCCCTTGCCGCGACGCCCCTACTGCTTGGGGCATGCGCTTCGATGGGCGGCAGCGAGCCACCCTTCGATTCCCATGCGAGCTTTCGATTGATGCTCTACGGCTGAACATGAAACGACACGCTCTACGGCCTCGCCAAGAGCCTGGAACGCCAGTTTGGTGTTCACGTTACAGCTGACACGGAAGAGCAGTGGATCCGCGGCGCTTTGCCCGTTGGCGCAGACTTCAGTATCGCCAACGTCGTTGACCTTGAGAAGCTCCTTCCCGACTGCGGCTACCTGCTTCGTTCGGTAGAGGTCGAGGCCACCGGCCGCCTCGCCCGTGTGGACTGCGAGGACTGCCCGGAAGGGAAAGCAACCGTGCTCAACGTGACCGGTGGGGGGATTCAACTGGAGCTTACGGGCGTCGACGAATGGCCGCCCTATCCGGTACGGCTCGTAGGCCTCGTGTCAGCACCCTTCGACGGACACCTGTCCGCTGACGTTCTAGAAATCGAACCGCTCAGTGCGGTTCAGTAACGGAAGGCGCCACCCTTCCCACAGGTGGGAAAGGTGGCGCCTTCTGCTGCGGCTCCGTAGCGCTACGCGTTGTAGATCGCGGTGTACTGGCGGGTCTTGCCCGTCTTCTTATCCGAGAGAATCAGGGTGAACGGCTTGGGGTCGTCGTCCTCTTTCATCTCTTTGACGGAGTCGTCGGAGACGTCTTGGATCTCCTCGAGCTGGTGGACTTCTTGGTCGACGAGCTCGCCCGTCGTGACGTCGGTGAACATGACGCCCTCGCCGCTTGGGAGCGGAACGATGCCGATCATCGTGCTCTCGGGGATGTTCGTGGCGGGGAGCGTTCGCACGGGTTCAGCCATGGCGGGCTCCTCCGTGGCGACCTCTTCGACGACCGTCTCGATGGCCTCGGCCTCGGGAGCCTTGCTTGACGGAACAACCGCCTGACCCGCCTCCTCAGAGGTCATGGCCTTGACCCGCGCGGGGTCAGCGTCGACCGCGGCCTGCAGGTGCTCCATCCCGTGCTCGTTCGCGTAGGCCTCTGCGCGGGCGACGGCCTTCTGCCTTGAGCTGGCGGAGATGGCAGCGGCGGCGCGCTCGGCGGCCTCAAGCTCTGCGGCGGTGGCTTGGCGACTGGCGAGAAGGCGCGCCTCGCGCTTCTTCTCGACGTTGTAGCCGATGGCCGCGCCGATTCCGGCGCCGATCAATCCGCCGACGACGGTGGATTCGGTGTCGCCCCCCGCCGCTTGGCCAAGGCCAGCGCCGATCAGGCCGCCGATGGCCGCGCCCGATGTGACGTTGCAGGATCCGAGGGGCAGCACGAGTGCGGCCGCCACTGGCAGCAGGACGATGAGGTGTTTTGGGGCCGAGTGATGGAAGTTCATGGGGCAGGGGGGGATGGGAATTCCTCAGAGGGTCAGGCAGGCGTGATTCCTCACGGTCCAAACAGGCAATCTTTGATCTCGGCGCCAGGATAACCCAGTCCGGGGTCAAGCCGAGCGCTTCCTCGCCTCTTCGGTCCGAGGTCGAGATCATGAAGAGCAATTCCGGCTTCGTGTGTAGCATGGGAGCGAAACGACCCCTTGTGGATGTACCTAAGGCGCTCCCGAAGCGACCCGACCTTGAACCAAGAGACTTTTGAGAAAACAGCCGTCGCGTACGTCGAGACGCTGGTCGAGCGGGACGCCCTTGAGGAGCTCCTGAAGCACCCCCTGCTGGCGGACCTTCCGCGGGCAGAGGGCTACCCCGTTTTGGGCAGCTACGTGCTCTTCGCCCAGCTCGGCAGCGGCGGGATGGCCAACGTGTTTCGGGGGGTGCACGTGCGGCTGGAGAACGAGGTCGCGATCAAGATCCGCACCGCGCCCGTGGGGACGGCGGCGGCCCGGTTCCAGCGCGAGGCGACGGTGGCTGCGAAGCTCGAGCACCAGAACCTTGTGAGGGCCACCGACGTCGACGAGGTCGCCGGCCTGCAGTACATGGTGCTCGACTACATCGACGGGGAGGACGCCGATGAGCGGGTGGCGCGCAAGGGAGCGCTAGACGCCCGCGAGGCGCTGACCATCATCCGCGACTCGGCCCTCGGCCTCGCGGAGGCCCACCGCCTCGACTTCATCCATCGGGACATCAAGCCCGCGAACGTAATGATCTCGTCCGAGGGCCGCGTGAAGCTCGCGGACCTTGGGCTCGCGAAGAGCGTCGTCGACGATGACCTTGGTCTCACCGCCACGGGGGGCATCCTCGGGACGCCCATGTACATGGCGCCCGAGCAGTTTCGCCGCGCCGAGGAGGTCGTCAAGGCTTCCGACGTGTACGGACTCGGGGTCTCCCTCGTGTACCTCCTGACCGCACGGCACCCGTTCAACGGAAAATCCGTACCTGAGATCATGCAGCAGGTCTGCGTCCAAGGGGTCGCAGGTCTAGCTCAGACTCTCCCGGGGGTCGATCCCCGCGTCGCCGAGCTGGTGGCAGAGATCACGGCGCTCAAGGTCGAGGACAGGCCCCAGGACGGCGCCGCACTTGCGGCCCGCATGACCACCGTCCTAGACGCCCTCGGGGGACCGGTCGATCTATCGGACGTCCACGCGGGCGCGTCCAAGGCGCGCGGGGTGAACCCGCCGGGCCCCGCCGCGCGTACGCGCATCAAGGAGGCGCTGACTCGTCCCTCGACAGCACCCGCTTCGGACACAGCGGTCGGGCAGCTGAGTGAGCCAAAGTCCAAGCTCAAGTGGGTCGCGGCGGCGATGCTGCTGGCGGCAGGCGGCGGCATCGGCTGGACGGTGCTCGATCGCCAAGAAGGCGGCGCAAGCGGCGCCATCGACCGCATCTTGGGTGGAAACCCAGAGCCCTCGCCGCCAGCAGAGCCGTCCGAATTGGAAATGACCGCTTCTCACCAAGCTGAGGCGCCCATCATTTTCGACGTGGCTTCCGTTCGGTCTGCCGCGCAGGAGCACGTGGCGAATGAGAACTGGGACGACGGCTACACCGAGCTCCTCGCCGCTGCTCAGGAAGCGGCCGAGCTCGAGCAACTCGACGCCCTCGTCGGGCCCGTCGAGGAGTTCTCGCGGAAGTTCGAGTCGGCACATCTCTTCAAGAGTGCCCTGGGTCTCTTGGACGAAAGCGGCAAGAGGAACCTTCGAGAGCTCGCAGATCTCCTGGAGATGAAGGCCCCGCTGACATCCATGATGGCTGCCGAAATCGGAGTGGCCTACAACGGCCTCTTGTACGAGACCGAAGGAGAGCTGGGGGCGACACGGCGCTTTCTGAGCCGAGCGGAGCAGGGTAACGACGATCAGATTCGCGCCGACGCCAAGTTCCTTCAGGGAGTTCTGCAGGTGTACGACTACTTTTCAGAGCAGGTCGAGCACAAAGGAATGAAGGCTCAAGCTTTGCTCACCGAAGCGGCAGAGGATCGCCCGAAAGGGGAAGCTGCCGCATGGCTCGGGCTCCTCTACTTGAACTTCCTCGACCAGGGCATCTCTGAGTCGAATGTGCCGCTGTGGTTCGATACGGAGAACATGCTGGAGCTGCTCGGTTCAGCTGTAGGCGAGACGTTGTCCGGGGACGCAGACTCGGTCATGGGTCACCTGTGTAGCGAAGGCTTGGCGGGGGTTTCGCGGTCGCTTGAGCAAGCCAAGGTCCACTACGTCACCGGCGCGAAACGCGGCCACATCGGCTGCATCAGCGACGCCGTTTATTGCGGCGCCGACCTGACCGGGCTGCTCATTCCAGACCGGGAGAAGAAGCTCCTCTACTTCGCGGACAACGGGTCTGGTCCTGTGCAGGCCGTGGCCCGGGAGTCCTACGCGCTCGCTGCTTTGACCTCTTCGTTCCGTGACGAAACCGAGGGTGCGGATCGCCGTGCCCGAGCGATCGGGTTCCTCCAAGTGAACGCTGACGTCGAGCTCGCTGGCGCCCTCGAAACGGACCGTCAGATCGATCGCGTCATCACCTGCCTCGGCGCGATGCTGCAAGAATCCCAACAGGGCAAGTCGAACGAGGACGAGTACGTCGCATGGGTGAAGGCTCGCTCCGATAGCTGGACCGGGCGAGCCTTTGGTGACGAGATCTCTAAGTGGACGGTTCCGGTGTGGTTGCTGCTGGCTGAGTTCGACGCCGAACTGGCCAAGGAGGTGGTGGTGAAGGTGCAGGGCGAGGAGTTCGCGCAGTACGAACTGAAGGACTTGGTCGCGGGACTCGCGGGCAACGTCGATTCATCTGACTACGCCAACCGACCCTTCGTTTGGTCCTTCATCGAGCCCGTCGTCGCGGCGCTCCAAGACCGCTAGCTCTCGAAGCGCGCATGCAAGAGATCAAGGTTCAACTCCACTCCGACCTCGACGAGGAAAGCACCGAGCAGGTGTTTCCCGTGGGGCGGGTCGTAGTCGGTCGCCGATTGGACTGCGACCTCGTGCTCGATCCGCGGCATGCGCTCGCTTCGGGCCGGCACCTCGCGCTCGAGTACGACGGGGCGAGTCTCGTGGTTGAGGATCTCGACTCGACCAACGGCACGATGGTCAACGGCGCGCGGCTTACCGGTCGCATGGCGCTCGCTCCCGAGGATCGCGTTGTCATCGGAAAGGGGGGGCCGGTGCTGGTAGCTGAAGTCATCGGTGCCCATGTGGATCTTCTCGACACGATCGATGGGGAGGGGTTGAACCTTGAAACGACCTTCCCCGGTTCGACGCCTATCCCGGATCCTTCGGCTTCGCGGTCCGTCTCCGACAGCCGCGCAGCCACCAGCAGCTTCCCTGACATTGAGGCGACCAAGCCGGTGTCGTTCGAAGGCCCGCCGCCTCCGCCCCAAGAGACGCCTCTCAAGCCGGGTAAGAAGCCCGTCGGCCTGCGCACCATGGGCAGCATGGTCCAAGCCGCGGCGAAGCGCGAACGCCGTCTCGGCATCGTGCTGGTGCTGCTCATCGTGGCGTTCGGCGCCGCGATTTTTTACTTCCTCCGCCGCGAGGCACAGGACGCCGCCGAGATGGCGCGGATCCGCACGGAGACCGGCCGGTTGGCAGACGATGCCTCGCGCCCAAGGGCCCAGCCTGACGACTTCCAAGCCGTCCTCGAGACCGTGGCGGAGTCGGTCTACATCGTCATCAAGCGCACCGAGCGCGAAGGGGACAGCACCCGCATCGTCGAGAGTGGCAGCGGCACGGCATTCTCGATCCGCGAGGGCTTTTTGGGGACGAACGGGCACGTGGCCGACCTCTTCGCCGAGCTCGCGCCAGGTGAAACCCTCATCGCACGCTCGAATGCGCTGCCCTCGGTCGACCTGCGCATCGTGGGGGTCAAGGCGCATCCGGGATATGCGGGATTCAGCGACCTGCTCGAGCGTATTCGGCCCTACGACAAAAGCAGTCGCGAAGTTCTCACGCTGCCCCCCGCCTACGACGTGGCCTTGTTTGAAGTTCATCCGGGCGACGTGAGGAAGCAAGCGGCGCCGCTGCCACTCGCCCCCGTCGAGCGCGTATACGCCCTGCGCTCGGGCCAACCGGTGGCATTCGTGGGCTTCCCCGCCGAAGGCCTCATTCGCAGCGGCACCGACCTCGTTCGGCCCTCCGCTAAGACCGCACTTGGCTCCATCAATCGCGTTATCGATCCCTTCTTCGGGCGAGCCGACGACGTTTCGTTGGCCCATTGCCTGGAGTACAACATCGAAGTGGTCGGTGGGGCGAGCGGCAGCCCCATCGTCAACGGGCGCGGAGAGGTGGTCGGCCTCATCAACGCCGGCGACGTGATCTCAGAGCTTGAGAGCGGCCGCGTGGGCATCGGTGGCACGTCCTACGGGCCGCGGTCCGACACGATTCGTGCGCTGCTGGAGGGCCGGGCGCACGCCTCATGGGCGCAGCTCAGGCCGCGTATCGCTGCGCGCATGCTGCAGATCTTTCGGGACGGCAGCGGAGAGCTCAAGGAGCACGCGGGTCAGGTAGGGACGCAGGCGTTGAAGCTTGCGGCCGCCTCCATCGACCTCCCTACCGAAGGCCACTACAGCTGGACGTTTGAGGGTGAAGTAGAGTTCAAGAAGCCGGGCCGTCAGTCCCTCGCAGTCCCCACCGGCAAGAAGGGCCTGCGCGCGATCGTTGCCTCGGCGAACGGTGTTCCTATCGGCTTCCAGATGAGCGGCAGCGCGCGCGTCGACCGCGAGCGACTGATCGACCGGTTTCGGACGGACGAACCCATGACCACGGTCGACGTGCGTCTCGTCAACCCAAACGTAGCGGACGAGACAGTCCGCATCGAATTCGAGAGCGCCGAGGACGAGTTCTTCGAGCCCGGCAAAGTGTCTGTCTTCGTGCTCCGCGTCGACTGATTGCCCCCTCCGCCTTACTGAATCACCTATGTCTGCCCCATTCCCGGCCAGCCACGAATCCGACCCAATCGACGCTCTCGTGAGCCACGTGTGTGATCAGCTCATGGAGCCGCTTGAGCTTGAGCCGAGTAGCCTGGGGCGCTCCGTGTTTGCGCGCAGGCTGCGCGAGGCGATCTTGGCCCCGGCCCTGAGCGGCGCGGAGCAGGAGATTGTCGACGGCCTTTCCAGCGCCAGCGAAGCCGGCGAAATGGACCGGCTACTGACGGCGCGGATCAAGCGAGCGCTGATCACGGCGTGTGAGGAAACCGGCCTCGACTCCAACGAGCTGGCGAGCCGCTTTGCGCGCAGCGTCGTCGTGGCTAGGGGCGACGGCGTGCGCTCCGGGCTCGAAGGTGGAAACGAAGCCGACTCCCTCGGAACGCTCACGCTCACGCAGACGATTTCCGAGGAGTCCCTCGCGACCGACGACTTGCCCCACGTCTTCACGAACCGCGGCGGCAGCCTAGAGATCGAGCAGACCCAGAACGTGGACGTCGAAGATAAGTCGTCAAGGCTTTCGGAGTCCTCGTCAGCATCCCCCGCTGGCTCCAAGGCCGAAGTGCCGGTCTTCGAAATGACCGGGGCGCTTGAAGCCCTTGAGGAGCACGTCCTCGAGGCCGCGCCCCCCGAGGCGAAGGCCAAGCTGGAGACCCTCGCCCGCGGCGACGACCTCATCGACAAGACGCTCAACGGGAAGTACCTGATCACGGGGCGTCTCGGCAAGGGCGGCTTCGGCACGGTCTACCAGGCGATCGACCTCGGCTTCGCGGAGGAGCTCGGTGAATCCAGCGGTGCTAAGGTCGCGATCAAGGTCCTGAACTCCAACATTCAGGGCAACAAGAAGGCGATCAAGAGCTTCCTCGCCGAAGCCAACCGGCTCACCTTCCTGAGCCATCCGAACATCGTCCAGTGGATGACGTTCGACAAGACGGCCGAGGGGATCCACTACTTCGTGATGGAGTTCCTGGAGGGGCGCGAGCTGGCAGACATCCTCAAGGAGGAGAAGCAGCTTCATCCCATGCGCGCGGGCAAGATCATGCTCGACGTGCTCGCCGCGCTGCAGTGTGCCCACGAGATCCCAGAGGGGCGCGCGCTTCTGCACCTCGATCTCAAGCCCCAGAACGTCTTCATGCTAGGTGCCGCAGAGCGTGGGGCTGAGACGGCCAAGGTCATCGACTTTGGAATCGGCCAGAACGTCAGCAATGAGTTTGCGGACGTCGGACAGACCGTTCTCGAGGACTCCGATCACGCTGAGGGTCTCCTTGAGCGCACGATTTTCCCGGTTCCCCGCGGGGGCCTGTCAGAATCCGGCACGGGGGATGCCACCTTGCCGGACGGAGAGCGCGTCCGCGCACAAGAGTCCGGGGCGGTCACGAGCGGCGACGGGAAGGTCCGTCGGGCCAAAGGCGGCACCGTGCTGTACTCGTCCCCCGAGCAGTGCAAGCACCTACGCAGGGACGGCGACATCGAGAACCTCGACGGTCGATCCGATATCTACTCCCTCGGCGTCGTTGGTTTCAAGGCGCTGACCGGCACGTACCCGTTTGCCAAGAAGGCCACCTCGCTCAAGGAGGCCTACCGCCAGCACCTGGCGGAGCCGCCGCGCAAGGTGCGCGACGTGCGCCCCAAGGTGCCGCGGCGTCTTGCGGCCGTAGTGGACCGCTGCTTGGAGAAGGACAAGGAGCGCCGCTTTCAGTCCGCGGCCGAGGCACGCGAGGCACTGGAGCGCGCGATGCAGCCGCTCGTATCGAAGTCGTTCATGATCGCCGTGCCGATGATGCTACTGCCGCTGGTGGCATTGGCCCTCTACGCCATCTTCAAGGCGCCGGACTACAACCAGATCAACTCCGTCGGAATCGAGCGCACCGCTGAAGCAAGCGCCTTGGGGGGCGCCGAGGCAGGCGACGTCCGCACGGACTCCCTCGGGGGATTCACGGGGGGCGAAGCGCTGTACCTCGCGCTCGAGAACGACGGCAGCCAGGCGGCGCTTTCGTTTGGCGGCAAGCCCGCACCTAAGGGTGTGCCGGAGCTCTTCCGCGGCGAGGGCCCGGCCGACCCCGATGCTAGGCCGCTGGGGGACGTGATCCTCCAGGAGGTCGATGGCCGCTACGTCTTCCATGTGCTGGGCGCGGAGCCGATGCCGCGCACGGACGTTTTCGTGCGCTGGTCCGATGCCTTGCAGGCAACACCACCGTTCAGGCTGACTACGACGGCGCCGCTTCCGCGTGTCCCCGTGGACTTCAAGCTGAAGGGGCCTGAGGGCGACGTAGCGAACCTTGACGCCTCGAACGACTTGCTGCTTTGGGCGGATACAAATCACACGATCGAGGCCGAGGTCTACGGCGACTTCTCCCGCATCGCCAAGGTTGGGTTCTTGGATCTCGCCACGGGGGAGCAGCTGCAGCTTGAGCCGCTTCAAGCGACCGACCGAGCGACGGCCTCCCTGCGGCCAAAGGGGCTGCAAGCGGGTGCCACCGAGGACGGGGTGACCCAGCGTGAACTCCAGGTGATCCTTGAGGACCGCGCGGGCAGGCTCGAGCCCATGGGCGACTCACTGCCCCTGGGTTTCACGGCCGCCGGCTCGACGATCGTGCCTGACTCGATTCAGATGATTCGGGTCGAGAACGGGGCGACCGAGGGCCTGACGCCTCTTCCGCTGGCCCTCCGACGGAATCAGGGGGTGCCGCTCACGGGTCGCGTCGAGCGCATCCAGGTGTCAGGACGCGTTTGTGAGGCGGCGAGGGAGCGCTCCGTCGAGGTGCGTCTTACGGGCCTCGGCCCCGCGCAGTCGAAGACGGTCGCGGAGGGCCGCTTTCTGTTCTCGGTGGATCTCGACGCGCTGCGCAGCGACGGAGCCGCCCGCAGCACCGAGGACATCAGCGCAAAGAACTTCAACGTAAGGCTCGCTGTGGTCGACGCAGGTCTACTCCCGAAGGGCGAGGGCGTGGGAGAGACTTGGGCAACCACCGTCAATTTCCTGCCCGTCGACGACGCCGTCGCCGTGACCCTGAAGGGGCCGCGCGGCCAGTCCCAGTCTCTGCCCTTGCAGGCCGCGGCCTACCTGGGCGGCGGTCGAACGACGCTCTCCGTCTCGAAGCTCCATCCCACATCGCACTTTGGCCTGTACCGCATGGTGACGGGCGAGTCCGACGGCGAACCGGTAGGCCAGCTCGTGGGAGCGGTCTCTGGCGCAGCGGCCCAGTCGAACCGCCGAATAGAGTTCCGCATCGACGAGGATGTCCCGGGGAAGCACACCTACGAGCTCCGTCAGTTCGAGACAAGCAGCCTCGGGGCGAAAGGGGCCCAGGGTGAAATAGCTGAGGCCGAGCTCTTGGAAGTCCTAGGCGGCGAAGGTTGTCCGACGCCCATCGTGACCACCCGTCTTCCCGTCAACGTCGTGAGAGAGGTTGCGATCGACGACTGCCGGTTCGACATGGTGGCGGACGTGAGGATCAAGCAGTCCAAGGTGACCGAGGAGCTCCTGCCGAGCTTGGTGATCCGCCTTGCCGAATCGGAGTCGCTGTACGGTGTCACGGTGCGGGTGGGCCGCGGTGACTACTTCGTGACTCCGGCAGAGCTGGGCATGAGCGAGCTCGAAGCCGAGCGCCGTGACGGTGCTTGGATCCTGGCCCCTGACATTTGGGCAGGGACGATGCTTCGCAACGATCAGTGGGAGGACGGGCGCTACGAGGTTCGAGTGACGTTGGAAGACAAGGCGGGTAACCAGGTCGAGAAGACGGCCGGGGAGTTCTCCGTCGCGGCCCGGCGACCGGTGCTCGATGACTTTGATGTCACAGCGGAGGGCTTTGAAACCGTGACCGCGAGCTTTCGAGTTTCGGATGCCAATGGTATCGCGTGGCCGCCAACGGCCTCGCTGACGGTCGACGGTACGGACGTTTCGATGCCGATCGTCTCCGATAGGCCAGAGGGTGACTTGGTCGAGGACGCGATGGTGCGGTTCGCGCTGCCCCTCGATCGTGCGTGGTCCCGCAAGCTGGCGAAGGTCTCGGTGGCAGCCGTCAAAGCTGACGACGACGCCATGATCACGACCGATGAGTTCACCTTTGATATCGGTCGAGTGAGGCCCGCGATGCCTCTGGCTCTCCCTGCCAGCGATACCCTGCGGGGCGCCACAATGCGTCTCGTACGCGGCCCGAGCTCCACCGAAGGCTACGTCTTCGCGGAGGGCGGGGACTCGCCCGGCGGAGAGCTCTTGGCCAAGCTGCGCGGGACCGAGGTGCCCTACCTCGTGGACTATCGCCCTTACCGAGCGTACCTCGACAAGCAGGCGACGTTCTTCCCCACGGATAAGCCCATCGTCATCGAGTCGGATGAACTCCTCGACTACTATCTCGACGAAACCGAGGTGACCCAGGCTCAGTTCCTGGAGTTCGTGGAAGCCAACGATGGATATCGAGAGATTCGGAACTGGCCCTTCCTTTCGAGCATCGCCGACACGCAGCTCGTCGCCAAGATTCAGTCGCGTAGGAACCAGTGGCTGCAGCAGCTGCGTCAGGCAACTGAGCGCGAGAGGTTGCCGGTGACGGGCGTGCTTTGGGAAGAGGCCGCGGCCTTTGCTGCATGGGCCGGCAAGCGCCTGCCTACGCTCCTCGAATGGGAGTACGCGGTGCGCGGTGAAGAGGGCAGGGTCTTCGCTTGCGAGGCCAGCAGCCGCGCGGATGGCGCGCGCGCTTACCTCACGAGTGCAGGTGAGTTCGCGGAGGTCGACGACCCGTCGTACCGTTCGCCTGAAGGTCTCTACCACCTCGGCGGAAACGTCGCAGAATGGACCCAGACTCCCTACTGGACGTCCCAGCCGATGTTCCCCTTTAGCTTGAAGAGCACGTCGTTCTGCCGAGATCACGTCAACGGCGGGGTGAGCACCGACGATCTTCTAAAGAATTTCTCAGGCGAGCGCGGCGGTGTCTACGGGACGAGCGGTCCGCTCTTCTTCGTGGCAGGCGCCGGCTGGCCCCCAGGGGGCGGCAAGTGGAAGGGAAACAACCTGATCATGCCTCCCCATGACTACCGGGTCGTGGACCGTCTGCAATTGAGCGACTCTTGGCAGCTTGGACCATCTGCGCCCAGAGTGGGATTCCGCTGCGCGAAGTCCGCGCACTGATATCATTGAGCGACCCGGTACTGCCCGTCCTTCCCCCGTGGGACCCCATAGGAACACGGATTTCGTTTTGAGAAAGGCAGTAGGGCGCCTCCTGTGTCGCCCCTTCCCTGGGTGGCACGCCGACGGCCAGCCAGCACTCCCTGCCTTCTTCCATGAACCATCGCACCTCCTTCTCGGCGTCCAGCCCGCTGCCGCTCCTATGCGTAGCGCTGCTGTTCTCGTCCTGCACCGCCTACACGACCAAACGTCCAGAGAAGCTGGCCGACATGCCGGTGGACTGGCAGCCGCTGCCGTACCACGTTGCGGTTGTCCCCTTTGACTCGTCGAAGGTAGAGGCGCTTCCCGAGGGAGATGATCGTTCTGGCGCGGCGTTCTCGTTTGAGTTCAAGCCCCTCGCGGCAGCGAGCGACGAAGATCGCGGCGACTTCGACCTCTTGACGGAGCGCCTCCAGGGGGTTCTTGAGGCCAACGCTTTCCGCAAGGTCACTGTGCTCCCACGGCCAACTGCTTTCGAGTACGACGCGCTCTTCGCCGCCGGTTTGCTGCCCAGCTACTGGGTTGCCGCGGCACGCGAGGCGGAGGCCGACCTCCTGCTCGACGTCGATTCGTTCAGCTATCCCGTCAAGCCCAAGAGCAGCGCTGAGCTCCTGAGTTTCGCTCTCTTTCTCGCAGGTCCGTTGGAGCTGCTCTTCCCAGACCGTGAGTACGAGCTCGACGGCGTGAACCTCGAAGCGTCGCTGTACGACATCGAGGGCCTCGACGCACCGCGCTATCGCGATAGGCGCCACCTCCTCGGCACGGTCGAGCTCGCTTCTTCGGACGGCGCAGACGGCACGGTCGCGAGCGACGCCCTAGCGACCGCCTCGGACTTCCAGTTCGAGCCCATTCAAGGCGGCTCCATCCAGGGCACGCTGCGCCAGTTCATTGTGACGCCCCCGTCCATGAAGTTCCGGTTCGGAGATCGACTCGGTGGCGGCCCCGGGCGGCTTTCGTTTTGGACGTCGCTCTTCATTCCGTCCGCCTGGCTCCAGCGCGACTCCGCCGCCTTCGCCGAACGTTTGACGGACGACACCGCGATCGCTCTGGCCCAGGACCTCGCGCGTGAGATCGTCGAGGGCGACTACGCGTACATCGTGGGGCCTGTGCGTTCGGCGTCGGGATTGCTCTTCGACGCCAAGACCGCCACCTTGAACGCCTCTGAGTCGATGAAGGGAGTGCTCGAGCTGAAGGCTCGTATTCGCCGACCGGCGACGGCATTCGACCGGCCCCAGGTGCGCGTGATGGGGCGCACGTACTCCATCGCGTTCCAGACCGGCACCCTCGCCCCAGGCACGAGCCTGCAGAACACCGTTCTACAGCGCGCGGAGCAAGACACGGTGATTGCCTCCATGAGGCCTGTTTCCAATTCCCGTGACGGGTTCGACCAAGCGATGACGCTTTACCTTCCGGCGCCCTCCGAGGTCGGCGCGTTCTCCGCGAGCTTCACGGAGCTCTCGCCGCTGGTTCCCCTCGACTCGGTGCAGCTCAGTTTGGGTGAAGACCTTGGCAGCCGCGGCTTCCGTGAGAAGTCGTGGACGTTCGATCTCGCTGGCGTCTACTCCGAGGATGAGCTCGAGAAGCTCCAGCAGGATCCGGTCCTCGGATCGAGCTCGATCCTCCAAGCGCCGGTGAAAGGCCAGTGATGCAGACGTCCCCCATGCGCATCCCCCATAGCACAACTCTTCACTCCTCAGACGACATGACCCCTTCTCACGAAACTCGTCCGTCGCGCTCTCCCCGAGCCTCGGTTCAACTCCTGGTGGCTTCGGTGGCTGTGGCCTGCCTCGGCGCCAGCTGTGGCGCAGGCCTTGTCGGAGGAGCCAGCGCTGCATCTTCCGGTGGCAGCACGGACCCAGAGGGCGCGCGCCTTGACCTCGACGGTTCCCTGCCGGTGCTCTCGCTGACGCAGTTCGAGGAGCCTACACGTGTGAACCAGGACATCCCTGGGGCGATCCTCGCCGAGCCGTCAGACAAGCTGGTGCTTCAGTTCTCGAAGGCGATTGAAAGCAGCGTGTCCACCAGCGACTTCATCGTCGAGATCAAGCGCCCAGGCGGCGACTTCATTCCCGTCGAGGTCGTCGATGCCCGGGCGACGAGCTCGCGCGCGGTCGAAGTGACGCTCGACGGTGACACGCTTCACAACAGCCTCTATCGGCTTCGCGTGGACGGTCTTATGTCGTCCGGCGGCGCCGTTGGCGTGCCAAGAACCACCGCGTACTTCGTGGTTCGCGACGGGGAGTGGCAGGCGCCGGAGTTCATTTCGACGGCTGGCGGCGGACACTCCGGCGGGGTCACGATCGCGGGCGACCTCGAGCACTACTCGACCTTGGAGACGTTCGACGACATCGACGACGGCAAGGCTTGGGGAGCCTGGACGCTCTCCGCAGAGTTCGGCGCTCCGTGGCTTGTCCCAGATCTCGTCTATGCGCGTGTCGCCGTAGGCGCCGAGGAGCGCGGCCTACAGCCCCAAACAGGTTCACTCACCGCCTTCGATGAAGTCGGCTTGATTCGCATCAATGAGTCCCATCCCCAAGGACCGCAGTCCGTCAACAAGTCGAACTACCTGAGGGCTGCGGTGGGCCTCTACCTGGATGACACGTTCCCCGAGGAAGTGCGCGGCTTCCAGTTCGGTCCAACGGTCACGGTCACGTCCAGGGACGACGTCACGGGCCTCGTTGATCGGCCTGGCGCAGCGTTTGGTCCAGCCACGGATCACTTCTCGTTCAACGGCTTGTACGCCGCAGATGGCCGCAGCGTGGCAGCCACTTTCTGGGGTCTCACCGAACTCGATGGCGCCAACAAGTACACGAAGGAAAAGGTGTACGCCAACACGGCCCTCGCGGCTCCCTTCACCAGCTTGGATACAACAGACTGGGCCGTCTGGGACCCGGCGACCGAGCTGTCCGACCCGGCCGAAGATCACAACTCGTGGCCACTGCTGCGCAAGCTTCCCGGTGACAGCGCGGTGGCCATGTGGTGGTCGGGCGCGTCGCTTGAGGACGTGCTGGAGGGCAACATCCAGAAGTACTGGCTCTCCACTTGGACCGCATCCGGAGGCTGGACCGCAGCAGTCGACGTCTCCCCGTCCGGGGCAACCGGATCGTTGGGCATGATCACCGATCTCCGCTCGACCATCGGCTCGAACGGAATGGAAGTGGTGGTGTTCAGCCGCACGGCGACCGGCCCGGCCGTCGCCCACCTCGATCTTGCGACCCTTACCTGGGGACCCGAGTCGCGGCCCATGGGGGCGAGCAACATTCCGGTGTCACCGACGTTCGCCGATTTCGATAGCGCAGCGAACGAGGGGCGCTACCGCAACTTCTTGGGTGCCGTCCGTCGGACGACGCCCAAGGCGACTCCCATCGGGAACGGCGAGTTTATCGTGCGCTGGGTGGGTAACCAGTCAGGTGGCCAGTCGGGTCTGTTCGCGAGTGTCTACAAGCCAGCGGCCCCGGCGGCCTCCCAGTGGGACGTGCCCGTGGACCTCTCGGACTTCGCCACGATCGATCCTTTGGATCAGGTGGAGTCTGCCATTGATCTCTTGGTCGACACGAACGGCTGGGCCACGCTGATCTACCGCGAGCGCGAGATGCCGGGCGTGAACACCTCTCCGTTCCAGGTCTACGCGCTGCGCGCGAACCTTGCGGTGAACAACGCCGGTGCGTCGGCTTTCGCAACGGGCTTGGAGCCCGTGCAGATCAGCGCAGATGGCACGGACGTTTCGTTCCCTTCGGCATCGAACGTGCACTCTTCCGGGGCGTTCAGCCTCGTCTGGACGTTCCAGTCGCCGGGCACCGGTGGTTCGGGCGCGGCCTCTGCCCTGAGCCGCTTTCAGTAGCGCACCCATCGAGCCCTACCTAAACGACGAGTCCCTTTCGCCTGCCGCGAGCCGCTGATATGACCGAAGAGTCCGAAGAACTTGTAGACCCGCTCGAGCAGACGTTCGATGGACGGCCAGCGGTGAGCGGCATCATGCCCATCGCGGAGCGTGCCCAAGCCGGCGATCCCGATGCGTTGAACCAGCTCTTCAAGCACTTCCAAGAGCCGCTGCGGCGCATCGTTCGGATGCGCCTCGGCAAGCAGCTGCGGCACGCGAGCCAGATGGACTCCATGGACTTTGTCCAGAATACGTTCGTCAAGGCCCACGACAAGTTCGGCGCCTTCGAGCTGCGCCATGAGTCCGGCATCATCGCTTGGCTGGCACGTATCGCTGAACGTCAGATCAGCGACGCACACTCCCACGCAAACGCCAGCAAGCGAGATCATAGCCGCCTCGCTCGGCTCGACGATCTTTTGGGCTTTAGCGACAGCAGCTTCGATCCCGCGTCGGATGAAACCCTGCCCGAGGGCCGCGCCTGGCGCGAAGAGATGCGCGGCATCGTCGATGAGTGCGTGGAAGAGCTGAACGACGAGTACCGCGAGATGATCCTGTTGCGCGACTACGCGCAGGCAGACTGGGCCACCATCGTCGAGGCCACAGGCGCACCGACCACCGGCGCGGCTCAAACTAAGCACGTCCGCGCCCGCGCGGCTCTGTCCGTCAAGATGGCGCGACGCTTCCCCGATGGCTTCTAACCGGCAGGTCCCCATGTCCAAAGACGCAAAGAGAACAACGACGACCGCTGACGGGATCTCGATCAGCGCAGCAACGGCTAGCTTCGGTCACATCGGTACGTCGGATACGCCAGCGAAGCCTGCGCCTGCTGACGGTCCGCCCCGCGAGCGGTCCGAGCTCAAGGTCACCCTAGAAGTGGGAGGCATGGATCCCGTGCGCCGCACCTTTGCCCCGGGAGAGATTCTTGTGGGCCGACGTCCGAGCAACGACCTTGTCATCGACGGAGAGGGGCTCAAGGTGGTCTCGGGCTTTCACCTGCGGTTCGCTTTCGAGAGCGGGCGCTGGTGCCTTGAAGACAAGAACTCCACGAACGGTACGTACATCAACGGCCTCCGCACCAAGGGACTCCAGGCCGTTCGCGAAGGCGACGTCGTAGAGCTGGGTCGGCCGCGCAAGAAGGGGACCTACCGCGCCGTGAAGCTCACCCTTGGGCTCACAGGGTCGGCGGCCGCTCAAGCCACCGCAGACTTCCTGCCGCCGAAGGAGGCGAAGAAGGTGACTGACGTTCCAGTGAAGCCGCCCGTGCCAGAAGCGCCCCCGACCTTGGTAGCGATGCCCGGGAAGGAAGCCGGCGCGGGGACGAGGAATGGATCCGGTAAAGGGCCCAGTAAGGGACCTAGCAAGCAGCCGAGCCACGGACCCCAGGGCGCGCCGAGAACGGTGGCCAACGGCATCACCGCCAACGGGACTCAGCCCGCGACTAAGCCCGAGACTAAGCCCAAGGCCAAGCCGGCGCCGAAGACAGTGGCCGCAGCTCCCCCCAAGTCGGCACCTGCGCCTGCCCCCCCCAGGAAAGTGCCCGCCGTTCATCCCAGCGGCATCCGAGAGCTCATCGGTCAGGTCCAAGAAAAGAGCCGCAGGCTCGGCGAGGTCTCGTACCGCTTGGATGCGTACGTAGACGACCTCGCGTCCGCCTCGGTCGAACGGCACGTCGCCCTCGGGATCACTGACGTTCCTGGCGGTACCGCCGTCATCGACCTGATCGCCAAGGAAGAGCGCTTGAACGCGACGTTGCAGTCCCTAGAGACTGAGCTTCCCAACGTGCGCACGCGACTCGAGGACGAGCTCACGCCGTTGGAGCACACCGCAGCAGAGAAGAAGAAGGCGTCGGATCAGGCAGCGCTTCAGTTCAAGCGCTCGGCGAAACGCCGCGACGAAGGACTCGCAGCCCTGAAGGCCGCGTTCTCCGGTGCCACGGCGGCGTTGCGTACCACGTTGGCCCCCGTCGTAGACATCACGGACGAGAAGCGCGCGGCGGAGCTCAGCGCTTCCCCAGCCGCGTCGCTCGACCCAGCGACCGGCGAGCCCGTTTGGAAGTACTGGTCGGTGGCACTCCAAAGCGGCCTTGAGGAGATCCAATCGCGCGAGGAAGAGCTTGGCGCGATCCGCGCCGAGGCGGCTGACGCTGACGACCTGGCAAAGACCGCGGAAGCCGAAGCCCAGGACGCCGAGGCCGACTGGGAAGAGGCGCGCAAAGAAGCCGACGACAGGCGCATCGCGATCGAGGCGAGCGTCACCGAGAAAGAGGCCATCTTCGCTCGGACAACGTCTGAGATCGCCACCGTGCGCGACTCTATGGGCGCGACGGCGAAGGAGTTCATTCTCAGCCTGCTAGCCGCTCCTGAGAGCGCCTCTGGGAGCCTTGGCTCCCTCGCCGGCATGAAGGACGCCCGCCAGCTCTTCCAAGAGGTTGAGGTGCTTCGCCAAGAGCTTGCGGACCTTGAGTCCGGGGCCTACTAGCCAGATTCGCCACGGTACCCGCTGGGGCGTCGGTTAAGATCGCGCTCTCTGCCATGACCGACGACCGTGATGACCAGCTCCTCGAAAATGCGGGAGAGATCTATGCGGACTGGCGGGTGGCGGGCCACGCGCCTTCCGATGAGCCCGCCTTCGAAGCGCTTTGCGTCCAGCATCCGATGCTGGCGACCTACCTCAAGCGGATCCGGCGGCACGACATCGGCACGCGCCGCGTCGCGATGGAGGAAGGTGCGGCAGCCGGCGGTGTTGGGCTGGGTGAAGGCCTTGACGTGAACCGAACGGCCATCGGCGACCGTGCGAACCGACCCGGCAAAGAGGCCGAGATTCGCGCCGGCGCCATGATGGAGAAGGTCCGCCATCGCAAGCTGATCTTCGGCAAGTACCACCTGACGGGCCTAACGAGCGACTGGTCCCAGATCGGCAAGGGCGGCGCGGGGTCCGTGTACCGCGCCTGGGACGAGGACCTCATGCGCCAGGTCGCGCTCAAGCTTCTGCACAAGAAGTACGTGGATCCCGTCGACGGCGTGGATGCGGGTCAGCGGCGCCGTGCCCAAGCACGCTTTGTGCACGAGGCACAGCTCACCGCGCAGCTCGACCACCCGGGCATCGTCCCGGTCCATGACTTCGGTACCACGTCCACTGGCCGTCCGTACTTCACCATGAAGATGGTCAAGGGCAAGACCCTCGGCGAAGTGATGGAACTGATGCATAGGCGTAGCGGCGCATGGAATCTCGCGCGAACGCTCGGCGCTTTCATCAAGGCTTGCGAAGCGATCGCTTACGCCCATGACAAGGGCGTGATCCACCGCGACCTCAAGCCCGCGAACATCATGGTGGGCAAGTTCGGCGAGGTGTTCGTCATGGACTGGGGCCTCTTGAAACGAGTCGAGCGCGACGAGCGCCAGGTCTCGCCGGCGATCACTCAGTTCGCGGACCTCCCGGCGAGCCCCGAAATGAACGCGCTAGCGGGGGAGGGCATCACGGAGCACGGCGACGCCCTCGGGACCGCCACGTACATGTCCCCCGAGCAAGCCGTAGGCAACCTTGAGGAGGTGGGCCGCGGCAGCGACATCTACGGCTTGGGTTCGATCCTTTACCACATCCTCAGTGGAGCGCCGCCCTTCATGGCAGGCGGGGAGAACCCGCGGGTTCTCGAGATCATCGAGGCGCACCGCAGCGGCGATGGCCCCGATTCGCTGGACCTTGTGGCCCCCCGTGCGCCCATGGAGCTGCGCCGTATCGCCGCGAAGGCCATGGCCCACCGCCCCGAGGACCGCTACGCCACGGCCACGGAAATGGCGAACGAAGTGATCACCTTCATCGAGGGGCGTGTCGGCAAGGAGTGGGCATCGACCCCTGTCCGGAGTGCTCTCCGCTGGGCGCGGCACCGGCCGAGCGCGGCGGCGCTCACGGTTCTTTCCGTGGGACTCGCGGGCCTGCTTCTCTACAAGGCGGTACGTCCGGCAGAGTCCTACAGCCGACCGGTGTTTGCCGGCACCCAAGTTCGCGCAGCGGTGGGGGACTGGGTTCAGGAGAATGGCGAAGAGGAACTCCCCGAGGTCCTCAAGCTTGTCAGTGAACTCGTAGACGCCGACGAGGACGCGCGGGAAGCGATCATCGAAGAGATTGCCGATCGTGTGCGCAGCGATGAGAGCTCGGTAGCTGAACCTCCGCTTCCTGGGGACGAAGGGAGTCGATAGACTCAGGCGCCCGGTTTTCATGCAGCTCAAGATCACTGAAGAAGGACACGAGCCGATCATGGCCGTGGTTCCGAGCCCCGAAGTCTCCCCCGTGGTCACCATTGGGCGGGGCGAGAGCAACGACGTCGTTCTCACGCAGTCGTTCGTGAGCGGTCAGCATGCGCGGCTCTTCGCCGGAACGATGCTCGAAGATTGCCGCTCGCGCAATGGAACGTTTGTGGGCGGCAAGCGCATTGATCAGCCGACGTTGCTCGGGGGGCGCCGCTTCACCCTGGGGGGGCACACGCTCACGATCCAGCCGGTGTTCGACGAAGAAGACGGGCTGGCCGCCACCATGGCAGCCAGCGTGGCGACGCTCTGGAAGGACGGGGGCGGCCCGAACACACGGGGCGCAACTCTCGTTACAGGCGACGAATCGCCGCTTCTCGGAACCCTTGTGGCCGAGGACTTCGAGAAGACCGAGCTGCCGAAGGGCTCGACGGCTACGGATCTCTACATCTACGAGGCTTTCCAGTTCATCCGTAACGCCGAGCGCATCATCTCGAAGATCGCTGGCGGGCTGACCAAGGAGCTCAGCAACCAGACGATCCTGCCTGACGCGGACAAGAACTTCCGTACGCACATGGCAGAGCTCATGGTTCAGCGCCAAGACGCCGCGACCCGTGCCGAGCTGCATGCTTACCTCAACAAAGTGGTCGAATGGCTCTACGCCGCGATCCACTGCTACCAAAAGGCTGCGATCGCCGTGGTGGAAGAGCTCAAGCGAGAGATCAACAAGGGAGCGCTCCAGCGCGTCGATTCCATTCCTTGGCACGCCCGCATTCGCGGGCTTGAGCGCGCCGTGCTTTGGGACCGTGCCGAAGCCCGCCTTGACGACTGGACACAGAACCATGTGATCGATCGCCTGGAGGCTCAAGTCTCTTCCGCTGCGAAGGTCTTCCGCCTCGCGAAGGACTTCGACGACCTTTGACTCGGATTAAGTCTGTCGTCATACGGCGTCCAAAGAAGCGCTGATTCCGCGCGGAGTCCCGGCCCTTCTGGCCCTTTCCACCTTGGGGATGTGCCCTCTCACGTCCCTCGTCCCCAAGGAAGCAGGAGAGGCCATGTTTTATTTCGTTCGGCTCATTCAGTCTATTGCGCCCTATTGCGGACTCCTCGCCGGAGCCTGCGCGCTCGCGGCGGCGTCCCCTACGGCGCTGTTTGGCGGGGAGTCTTTTCCCAGCCGCGCATCCATTGAGTCGGTGCTCGTTGGGCACGAGCGAGGACAGTGGCTGACGCTGGAGAGGGGAACGTTGCTGATGACCGAGCTTGTCGTGGACACCCAGGTCGCGAATCGCTCGGGCAAGGCGCTGCCCACGGCTTACCTTGTGCCCTACGTTTCCGAGGCGGTGGCCGGGCCCGACGCCGCTGGGTTCGATGCCGCTGGGCCCAATGCCAGTGGATCCGATGCCAATGGGTCCGGACCTAAGTCCTTAGCGGTCATCCGATTCACGCCCCGCGACTTTGAGGCGCGCTTCCCCGAGGCCTACGCGCTCGCGAACCAAGACGGCACCTTCGACGCGGGCCTCCTCGACGTCGTTTTCGATCGCCGCTCCTGCGAGGTGCTGCGCGCGAGCGCGTCCGACCTGTCGCCGAACGTGCGTCACTTCTTGATGGATCGCTGGGGGCTCAGCGACTCATCGCTGCTTCTCTTTGACGCCGGAGCGCGCCCCATGTCCCGTATCGTGGCGGTTGCTTTCGCTTCGATTGGCCTTGGGGTTCTCCTTGCCGCCTGCATCGCCCTCATCCAGCGACGCGCAAGGAATGAGACGGCCGCCCACGGCGCGTGGTGACCTTGCAAGAGGCAGCTACGGGAGCCTGCGAATACGCAGGTTGCGGAACCTAATGGGGGCACCCTCCGCCTCGAGGGCGACATAGCCCGTGGCCGGGGTACAGTCTTTGCCACCGTTGACCTCCATTCCGTTCACCCACAGTCGCACTTCACCATTGATGGCGCGGATGTAGTAGTGGTTCCATTCACCGGCGCCATGGGTCAGGCGCTTCGTTGGAAACGAGCGAGGGTTCCCGGGCTTGCCCACGTGGTAGCTCGTTCCGTCCGGAGCCTCGTAGTCGATCTCCGGCGTGAAGGCCGTCATGGAGGATGGGCCCACGGGGAACACGTCGCCGTGACTCGTGAACCAGTCGGAGTGCTTGCCGTTCTTGTCGAGGTGGTTGGTCTCGTAGCCGAGGTCGAGGACCTGCACCTCGATTCCGCTGCGCGGCAGAGAGCCCGGGTCCAAGTCCGTAAAGGCGGATTCGGGGCACCACAGGAAGACCCCCGAGTTGCCCGCGTGGGTTGCATGCTTCCACTCCAGGACCATCTCGAAGTTGGTGTATGTCTCTTGGGACCGGGCGCCTCCTATGGGCTGGCCGCTGCACAGGATCTCGCCGTTCTCTTCCTTCCAAGTCGAAGCGTCGCCGTTGACGTTCACGAAGTCCGCCAGCGTCAGAGCCGTCCAACCGTCACCGGTCACCACAGCCGACTTGAGTGGGGCGTCCTGACGAGGTGACTTGCTGGACAACAGCGCAAGTCCCGTCAGAGAGAGTCCCGTCAGGGAGAGCATTGCGAAGAAGGCGGCGCGGTAGGGCATCGTCATGGGAGAGTCGGGGTCGAAGAGGTCGAGGCCAGTTTCGAGTAGCGTACTCTTCATGTTCGAAATGGACCTAGGCGGGGCCGTTAGAGGCGATTGTTGCCAGGTGGCCCGAATTGCCACTGGCGGGTTTTCCAGTCCCGGAGACGATGGAAAGGCCCCTCAGGGCACGGACCTGCCGTCGGTGGGCCCTCTCCTTCCTGATTTCTCGTGCACCCCGCTCATGAGAGCATCTACCTCAATTCTAGCTCTCCTCGGGCTGACCTCTATCGCAGCCGCTCAATCTGAAGTGGTCGGCATCGACGTTCGCCAAAACCAGTCCTTCAAGAGTGATACGGCCAACTTTGTTGCCAACTGGACCGTCCTCGACACAGAGACGCGCAACCTCTATGGCATCGACTGGAACGCGGACAGCACCGTGCTCTACGGCATCGACGACACGTCCTTCGAGATCGTCACGATCGACCCGGTGCTCGGTGGCTCCACTCCGACCGGTGTGGCACTGACGGGCAGCCCGGAAGGCCTCACGGGCCTGACGGCCGCCGCGGACGGGACGACCTGGTACTTGAGCGAGTACGACGGCACGGATACCTACCTTCTGTCGGGCGACATCAAACACGGGCGTCTTCGCCCGGGTCAGCGCGATGCCTATTGAGACCGGCATCGTGATCGACATCGCGATCAACGCGGCGGGTGATCTCTACGGCCTGACCCTCGGCACGGACTCACTCGTCTCGATCGACCCCGTGACGGGCGTTGGGACGGTCATCGGCCCCATCGGCCTGAACGCGAACTTCGCCCAGGGCATGGACTTCGACCCGGCCACGGGCGACCTCTACGCGGCCGTCTACACAGGAGGCGGCACGGGCATGTTCTGTACCCTCGACCTGACGACAGGGCTTGCGAACCAGCTGGAGGATACCTTCGCACTGAACGCTGAGATGGAGATCGCCATCCGGGAGACGTCGACTGACGTTGGAACGAACTACTGTGCAGCAGCGGTCAACACCACCGGCGTCGCTGCTGAGATCAGTGGTGATGGCTCGGCGGTCGTTGCAGACAACAACGTGACGCTCATGGCTTCGAGCCTTCCGATCAACGCGTTCGGCTTCTTCATCGCGAGCACCGACCAGGGCTTCGTCATGAACCCCGGCGGCAGCGCTGGCAACCTCTGCCTTTCGGGTGCGATCGGCCGCTACGTTGGCCCCGGTCAGATCCAGACCTCGGGTCCCTCGGGTAGCTTCTCGCTCATGATTGATCTGACGGCGATCCCCCAGCCGACCGGAGCCGTTGCAGCTGTCGCTGGCGACATGTGGAACTTCCAGGCGTGGTACCGTGACGGCGGCCCCGCAGGTCCCACCTCGAACTTCACGAACGGCCTTGAGGTCACGTCCCAGTAGTCGATTAGTCCCATAGAAATGAGCAACGCCCACCGGCGCTCTTCCAGAGCCGGTGGGCGTTGCTCTTTCTCCCCCTACTGAAACGTGACGCTCAATCCGTTGGTGAAGTTGGAGGTTGGGCCGGCCGGGCTTCCATCGCGATGCCACAGCTGGAAGTTCCACGCGCCACCGGGAACCATCGGGACGAATCCGTTCGGGGTAGGCACGTTGTTCAGGTCAAGGGCGAGGCTGATGCTTCCACCAAGGCCGCTGTTCTGAATCTCGCCTGGTCCCACGTACCGGCCGATGGAGCCTGCGAGGCAGAGGTTGCCTGCGCTGCCGCCGGGGTTCATGACGAAGCCCTGCATGGGGCTGGCGATGAAGAAGCCGAAGATGTTGGCGGGCAGCGATTGGGCGCTGAGCTCGAAGCTGTTCTGGGCAACGATCGTGGTGCCCTGTGCCCTGATCTCGCCGCTTTGGCCCGACGAGTTGAGCACCGCGGGTCCGCAGTAGTTGATGCCAATGTTCGGGCCCATGTCGAGGGCGAAGTTGTCGAGGCTCAAAATGTGCTGGCCGAACCACGCGCCGCCGTTCCACGGTCGGTTCATGGCGATCCCCACGTAGCTGACGTCCTCTATGACGCTGTTCCAGATGTCGTCAGTGGTGGCTCCCATCTGGGCGAGCGGATGGCTAGGGAAGGCTTGCACGTCCCAGGTCGAGGGCAGCAGCAATTCGTTCGAAGGAATCGGTGTGGTGATCGTTGCGTAGGGGACGAACCCAAACTGGAAGTTGTCGCCCGTCGGGGTGAAGAGCCAGGCGTCATCCGAGAGGTTGTTCGGCGTTCCGCCGTCGTTACCGAGGACCAAGAACGGGAGCGTGCCGAAGTTCGCTGCGCCGGCTTCTACTTGACGGTCGAAGCGGAACTCAGAGACTCCGAACGCGCGGAAGTTGCCGCTGTAGGGATGACCAGGAGCCGCGGGGACGATCATCGCCGCCGGCAGGCTCGATGCGGAGTTCGCGATGGTCACGGCCAGCTTCCCTCCCGGGTTGCCGCCGGTTGGCATCTGCGTGCCGGGGATCACGAACTCCACGCCCCAGAGATTGGGGTTGCCGGACTCGAAGTCGTCCGAGGCGATCTGCGCGTGGGCGGTGGCCGCTGCGGCGACGACAATGGAAGGTGCGAGGAGACAGGCTGTGAGGTTGCGCATGGGAGCGGATCGGATGGGCCGTTCAATAGGAGAGAGGGGGTCCCTACATTGAACCATCCTTTCCTGGCAACGGGCTCAGATCCCGAAGAACCCTGCTCTGCGTGTCTCGCGAAGCTTCTTACGCCGCTGGGTCGATCTGCCTGTCGTCCTGCACCTTGTCGCCGTAGTTGGCGAGCGCCTCCGTCACGATCCGACGGGCCTCTTCGTGCCCGCCCCATCCGCGGTTCGCGGTGTCGCCGCCTTCGAGCTCCTTGTAGGTCATGAAGAAGTGTTCCACGTGCCGCTTGAAGTGCGCGGGCATGTCGGAGATGTCCTCGATCTCAGCGAAGTGAGGGTCGCGGTTGGGCACGGCGATGACCTTCTCGTCCCCGTCGCCCCCATCCACCATGTAGAAGACGCCGATCACCCGCGCGTCGATGAGGCAGCCCGGGAACGTGGGCTCGTTGACCGCGATCAACACATCGAGGGGGTCACCGTCTTCGGAGAGCGTGCCAGGAATGAACCCGTAGTCCCCCGGGTAGACGTTCGACGTCGACAGGTTGCGGTCGAGTCGAATGACCCCGGTGGCCTCGTCCATCTCGTACTTGTTGCAGGAGCCCTTCGGGATCTCCACGAGCGTCCGTACGACGTGGGGGGCATCCGGGCCTGCGCCGAGGCGGGAGAGGCGGGCGTAAAGGGTGAGGTCGCGACGATCTTGGGTCATGGGGGAGTCCGGCTGGGGGTCTCCCGAAGGCATCGACAGGGGGGCCGCGGAAGCTGAGCACTCGCCGCGGAAATCGTTTCCGCTTCCGCCTTTCCCTGTCGCTGGAAACAGCCAAGTGCGTTCTTAGCCTCTTAGGCGCGGTCGAGCCACTACGGCAGCTTGGCAGCCGCCGCGATCTCGGCTGTTTGACGGTCGACCCGCGCCGCGAGCTTCCCCACGGTCAGGCCCTGGACCACGATCGAGAACACGACGACCACGTAGGTGGCGGTCAGCAAGATGTCGGCGCTGTCGCCCACGCTGTCGCGGAGGATCAGCGCGAGCGCGATGGAGATGCCTCCGCGCAGGCCGCCCCAGGTGAGAATTCGCACCGTGCCCGGGTCAAATTCCCGCGTGGCCGACAGGGCCTTGACCGTTCCGCCCACGGCCAGGAAGCGCACCATCAGCGTCATCGGGATCGCCACCAGGCCGAACATCAGGCGTACGGGGCTCCAGGGGATCACGAGGACCTCGAGGCCAATGAGCACGAAGAGGAGCACGTTGAGGAGCTCGTCGCAGAGCTCCCAGAAATCGTCTAGACGCTGCACCGTTTGGTTGGACATCGCGCTCTTGCGACCCTGGTTGCCCACGAGCAGCCCGGCGACCACCACCGCCAAGGGACCCGAAGAATGCAGGGCACCCGCGAGGCTGTAGACACCCGCACACAGGGCCAAAGACAGGAGCACCTCGACGAGATAGTCGTCGATCTGGCGCATCAGCCAGTAGGTGAAGACGCCGAACGCCACGCCGAGCCCCAGCGCGCCGATGACCTCCTTGGCGAAGAGGATCCCGATCTCTCCCGCAGTGGTCCCGTGGTCGGCCGTCGCGAAGCCGAGCAGGGCCACAAAGACCACCACGCCGACGCCGTCGTTGAACAGGGACTCACCGGTGACCTTCGTCTCGAGGGACTTCTTGACGCCGGCCGACTTCAGGATGCCGAGCACCGCGATTGGATCGGTGGGCGCGATGAGCGCACCGAACAGAAAGCAGTGCAGCCATGGCATCGGATGTCCCGTCGCCGCGAAGAAGAGCTTTGTGAGCGCTCCCACCGCAACCGTAGAGATCACCACGCCGACCGTGGCGAGGGCGCCGATGATCCACCTCTGCCCCGCAAGGTCCTCTAGCTTGACGTGCAACGCACCCGCGAAGAGCAGGAACGCCAGCATCACGTCTAGGAGCGCGTCGCTGAAGTTGACGTCCTCAAGGAGCTTGCGCACCACCTCGATGAAGTGAGGCGAGACCGCGCCCACGCCGACCATGATGAGCGACGCCACCAAGGCCATCGCCATCACGCCGATGGTGGAGGGCAACCCAATGAAGCGGCGATTGATGAAGGCCAAGAGGGCCGCCACCACCAGCAAGATCGACGAGAGTGCGAATGCGTCCATGGGATTCAGATCTCCTAGAAGAGGCCGACGACCTCACCGTTTTCGTCGATGTCGACCTGTTTGTAGGCCGGAGTGCGGCCTAGGCCGGGCATGGTCATAACGCTGCCAGCGTAAACGACGACAAAGCCAGCGCCCGCCGCCAAGCGCGCTTCGCGTACAGGGAAGACAAATCCGCTCGGTGCGCCCTTGAACTGGGCGTCGTGGCTCAGGCTGTACTGGGTCTTCGCAACGCAAACCGGCAGGTGCCCGTAGCCCTTGGCCTCGAGGTCGGCGAAGGTCTTCGCAGCGGCGCTTGAGACTTCCACGGAACCCGCGCCGTACAGCTTGAGGGCGAGGGTCTTCACCTTCTCGGCCAGCGGCATTTCGTCCGGGTACAGGAACTGGAAGTCCGCTTCCCCGGACTCGGCCGCTTCCACGATCGCGCGGGCGATGGCCTCACCGCCTTCGCCGCCCTTACCGTGTACCTCAGAGATCTCAGCGGCGCGTGCGCCGGCGGCCAGTGCCCGCTCTTGGACGACGCTGATCTCAGCATCGGAGTCGGTGGGGAAGCGGTTGATTGCGACGACCACGGGGACGCCAAATGAACGCACGTTCCGGATCTGCGCCTCGAGGTTCGAACAGCCCTCGCGTACCGCGTCCGTGTTCTCTTCGAAGAGCTCCGGCGGCAGCGGCCGCCCCTGGCTCGTGGGGAAGTGGCCAGAGTGAACTTTGAGCGCGCGGATGGTTGCGACTAGCAACACCGCATCAGGTCGCATGCCGGAAGCGCGGCACTTGATATCGAAGAACTTCTCCGCGCCCATGTCCGCGCCGAACCCGGCCTCGGTCACGAGGTAGTCGCAGTACTTCGCAGCGACTCGGTCCGCCACGATCGACGAGTTGCCGTGGGCGATGTTGGCGAAGGGACCCGTGTGCACGAAGGCGAGGGTGCCCTCGGTGGTCTGCATGATCGTTGGGTCGATGGTGCGTCGGAGGATCGCGGCCATGGCGCCGGCGCATTCGAGATCGTCGGCGGTGACGATCTTGCCTTGGCGATTCTGACCGATGACGATCTTGCCGAGCCGCACGCGCACGTCCCGTAGGTCGTCGCTGAGCCCGAGGATCGCCATAATCTCCGAGGCCGACGTGATGTCGAAACCAGTCTCTTGGGGAACGCCGTTCTTTGGCCCGCCGAGTCCCGTCGTGATCTGACGCAGCGCTCGGTCGTTGACGTCGACGACGCGGCGCCACGTGACGGTGGCCGGATCGATGTCCAGCGGGTTGTCTAGAAGGATCGAGGCGTCGATCGCGGCGGAGAGCAGGTTGTTCGCGGCGGCCGCGGCGTGGAAGTCGCCGGTCAGGTGCAGGTTGAAGTCCTCCATCGGCACGACTTGGCTGTAGCCGCCGCCGGCGGCACCGCCCTTGATGCCGAAGACGGGTCCCATGGACGGCTGACGGATCGCGCAGGCCGCTTTCTTGCCGATCTTGTTGAGCGCGAGGGAGAGGCCGACCGTGTGAACCGTCTTGCCTTCGCCCGCCGGTGTCGGGGTGATGGCCGTGACCATCACGTACTTGCCCATGCCGGGCTCGCCGGTCTTGGCCCCCAAGCGGTGGTCGATCTTGGCCATGTACTTGCCGTACGGATCGAGGGAATCCTCGGAGATGCCGTAGGCGGAGGCCACCTTGCCAATGGGCTGGAGACGGATATCACGGGCGATGTCTAGGTCGGAACGCATGGCGGGAGGGTACAGCTTCCTCGGGCTCCTAGCGGGCAACTTCTCGTGCCCAGGACGGGTTAGGCTCTACTTCATGTTCTTGACCCTGACCGCAGCCTTCCTGTTGACCTCCTCGCCCCCGGCGGCTTCCACCGACCAGGGCACCCTGCGCCTCGTGGAGAGCTTTCCGCTAGAGACGACGCTCGACGCCCCTGACCTGCCAGAGACCGCTCAGGTCTGGATCGAGATGATTGCCGCCGCGAAGCGCGAGATTCTCCTCAGTCACTTCTACGCCTGCACCGCGGAGGAGAGCTCGCTCAACGATGTCGTCGAAGCGCTTCAGGAGGCGGCGGGCCGCGGAGTCGCGGTACGTTTCCTTCTGGCGGAGAGGTTCCGCGAGACCTACCCGGATCTGCCCGCCCAGTTGGACGCGGTGAAGGGCATCGAAGTGCGCTTCGTCGACTACAAGGAAGTCGCAGGGGGCGTCATGCATGCGAAGTTCATGGCGGTGGATAGCGAGCGTGTGTTTCTTGGGAGCCCGAACTTTGACTTTCGCGCCATGGAGCATATCCAAGAGCTTGGCGTCGACATCGAGAACGGTGCCGTGGCCCAGGGGCTTCGAAGGGTGTTCTCGATGGATTGGGTCGCAGCAGGGGGAGACGCTCTGGCTCTTCCCGATGCACCAGCCTCGGCGTACAGCGGCACCGCCCAGCTGGTCTCCTCACAGGCGGCAGGCGTGGAGCCCGCGACGAAGGTAACGCTGTGCGCAAGCCCGAAGTCCCAGCTGCCCCCGGGTGTCCAGTGGGATCTTCCGCTGCTCGTGGACCTCATCGGTAGCGCGCAGAAGACCGTGCGGGCCCAAGTGCTCACCTACGACGCGACCGGCTACGACCGCGGCTACTTTGCGACCCTGGAGACAGCGCTCCGAAGCGCCGCTGCCCGCGGGGTTCGGGTGCAGCTTCTCGTGGCGGACTGGTGTAAGCGTAAAAGCTGCGTGGATGGTCTACAGAGCCTCGCGGCCCTCAGGAACGTCGAGGTGTCCTTTGCTGTGGTGCCCGTCTGGAGCCAGGAATTCGTGCCGTTCTCGCGGGTCGTTCACGCCAAGTTCTGCGTGGCCGATGAGCGCGCTGCGTGGGTTGGGACCAGCAACTGGGAGGGCTCCTACTTCACGACCTCGCGCAACGTCGGCGTCATTCTTGAAGGCGACGCCGCTGCTGCGCGGCTGGCCCGCTGGTTCGATCGCACTTGGAGCAGCGAGTACAAAGAGCCCTGCGTTCCCGGGGCGGCCTACACGCCGCCGCGCCGGGATTGAGACCTACTTCGTGCCCAGCAGCGTTCGCACGAAGAAGTCGCGCCGCCGTCTCGTTCCATAGGCGGATTCGGCCGCGCCGTGGCCCATGCCGGGCAGCACGAGCAGCTCAAAGTCCTTGTCCGCTTTCACCAGTGCGTCCACCACCTGCATCGTGGAGGCCGGGTCGACGTTGCGGTCGAGCTCACCCACCACGAGCATGAGATGGCCCTGCATGCGGTGGGCCTGAACGACGTTGGAGCTCTCGTCGTAGTGGGGCCCCACGGGCCAAGACATCCACAGCTCGTTCCACCAGATCTTGTCCATGCGATTGTCGTGACATCCGCAGTCCGCAACGGCGGCGTCGTAGAAGTCTCCGTGGGCGATCAGCGCGCGCATGGCGTTCTGCCCGCCGGCGCTGCCCCCGTAGATTCCGACCCGTTCTAGGTCGACGGAGGGGTCCACCGCGCCGAGGGCGCGCATCCACGCGATCCTGTCGGGGAAGCCGGCGTCCCCGAGGTTCTTCCAGCACACGTCGTGGAACGCCTTCGAGCGCCAGTTGGTGCCCATGCCGTCGATCTGGACGACGATGAACCCCAGCTCGGCGAGCTCGCGCGGCTTGCGGTGGACGGACCAGCGCTTCGGCACGTGCGCACCGTGGGGACCCGCGTAGATGGACTCGATGATGGGATAGCGCTGCGCCGGATCCCAGTGGGTGGGGCGGTAGACGACGCCGTGGATGTCGGTCGTGCCATCGCGGCCCTTGGCGACGAAGCGCTGGGTCGGTAGCCAGCCAGCTTCCACCAAGGGGCCAGCGTCCGCGCGCTCCAACGCGCGAACTAGACTCCCATCCTTGGCGGAACGCAGCTCCCAGATCGGCGGCTGGTCAACACGCGAGTAGCTATCCACGTACCACCGGCGGTCGGGGGACCACTCTAGCTCGTGGTTGCCGTCACCTTGGGTCAGGGGGAGGATCGCGCCGGTGCCCAAGTGGACCCTGACGAAGTGCACGTGGTAGGGGTCCTCGCCTGGGTTCCGCCCCATGACTCGCAGTGTCGCGAAGCGCTCGTCTGCGCTCACCGATTCGACGCCGCGTACGACCCACTCGCCTGAAGTGATAGCGCGCGCTTTGCCGCTCACCGCGTCTACCCCGTAGAGGTGATTCCATCCGGAGCGCTCCGACGTCCAGAGAACTTCTCTGCGCGAGCGCAGGCGACGGTGATAGAGCTTGTTCGCGTAGTCGAAGAACGTCCCAGGCGTCTCGTCGATGACCGCGGTGGCGGCGCCTGACGCAGCGTCTACGGCGATCCAGCGCATCACTCGGTGGCCCCGCGCGTTGTAGAGGAACGTAAAGCGGCGACTGTCGTCGTCCCACCTGACCTTGCGGATCGACCATGGACTTGCGAAGAGGGCCTGGTTCGTGATCGGCACCGCCTCGAGCGGCGCATCCACGGCGCCGGTGGCGCGGAAGAGACGTGGTTCGATGCTCTCGATTCGATCCCCGGGCTTGAGGTAGCCGTTGAGGTCCAGGAGCTTGGGCTCGATCTGGTCGTCTGGTGACGACTCGACGATTCGCACGGTGTGATCCTGCGCCGGCTCACGAAGCGTGCAAACGAGGCTCTGTCCATCGGGCGACCAGAGAATGGGCTCGGTGTACTCCCTCGTCTCCGTCCCGTCGTCCGTGATGGAAACGGGCGCCGACACCCTTGAGCCGCGGTAGTGCTGGACGACCCAGAGCTGGTGACCTTCGATGTAGGCCAAATACGCGCCGTCGGGGGAGAGGACGCCCTCGTCGTGCTCTGCTCCGGAGCCCTTGGGCTCTGCCCGTTGATGCTGGGTGCCGACCCCTTGGCTAATGTCGTACTCGGCGGCGTTGCGAATTCGATTCGCCGTCACGGATCCTGGGTCGAGGAGCCACTGGGTTCCATTGCCAAGGAAGCACCGGAGGGTGGCCCCGTCCTTCGTCGGCTCGACTCTCTCTATGGTCGCTTCGTTGGTATTGAAGAGCGCATCGAGCCTGCGGCGGTCCAGGCGCAGCGCTTGCTCGTCCGTGCTCTCCGCTGCCGCGTTGATCAGCACCCATACGGCCTTGCCCGTGTGCTCCCGGACGACGTACCAAAGTCGATCGGCGTCGATCCACCGCGGCTGGATTCGATCGCGATCCACAAGCCCCTTGAAGCGCTCCCGGAGATTGGGCTCCCCTTGAGCTGGGGCGGCGGCCCCGTGCGGTTGCGAGAGCGCTGCGGCCACAAGGCCGACGAAGCTCAATCTACGCAGCCAGCGTCGTTTGCGGGTGATCGGTGCCATACGGCCACTATGCAAAATAGCAAGACCGCCGGTGGCCGGCGATCTTGCTACTTGTGATGGGTCAGCAGGCTGAGCCTAGCTCAGTCTGCCGCAGGGTCGACTAGAGGAACGTGATCTCGTAGCCGTCGGTGAAGTTGGAAACCGGGTTGCCCATGACCGTGTCGCGGAACCAGAGCTGGAAGTACCGTGTTTCACCCACGGTGACCGGCACCAACCCGTTGGGTGTTGGGATCATGGTGTTGTCGATCAGTAGCTGGATGCTGCCGGCCAAACCGGAGTTCTGAATCTGACCCGGTCCGACGTAGCGGCCGATGCCGCCAGCCAAGCACAGGTTGCCTTCGCTACCGCCTGGGTTCATGACGAAGCCACTTGCCGGTCCAGTGATGAAGAAACCGAAGGCGAGAGGCGGAAGACTATCAGCGGTCAGGGTCAAGTCGTTGTTGGCGACAACACCGGAGCCGGAGGCACCCATGACGCCGATCGCACCGGTCGAGTTCGGGTTAGCGCTGCAGTAGTTCATACCGATGGGACCCGAAGCAATCCCAGCCGACAAGACGATGTCGTCCACGAACCACTCGCTCGTGGTGTCGTCGCCGGGGAAAAGGTCCAGCGCTGCGATCTCCACGGTGCCAGCCGTCGTCCAGTCCGCCGAGAACATCTCGACGTCGTTGTAGGAGTAGATGACAGAGTTCGCGTCGAGATCGATCTCCATCTTCAGCTCGATCCACTGGTCGAAGATGATGGTCTGATCGCCGTTGATCAGGACGTTGCTTTGGAGGTCGTCAGGACCCACCATCCCGCTATCGGAGAAGTTCACCTGGGCCGACCAGTCGTAGGGTCCGCCGCAGTTGTTGTACGTGTTCATCACGATGACGAACGCGTCGCCGCCGAAGGTCGACGGGATGTAGGTCTGCATCGACATGGTCCACTGGCCTGTCGTGTAGGGACCGTTCAGCTCGTGGGTGGTGTCCGAGCAAAAGTTGCAGCCGCCGCCGGAGCCGACCATGCGGAGGCTGTTGGCTCCCGAGCTGGCCTGGGCGGTGGAGGCGGTGTTGAAGGCTTGGTTGCCGGTGGCGCAGACGTCCCAGTTCTGCCACCCGGCCTGGCCTTCGATCGCCGACCCCGCAGTGTACGAATCGAAGTTCTCGGAGAACTGTGCGCTGGCGATGGAGGTGAAGGAGAGTGCCGCAATGCAGGCGGCGGCGTGATAGCGAATTCTACGGTTCATGAGGAAGGGCTGCTCTCGGCAGCTAAACGCTTGAGAATGGGATGAAGAAGAGAGACGTGCTTACCCCGGGTCTTTGGCGTGGGAAGTGACGCGTCTTTCACCTGTTCAACCTATGTCAAGGTGCGGATTCTCGCTCGGGAAACGCCAAAGTAGCCCGAGGGCGCTCTCCAGACGCGGTCGTGGCCTCCAAACCCATCATAAGCATGGCGGAACACTAGAAAGGAATACGCGGATGGTCGAGTAGTCGTAGTAGCGGCGCCGGGGTAGTTTCTCCCCCCAAGGCTCCCCAGCGATCACCCATCATTGTCCGTCACCCTCCCCACGAGGGACCCCATGCTCCTTTCTTCTGGCCTTCGGGCGCTCGTATTCAGTTCATCCATGTTGTCCGCGCTCGCGTCATCGAGTGCCCCTTGCCCCCAGGATGCGATTCCGTTTCGCGACCTTGGTGCCTCGTTCGCAGAGGCCAACTGCCCGGAGGGTTCCGATCCGGCGATTTGCTCGGTCGAGGACGTGATCGCGGCGCGGTACGTCACGTTCCGCGCGGGGGCGTTCGACGTGGCGTTCCCGCTGGACTACTTCGGGGACAAGCGAGGCGGTGAGATCGCCGTCGTCATCCAGGCGATGCTCGATCTCCAGGGGGAGTGGTTCCGCCGCTTCGCGAAAGAGCCAGCCACCCTTGAGGCCGCCCAGGCGGAGATCAAGACCATCGGGGACTGGACCGCGGGCTGGAAAAAGAACGCGCTGAAGAAGGTCGCCAAGGGCGACGGCGGAGCCCTGCTCGACCTTATGGAAGCCGACGACGCCGTGCGCGAAGCGACGGCACGGCTCGCGCCGATGATCTACGACGCTGAGACCATGGCCGTCGTCCCACAGTACATCGACACGATTCCGATCTTGTACTGTCCCACCCGACTGAACTTCATGCAGCTCGTTGGCTACGGCGGAACGCTCTATCCAGCGATCCAGGATTCCCTGTGGCAGCCGTACGTCGCCGAGTGGACGCAGTTCTGGATGGACACGCGGATGGTGGTGGCGCTGGAGTACTCGCCTTGGACGGACGATCCCAAGTTCAAGCAGGGCCTCTCCATGAACAAGTTCGACAAGGACGGCCAGCGCCAGCACGTGGTGCAGCAGATGGCGGCTGCGCTCTTGACGAAGACGCTGAATCGCTTGGATGTGCCGCTCCTGGACAAAGGGCTGGCGGTGCACATGACCGTTGCCGTATGCGGCAAGGCGAACACCGTGGATGGAGAAGGCGCCATCAGCTCGACCGGAGCCTCTACGGCTCCTTATGAACGATTCGTCCCCGGCGGCAAGTCCGAAGGCGGCGTTCTCCCCGCCGTCCCGGCGATCGGCTTCGACTCAATTCGCGAAAGCCGCTGGCGCGAAGCGGACGACGGAGAGCTCTACTTTGACGCGCTGGCCAAGGGGCAAACCCAGGGCGCCAAGCGCGCGCGAAAGAACAAGAAGCGGGTCCTCTACCGGAGGAAAGAGGCCCACTTCGGCCTGACGTCGCCCGAGAGCAAGCACGCCGTCGCCACGGCGCCGTTCCTCGGCCAGCCCGCTGACCAAAGGCCGTACCCGGAAGGCAAGTTCCTCAATGACTTCCGCGAGTTCTTCCGCTCCTACCAGACCTGCTTCCTCGACTGGCTCGAGAAGACGGGCTCCGAGGGCGACACCCCCGAGGCCGCCAAGGAGAAGTTCCTCCAGCTGCTCTCGAAGCTCTCCCTCGAACGAGACGTGAACCTCGACGACGCCGTCGCCGCCATCTACGGCGAGCCCCTGACGACCCTCGACGGAACCACCGGCCTCGAGTGGCGCTTCCTCGCCTATCTGGAAGACCTCTAAGGCCGAACCGGACCCGGCCTAGCGGCGCAGGCCGTCGAGGGCGACCGCGCCCACGATGATGGCGCCGATCAGGATTTCCTGCACGTAGTTGGGGATTCCTGAAAGGTTGCAACCGTTGGCCAGGGTGGCCATGAGAAAGGCCCCGATGAGAGCGCCCAGGATGGTGCCGGTGCCGCCGGACAGCGACGCGCCGCCGATCACGACGGCGGCGATGACGTCGAGCTCTTTGCCGCCTGCGGTGGTGGGATCGCCGACGGTGAGGCGCCCGAACTGGAGGACGCCCGCGAGTCCGGCTGCCGCCCCACAGAGGATGTAGATCGCGAGCTTGGTTCGATTGACCGGAACGCCGCACAGCCGAGCCGTCGGTTCGTTGGAACCGATTGCGGTGGTCCACGTGCCGAAAACCGTGACCCGCAGGAGGAACGCGGCAGCGATGGCGCACAGGACCATGAGCCACACCCCCGGGGCGAGACCGAGGATCGACGTATCGGCGCTCTTGGACATCGCGTCCTGGAGCCAGCCGCTGGGTGCATCGACTTTTTGCTCGTCACCGAGCCACTTCGCGACACCGCGTGCTGCGCCGAGGGTGCCCAGGGTCACGATGAAGGGCGGCAGGGCTAGCCGTGTGATAAGGCCGCCGTTCACGAGGCCCACGAGGGCGCCCGCCCCGATGCCGATGAGGGCCGAGGCGGCTTCACCGTAGCCAGCCTGCATACCGAGCGCGGTCGCGACCGAAGCCAGCGCGATGGTCGAGCCCACGGAGAGGTCGATCCCTCCGGAGCGGATCACGAACACCATCCCGATGGCAGACAGGCCCACGATCACGGTTTGGGTGGCGATCGTCTTTGCGTTGTAGAGCGATAGGAACCCCGACGGGGCGATGATCGCAAACAGAATCACGACGGTCGCGAGTCCGATGAAGGGCCCGAACGTGTCGAGCGTGTACTGGAGGCGTGTGCGCGTCATCATCTGGGTCCTTGCATGGCTTCTGCGATCGCTTCTTCCGGTGACCAAGTGGCGATGGCCCTGGCCGCGCCGAGTGCGCCCCGGTGCATGACGGCCATGCGATCGCAAACACCTAAGAGTTCCGGCAGGTAGCTGCTGACCATCAGGATGGCCTTGCCTTCTTGGGCGAGCTTGTCGAGGAGCGCGTAGACCTCGACGCGGGCTCCCACGTCGATGCCGCGGGTTGGTTCATCGAGGAGCAGAACCTCCGCGCCGTCCGATAGCAGGCGCGCGATCGCGACCTTTTGCTGGTTGCCACCCGAAAGCGCCCGTACAGGTTGCTCGGGCCCGGTCGCTTTGATCGAGAGCGCATCGAGCCAGGGAGCGGTCGCCGCCGCCTTGGCCCCGGCGGTCAGGATCGAGCCAAGAGTCGCGATCCGGCTCGCGCCAGAGAGTGTGACGTTCTCGGCCACGGACAGCTCGATGCCCAGACCTTCGTGGGCGCGGTCTTCACTCAGCAGCCCGACGTGCTCCTTGAGCCACCCGCGGGGCGAGAAGTGCTCGACTTGGGTGCCGTCCAAATGGGCGGTACCCGATGTCGCTTGGTCGAGGCCATACAAGGCGCGCAGCATCTCGGTGCGGCCGGATCCCACGAGGCCGAAGATCCCGAGGATCTCGCCGCCGCGGAGGCCAAAGCTAGCGTGCCTGGGAAGCGCTTCGCCGCTGAGCTGATCGACGCGCAGGCGCGTCGGCCCAGCCGTGCGTTCCGAGCGCGGATAGATGTCGGTGACGGGCCGCCCAGCCATCAAGGACACCATGTGATCCGTCGTGGCAAGAGCGGCTTCGCGGCCCGACGCCACGGACTCTCCGTCACGTAGCACGCTGAAGCGCTCCGCGACTTCCTTGACCTCGTCGAGGAAGTGACTGATCCAGATGATCGAGACGCCTTGCTCCGCAAGCTCGCGCACGATCGCGACAAGGCGGCGCGTGTCGGGGCTGGAGAGCGAGCTCGTGGGCTCATCGAAGACGATGACTTTGGCGTCCGACATGAGTGCCCGTGCGATCTCCACGAGCTGACGGTCTCCGGGCCCCAGGCTGCCAACGATCGTCCGCTCGTTGAAGCTGTGGACCCCAAGCTGCTCTAGGACCTCGGCGAGTCGACGCTTGGCCTTCGAGCCCCGTGCGCGCTTCATGCCGAGCGTGACGTTGTCGAAGACCGATAGGTGGGGGCACAGGTTGAGCTCTTGGTAGATCATGGCGATGCCCGCGTCGCGCGCTTCGCCAGGCGTGCGCGGGGCGTAGGTTTCGCCGTCTAGCCACATGCTTCCGCCGTCGGGTTGAACCGCGCCAGCCAGCACTTTCATCAACGTGCTTTTCCCGGCACCGTTCTCGCCGAGCAGCGCATGGATCTCGCCCGCACGCACCGACAAGTCGACGCCGTCTAGGGCGCGCACGCCGCCGTAGCGTTTCGCCGCCCCCTCGATGCGAAGCCGGAGCGCCCCGTATTCCGCCGCGACCGACGTCACTTGCTCAGAATCGAGAGGTCCGGGCTCAAGAGAGCTTGCACCGTGGGCTCGTCGATGCGGCTGGACTTGACGACGACAACGCCGGTGTCGATGCGCGCGTCGGGGGCGGTACCTCGGATTTGGTCGACGCATGCGCGAACCGCCAGGCTGCCCATGCGCACGGGATCCTGGAGAACCAAGGCGTCGATCTCTCCTTCGCGTAGCGCTGCGACGAGCTTATCGCTCGCATCGAATCCGATAAACTTCGCGGTCTTCGTTCGCCCGCTGTCTTGCAGTGCGCGGAGCATGCCGAAGGCCGCGGACTCGTTGGGGCAGAAGATGCCGTCCACCTCGACAAAGCTGTTCAGAAGATTCTCGGACGCTTTGTAGGCACCCTCGGTCGTCGCGCCCGCGTACTGGTTCGAAGAGATGATCTCGATCCCGTCGAACTTTGCCATGGCCTTCAAGAAGCCCTCTTCGCGGGCGGCGGTGCTGGCGGAGCCCTCCAGGTAGCGCAGCAAGATCACCTTTCCCTTGCCCTCCAGCATTTCCGCGAGTGCTTCGCCTGCGAGTTCCCCGCCGTGCAGGTTGTCCGTCGCGACGAATGAAACGCGATCGGGCCAGTCTAGGTCGCTGTCGGCAATGACCACGGGGATTCCGCGGCCGTGGGCCTCAGCAGCAGGGGCCGCGAGGGCGACCTTGTCGAGGGGCATGAGCACGATGCCGTCGACGCCGCGCACGACGAAGTCTTCGACCACTTGGATTTGCGCCGCGCGGTCGTCCTCCTTCAGCGGGCCCTTCCAGATCACTTCGACTCCGAGCTCTTGCGCTGCGCTCTCCGCACCAGCGTGGACGGCCTTCCAAAACTCGTGCGTCGTTCCCTTGGGGATGACGGCGACCTGCAGCTTCGTCGCCTCGCCCCCGTTCCCATCGCCGCAAGCGCCCAGGAAAAAGGGCACAGCAAAAAGTAAGGGAGCGGCCAGGGCGGAAGCGCGCTGGAGGATCGTGATTCTCATGGGAGGCAATCTAACAGGCAGGGCCCGGTGTGGGTTCGCACAATGCTGCGATGCAAGTCGACACCCATCAGCACTTCTGGTCCTTCAGCGAAGAAGAGTACGCCTGGATCGTGGAGAACGGCCTAGACGCCCTTCGACGGGATTTCCTCCCGGAGGACTTGGCACCCATCCTCCAAGCCAACGGGATCGACGCGACGATCGCCGTCCAAGCGCGGCAGTCTGCAGAGGAAACGGAGTGGTTGCTGGGTCTTGCGGCCGAGCATCCGTGGATCGTGGGCGTGGTCGGATGGGTGCACTTGGCAGACGGCGCCGTGGGGGAGGAGGTCGAGCGGCTGCGCTCTCTTCCCGGCGGGGAACGGCTCGTGGGCATGCGCCACGTCATCCAAGATGAGCCCGACGGATTCATGGACGCGGCACCGTTGCGCGAAGGAGTCCGGGCGCTCGGTTCCCTCGGGCTCACCTACGACCTCTTGATCTTCGAGCGCCAGGCCGAAGAGGCCGTGCGGTTCTGCGCGGCGCTCGACGAGCAGCCCATCGTGCTCGATCACATCGGCAAGCCGCGCATCAAGGACGGTGTGTTGCAGCCCTGGGCGGGCGCCATGGCAGAGCTTGGAGCGATGCCCCACGTCAGCGTCAAACTCTCGGGACTCGTCACCGAGGCAGACTGGGAAGCGTGGACCGCCGCGGACTTGCGCCCCTACATCGAGACGACGATGGAGGCCTTTGGGGAAGAACGCGTCATGTTCGGTTCGGACTGGCCGGTCTGCACGCTGGCAGCCGACTACGGAGCCGTCGTGGAGACCCTCGGGCCTTGGACGGCGGATCAGGGCACCAAAGCGGCGCAGCGGGCCTACGGGCTCCCGGGAATGGGCCTCAATACGACTTTGTAGCGGGCTGGGGGGCTGGATCTATCGTGGACATGGGCGTCGTTTGCGCGCCCGCATCAGTCCGTTCCATCCATCGCTCCGGCTCGGTTCTGAGTCGGCGTTGGACTCCTTCCCTCCTACGCCATCATGTCCAGTTTGCCTATCTCCGCGGCACTTGTTGCCCTCGTTGCGACAGCCGCACCTGCTCCCGCCCAACAGTTCGAACTCGTCGACATCACGGACCGCGCCGGCATCGACTTTGACGTCGCCGACGGTCGCATGGGCTTTGCCATTGGCGACTACAACGGTGACGGCTGGCAGGACGTCGCCGTGTTCGGCGCAGACGACCAAACGCCGTCCCTCTTTATGAACCAGGGCGCTCTGATCCAAGCGGGTCAGTCGGGCCCTTGGTTCACTGACGTCACCGAGCAAGTGATGCCCGCGAATGACATGTTCACCACGATGGGTGCCTTCGCGGACCTCGACAACGATGGGGACCAGGATCTAGCGATCGCGCGGCGCGGCTACGACCCAGCCGCAGGAGCGCCCGACCCAACCAAGGGCGCGATCGCGTACTACGAGAACAAGCTGAGTACGACCGGACGCTTCGAGGCCGGGATGAGCCAGCTGCGCGTTGCCCATTCCCCGTCCACCGTGAGCAGCCTCGCGCTCGTCGACTACGACGGCGACGCTGACCTCGACGTATTTATGGCCTACTCGGGCCTCATGGGGGACTACACGCACTCGCGCTGCTTCATGGTGCGCAACGACGGGCTACCCAATCTCGTGGACGTGTCCTCGTCCTTCGGCGCGCACCTTCCAGGAATCCAGCGGGCTCTTACAGCTGTGTTTGCCGACTTCAACGGGGACATGCGGCCTGATCTGCACTGCGCCGTCGACTTCCATAGCGACTTCCAGTGCCGCAACATGGGCGGCGGACTCTTTATGGACGTCACCCAAGCGGCCGGTGTCACCCACGGGGGGTCGGATATGGGCCTTGCCGTCGGCGACTTCGACAACGATCTCGACCTCGACATCTACTCCACCAATATCAACATCGGCGTTCTCTACGTGAACGACGGCACCGGTCAGTTCGTGGATGAAGCCGCCCAGCGCGGCTGCCGGAGCTTTGCCAACGGAACGACCGCGATTGGCTGGGGCACGAACTTCGTGGACCTCGACAATGACGGAGATCTCGACCTGACCGTGATTCCCACCGGCCCCGGGACCGGCAACTTCTTCATGAACGACGGCACCGGCCAGTTCACCGACGTCACGGTGCCCACGGGTATCGAGCTCAAGGGCTATTCGATCATCGACTTTGACTTCGACAAGGACGGGGACCAAGACCTTCTGGCCATGGGCAACGGCGACCTCAACTCGCCGCGCTTCTACCTGAACAACCAGACCAGCGCGAACCACTGGCTCGTGGTCGAGCTCGAAGGGACGCTGTCGAACCGCGACGCGATTGGCGCCCAAGTGATCGTGCGAACCGCCGACGGCTCCGAGCAGCTGCGGGCCATGATGGCGGGCCATAGCTACCGCACGGGGACGCCGAAGACCCTGCACTTCGGGCTCGGGGACCAGTCGCTCGTTTCCGAAGTCGAGGTGCGCTGGCCCAGCGGGCTCGTATCGCGCCTCGCACCCATGGTCGCCAACCGCTACGTCAAGGTTGTCGAGTAGGCCGCCGGATAGGAACTCGCATTCTCTCGTCCTATCAGTTTGAAGCACGCGAGAAGATCTAGCCAGGTGAGCTGCGGGTGCGCGGGGGGCGTCGGACGACGTCCCCCTTGCTATGCCCACACTCCCTACGCCCCCCCGCGTCCGTACCCACGCTTCCGCCGTCCTCTTCGCTGTGATCTTCGCCGGCCTCGCCGCCTGTTCTGGCGGCGGCGGCGACGGTGGTTCCGGGCCGCCCCAGGGCGAGAGCATCACGGCTGGAGCTTTCCTTCCGGACGACGGATTGATCGTGGTGGACTTCGAGTCAGGCGCAGCCGCGGGTTCATGGGCCACCGAGAATTCGCTCACGGGCTTCACGGGATCGAGCTACCTCACCTGGAGGGGTGCCAACAACTACACCACTTCGGGCATCGACGAGTTCGGCTTCGACTTCTGGGTGGAGGACGCAGGCTCGTACGCGTTCAGAATCCACAACCGCCACGACTTCGCGGACTCCACCGAAGAGAACGACTGCTGGGTGCGCATGGACGGCGGCGACTGGGTCAAGGTCTTCTCTTGGCAGCGCGGCCAATGGACCTGGGTGACCCAGCACGAATTCAGTTCGAGTAACAAGCCTGAGGCGGCCTATCAGCTCTCTGCGGGCAATCACCGCATCGACTTCTCCGGCAGGAGCGCTGGTTTCTCGATGGATCGCTTCCACCTCTTTGACGGTGGGGTCGTGGATCCGATGAGCACGTCGCACCCCGAATCGTTGAGGTCAGGTGTTAGTGGAATGGCGGCGGGACCGGGCAGCGCCGGCATGATTGGAGCGAGCGCAGAAGCGACGTCGCTGGTGAACCTCAGCGCGGCCGAGCTCGTCGACCTAGGCGAAGAGGCCTGGGTCTCTGGGGTGAACTGGACGATACCGGGAGCGACCTACGCTGATGGAACCACCGAAGCGAGCCTCGATCCCGTCGTGGTCGTTCCGGGGGGCGCTGCGCTTCCCGTAAGGCTGACCGTTGTGGGCCCTGACGGCAGCCAGGACCACTGGAGCGCGCTGAACGTAGAAGGAGCGCCTGCCCAGGTGGAAGGTGAGCTTCTCGTGGGAGGCACCGTCGAGCTGCACTTCGGCGAAACCGCTGACGAGACGATCGAGCTCCGCGGACCGGCCGGCGAGCGTGTCGTCGTCCAGCTGCTGCCTAGCCCCCGCGGCAAGCGAGCCACCATCGTCCCGACCTCACCGGGGCGCTGGGCTTACCGTGGCCGCCGCGTCGTGATTGGCGACACCTTCGAGGGTGCCTTCGTCGTTGTGGCGTCTAGCGCGGAGTCGGGTTCGGGAGCCCAAAAGCCGATGTAGTTCGGGGAAGGGCACGGGCCCATGATTTGTGCGATGATCTCGCGCGATCATGACGGCCTCCAACCAACCCACATCCTTTCTCGTCACAGGAGCCCTCGGCTGCATCGGAGCCTGGGTTGTCTCGCGACTCCTCGACCGCGGCGACCTACCCGTCGTCTTCGACATGGGCACCGACCCGCGTCGCATCCGAGACCTTGTAGGCGAAGAGCAGCTGAAGCGCGTGCGCTTCGTGCACGGGGACGTGGCCGATCCCAAGGCGCTTCAGGCCTGCGTCGAGGCCCACGGGATCCAGCGCATCGTGCACCTTGCGGGACTTCAGGTTCCGTTCTGTCGGGCGGACCCTATGCTCGGCGCACGAGTCAACGTGCTCGGCACGGTCAACGTGTTCGAGGTGGCGGCGAAGGCCGGCATTGATCGCATTGCCTACGCATCGTCCGCCGCCGTCTTCGAACGCGAGGATGAGCTTCGCAGCGAAGGCGCGCCCAACGAGGATGCGACTCCCCACCCGAACTCTCACTACGGCGTGTACAAGCTCGCCAACGAGGGAACGGCCCGCGTCAGCTACCTCGAGTACGGCATCTCTAGCATGGGGCTGCGGCCGCTAACGGTCTACGGCGTTGGGCGAGATCAAGGCATGACGAGCGGCCCGACCAAGGCGATCAAGTCTGCCGTTCTGGGCAAGGCATACACGGTCGGCTTCGCGGGTAGCACCGACTTTCTCTACGCCGGTGACTGCGCGGATGCCTTCATTGCCGCAGCCGAGCGCGGACCCGACGGTGCGACGATCTTCAATCTTGCGGGCGCCTCGACGGAGGTCACCTCCTTCGTAGAAGAGCTCGTATCCCAGGTGCCTTCGGCCGCGGACCTCATCAAGGTCGAGGGCACGGACCTGCCCGTGCCGGGCGCCATTGCCGGCGGCCGTCTCGACGACGCGCTACCAGGCCTCGCGCGTACGCCGCTCAAGGACGGCATCCGTGAGACTCTTGAGCGCTTCCGCGCGCTCCACGCCACCGACCAGCTTTCCACGTCCGATCTCTCCAACTAGTTCAATCGATTCCCCATGGGTCCTCGCATCACGAAGGTGGAAACGGCGCTCTTGCGCGTTCCTCTCGGCCAGCGGCAAATCAATGATTCCCAAAGCAAGGTAGACGCTGTCGAGTTCTTGACGGTGCGCTTGCACACCGATGCCGGAGTCATCGGGGTTGGTACGAACTGGAGTTACACGCCTGGCCTGCGCGCAGCGCAGGTGATGGTCGAGGAGAACTATGCGCCGGTCCTGATCGGCAAGGACGTGAACCTGCGCAAGGCGATCATTCAGGAGCTCTTCCTTACGAATCACTTCGTGGGTCGAGTGGGTGCATCCCGCGTCGGGATTGCCGCCGTGGAGTTCGCCCTGTGGGACGCCGTGGTGAAGCGCGCGGGCGTTCCCCTTTGGCACTACCTTGGCGCAGCGCGCGAGAAAGTGCTCGCCTACAGCACGGACGGAGGCTGGCTTGATTGGAGCCAGGAAGACCTCGTGCGCGATGCAACCGCCCTTATCGAACGCGGATTCCACGCGGTGAAGATCAAGCTAGGCCGCGAGGATCCAAGCGAAGACTACGACCGGATTGGCGCGGTCCGCGATGCTGTGGGTCCCAAGATTCGCATCATGACCGACGTGAACTGCGCGTGGACGCTCAACGTCGCGCGGTACTGGGGCGGCAAGCTCGCCGACCACGATGTGTTCTGGCTCGAAGAGCCCATGGTGCCCGAGAACATCAAGGCCCACGCCGAGCTCCAGCGCGCCATTCAGATCCCCGTGGCCGTCGGCGAGACGATCTTCACCAAGTACGCGTTCCGTGACTACATCGAGCAGGGAGCGGTGGGCATCGTCCAGGCAGATGCGACCAAGCTCCTTGGCATTGACGAGTGGCTGGAGGTGGCGGCCCTGGCTGGTGCCCATGACCTGCCGATCGTGCCCCACACGAACGTCCAGCAGAAGCTCCACGCACAGCTCGCGGCGGCGACGCCGCACTGCCCGATGCTGGAGAACTGCTACGAGTCGATCAAAGACATCTGGGTGGAGCCCATCGACGTTGTGGATGGCTATTACCAGCTTCCTAACGAGCCAGGCGTAGGCCTTGAGCTCACCGAGGAGACGCTGTCGAAGTTTACGATCGCTAAGTCAGAGACCCACTGACGGCAATCGTTGGGCCGTTGGCATTGACGTATCCGGGTGTCCGTTGACGTAGAACCCCTCCGCGTGGACGTAAGCGTTGACGATTAGGGGCTGCGGTTGTCATTCTGTCCCCATGGATCCACTTTTCGGCCACCAGGCAACTCGGAGGCCTTCAGCGCGGCCCGTTGACGATTCCGTTGACGTTTCTGGTGCGATCCAGCGCCTGCTGGCTTCCTCGAGCAGCTTCAAGGTGGCTGAGCTTGTCGCAGCGACCGGCCTTACGCGTCAGGGGCTGCATCGACATCTGCAGCGTTCCGTGGAGGCGGGTGCTCTCCGGCGCCTGGGCGAAGGCCGTGGCACGCGCTACGAGGCGGCCGAGGAGGCGATCCCCGCAACGCCGCCCATCCTCGATCTGCCCGAGTCTGTCGGGTTCCACCGAGTCGACCCTATCGAGGGGCCCGAAGCGAATCAGCCCGTAGCGGAGGCCATTGGGGCGGATCTGGCACGCTGGATCCAGCGGCACGTGCCGAGCTGCGCCCCCGGGCTCCTCGAAAGGATCGAGCACGTGGTCTTCCAGCTGGCGAAGAATGCCATCGAGCACTCCGGCTCGGTGGACGTTCAGACCCGCGCCTGGCTTTCCGGGGAACGCATCGACGTCCAAGTCGAGGACCGCGGGGTCGGGGCCTTGGAGAGACTCCGTGCGGGTCTCGGCCTCCATGACTACTTCCACGCGGTTCAGGAGCTCTCGAAGGGGATGGTCACCACGGGAGAGTCGGCCACGGCTGGCAGGGGGCTGTTCTTCGTGCCGAAGCTTGGTTTGCGCTTCGAGCTAAGCTCGAACGGACTCAGTTGGGTCGTCTGCAACGAGCTCGATGACCAGACAGTACGGGAAAAGTCCTGCGGTGCAGGGACGCGGGTGCGCGTAGGGTTCGACGCCACCTCAAGCCTCAAGCTCGGCCAGGTTCTGGGGCGTTTCGGGTCGGGTTCCCAGGGGGATACCACTCGATGCGCAGTTCGATTGTTCGAGCACGGAGCCGAGTTCTTCACGCGGGGTCAGGCTGCGCGGTTGACGGCCGGCCTCGAGCGATTCCGCGTCGTAGAGCTCGATTTCAAGTCGGTGGAGGCGGTGGGGCAGGCGTTCGTTGATGCTGTCTTCCGCGATTGGGCGACCGCCCATCCAGAGGTGGAGCTGCGCACCAGCAACATGTCGGCGACGGTGCAGTTCATGGTGCATCGAGGCCTGGCTGCCGCCGTCGATAGTCGCTCTGCCGTAGCGCTCCCGAAACCGGGAAACCTCGCCGATTGAGAGGCTCCCAAAGCGCAGCAGATACGGTTTCCTAGGGGAGCCGTGCGACTCATCAGAGCTGCGCCGTTTGACCCCAGGCTAGGGTCGGCCCTAGTATTTGCGTCGAGGGCGACACCGTCGTGCGTGGGATATTCCCGCACTTTCCGAGTCTCCACATTCCCATGACCTTGCCTGCCGAAAACACCGAGCCGATGCGCGTCGTTCTCGCCGACGATCATCAGATCTTGCTTGAGGGACTCTCCAAGGTCCTGTCCCCCCACGTCGAGATCGTGGGAACTGCCACCGACGGCGCCGAGCTCGTGCGGGTTGCGACGAGTACCAAGCCCGACCTCATCGTCACCGACTACGCGATGCCCAAGTTGAATGGGCTGGATGCGATCGACCGCATCCGCGAAAGCGGACTTGATCCCTTAGTCATCGTTCTGACGGTTCACCTCGATTCCGAGTACGCGACGCAAGCCATCGAGCGTGGTGTCAACGGGTACGTTTTGAAGTCCGGTGCTGCGACCGAGCTGGTCTCGGCGGTCACCGAAGTCTTGGACGGTGGGCGCTGGCTCTCTCCCATGCTCGCCATGTCGATGCTCGAAGATGCGCCGCAGGTCAAAGGTGAAGCCGAGAGTCGGCTCGACTCGCTTACCGATCGTCAAAGGGAGATCTTGGCTCTGCTTGTGAAGGGCAAGAGCGCCAAGGAGATCGCGGAGGAGCTCGACCTCTCGCCAAAAACGATTGAGTACCACAAGTACCGCATGATGGGCGAGCTCTGCGTGGCCACCTCGCCAGAGCTGATTCGGCTTGCGGTCAAGGGCGGCCTGGACGACTGATTAGGCTCGGGCCCTTGGGCCAAGCCGCGATGAGCGGATTGAGCGGTGCTGCGCTGAGTCACCGCGCTG
>CAYQKK010000009.1:105217-107821 GCA_964417955.1 uncultured Planctomycetaceae bacterium
GCGCTGAGTCACCGCGCTGGGTAGCCAAGCTGGGTAGCCAAGCTGGGCTTGCGTCGCCCGGAATGCGGGGCGACGCTCTTCGGCGCTGAACGCTATCCTGTCCGGCCGAAAACTGCGCCAGAACGGCGGCAGATCCCCCGACTCCCCAGCCACTCCGCCCCTTGAAGATCGTTTCTTTCCATCGCGACGGCCAAATCTCCACCGGCGCCCTTCTTGACGGCGACGTGGTCCTCGACTTTCACCACGCGGCAGCCGAACTGCCGAGCGCCGACGGGCCTCTCGACTGGATGGACACGGATGGTGCGTGCCACCAAGGCGCGCGCCGGCTTGTGGCAAGCGCTGACGTTGCCAAGCTGACCGACGCTGGGGCGATCTTGCCCCTCAGCGCAGTCGAGCTGCTCTCGCCGGTCCCGCGTCCCGGCAAGGTCATCTGCATCGGTCTGAACTACCGCGACCATGCCGAAGAGAGCGGCATGGAGATTCCGAGTCAGCCGCTCGTCTTCAGCAAGTTCTCCAGCTGCGTGGTTGGACCCGACGCGACCGTCAAGTTGCCGAGCGGTGCCAAAGAGGTGGACTACGAAGCCGAGTTTGGCGTCGTTGTGGGCAAGACGGCAACGGACGTCAGCGAAGCCGCCGCGATGGACTACGTGCTCGGGTACTGCAACATCAACGACGTCTCCGCCCGTGACTTCCAGTTCGCCGACGGCCAATGGCAGCGTGGCAAGTCCTGCGAGACTTTCTGCCCAACGGGTCCATTCATCGCAACGGCGGACGAGATCGCCGACCCCCACGGTCTTCGCATTCAGTTTCGGATGAATGGCAAGACGCTCCAGGACTCGAGCACGAACCAGCTCATCTTCAACGTCCCCCAGCTCATCGCGTACCTTTCGGGCTTCATCACCCTTGAGCCCGGCGATCTGATTTCCACGGGTACGCCCCCGGGCGTCGGCTTCGCGCGCAAGCCGCCGATCTACATTCAGCCCGGCGACGTGATGGAAGTGGAGGTCGAAGGGCTCGGTGTCCTTCGCAATCCCGCTTCCTAACCGGCGTAGTGACTTCGAAGGCGCGCTGCGACGGCCCCGAGGGCAGCTTCGATCGCCCACGTCTTCGGGTCCCGGTTGCCCGCTTGGTTCGACAGGCCCCGAAGGACGGTGATGGGAACGCCTGCCATGTGGGCGGCCAACGCGACGCCGAAGGACTCCATATCCTCCGCGACGGCCTCGGGGAAGCGGGCTCGCCTGTGGGCCAGCATCGCAGGGCCGTCGGCGGCCGCGCAGACGCTCACAAGCTCTGCGCCGTCGTCCGCTAGCGCCAAGTGATCGAAGACGGGCGCGCCCTCCTCCGGCGACCACTGGGGAAAGCCCATTCTTGCCGGCGAAAGGAACGCGCCGCCCTCGCCCGCGCCCACTCCGTCCAGCGAGACGCTTCCAAACGAGGCGGCGGTGCCCACCGCCTCCTCACCGAGATAGGTGCCCGCTATCCCCACGAGGAGAATGTGTTCGGGCTCTTGGGCTGCGATCAGCAGAGCGGTCGAGGCGGCGGCCGCCACTGGGCCAAACCCAATCACCGCGACGCCAGCCCAGCGCGACTCCTCAAGCAGCTTGGGGTCGGCATCCCGCAGGTAGCCGGCTTCTAGCTCCGTTGGGATGCACAGCAGGGTCTTGCTCAGCGATCGGCTCATGGTGGGACCTTGCTCTTTTCCGCGCCGAAAAGAAAGGTGGCGGGTTTCTGGAAATTTCGCGACGGACTAGGCTGCGGACCTACTTCCCGCCTACTGGCGACTCTCGCCCCATCCACCACGCCCACCATGAACTCGCTCGCACTGGCTTTACTCGCCGCCCTCACCTGCTCCGTCTCTACCGCCCAAAGCCGAGAGGCGCCGCTCGTCGCTATCCCGGATAGGGCCCCCGGCCCCGCGCGCGACGCGGGCGTCTACCACGTGGCCTCAGGCACTTGGACGCGCCGCGGAGTCTCCCAGGCCAACTTCGGGCCGGACGTGATCTTCAGCAACACGGCGCTGTCGGGCTACTTCGCCGCCGTCGGGGCCACCGGCGGATTCGCACCCGGTGGGATGGTCTTCGACGAAGGCTTGATCCCCACCTCGGACAACCCGAATTACCCAGCGGCAGATCGCACCTCGTACCGGGTCAACTGCATCAGGATTGGCTACTGCGACCTCAACCCCGCCGGAACGAGCGGCTGGGAGCTCACCTTCTACTCCTCGTACACGCCCTGCACGTTCAACCCCAACCCCGACGCGACGGTCATCGCGACGGGTCTCCCCGCCGCGGGGTGCTGGTTGCTCGATCTGGACCTGACCGCCTCCCAAGAATTCTGCCTCACGGGGGACGGAGGTGACGGGTACCAAGGCGACGAAGACCTCGACAGTTTCGGATGGGCTTCGAAATACGCTGGCTCCGCCGGTTCCGCCGCTGCGGGCTTCTATCTTGCGGGCGATCCACTCGCCACCGATGCGGGCTGGACTCCAGGGTCGGCGGTGACCGCGGGTACCCATACGTATTACGGACCCGCATCGCTCTGCAGCCCGACTCTAGCAGGCCGTTGAAAAAGTCCGTGCTTAGCAGTGGTGCCCATCGAAGTTCT
>CAYQKK010000010.1:0-736 GCA_964417955.1 uncultured Planctomycetaceae bacterium
GAGCCCACCGCAGAGCCCACCGCAGAGGACGCCGAGGCAGACGCGGCCAAAAAGGCTGCGAAGGAAGAGGCGGCTGCCAAGGCAGCGGCCGAGAAGGCCGCGCTCTTGGACCTCTCGGTGCTCGAGCCGTTTGGGAAGCCGGAAGACGTCACGGCTGAAGACTGGACCATGCTCACGGAAAAAGCCGCTGAGTTCTTCGACCCCGACGCAGGCGCCGCCGGTGGCCGCGCGGAGAAGAAGCTGATTGCCTATGGCAAGAACGCTTGGCCCGCCATCCTCAACGAGCTCATCAAGCTGGATCCAGAAGACCCCGAAGATGGCCGCATGGGCAAGCGCGCGACCCTCGCCATGAGCAAGGCCCGCGGAAGCGATTCACCCTACGGTTTCGACTGGCGCTCCGCGCAGAACAGCGCCACGGGCGAGATGAAGGCGAAGGATTTGTACTTCAACAAGCGCCTCATCAAGCTGCTCCACGAAGCTTGGGCCAAGGTGCTCGTCGAGCCCGAGCACTGGGCGAAGTACGACAAGACCGAGGTCGCCAAGGAGGCCGCCGAGAAGGCTGCCGCCAAGGCAGCGGCGGCAGCAAAAGAGAGCGGCGAGTTCGACGACCTCGACATACCTGAGATCGACTGATTCAGCCAAGCGAGTCCGATCAGCGCGGGGCGCCATCGATGACAAACAAGGGGCCCCCCCCCGTGGGGCCCCCCCCCCGCCGGGTTCCTCTCGATCCTGGCTG
>CAYQKK010000010.1:746-6006 GCA_964417955.1 uncultured Planctomycetaceae bacterium
CGCCCCCCCCCCGGGCGGGGCCCCCCCCCCCCCCCCGGCGCCCCCCCCCCGCTTTTCGCCCCCCCCGATCTCACTTGCGCACAAGCGCAGGCGGTGCCACAGCGCCTCCTTCCAGGCCGCCGGAGCCGCCGCGTCTGGGGTCGCTGTAGGCTTCCACTCGACCGCTGCGGTGCACGCGGACGGCCTGGACCGAACCAAAGACTCGCCCGTCCGCCGGAAGCATAGGCTGGCCGTGGATCTCGTCGAGCCAGCGAAGAATGCCGCTGTCCCAGCCCTCTTCTACCCGTGTTTCCATGGGTCGCCACTGCTGGTGGATCCGCGGCGCGCGCACCGCTTCCACGAGTGACTGTTCGTACACGAGCACTCGCAGAAGAACCTGGATCACGGCCGTAATAATCCGCGGGCCCCCGGGGCTCCCAAGGACGACTTCGACGGCTCCCGAATCATTGCGCACGATGACCGGGCACATGGACGAGAGGGGCCGGCGCCCTGGGTTGAGCTGGTTCGCTTGGGCACCGACCAGTCCGTATGCGTTCGGCGTACCGGCCTGGATCGAGAAGTCATCGAGCTCGTTGTTGAGCAGAAAGCCCGCCCCGTCCACGTAGATCCCGCTGCCGAAAGAGCCGTTGAGCGTGGTCGTCAACGAGACCGCGTTGCCGTCGCGGTCCACCACCGAAAGGTGCGTCGTCTCGCCCGAACCCTCGGGGACGCTGGGAACCCATGCGCCCACGGAAGTGTCTGCCCGCCCGGCGATCGAAACTCGGCGCTCTGCCACCCAAGCAGGGTCGAGCAGCTGCTCCACCGAGACCGTCATCTGCTTCGGGTCACCGAGGTGGGCGGCTCGGTCAGCGAACGCGCGCCGCATCGCCTCGATCCACCAGTGCACGCCCTTTGCGCTGAGACCCGTGGGGGCGGCGGCCTCCGCCAACGAGGTGTCTTCGTCCCGTACCTTGCCGAGGCGACCCGACGTGGGTGCAGGATCGAGGCCCAGCTCGATGCGCTCCAGCGTGTCCAGGCGGTCCGCGTCCAAGGGAAGCCCGTCCAACATGCCCAGCACCTGCAGAAGCGCGACGCCCCCCGAGCTCGGCGGCCCCATGCCGATCACCTGGAAGCCGCGAAAGGCCCCCACCAGCGGCTTGCGCCAGTGGGTCTTGTAACCACGCAAGTCATCGGCCGAAAGGAGCGCACTGCCGGCAACGCGCCCCATGCGCTCGTCGGCGTCCTTGAGGTCCGCGAGGATCGCTCGGGAGACGGCTCCCTTGTAGAAGCCCTCCGGTCCCGAGGCGGCGTAGATGCGTAGCGTCTTGGCCAAGGCTGGCTGAACGAGACGATCCCCCGCTTTCAGCGCTTGGCCGTCCGGATAGAAAAGCGCCGCTCCCCCGGGATCTGCGCCCAAGAGGACCTTGATGTCTCCGCGCTCCAGCGTCGACGCAAGCCACGGATCCACGGTGAAGCCGTCCTCGGCCAAGCGAATCGCACCTTCACAGAGTCGAGCGAAGCTGAGGCGTTTCGAACCGTGCTTGCGGTACAGCTCGAAGAGACCGAGGGGCGATCCCGGCACCCCTACGGCCAACGGCGTCGCCAGGGAGCGCGAGCGCACCACTTCACCCTCTGCATCGAGATAGAGCTCGGCCGTGTAAGCGGACGGAGCCATCTCCCGGAAGTCGAGGGATTCCGGAAGCTGACCCGGGGACGACCAGAGCGCGAACCCGCCACCGCCTAGGTTGCCGGCTTGAGGATAGACCACCGCCAAAGCCAAGGCCGTGGCCACGGCCGCGTCGGCCGCGTTGCCCCCTGCCTCGAGGGCGATGAGACCCGCTTTGGTGGCCAGGGGATGTTCCGAAACCACCGCGCCAGTCTCCGGAAGCCGCGACGCCGTCCTCTTGCCCAGCGGATGAACCGATGAGCAGCCCGATGCGAAGAGGGCAGCCGCCAAAGAAAGGGATGCCGCCCAGGAGACAACCCAGGAGGGAACCCAGGAGCGCCTACTGTCCACGCGGACCGGGGCCAACCTCAAAGCTGCGGCGGCTCCTCGCCGTCCATGAGCTCCTTCACTTCGACCCCGCGCTCAGCAAGGTAAGCGACCGAGTCAGCGATCTCCGTCTCACCGCCTTCGATCTCGACCACCACGTGGGCAGCGGTAGCGGAAATGGTGGCGCCTCGGATGTTGGGAACGACCCCGAACTTCACCCCGAGCGTGTGGGAGATCAGCGGCTCGGAAATCAGCGTCTGGGGGAACTTGCAGAAGAACTGGCGCGAAGACATGTGGGGGCCCTAATCGGGTGGAGTGCGCGTCAGGGATGAGCCGAGGGGCGCCTGGAGTGGAGGATGAGGCGGAGACAGAGGCCCAGAGATCCCAACACAAGAAGGGGGGCCGCTGCAACTGATGCGCGATAAGGCCCACGCAGCATGGGAGGAATCCTGTCCGTTCCCACGGGCTCATAGACCGATTCGGCGCGCATCCAGTCGAAACCTGCGATCTCCATTACAAAGGCGCGTGGAGAGGCATCGAGGAGTCGGGCGGCGACCTCTGGAGACCAGGGCGGGGTTTCCGTGAAAAGACCCCAGGCAGAAGCAGCCCCATCGAGCAGCCAACAGACAAGCAGCAACCCGCCCGCCCGAGCGAGTCCTACCATGAGGGTTCCTGGCGAGGAGGGCACGCAGGCCATCCCAAGGACCCCGAGGGCCGAGATCCCGACGCACTTCCTCAAGTCATCGACACCAGAGGCCGCCGAGGCCGCCCACGTCAGAGCGAGGACTCCCACCAGCAGGACCGGCACACGAGACCATCGGCGAGGGACCACCCGATGAACAAGCGCGGCGATCATCGCCCCGAGGCCCAGGGCCGCCGTCGCCCAAACGGCGAGGCCATCCACCCCGCCCACGGCAGCCACTAGCCCGCTGATATTGCCTGTGAATGCGACGCCCATCGCGCTCAGCGTATAACTTCCGGCATGCCTGCCCCATCGTATCCCGCTCCAACTCGGTCCCCTTTGGCCCTGGGTCCCCAAGGGCCGGCTAGCCGCGTCCTCCTCCCCTGGGCTCTCCTCGTCGCCGCCGTGGGAGGTTGCGCTGGCCGCTCCGCCGTCATCGACGGGGCAGACCAGCACCGCAAGCGGCTGGAGAGCGCCGTAAACGCAGCCGAGGTCAGGCTTCCAAAGTCAGCCGTCGACCCCTTGCACCGCAGCTTCACCGTTAGCCTTGCACCGGTCGGCGAGACCCTGATCAGCGAGGTCGTGGAGGACGACCTCGCGTTTGACGAGGCGCTGCCGTCATGGAGCGTCGCAGGGGAACAGGCGTTCACGGTCGAGATTCGCGTGCGGCGCCCCGGCGCTAGCCCCGAGGGCATCTGGTCCCCATGGCTACGCATCGGCGACTGGGGGGCACCGGCTCGCCTTGACGATACCCCCACGCAGTTCAAGGACGGCAAGGTCGCCGTCGACGTGCTCACCCTGACCGAGCCCCACGACGCCGCTCAGCTCAGATTCCTCGGGCCCGAAGGCGCACTCGTTGCCGACGATTTCGCCGTCAGCATGGTCCTGTCCGACACCAGAAAGCTCGACGCCACCTTAGAGGCGACCCGTGCTGAACCATGGAAGGGCAGCAAGCTTCTGCGAGTCGCTCCGCGCTCCCAGCGAGCCGTAGGCGACGACATCGGCGGACGAATCTGCAGCCCGACCTCCGTCTCCATGGTCGCGGCCTACCACGGCGCGAGCATTCCGACGCGCCAAATGGCGGAAGCGCTGCTCGATCCAAACTTCGACATCTACGGCAACTGGAACCGCGCGGTCCAGGGCCCCGCGGCCCTCGGCGTGCCCGGGCGGCTGGTTCGCGTTTCGTCCTGGTCCACCGTCGCCGCGTACCTCGACCGCGGCCTCCCTGTTGTTGCGAGCATCAAGGCCAAAGAGGGCGAGCTCGCCGGCGCTCCCTACAAGAAGACCGCGGGACACCTCTTCGTCGTCACAGGCCTCGGTCCCGCAGGCGCCGTCCACGTGAACGACCCGGCCGCGCGCCTCGCCCTCGACGTGCCGCGGGTCTACCAGCGCGCGGACATGGAACGCGTGTGGTTCGCCAACGGCGGAGTCGGCTACGTGTTCGGGCCCAAGCTAGCGGAGAGCGCCCAGTGAGGCGATCCCGGCCAGCACTGGAAAGCACCAGCGCCACCACCGTGCGCCAGGATGGCATCGACCTCCTGGCTTTCCACGGCTGCGGCTACCTCGGTCTCGCCCATGACGAGCGCGTCGTTGCCGCCGCAACTGAAGCTATCCAACAGCACGGTGTATCCGGCCTTGCGTCGCGGAACACGACCGGCAACCTCGCGCTGCACGAACGCCTTGAGGTTCGCCTCGCCGAGTTCCTCGGCGTGGAAGCCGCCCTCGTCCTCCCTGGCGGCTACTTGGCTGATCTCGCCTTGGTGGCGGCGATCAAGTCGGCTGCCGGCGTGGCGCTACTCGACGCCGCCGCCCACCCAAGCCTCAAGGACGCCGCCCGTATGGCAGACCTCCAGTCCTTTGACTACGGGCGGGGAGACATGACCCACGCGACCGCGCTCCTCGACCGCTTCAAGGACGACTCCCCGATCGTCCTGACGGACGGCATTTTCGCGATGGAGGGTCGCCTCGCGCCCGTGAACGAGCTGCTGCGCTACCTACCCGCGGGTGGGACCCTCGTCGTGGACGACTGCCACGGGACCGGGGTACTCGGGGCCAAAGGCAGGGGGACCGCCGAGCTCTTTGGACTCGAAGACGAGCGCCTCATCCTGACGGGTTCCCTGGCAAAAGCCCTGGGTTCAGGGGGAGGCTTCATCGCTGGCAGCGCCCAACACATCGCAAGCGTCCGTCGTCACGCTGCGAGCTTCGTCGGCTCCACGGCCCTTGCGCCTCCACTGACCGCGGCGGCGCTCGCGAGCCTGGAGATCATCGAAACGGAGCCCGATCGCCTGACCCGACTGCGGGCGAACACGGGCCAGCTCCATCGGTCTGCGCGCCGCATTGGCGCGGCGGTCGAAACCGGCACGTTCTTTCCGGTGCTTCTCCTGCAGTTCGACACTCCCCAGGAGGCCGAGCGGCTGAGCGCAGCTCTCCACGTGGCCGGCATCTTCGCGCCCGCGGTGCAGTACCCAGCCACAGGTGAGAAGGGCACCGTGCGCATCGCCGTCAACAGCGAGCACACGGCCGCCGAGATCCGTCGCCTGGAAGAGACCCTCGAAGAGCACCTCTCTGACTAGGCTGGCCTGACTAGACCGGCCTCACTAGACCGG
>CAYQKK010000010.1:6106-38037 GCA_964417955.1 uncultured Planctomycetaceae bacterium
ACTAGACCGGCCTCACTAGACCGGTCCAACTAAACCGGGACGTCCCCGAACGCTGCCCCCATCGACATGGTGTAGCGCGCGTTCACGTCGGTGCCCGCCGCAATGTGGTGAGCGCCGCCGCCATCGCGCCAAACGAAACCGTCCACGCCGACCGGACCGAAGTAGCCCATGGCCTTCAAGCGCGAGACGATGACGTCCAGCGCCGAGGTCAACTCCGGCACAGGATGCGCCCGGGGTTCCGAGCTAGCCCACGCCGCACCGCGCACGGTTTGATGGGTGTGGACGCCGAGCTGCACGTCGCCACCCTCGTGCACGATCGCGTGCCCCGAGAATTCCTCGACAATGTCCACCATAGGCATCACGTGCAGCGGGCCGGAACCCAGGGCGCGATCCACCCAGTACTCAAGTTCATCGCTCCAGCCTTCTGCGATCCACCTCCCTTGCCCAGCGGCCACTAGGGATCGCCGCAGGAGCCAAGCCGGTGCCCGCCCCGAGAAGCGCGCCGGAGCCGCCCGCGCAACGGCGCCGCGTACCTCGGCCATGGACGACGCCACGAGTGAGCCGTGGTCACGGAGGGGATGCAGGTCCGCAAAGGTCTCCCGTGCGTTCGCGGCCCTCAGCACGGACTCCCCAGGGGACTGGGGAAGACGCAGTACCCCCGACGCCTCTAGGTTCGCCAGCGCACGGGGCGTCGGACACCAGGCCACCCCCACGGTGTCGCGATCCACCGTGTCGGCCTCCAGTGGCCCATCACCCAGCAGTCGATCCTCGGGCCCGAGCCAATTCGGAGGGGCGATCCCCCGCGGCTTCGCTCCCTTGGTCCCCGCTAGCTCCGACTCGGCGTCGTAGTTGAGCACCCAGACGCGCGAAGTCGTCATCGGCCCTGGGGAAGCGGGCGGTCCGGGTCCACGAACGTCTCCAGGTCGTCCAGGAACTCAGGGGACAACCCGGCGCGCCCCCGGCGCTCTCGGTCGAGGGGCTTGCCACGCAGAACCTCTGGCGTAAGCGGCGGTGGAAGCTCGGCTCTCCAGCGCTCGAAGTCAGGGCTCGCATCCCGATTCCCCTGGGTCCATTGGGAGAACCAACGCGCCGCAAAGCGCACGTGGCTCACCTCCTCCTGCCCCACCTGTCCGACCATCTGCGATGAGCGCTGGTCCCCCGCCTCGGCCAGAAGCGTCTCGAAGCGGCCCGCGTGCTCCAAGTTCCCGCCCTCGAAGCCAAGCCCCATGAGTGCGACGTACTGCAAGGGCGTCTCCGCCCCCAGCGTGCGCGTCCAGAACCAGTCGCGTACGGGGAAGTCGCCGTACGTCACGCCGAGCTCTTCAATCCTGCCCGCATACATGGCGGCGTGGCGAACCTCATCGTCGAGGATCCGCAGCAGGCCAGAGCGAAACTCCGGCTCGGCGTCGGGGAAGGCCAGGTAGGCCCAGGCGCAAAGCTCGGCCGCCTGGATCTCGTGGTGCAAGAAGACGTGCAGCAGCTTGGCTACGGCGGACGATTCGACGAGCGCACCCGGCTTCGGAATCTTCTCGGCGCGGGTCGTGACACGTAGCGCGGAGGACCGCCCGGGCCCAGGCAACCGCAGCGATGCTGCGCGGGAGTGCCCGGCCGCCTTTTCGCTGGGGCGAGGCGGCGGAGCGAGCTTGTCCTCGATGCGCTCGGTGCTGATGTAGGCGCGGCACCAGTCTTCCGCCGATTCAGACCAGGTGCTCACTTGCGCGTCCCCAAGACGACCTTGGCCCCGAAGTTCTCCTTGAAGAACGCTGCGACGCGCTCCACCTGATCCCCCTGAACCGTGATGCACTGATCCTGTGCCCGGGCGCCGGCGCCGAGGGCCTTGCGCAATGACTTCGCCACCTGATCGAGGTCGTGGTTCCGCCCCGACTCCACGCGACTCAGGTCCGCGACGGTGACGGTCTTGCCGCCGTGCCCCTTACGCTCGTGACGTACGATCACGCTTCCGCCGGAAAGAGTCGGCTGCATCGACACGGGTTCGACGGTAGGCGCAGTCTCTGCATTCACCTCCTTCTCCACAGGGCTCTCTACAGGGCCCTCCACAGGGCCCTCCAAAGGGCCGAGACTCCCGCGCAAGCTCGCGAACGGGTTATGGGTCAGCCCGGTGCCCGCTGGACCTTCTTTGGACTCGGGTTGGGAACCTGATTTGGAAACAGTTCCCCCTGGCTGCCCAGTGACTCCGAGCTCGATTCGTTGGGACTTCTTCTTCGCCATCTCACCCTGCTATTCGATTCCGGGCATTCCTTTCCGGGAAGTGCCTCAGCTAAAGACACTCTCACCACGACGTGGTCGAATCTAGCGGGCTGGCAAGCGTAGACGACGTTCGCGAGTCATATTTTGTTGTCGCACGCTTCAACCCGAGATCTACCGCTATGTCCATCACGATCCTCCCATCGACGCTCGTCGCCCGCACGACCATCCGACGCTGGTCCCTGTCTGTTGCCCTTGTCTCCGCTGCCATGACGACGGCACAGGCAATGCAGGACGAAGTCTGGCTCGATAACAACGGCATCGTCGCCATCGAGTTGGAGGCCGCAGACCTGACGGGAGCATGGACCGTCTCCACCGCAACACCCGGCTTCACCGGGGATAGCTACATCCGCTGGGATGGACCTAACCTGTTCAACTCCCCTGGCGTCCAGGGCATTTTCTCCTTCGACTTCGAAGTCGAGACCGGTGGCGAGTGGTTCCTCAACCTCCGCAACCGCCACGAGAACCCAGACGCCACCGAAGAGAACGACGTTTGGATCCGCATGGACAACGAGCCGTGGATCAAGGTCTTCTCAAACTTCCCAAGCAGCGTCGGCAACTGGACCTGGGAGACACGCTTCGATGAAGGCTCACAGCCCCCCGCCAGCTACATGCTGACCCCCGGTGTGCACACCATCGAGTTCTCTGGGCGCTCCAACGGCTTCAAGATGGATCGCTTCCATCTGTACCAAACGGGCGCATCAGGCGCGTTTAGCACGAACACACCCGTGTCGGATCGCCGCTTCGGTGCGATCTACTGCGTCGCAGCCAACAACAGCACCGGCGGCTTCTCGGAAACCCAGGCGTTGGGATCGCCCGAGGTGGCAGCCAACGACATCACCCTCACGACGCTGAACCTGCCGAACAACGTGCTTGGCTACTACATCGTCTCGCCCAACGAAGCCTACGTGGTGGGCGCCGGCGGCAGCGACGGCAACCTCTGCATCGGCGCGAGCACCGGGCGCTATGCGGGCAACGTCCTCAGCAGTGGGACGTCTGGCGAAGTGGGCCTGCAGATCGATCTGAACTCCATCCCGCAGCCCAATGGCGCGGTGGTTGGCGTCGTAGGCGAGACCTGGCGCTTCCAGCTTTGGCACCGGGACAACAACGGCTCTGGCGCAACGTCAAACTTCAGCCGCGGCCTGCGCGTCACGCTCGAGTAAGGTGACGGAACATCGTCCCCAAAGGGGATCGCTGCCTGAGGGCGAGAATAGAGCGGCGTCCAGCGAATAGGGCGCCGCTTCTTTCGTAGGCTGTGGTCCCCCGCGCCATTCTCCCCGGCCATGAACGATGTCACCCGCCTTCTCAACGCCCTCCGCAAGGGGGAAGACGATGCTAGCGACGAGCTCATCGAAGCCGTCTACGGCGAGCTGCGGCGGTTAGCCGCGTCGAAGATCGCGCGGGAGCGGGGCCAAACGCTGCAGGCCACCGCTCTGGTCCACGAGGCCTGGATGCGGATCACCAGTCAGGACGAAGAGGGCGAGCACGTACTCGACTTCCAGAACCGCTCGCACTTCCTCGGCGCCGCAGCGGAGGCGATGCGGCGAATTCTGATCGAGCGTGCACGAAGAAGACGCAGCCTTCGACACGGCGGGGCTTTCGGCCGTGCCGAGATCGAACCGGACCAGCTCGTGGCGCTCCCTGAGTCCATGGATGTGCTCGAGCTGGACGAGGCACTCGGCCGGCTCCGGGAAATCTCAGCGGAGCGCGCCAAACTCGTGGAACTCCGGTTCTTTGGTGGCCTGTCCATCGTCGAGGCCGCCGACGTACTCGGCGTTTCCCGCGCGACGGCGGATCGCTCGTGGGCCTTCGCCAAGGCGTGGCTCTTCAAAGAGCTGCAAGGGTCCTCCACCGATTCCCAAGAGGTCCCTGGCGAGACCCCCGCCCCATGACGGAGTCCAAACATCACTCCGAGGGGAGCAAGTACCCCGTGAAGGCCATCGAGGCGCTGTTCGCCGGGGCGCTCGAGCGGCCTGCAGGCCCGCCGCGAGACCAATGGCTGCGGCACGCCGCCGGCGGCGATGAGAACCTCCTGGCCGAGGTACACGAACTTCTTGGCGCGCACACGACGTCCGGGGACTTCCTGGAGAAGAGTGTCCTCTTGGGCATCACCGATCCGCTGGCCCCCGCCAACGAAGCCTTGATCGATGCGCAGATTGGCACCCACCTCGGGCCCTACGAGCTCGTGGAGCTGCTCGGTGAAGGGGGCTTCGGCTCCGTGTTTCGCGCGCGCCAGACCCAGCCCGTACGGCGGGAAGTGGCGCTCAAGGTCATCAAGCTGGGGATGGACACCCGACAGGTCATCGCGCGCTTTGAGGCCGAGCGCCAGGCCCTGGCCGTCTTGGACCACCCCTCGATCGCGCGGGTGCTCGACGCCGGGGCCACCGAGAGCGGGCGTCCCTACTTCGTCATGGACCTCGCGTCCGGCCGCGACCTGACCCACTTCTGCGACGACGAGCGCCTGACGATCCCAGAGCGCTGCAGGGTGTTCGTGGAGCTCTGCCAAGCTGTTCAGCACGCGCACCAGCGCGGCATCATTCACCGGGACCTGAAGCCGTCGAACGTGCTCGCCTCCCGCCACGAGGGGCGCCCTTTTCCCAAGGTGATCGACTTCGGCATCGCGAAGGCCACCGGCGAAGACGTCGCGGATGCATCCATGTTCACCGAGCTCGGCCAAATCATCGGCACTCCGATCTACATGAGCCCCGAGCAGGCCACGGGCAGCGCCGATATCGACATCCGCGCGGACGTCTACTCTCTCGGCGTGATCCTCTACGAGCTTCTGGTAGGCGTCACGCCCCTGTCCAGCGACGACCTGCGGGCGAGCTCCCACGACCTGGCTGCCTTCCTCCAGGACTTTGAGGCCCCTGCGCCGTCCCAGCGGCTTGGCACCCTCGGGGACAAGCTCCCCGCCGTGGCCGCCGCCCGCGGAGCATCGCTCAGCGAGCTCAAGTCGGCGGTCCGCGGCGATCTCGACCATATCGCCCTGTGCGCGATGGAGAGCGTACCCGACGAGCGCTATGAGTCGGCGGCAGCCTTGGCCAGGGACGTCCAGCGCGCCCTAGAAAATCGCCCGATCGAAGCACGCCCCCCAAGTCCCCTCCGCCGCTCCGGGAAGTTCATGCGCCGCCACCGGGTGGCGGTGGGCGCAGCCGCCGCCGTCTTGGTGGCAGCGATCGCGGGTATCTCGGTTTCGATTAGTTCGCTCCGCTCGAAGCGAGATCAGGGCATCGTGCTCCAGAACGTCCTGGAGACCGCGAGCAACGCAACGGCCACAGGAGAGCTCGACATCACGGCCGAGGACATCGAGCGTCAGATCGCCCGCGCGTTCTCAGAGGACGCGCCTATCCTCGTGGACGCCCTCGCAACTTTCTCCGATCGAAGGAGGCGGCAGGGTGCGATCGCGGAGGCCCTCGACGCGCAGCGACGGGCGCTAGCCCGCGCGACCAGCATCCACGGGGAAGACGCCGGCGTCACGGATCTCACGCGTGCTTCCCTTGGACTACAGCTGGCGGATGCTGGCGAGCGGGCCGAGGCTGCCCACGAGCTCGCCTCTGCCGTCGAAGCCGACTCGCGCCGCTTTCCTCCGGGCACGCCGGCATTCAACCGCGCGCGCACCCAGCTCGTCCAGCTGCTGCTCAATCAGGACGACCTGGCACGCGCAGAGTCCGTCGCAGCCACGGCCGACGAGATCGCGCGAACAGCGGGCAGCGAGGACATGCAGCTAAGGGTGGAGGCCCTCGATGCGCTGGTCCAGGTAAGAACGCGTAGCGGCGACACGACGCTCGCACGCAACACCTGGCGGACCCTGATGGACACGTACGACGACGCGTTCTCTGACACGAGCCTTGTCGTCCCTAGAAAACGCATCCAGTTCAGCAACTGGCTGCTAAGTGTCGGTGACAGCGCTTCGGCAGCGCGCGCAGCGAAGCGTGTCCTCACGAAGCTGGACGCCATGGGCGATGTCCCTCGGGATCTGAGGTTTAGCGCGGTCAGGGCGCTCAACGACGCCGCGTTGGACGCGCCGCTTGTCGTGAACCGCGAGGAGGCGATCAAGTCGTTCGAGCAGGAGGTCGACCTCGCCCGCGGGACCTACGGAAAGAATTCCGCCGCGTTCGTGGAGTCGCTGAAGGTCGCGGCCAACCGCAGCGAACAGCTCGGCAACATGGCGAAGGCACTCGAGCTGAGATGCGAGCGATTCAAGCTGGTTCGCGCGCGAACCCAGAAGGCAAACGACTTCGCTCGCAGCGGTCTCCTGGGCGCGCTCTCGGAAGAGCTTGGCAAGGGAGCCGATTCCATCTGCCGACGTGACGGCCTCGACGGGGCGTCGTACGTGGCGGCCCGCGAGGCGATTGAGCTAGCGCTCGAGCTCAATCCAGAGGATGGATTTCTCCTGGAGGCTCAGCTCATTCTCATGGTGCGCACGCGCGACATCGTGAGCGTCTACGCCAAGATTCAGAAGTTCCAAACGGTGACCGGCATGGTCGGCGAGCACCCGCTCAGTCTCGCACTCGAGGCGATCGGCTACTCTCTCCAGCGCAACAACATGACGCTTGCGAGGTCCAAGCTAGAACAGGCGCTGACCCTCGCCAGGGAGCCTCAGTTTGTATCGACACCACGCTTGCACGAAACGCTGGGCTGGGCCAAGCGAACCCTGGGCATGACGGAATAGGACGCCGCTGAGTCGCCCATCACTTCGTCGATGCGGCAACCCGGAACCCCTGCGCGCGAAACGCCTCCGCGCGGCTCCGGTGCACGAGCAGGTTGAAGAAACCCTGGCCACCGGGTAGGACTCGGCTAGCCCCCAAGTAATCCCGTGAAAGGGCGGCCGCGAGGTCAGGCTCCACGAAGGGCTCTCCGATGTAGCGCGCGGCGCTCGTCGGGTGGGCGAGCGCGTCGACCAGGCTCGGCGCATCGACGATGGACGAAGGGCGAGCACGCTGCGGATCGAGGTGTATCGCCCCCACCTGTTGTTCAAGCGCCTCGCGCAGCGCGAACCGTCCAAAGCGCACCGGGCCAACCTGGGGCAAGCGTGCAATGCGCCGGTCCGTGAGCCCCGTTAGATCGAGCACGGAAGCGCGTGGCTCGAACCAACGGAAGCGCTGGGTGTGCACGTGGGCGAAGACCCCGTCCGATCCGAGAGCCGTCGCCACCGCGCGAAACGTCTCCGCATCACCGGCGTAGGCATCGAGCCCCACAGGTCCCTGGACGAGGGCGTCCGCTGAAGTGGCGAGCATGGAGGCGGGGCGGCGCCAAGAATCGAGTCCGCTTCCCCCAAGCGCTCCCGGCAGAAGGGCGACAGTGGCGACTAGGGCCACCACCAACGGGCTACGGCTGAGCGCGAGGCCGAGCCACAGGGGAATGACGATCGGCATGAAGAGACGGGCGCCCTCGTAGCTATCGCCGCCCGAGACGATGACACCCAGCGCGTAGAGACCGCTCAGGGTCAGAAGGCCGCGCCGTCCGCGGACCGCCGCGTGCGGCTCCCCTCTCTGTCGCCGGAACATGAGCCATCCCGCCGTCAGAAGTAGCGCCGCACCTATCATGGTGGATGACCAAAGAGGCCCTGGGGAGCCCCACACCACGCCGCGCACGTACCCGAGGCCGTCGAGGATCTCGGTCGCTGCGGAGTCCGAGGACTTCGCGTAGTAGGTGTTCGGCACGATCTCTTCGAACCGCCACCAGCGGAAGGCTGTCACTACTCCGGCGCAAGCAAGGCCTGTCAGCCCCCAGCCCCAGATGCGCGCTCCTCCCTTGGAGCTTGAGGCTTCGTTGCCTCCGGGATGGTTGGAGCGCCAAGCCGCCCATGCCACCAGAATGGGTGCGATCGGAAGACCCTCGGGTCGAGCAGCGGCCAAGAGAAGGCCCCAGAAAGAGCAGAGTCCAGGGCGGCCGTCGACTGCGGCCACGAGTGCGAGGGTCCAGAGGAGAGCGAACAGAGGCCCCTCCAGCAGGTAGCCGGCCGACTCCACCAGGCCAGGGGCGACCGCGAACAGGCAGGCCACCGATCCCGTCAGCGCCACAGAGGCGGTCCAGCGCCACGTCGCCCTCGCGGCGACCAAGAGGAGCAGAAGAAGCCAGAGGATGCCCATCAGGCCCGCGACCCGGAGGGGATCAGCCGTGGGCCACACCCGAAGCACGACTCCTTTCAGCGCGACATCCAGGAGGCTCGTCGCGCCCTCCACGGGCACAGAAATGCCCGATGCGCCTAGCCCTGAAGGCGACCCGTCCGCGCCGATGAGATCCCTAGCGTCTGACCAGACAACAAAGGCGTCGTCCAGACTCCCTGCCTGGGGCCCGTGTACGAGGGCTAGCCCCAGAAGAAAGAGCGCCGGAATGAGCGCCGTAAGGGTCTGGGGCCACCCGCTGGCGCCTGAGCGATCCCGATGCGTTGCACCGGCATCTGGTGCGAAACCGCACTCATTCATTTGGCTAGGGTCCATGGCGAGATGAATTTCGCTCGATCGGCTGGAGCCCTTTGCCTCCACCGGCGCTCCACCCTACCCTAGCAAGCCGCAGAAGAAGCCCCAGGGCACTGCTAAGCAGACACCCAATCCAATTACTGTGCCGAAATCGGCGCTAGCTGCCCAACGGCCGCTCAACTGGAATAGCTTTTGCTGCGTTCTCCCCTTACCGCACCGCTGAGACCCCCCCCTGCGACGCTCCCCACAGGTTCCCCCGGGACCAAGACACGAATCCAACCGACGCTACCTGAATCTCGGTGAAGGCCGCTTCCCAACGGAAGGGCACTCCGCGACAGAACGTCGGGTTCCGCAACGACGACCCTACACGATGACTCACCGGACCCAACCCCTCGCTCGAAGGGCCACCACTGCGGCATCCGCCGCTGTGATTGCGCTCGCTCTTGGCACCCTCGGCTGCAACTCCACGGACTCGCCGAACCAGACGGAGGTCCCGGAGGGCACCTATTCGTTTGACCGGAACTTCTTCGTCGACAGCAACTTTGGTGGCATCGCCACCGAGGTTCGTATCGAGCGACAGTACTACGGGCGCTTGGTCACGATCGAGTCGTGCACGCCGGAAGGCGGGTTGATTGAGGTCGTCCAAACCGACTTTGTGATCGACCCTCGGGAGGCCGATACGTGGAGCGAGCCCTTCACGCTCGTCACCAACCCCGTTGATGGATCGCAAACCCTTTGCATCGCAGAGGACGTCACCGACACGACGGTTGATCCGGTTCTCGGTTCGAGCCCTCGCGAGCGTTTCCTGGCCGCCCTCATTGAGGCTGCCGGCGGCGTGCGGCCGGTGACGGACCTCGGCTTTGTTGGCCAGGGCAACTACACGATGGTGCCCCGCAACGCCGCCTTCGTGATTCAGTTCGACGATCTCATCGATCCATCGACGATCAACGCCGAGTCCATCCGCGTCGTCCAGGGCAACCCGGCGATCATCCCGTTCTCCGCAAGGGTGTTCGCCGACCCGAACTACGGTGGCCTCGCCAACTTTGACGGCCAGCCTGGCTCCGAGTTCTACCCCACGCGGATCATCATCGATCCCTCGATCTCGGCCACTGAGTCCCTGGCAACAGGGCTCTCCGCCAACCTGACCGGGTTCCCCGCGAGCGCCAACTCGAACCTCGCTAACGTCCAAGTGCGGCTCGCTACCCAGCAGCCCATTGGTCAGGTCAACCCCATCCTCCAGAACCCGTCCGACCACCCTCTCGTGACTAGCGAGAACGGCACGTTCGACTTTGGAAGCGCGGCCCGGGATCTTGTCCGCGCCTTCCGCTCAGGTGGCCAAGAAGACATCACCGGTGACCCGTTCAGTGGCTTCCTGCCAGACGACCAGAGGCCGGAAATCCTGGGAGCCCTCGGCTCCACCCTCGCGGGCCCCTTTACGGTTTCTGCCACCGACCCGCTTGAGTTCCGCATCCCGACCGTCACGTTCAACTCGATTCCGTGTGCTCAGAGCCCGGTAGAGGGAGACGTCATCGTGACCAACTCAGGCATCTCAGCCCTCGTTCTCCGCAACAACCCGAACAGCTCCGACACTTCGTCGGGCTCATTCGAGCCGTTGAACGGCGTCGCGTCGAACGTTCGCGTGCGCGTCTTGACCCCGGTCCCCGCTCAGTTCCAAGCTGATCCCGGTGCCGCGTTTGCTGGCAACGGTGCTGGCGCTGCCCAGTACACCGTCTGCTACGACGACAACGTCCAAGCCGACGGGGGAGATCGTCAGAGACCAGAGTGCTTCATCAACGTGACGCCGAACTCCGCGCAGTTCCCGGCTTCCCCCAACGTCGCCATCTTCCCCGAGGCAACGTTCTCGATTCGCTTCAGCGAGCCTATGAACGCGGAGGTCCTTGAGCCCTACGAGTCGATTCGCCTCACGCGCCACCGTCCCGAGCCGGAAGAGCAGGCCGACTACATTTCCGGCCGACTGACGAACGACCTCGGCCTCCAAGAGTTCACCTTCCGCCCAGCGGTCCCCCTCGAGCACAGCAACGGAAGCACGGAGTCGTTCTTCCTGTCCTTCCCCGACACGGAGTTTGCCCCTCGGGACCTCGCGGGCAACGCGTTGAACGCACGTCTTCGCCCGTTCATCGAGTTCACGGTCGAGTCGACCGCACCGGACTCCTTGACGGGAAGCCGCACCGTTCTCTTCAACTCACGCGACGAGGACGCGCCCTTCGGTGACCTCACCACAGACGTCATCCTAGATCGTCTGCCGCGCGCGGAGTGGGGAGGCCAGCTTTCCTACGACTTAATCAACGGCCGCATCCGACCGCGTTCCGTCGTACGCGAACAGGTCTTCGCGACCGCGGCACAGGAGATCGTGGCAGCGATGTCCCCTAACCTTGTGAGCACGACGCTCCCGCTGAACCCAAGGGGTGCACGGACGCAGTTCATCTGGCGTGACACCGACTTTGGCCTCTCGCTGTATGAGGGCAACAACTTCAGCGCTGGTCTGGATATCAACCGCCTCAATATGGATGTCGAGGCGGCATACCTGAGTCCCGAGGGTGGCAACTCGGTGTTCGAGTCATACCCCGAATTCACTATGAACATGGCGCACAGCATGTTCCTTCCGAACGAGTTCCAGGTCATTGGCCCGGCGCTGTCCAACCCCAACTCGGGCCTTGTGGGCACCTACTCCGCGAACCTTCTCGACCAGACGGCCGACGCTCTCCAGGAAGTCCACGCTCGAGAGCTTGGCTTCACCATCAACCCGGGCGACCAGTCGCTGACCCCTGACGGGCTCACGACGCTCATCCCGCTGCCGATGAACCAGGGCATCCCCGAAGAGGACAAGCGCTTTTACACCTGGCGGGACACGGCGATCATGACGACCGGAGCCCCCAGCACCACGGGCGGGCCCCTTCTCACCGACATGAACGCCCAGATTGGTGCACCGGTCTGGCGCGTCAGCCAGGTGTCACAGTTCTATCCGCTCTTCCACAACGTAGGCATGTTCGGGCTCGACTGTTTCAACACGACGGCGCCCATCCCCACGTACCACCCACTCTACCGGGCAGGATTCGTCCGCACCGCGGGACTCCCCCTGCTGCTTGATTTCCGCTGCTTCAACAGCGGGACGGCCTCAACCGGCAATCGATTCGATCACAACAACGCATTCGCGTTCAGCACCTTCCCCAACTTCCGCGCGTTCAGCGCCGGCGGCACGAACGAAGCGGGTGCGATCACGATCATTGACCCGGACTCCGAAACGAATGCGAACGGCGGATTCGACCCGACGTCCATTCCGCCCGGGGCGGAGACCAGTGGACTCGACAACGTCGTGTACTTCGGGGCTCTGGACCTTGTGGTGCGCGTGAGCCGCACTGTGTCGATCTTCTTCCCCACCGTTGACCCGAGCAGCTTCTCTGTCCTTGCGGGCGCGACCTCGAACTACAGCTCGACGTACATCAACCCGAGCTTCGTTGAGCCGACGATGTTCCCCAATGCCCTGAACCAACCCCAGGGCACGAGCGTCGAGCTCGCCTACCGCGGTACGGGAAGTGAGATCTTGGAAGGCAACGACGCGCGAGTCCGCGCGGACATGATGGATCCGTACGGGGACTTCTTCCCGGACCTCCCTATCAACTTCAGCGCTGGCGCAGACGAGATCCCGGACGTAAGCGTCCGAGGCAACGCCTCGTGCCTCGATGGATCCTTTGTGTACCGCTTTGTGGATGACGACAACGTCTCCCAGATCAACATGGGCGTCGACTTCCTGAACGGCGATCAGAGCTGGAGAACCTCAGTGGACGGCATCCAAGGCGCCCGCTTCTTCCAGGTCCGCGTCTCCTTCACCAGCAACACGGTAACGGGCGAGACCCCAAGCCTCAGCTCGCTCGGCTTCGCCTGGGAGAACAACTAGCCTCCCACGCAGGCCTCCCAAGCAGAGACCAAACTGACGCAGCGCGGGCAGGTCGGGCCCCGGGGGGGGGCCCCCCCCCCCCGCGCCAGTTTGATCCTCCATCTTGCATTCCCTGCCGGTCCCTCCCATGATGAAAGCTCGTGGCCCAGGGACGCCAGGGCCTGTCTCCGGAGCCCTACCCATGCATGTCACAGCATGGCCGGGAAGTTCTTGATGAGGAGGTGATCAGATGATGAGTGACGGTACTAAGGGGACGCGTCGATAAGACGTGCGCCCGACGGGTGCGCACTTGTGCGCGTCCCCCGACACACTCAGGACCCTGCGCGCCCTACCGGGCGAGCAGGGTCCTTCCATTTCTCTTCCGCTGCAGTGGACCCTGCGCGCCCTACCGGACGCACAGCCTCTTTCCATTTTGAAGCTGGCTCCCTTCGCTGGACCTGTGGGCGCTCGCAGTTTAGGCAGCTGTCGATTTTGCTTCCCACTCCTCTCCAATGGCTACCGCCCCACGGCCGTAGGGCGAAGGGCTCCTTTGTCCCCAGTCCTGACGCCAGCTCAACAGCTCGCCACGTCCAAGACGTCGAGCGGCGAATCCGGCGATCTCGCCCGGACACCGCGTGTCGCGATTGAAGCGCGGACGCACCCAGTTACGCCAAGCGATGTATAACCCTAGGTGCAGATTGAGATAGCAGCACTTCTTACTAGTCAGCCACGACTCCCGCCGAACTCTGCTGCCAAGATCGCGCATCATCGCTTCCGTTAGGTTAATGGCCGCGAGACGTGAGCGACCGTTCCGCGGACTGCTTCCAGGAGTGGTGCGGTGCACCAACTTGCTCTCGCTGAATGCCAACTTTGCATAGCGTGGATAGGTAGCCTTCTGGTCCGTATCGAGTCGTACCTGCGGAGCCGCTGGACGGAAGGCAGCCGCACGATCGAGTACCTCTTGGCATGCACCGGGCGAAAGGTCGACCCGTGCCCCATACGACTCCTCGTGGCGTTGGATGCGCTTCAGTCGCTTCGGAGTCATCTTTCCACGGGGTCGAATAGGCGCAGCGACAGCACCAAGGATTAGCCTCGAAACGCTCTCAACCGCGGTGGGGATCGAGAGTGGCATGGTGTTACGGCACATCTCGTAGCTCTCGAACTCATCGAACTGAACCCTAAGCGGCGAAGCGCTGGGAGCCGCCCGATCGACCTCACCAGCTCGGTGAAGAAGGTTTGTGTCAAGGGCCTTGGCCGTCCGTTGAATCTTGCGCGCCTTATTCAACACGTTCCGCCGAGTCATACAGACAATCCTCGCCGTCTGTCGATACCCGACACCGGAGCAGAGGTGCTCAACTATCCGCACGTTGAGGTGAGGCTTTTTATCACGGTAGTCGTGCCTAAAGGTCTGCCGCGAGAATCCCCGTTGGCAGTCGCGGCACCTGAACCGCTGGACGGGCTGGGCTTTGACGCCAGAGGAATAGAACCCCTTCCGAATGTAAAAGTCTGGGGCTGGATCGGCATGCATTGGGCAGTCTCTGTTGGGGCACCGCGGCGGTGAGAACATCGGGCAATCTCCTGGTCTTGGAGGTGCCTAGGTGCTCCTCCTGAGGAAGACCGATCGAACTCGTGCGTGGTTGCGGCCTTAGGGCAGGATCACTGCCCCTTAGGTCCAACGAAGGGAGCCAGATAGGTATGCATAAAGGGGCCCGCGCGTCCGACGCCCCCGGGGGGGGGCCATCAACCGCGCGGGCCAGGGGACCGCATCTCAACGTGAACGACTACTCAGCAGCCAACTCGCACTTGGCAAGCGCTTCATAGTTCACTGACTCAACGGTGCTAGTCAGTTCGTCGAGCTCAGCCTCCTGCTCGGAACGCTTGCGCTCCAAGAGGGACGTGATCTGGTCGAGGCTGGTAGCCTCGAACGTGTCCATGCTGTCGAGGGTGTTCTGACGGCTCTTGAGCATCTTGATCAGTCGCTGGTTGCGGGCCATGGACTGAACCTCGGTCTTGAGCTGCACCAGCTGGGTGTCGAGCTGAGCCTTCTCTTCCTCGAGCTGCTCAAGAATCGTCTCAAAGCGCTGCTCTTGGTTGCGGAGGTACTTGAGGTTGTGCTGGGCGTCCGCTGCGCGGCCTGCGTGGGCCAGGCGGGTGCGCTCCATGTCCTTGACCTTCGCGCTGGCGCGGCGGTAGCTCATGAGCTCGCCGTCGAAACTCACCGAGGCGAGTCGGGCACGGGGTGCGCCGTCGGCTTGGGCCGTCTGAATCTTCTGCACTTCTGGGCGGAGGAGATCGAGGTCTCGGTCGACCATGCTTACGACACGCTCGGAGACAGCCTGATCATGTTCGAGGCTGCTGCGCTCTTCACGCAGGCCAGCGAGGTCCTTGCGGAGAACGCCGATGCGCTTGGAGTATTGCCGCTGGGCCTCGTCGATCTGCCGGGCCATCGACGCAGGCTCGTCGAGCCCTGCGTCGAAGCGCTGCTCGATCTCGTTCTGAAGCTGGTCTGCCATGGCGCCCACCCGGTCCGGGCCGACGATCATCGCGGAGCCGCCGACGACGGCTGCGGTGAGCGCAGTTCCAATCACGGCGGTGCGGAAGAGGGTTTTAAAGATGAAACACATGTTCTGGTACTCGTCAGGGGGAGTCGCGGGAAGCGGGCCCAGCGTCGGGCCCTCACGCTCTTCCTGGGAATGCGGGGCCCGCCGTTTCATGGTGCACCACAGAACTTCCTCCGAAACATCCGGCGATTTTGGCCGCCGATCTCGCCGCAGGCGGTTCCTATGGAATAGGACGGGCCGTGCTGCGTACGGCCCTACGAAAGCCCCTTTCCGCCCTCTCTGCTCCCATCCCAGCAACCGTTGCACGACCTCACCACCAACTTCATTGGGCGCCTCAGGGCCCGTGATGGCGCCGCCTGGTTCGAGCTGTGGGAGATCTTTGGGCCCATTCTGAGATCCCAGCTGTCGCGCTGGGGTCGCGGCCGCATCGGGGTGGAGACCGTCCAGGACCTCTCCCAGGACACCATGGTGGCCCTGGCGGGGGCTATTGATCGTCACGACCCATCGAAAGGCGCACGCTTCTCCACCTGGCTCCTGGCGATCGCCAAATACACGCTCAGCGACGAGATGGACCGCCGCGGAGCCCTCAAGAGGGGCAGTGGCGTCAAGCCTCTGACGATTGACGGTGAGAACGGCCTTGAGGGGGGTTCCAGCCTCCCCAGCCCTGATGAGCAGTACGAACTCGAGGTCTTCGACGCGAAGGTCGAGGCGGCCCTCAGGCGGCTCGAGCGGGACGCTGAGCTTCTCGACTTTGAGACGTATCGACTCCGGGTCCTCGAGGGCCAGCCCGGGCGCGAGGTGGCCAGCGCCCTCGGCACGAGCGAGCCCACAGTCAGCCGCCGTCTCGCCCGATCCCGGACGCTCCTCCAGGGCATCCTGTTCGACGTTTTCGCCCGCTATTCCTTCGCCGACGAGGAATGGCAGGAAATGGAGCGAAATGGCCTCGGTCGACTTCCCAACAAGACAGAGGACACCGCCTTTGACGAATCGGTCGCGGAGATCTACGCCAGGATCGCCGCCCGTCGTCGGGTCACGTCCGCCAGCCAATCCGATGGCTCGGCTCACTAACCGCTCGCCGCACCGTCCAACTCTCCACCCACCCCATCCCCCATGGCACAACCGCTCTTAGGATTTCTCGCCTTCGCCCTCGGAACGGTGGTCGTCCTGACCGTTCCGGTGCTCGTGATCTGGTCCCTCGTCCAAGTGCTTCGCGGCCTTGGATTCGCCGTGGGTGGCGTCTTCCGGCTGACCTCCAAGCTGATTCACCACGTCGCCACGTTCGTATTCTCGGAGATTCGCGACTGCGTTCAGTTCGGCGGCAGCGTGTTGACGCTCTGCCTTGTGACGCCGCTGTGCATCGCGAGCTTCGCGCTTCTCCGCGGGCGGGCAGGCAAGCACTACGCTGGCGCCGTCGAAGACGAGTTCACCGGCGCGCTGACCAGCCTCTACCGCATCGGCCTCGGCAATCCAGTTCGACTCCTCGGCCTCGGCGGCCTCACGGACGGCATTGAGCGACGCTTCCCCGACGTGGTCAGCCAAGTTCCACGCACGGGCCGCTTTGGCGGCTCTGCTCCGGCCTCAGCGAAGATGCCCAAGGACGCGGCCCCCAGCTTCGACGGCTACGTCGTGCAGAGTGAACTCCAGGCCGGCGGCTCTGGCGCAAGACTCTTCTGCGCGGTCCCCACCGCGGCGCGCGCCAAGGAGATGGAGCGCCGCGGCCTCTCCGTTCCCCAGCGCGTCGTGATCAAAGCCTTCGACCTCGGCTACGGTTCAACCATTCCGCAAATCGTGCGCGAGAGCCGCTCGCTGGAGGCCGCCAAGAACCTCGGGCTGATCCTTGAGCATGAGCTCGGCGAGGGATCATTCCACTACGTCATGCCGTTCGTCCCCGGTGAAGATCTCGACCAGGTCACCCGCCGCATGCACGCCATGGGCGGCCGCGATGGGCTCGACGACAAGGACTTCTCCATGGTCATCGCCTACGCCCGGGATCTGTGCGATCAGCTCGGGCGTTTCCACACGGAAGGACTCTGGCACAAAGACATCAAGCCGTCCAACCTGCTCGTGGCCGACGGCAGGCTGCAGGTGGTCGACTTTGGACTCGTCACGCCACTGGAGTCCGCCCTCACCCTGACCACCCATGGCACGGAGTTCTTCCGCGACCCAGAGCTGGTGCGCTTGGCCCTCGCCGGCAAGCGTGTCAAGGACGTCGATGGCGTCAAGTTCGACCTGTACAGCGCGGGCGCCGTCCTCTACTCCATGGTGGAGAACAGCTTCCCGGCCCACGGCTCCCTCTCGTCGATCTCCAAGCGCACGCCTGAGGCACTCCGTTGGATCGTTCGACGTGCGATGGCGGATGTGGACAAGCGCTACGCCTCAGCAGCAGATATGGCACGAGACATCGACGTCCTGCTGCTCGCCCAAGACCCCTTCACCGTCAAGCCTGCTCACCTTCCGTCCGTCAGCGGCAGGGAAGCACGCGCGCCGCAAGCAGATCCAAAAGCTGGGCCACGCGCCCAGCGCGCGGCGTTTGCCGGCGCTTTCGAATCCGCCATGCCGGGTGATCAGCCAGAGGACGTCCAACGCATCAACGCCTTCGGTATGACCGCCGAGATCCGCGGACTTGGCCGCGCCAAGGAAGGTCTGAAGCAAGCAGCTAAGAACCACTCCAGGGACGCTCGCAGAGCTCGTCGCACCGCCGCCAAAGCGGAGCAGCGCGCCCACGCAGAGGCGGTCCGCGAAGCCAAGAATGCCGCCAAGCTCGACCAGCGCCACCGTCGCCGCGGCATGCTGAAGTCGCTCGCCACCCTCGCTATCATCGCGAGCATGATGGGCGGCGTCGCCGCCGTCCTTGAGGCCGAACAGCACGGACCGCGCCACCCCATGCCGCCGACGGTGAACGAGCCACAGGGCCGTGACCTCTTCGGTGACGCCCTCGACTTCTTGGGCGAGAACGAAACAGAATCACGTTATCTAGAAGCCGCTGAGTTCTCCCTCGGCAGGAAGCGCTCCAGCCAAGGGGCCGAACGTCGCCTCCACCCGGCCACGGAGCGCGAGCTCCAGAGCCTCGGCTCCATGCCCCGCGTGCTCATCTTTACCGACGCAAGCGATCGCTTTCTGACAGGCTCCGTCCGAGCGGCATCACGACGTCTCCGCGCGCTTGGGGCCATTCCGATCGGCGTGGACCGTGAAGGACGCCCGGTGAAGGGCGATAGCTACGCTCACCTTCTCAACGCTGCTCAGCAACAGACCGACCTTGCCAAGGGCTCTATCGAAGAGTCGGAAGCGCGACTTGCGCGCCTTGCGGCCCGTCACAGCGACATCGACGCCATCTACTGGCTGCGCCGTCAGCCAAACACCGGCTTCCTGCACACCACGTTTGCTTCCTCTTCGGAAGCCGCCGATTGGGGCTGGGAGGAAGGCTCCGAGAACTGCTCCGACGAATCGAGTTCATGTGATAGCGGCGACGAGACGAACGACTGCGGCGGAACGTGCGCTACCGCGAGCTCCTGCGTGACCCAGTAAGACCCGAGGGTGCATGCGGGCGAGCTGTCCGCGCCAAAAGAAGAAGGCTCCGCGCTAGTTGCGCGGAGCCTGTTACGTTGAATGCCCCCGTGGCCGCCGGAGCGGCTCGCTTCGTCCATCCTCTGCTAAGAACGACTCGCGAAACTCGGTCTCTCGCCAAGTACGTAGGTAAGGCTTCCATTCCCGATAGGGCAAGCTGCGCTTGCCCACTAGTAGCTTCCTTCCAGTGAAGTCTTCGGGAGCCCGATCGGTTCTCAGCCGCTTTTCGGCGAGAAAGGTGTCCGAGAAACGTATATCGACCTTCTTGGGCCCTAGAAGCAGCGTCAGGGAATCGTGAATATTGCGACTTCGTCGTCGCTCGACATGACAACACCCACCACGGCTCCATCGCTACGGGCCATCGCCAAGGCACCATGCCAGTCCGCGGAAATGGCGATGCGACGATCGACGGTGACGCGATCGCCTTCGATCCGGAGCCGCGATGCATCGATACCGAGGGGGTCGCGGCCCACGTCGCGGAAGAGAATGAGGTCCTCAGGAGCACTGAGTGATCGCGGCGCAGTCACCTGGCCTCCGGTCGCATCACCCGCCTGAAGGAGCCCATCCCAGGCGTCCCCGAAGAGCGCCGGCGAGAGCCGCCCCATGGGTGCGGAGGCAAGGCGCACCACGCCTGGCGCCGCGAGGTCCCCCATGTCGAACGATCTACCGGCCACCGAAAGCACCGCGCGACCTTCCCGCGCATCCTCCGGAAGCTGCAGCATGTCCCACGGTCCGATCAGCCCCTCGGGCGTCGCGTGCATCCAGCCTGCGAGCGTCTTCTTGGAACGGAGGATACGCCCTTCCTCCCAGGTGAGCGTCGCGCGCAGAAGCCTCGGCAGCGCCACCCCGGGCGGCAAGAGCTCGCTGCCGAGCGGCAAGGCTGGCGCCCACTCGAGCCACTCCTCCCTGACGTCCGCCGCAAGCGGGAAGCGCGTCCCAGTGGTCACCGCCGCACCGGAGTTGACAGGCGTCGCCATCGCGACCCCACCGATCAACGCGGTGCGAAGGGAGTCGAGATCGATGTCGAGGCCGCCCGTCAAGGACAGTCCAAACTCAAAGCCCCCGGTCTCCCAAAACACAGAACCCTCTCGAACTAGCTGCGCGTAGGCCTCTCGGATACGGACGCGCACTTCCACAGAGGTCGCATCACTCGCAAGGCCAACCGCGATGACGGTGCCGATGCGCACTCCGCGATAGGTGATGCCTGCGCCGGACTGAATCCCGAAGCGCGTCGGGGCATCAAGGACGATCTCAAGGCCCATGCCACCGCGGATCTCATCCGCCAGCGGCGGCTCGGAGAGCGCCGTGAACTGCGTCCGACGTTCGGCCCCCTTCGGCCCTGGAAAGAGCGTGATATAGCGCGCACCGATGATGGTCTCGAGCCCGTCAATGGAGTCGAGCGAAAGCTGCGGTCGAACAACCCAAAACTGCGTCCCCGCCCGCGCGAGGTCCCCTGCATCCTTCGCTAGCTGCACCTCAAGACTAATGCTCGCCTCGTCGCCGGAGGGCGCTAGGCGGACGCTGCGCACCACCCCGACGTCGATCCCGAGGTAGCGAACCGGGTCTCCTTTCCCGACCCCGAAGCCGTGGGCTGCGTGGATCACGATAATCGGCCCGCGATCGCGGGTGCCCAGCCAGGAGAACGCAATGGACGCCGCGAGCGCCGCGATGGGGACGAGCCAGATGAGATGGCGGAAGAGCGAACGCCTCGTCTCGGGCGCAGCAACGGCAACGGGGATTCCAGCGCCGATAGACCCGTCTAAGGACCCGGCCGAAGACTCAGCCGAAGACTCAGCCTTAGACTCTGATTCGTGGGAGGCAGTCATGATGGGCCGGTGATAGCTGGATCCAGTGGAGCATCCGCCCAGAGGGCGTGCGGGTCAAAGAGCGCGGTGCTGAGCAAGCTTAGGAGAACCACGGCCGTAAAAGCGTAGGCAGCGGGACCCGCAGTGATCTCCACCAAGTCCCCCACCTTCACCCAGGCCACGACGACCGCTACCAGGAGCACATCGAGCATCCCCCAACGGCCGGAAAGGTCCACGATGCGCCAGCTCCATCGCCGCGCCCGCCGCTGCAGCAAGCGCCGGCCGAGCGTGATCGCGAGCAGCCCCGCAATCTTCAGCAGCGGGAAGATGATCGAGCAGAGGAAGACCGTGCCGCCCACGAACCAGTCGCCGGCGCGCAAGAGGCCCAGACTGCCAGACCAAATGCTCGCGTCCGTGCTGTGCCCCATCTCCTCGATGGTCATGATCGGAAGCGTTACGGCAGGCGGGAAGAGCACCAGCGCCGCCACGGCCACAGCGGCCACACGCGTTGAAACAACGTCGGCCCGTGATGCCGCCCCGTGGACCTGGGGCAGCCGTGCGCCACACCGGCCGCAGTTCGCCGCCAGTGGCGTCCCAGCGGGGGCAGCCTTCGCATCGCCCCCCAGCGTCACCTGGCTCACAAGACCGCAGCACGGGCACGCCGCGAGGCTATTGGAAACGATGACTTGGCTCATGACTTGACTCCGCTGGGAGAGCGGAGCACTAGCCCGCACCCACTCAGAATAAGAAGTAGCCCGCCGATGGTCCAAACCGTGACCCGCTCCTCGCCGAGGAGCGCGCCCACAGCGAGCGCAATGGCCGGCGTCACGTACGCGATCAAGGACAGCGACACCGCGCTCGAAGAACGCAGCACCCAGAAGTAGAGGGTAAACGTCAGAACCGTCCCCATGGCTGCCAAGTACACGATGCCTTGTATCGCCTTGGGCGATCTCGGGATCTCTACGCCGCCCTCCAGGATGAAAGCGGCCCCCAGCAGCATGCAGGACCCAACAAAGAGGGCCCAGCGATTGAGTAGCGCCGAGCTGACACCCGCACCGTGCTTCTTGACGTAGGCCGTCGCGAACGTCGAGACGAGGGGGCTCAAGAGCAGCACGCCCCCGCGCAGCGTCGCGTCTCCCCCCACGGACACCACGTCCGTCAGGAACAGAAGAACCACGCCCAAGAAACCCACCGCCAGGCCTACCCACTGGACTCCCACAATTCGGGATTCAGGTAGATAGAAGTGACCCACCACCGCGGTCATGATCGGGTAGATGCCCCAGAGAACCGCGGCGAGCCCCGAAGGCAGCGTCTCTTCCGACCAGTAGACGATTCCGTAGCTGATGGCGAAATTGCCCAGCGCCATGGCCAGCACGAGGCGCGCGGTGGGCCTCGCGCCTCCCTCGCGCCTACCGATGAAGCCCGCGATCGGAAGCATGATGACCCAGGCGAGCGCAAACCTCAGCCCCGCGCTCCCCAGGGGCTCCATGTCCTGCAGGCCATCGCGGACCACAAACCAAGTCGAGCCCCAGACGAGGCACATGACAAGGACCGCCAGTCGCGTGAATGAAGGACGTTCGCTCAACGCCGGGCTTAGAGGCTCGAGTCCAGCTCGGGCGCGTCGTCGGCCTGAAGAGAAAGGGCCTCCGCGCTCTCGATGGGCGAATCCGTACCCACAACGAAATTGCCCCCAAGGGCGACGTGCAGGTCCACACGCGATTGGAAGAGCTCCCGTCGCGCCGTCAGGTAGGCGGACTCCGACGTCAGCTGACGACGCTGCGACTCTAGCACGAGCTCGATGCTCACCAGGCCTTCGCGGTACTGCTCATCGCTGAGCTCTGTCGCCAGCCTCGCCGAGTCCACGGCGGTCGAAAGAAACGCTAGGCGTTCGCGGAGCAGAGCCTCCGCGTCGAGCGCGTTCTCAACCTCAAAGAAAGCTGCGAGCGCAAGGCCCGCGAACTGCGAGCGCGCCGCGCGCATGTTCGCCAACGATTCATCGACGGCAGCGCGTCGCCGACCACCGTCGAAAAGGGGCGCGCCCACCGCACCCGCGATAGACCAGACCGTGAAGTCACCGTCCAAGAGATCCTCGAAGAGGTCACTGGTTCTTCCGCCAGCCGAGGTCAGTGACAACGAGGGCCAGCGATCGAGTCGCGCCGCCTTGGCTTGGGCCTCGGCCGCCGTCATGCGGTGCTCGGCCGCTACTAGGTCGGGGCGCCGGGACAGCACGTTCGCTGGAATGCCCGCAGGCACCACCGGTGGAAGCGCGGGAAACTCTCCGACAGCCTTCAGCTCCGCGCCCGGGAAGCGCCCGAGCAACAGTTCGATCTGCCTTGAGGTCACCCGGTAGTTCCTGCGCGCGGACACCACGGACGCGGCGCTCGTTGCGACGTTGGCCTCTGCCAGCCGCAGGTCTAGGGCGCCGCTGAGTCCCGCATCGAAGCGATCGCGCACCACCTTGGCGCTCGACTCATACGTGGCCGTCGTCCGTTCGGCGAGATCTAGCTGCAAGGCCGCTTCGCGCAGCGCGAACCAAGCGTTCGTCACCTGCGCCGCGATGCTCAGTCGCGCGCCCTGAAGGTCCGCGAAGGAAGCCGCCACCTCGGAGTCCGCCGCGTTCACCGACGCGGCGAGCTTGCCCCATAGGTCGAGCTCCCAGGCGACGTCGAGGCCTGCGTTCCATTGATTGAACAGCGTCGATAAGGGCCCAGTGGACCCAGGAATCGGAAAGCCGACGAACACGTTCTTCTGCCTTGAGTACTGCGTCGACGCGTTGAGCTGCGGCATCCGAGCCGAACGCGCTACCTGGCTCCGTGCTGCAGCGCCCCGCAGCCGCTGGGCACTGGCCACAAGATCGTGGTTGTGCTGCAGGGCATCTGCAACGAGAACGTTGAGAACGGAGTCCTCGAACGTGGTCCAAAAGGGACCCGCGTTGGCAGACGCAGAGCCCCCACCGGGGTAGTGCCCCGCCACCGACTCGGTCGCCCAAGCGTCGAGCAGCTCACCGCGGAGGAGATCTTCCATCTCCGGACGCTCTTCGTCCGCAGCGGGTGCGGCGCAGGCGAAGAGACCCAAAAGCACCAGGGCTAGGCCTGGGCGCACCGGCGCCGGGCCAAGCGGAGCAGGATCGATATGCCGTGGAACTTGCATGGGGGAAGCTTAGGATGAATGGACTGCCCGAGCGACCTTCAACAGCGGCCACTTCCTATGCTTCAGAATCGATCCCACGTCACGCGCCTTCTGATGGCTGGCATCGCCCTTACCTGCGCCTCAGCGCACACGGGGCCCACCGCAGTCGCTACGGCACAGGAGAAACAGCATGCGCCCTTGGGCCCGCCCGTCGTAGCTGGGGCAGCCCAGGCGGCAGAGCTCAAGGCAGCCGCTCGAGTCAGCGACGAACGGGCCGCCAAACTTGTCCATGAGATCGTCGCCCTTGGATCACGGATGGGCGGCACAGAGTCAGGCGCCCGCTCCGCTGAGTACCTGACCAAGAAGTTCGAGTCCTTCGGACTGAGCGTCCAGCGGCACCTCGCGCCAAAGAAGTGGTGCCATGAAGAAACCGACTGGGCCCTGACCGTCCACGTCGAAGGGGAAGAACCCCGCGTGATCGAGCGTACGTGGCCTTGGGGCTTTTCACCCGCCGGAGAAGGCAAAGGTCTCGAGCTGTCGATGAGGTCGTCGCCGGGCAAAGCGCTTCTCTCCACCAAATTCCGCGTCACTCCGCGCAGCGGAGAGCCGTGCGCCATGGTCATCTCTGACGGGGCGACCACGCACAACGGCGAGTGGCCGCGCTGCGACGATCACCGTCGCCGACAGAACGCCCGCGTTGCGGTCATGGGCATCTCTAAGCCCGAGGGTGCGCGCCTGCGCGCGGCTCTCACCGGCGGTAAGAAGGTCACCGTCGACTGGCACCTGGTGACCAAGATCAAGGAAGCTCAGCCCATCACCGTGGTCGCGACCCTGCCGGGCAGCGTCACCGCCGAAACCAACGTCGCGGTTCCCCATCTTTTGGTCTGCGCCCACGGAGATTCCGATAGCGGCGGCCCGGGGGCCAACGACAACGGAAGCGGCATGGCCATTGTCCTGGAGATGGCACGGGCATGGAAAGGCGCCGTGGACGCAGGGGAGATCAAGACACCGCCCATCGAAGTCCGGTTCGCGATCTGGGGTAGCGAGATCTTCTCCACCAAGGCCTACCGCGACTCGGACCTGGGACGCGGCGTCGTCGCCGTCCTGAACTTCGACCAGGCGGGCTTCGGGTCGACGGCAGATCGCCTGCACGTCGAACCCGATGACATCGAAGGCAACGTGCCCTTCGTGCGCCTCGCGGCGGACGTCCTACGCCAGTTCAACGGCCAGCCTGGCTTCCCCAAGCAGTGGGCAACCAACAAAAGCCTCGGAGGCACCGACAGCTACATCTTCTCTGGCTGGAAGCGCTTCCGCACCGAGAAGCTGCCGTCCGTCACCATGTTCACCAGCGCGTGGGACAAGCCCGACGAGCAACCACGTACCCAAGGCATGCCTGGCGAGTCCTGGCGGGAGCGCGACCAAGTGGAGATGGACTACGACGAGCACTACCATTCCAGCGGCGACACTCCCGAGAACACCACCGACAAGGAGCCCCACAACATGGGCTGGTGCGCGCGCGTCGGCCTCGTCACCGCCATGCGCTACGCTGCTCGCTTGTAGGCACCCCTCGGGGAAGCCCCATCTGAAAGGCCGTCTGAAAAGGCCGCCAGAAAGGACGAGAGCGTCCCGCTCAGGGGGGCGCGCTTTACCGTACCGGCTTCTTGTCCATGATCGCCATGAGGTCGGCGTGGAGCTGCTGGCGCTTCAGCGTAGCCCTCGTCGCCCCAAGGGCCGCCTGGGCCTCACCGGACGGAGTCACGCCGATGGCCACCGTGAACACCTCCCCGGCGCGGTTTCGGAAGCGAATGTCGATCACATCGCTCAGCTCTTCGCGCTCGCCTTCAGCAATATGCTTGCTGGCCCAGAGGAAGAGCAGGTGATCGAGCACGGGGTCTAGATCGCGGGCGCGCACGTCCGCGTCCGCGGGCTGCCAGTCATCAACCTGCGTTCTCTTGAAGGCACGCTCCTCGCCATCCCGCTCGATCTCAAGTCGGTTAAGGGTGATGTTCTTCAGCGCCCAGAGACGCCGCTGAAGGAACGCCTCCAACGGAAGGTCCGTGAAGTCTCGGATCTCCGGCGCAAGCGAGCCAACGATCGAGTCCCCCTCCCGCAGGAAAGGCACAACGTCCGTTCCCTGGGGCGTCTGCGCAAGCTCCCCAAAGAAGCCTCCCTGGCGAATGTCATCCCTAGGCTCCAGCCAGAGACCTCGGAGCGACCTCCCGCCCGGGAAGAAGTCACTCACACTGACGTCGTCGAAGTAGCGGAGTACCGACGCCTTCTCCACCCTCAGCAGCATGTCGCTCATGACATCCGCGTCGGCCGCAAGTTCCAGCCCGAAGCCATCCATCCCGCGGGGCTTCGTGGCGACCGTCCAGTCCTTCCCTTTCAACGTGAAGCGCAGCTCGCTCTCTTCACGGGAGATCCACACGTGGAGCAGACGTTCCCTCGGCACGCGCACAAAAGCCGCCTCGTAGAAGCTGGTCACCGGCTCCCGCAGCTTCATCGTCGTGGTCACATCAAGCTCGAAGATCGTGCTCATCCCCTCGCGCCGCGCGTAGACCTTGTCGCGATCGACCTCGGTGCTCACGTGCAGAAGGTGCTCGACGCCGAGGTTGGTGGTCACCTTGATGGTGACCCACGGCTGGTCGAGGTTGTACCGAGACAGGTCAACGTCCTCTCGATCACTCGCGAAGCGCTTGGCCCGCGCGCTACTTAGGAAGCGCGTCCACAGCACCATGAGATCGGGGTCCCCCAGGACCCGTGTCGGCTTGTGGATCCTCCAACCATAGCCCTCAGGGCGCGCAAGGAAGTCCAGGGACTCGCCGCTGTCACCTTCGTACCAGCCCCCCACTCTCTCGATCTCCACGACGCTAGAGGGTGAGAAGTCAAGCAGGCTCTTGGATCGGAAGTCCGCTGAGTTGAACCTCATGAGCGTCTCGATGTTGCGAGCCGTACGAAGGATCTCTCCGTCCCGCCGAACGTAGACCCGCATCCCGTCCAGATCGGCCACGCCGATCTCCACCCGCACAAGCCGCTTTTCTCCGCTCTCCAAGATCTCCGTGGTCTCCAGGAATCCGCGCGGCGGGGCGAACGATGGCTCCGCTTCGTCCATGAGCTGCTGCGGGACGACGGTAGCCCCATTGCGCTGAATCACCCCAAGGATCTGATCCATGAAGCCAGGCTCCGTGGGCCACGCCACGGGCTCCGTCATCTGCCAGCGTCCGAGCGGGTCCTTCTCGAATCGCATATGCCGAGAGGCGTCGATGTTCTCAAGCCGAATCGCCGCGACGCGGCGCAGCTCGACACCTGGAAACAGTGGCGTGGCCTCGGCCACGGCGGTCTCCGCCTCGTGCTGCGTTTGCCGATAGGCGAAGTATCCGAGGAGGCCGACGATGACGGCCAGGAACAGGGGCGTGAAACGGCTCATGATGGCTGAGGGCTCGAACCCTGGGACGAAACACGGCGCCGACCGCTGCCGCGGGTGCGCAAGATCCAAACGAGGAGTCCCAGGAGGAACGCCCCGCCGGGGAGGTAAAACTGCGCCACTCGCGACGCGGTGGCGATCGGTGCGTTGTCGGCAGTGCGCGGAAGGTAGCGAAGATCCGGGTCGCGCGCGGGGACGACGATGCGGTGCTCTTGATCCGTCACCCAGCTGAAGGCCGCACGGGTGAAGCCGGCGTCAAACTGGCGGTAGGCGTTGGCCAGGGACGCTTCGGAGCCGAGGGCCACAATGCGCGTCTCCAGCTCGGCCTCGAGACCCTTGACCGCCTCAACCTCTTGGGCAGGGGGCTGCTGGATCGTGGCCGCGATGGGAAAGACCCCGAACTGGCCGTCCACCTCGGCCTGGTAGACCTGGTCCACCGGCACCGTGTCGAGCCAGCTTTGCGGCTGGGACATCAGCAGGTGCTGCGCAAGCCCCCCTTGGGGTTGGCGCCGCACACGAACCTGATGGGCAAACGGGACCACGAGGCCACGGCCCGCCGAGACAAACGGCTTGACGATGGGGTGGGTCGTTAGGTTCTGCGCAGGTAGCTGATGCACCTCGCACTGGGGTACTCCCTGCACCACGCGTCCCGTCTGCGGATCCACGTGGGGATGCGCCACTCGCCCTTCGCTGACCTCCAAGCCGAAGTGCTCCAAGAGATCGGGAATATCCGAGTTGCGGAGATGCCCTGGGTCGAGGGCAGGGGCGATGAAGAGGCGCCCGCCGCGTTCTGCGTAGTCGATCACATTTGCATACATCGCTTCGGGCCAAGGGGACTCAGGGCCAATGGCCACAAGAACTTCGCAGTCCTCCGGCAAGGCTCCGTCCGCGCTGAAGTCCCAGCGAGTCGCGACAATACCGTCCTGTTCAAGGTCCTTGACGAGGAGCCCCATCCCATCCGATGCAGTGGAGTCATTGGGATCTTGCTCCCCGTAGCCAAACGTGAAGTACGCACGCAGCTGCTCACGACCGGTCACGTCGAGAATCCCCTCGGCGATGGACTCCTCGGCGATGTAGGCCAGCACCCGTGGGTTCACCGGCCGGTCGCCTTCCATGCGGAAGGGCTGGAACTGTGCCAGCCCGCCATCCATGGCGAGGAACACCCGACGGTCGCCCTTGCTGATCACGAGGCCGTTCTCGAAGCCTTGCAGACGTAGCTCCCGCTGACGCTTCTGCCAGCCGAGGAGGTCGGTGGTGTCGACGGTTTCCACCTTGACCTTGCCCGCCGCCTTCGTCTCGATCATCGCCAGCAGCTTCTCAGTGCGCGCCATGACCTCGGCCTCCAAGATCGCGCGTCGACCGCCTTCAGGTCGCCAGAGAATCTCGACGAGTACCTCGTCCTGCATGCGTCCCAGCAGGCCGCTTGTGGCGGTGGCCAAGGTGTTCTTGGCGGTGGAGGTAAGGTCGAAGCGTTGCCGTATGCCTGGGCGGCCCACCAGCCAGTTGACCAGCATCACCGCTGCGACGGCGAGCAGCACCGTCACCGTCACCTGCAGACCCGTGCCGAACCGTGAGAGCCGGCCCACGGACCCAATGCGCCCGCGCTTGGGAGCGTTGGCTCCGCCTTCCGTTGAATCCATCATCCGCGCCACCTGCGGGCTTCCAGGGAACGAGCGGTCAGGAACAGGAACAAGCCCGTCCACGTAACAAAAAACACCACCTCTGCGGTATCGAGGACACCGAGCTGGAATGAGCGCTGAAAGTGTCGAACGGCGTCCATGCTCGCGACGACTCCCGTGACCTTCTGGGCGATCAGTTCTTGCTTTGCGCCAGTATCGGCCAGGAAGGGCAGTACGTAGGAAAGCCCGCGCATCACCATCCACGGCAGGAATAGCCAGAGTACACAGGCCACCATGCTCAGGAAGGCCGCGAGCAGTGGCGTGGCCGTGAATGTCGACGCCAGCATTCCGATCGAGACGAAGAGCCCGGAAACGAGCAGCGTCCCGATCCATGTGCCGATGACGGCAGGCCAGTCGGGCGCACCGCCCACCCAATGCAGGGTTCCTGCGTACACGAGGGCCGACGTCCAGACGAGGCCAAGGAACGCGGTGGCCGCCAGGAACTTCCCGAACACAACGGCAAAGTCCCCCACCGGCGCGGTCAAGAGGTACTCGAGCGTTCCGTTGCGCGACTCCTCCGCGATCAACCGCATCGCGAGCAGCGCGGGCAGAAACACCATCCACACCCAAAAGCCCAGCCCCGTCATCGACCCTTCGAGCGTCGCGCTAACGTTGCCCGACGAGGAGATGAGAAACGTATTGAAGAGCAGCCCGTTGAGGAGCAGCACCACCAATAGAACGATCCAGGTGAACGGCGCCATGAAGAGCCCCGTGAGCTCCCGGCGCGCTACCACGAGCGCACCCGTCACGCGTCGCCCCCTGGACCTTCCAGGTCGATCGGTGCCGCTGGGTCAGGGTCCACAGTCACCGGCTTGGAGAGGTCGCGGCTCGCGCCGCGGTCAAAGGGGTTGAGGCTGTAGATCGTCTTCGACTTCGCGGTCCCTGGGGTGCCGAGCGGGAGCGGTTCTGCCTCACCGGGCGATGACTCACCCGAGATCTCGAGCCCCGAGGCGCCGGAGATAGACGCAGCGGGCCCAGCTGCCGATGCCGATGCCGATGCCGAGCTAGGCGCGGCCGCGTCCCCCTCCTCGCTGCCCGTCACATCGCCAATCACAAGCCGCGTAAAGATCTGCTCGAGGGTTGGGCGCTTCCAGGTCAGCTCCCTCAGCGCCCAGCCCTGGGTCATCGCCAGGGCGCCAATGTCTTCCCGCAGGTCCCCCTGTCCGCCGACGCGGAACGTGTGGTGGATCCCCACGCGCGCACCCACCGACACCGTCTCGACCCCATCGAGGGTCTCGATCATCTTGGCCATGGCCTCGGGCTCCGCCGGCGCCGCCGCTTCCACGAGCACATGCCCCCCGCCTCCGCCGGCCTCACCCGCGCCGAGGGCCTGAACGATCTCCGCCTGGCTTCCGTCCGCGACCTTTTGGCCTTCGTGAATGATGATCACTCGCGGCGCCATGCTCTCAATCTCCGCGAGGATGTGCGAAGAGAGCAGCACCGTGTGCTCGCTACTCAGCTCCGTGATCAGCTTCCGCACCTGACCGCGCTGGATCGGATCGAGGCCACTCGTGGGCTCGTCGAGGATCAAAACCTCCGGGTTTGGCAACAGCGCCACCGCGAGGCCCACGCGCTGCTTGAGCCCGCGGGACAGGGTGCCAACTAGCTGCTTGCGCCGATCCAGCACGCCGACGCGCTCGAGGACTTCGCCAATCCGGGTCCGAAGGTCCTGACGGGACATCCGGTGGAGTCGCCCTTGGAAGCGCATCATCTCCTCGACCCGCAGCTCCGGGTAGAGCGGCACAGACTCCGGCAGGTACCCGATGGCCTTGCGCACCTCCATGGAGTCCCGGAGCACGTCGTGACCGGCGACCACCAGCCGCTCGGCCCGGGTGGCGGGCAGGTACCCCGCCAGGATCCTCATGGTCGTGGTCTTGCCGGCCCCGTTGGGGCCAAGGAACCCCACCACTTCGCCCTTGGCGACCTGGAACGAGAGGTCATCGACGGCGGTGGCGGAGCCGTAACGGCGTGTGAGGTGTGCGACTTCGATCATAGAGTGGGGAGACGGGCTCTGATTGGCTCACTCGGCGCCCCGGTGCGGGGCCTCGAGCCGCAGCGGGCACCTTGCTATACGTCATGGGTGCGCCCTTTGGACAACCAGATTAGTGTGGGTGCGTCTGTTTACAAACCGTGTGCCAGTCCGAATCTCCCACCCGATCCAACTATGACCTTCCCCCGACGCTCTTTCCTCCTGGGCGCCGCCGCGGCAGCCTCCGCCCTCCCCGCCCTCGGCGCCCGGCAGCCCCAAGAAGGTCCCGCCGAGCCAGGTCCGCAGAAAGGGCGGTTCGGCCTCCGCTACGCGCCTCACTTCGGGATGTTCAGGGCGAGCGGTGGCCCGGCGCTCACAGACCAGCTTCGCTTCATGGCCGACGAGGGCTTCACCGCCCTAGAGGACAATGGGCTCCCGCGGCGCGACGTGAAGGTGCAAGAGGAGATCGGCCGCACCCTGGAAGACCTTGGCATGACCATGGGTGTTTTCGTGGCCCACGCTGACTTCCAACGGCCCACCTTCGTGCGGCCCCCCGCCGAGGTCAGGGACCAGATCGACAAGGCCATGCGAGCCGCGGTAGAGGTCGCGAAGCGCGTCGGAACCAAGTGGTGCACGGTCGTCCCCGGTGCCGTGGAGCAGAACGTCGAACTGGACTACCAGACGTCGAACCTCATCGACAACCTCCGCTTCGCCGCGGAGATCCTCGAGCCCGCCGGCCTGTGCGCCGTGCTCGAGCCCCTCAACCCGTGGCGCGACCACCCCGGCCTGATCCTCACCAAGGTTCCCTACGCCCACATGGTTTGCCGCGCCGTGAACTCCCCCTCGGTCAAGATCCTCGACGACCTGTACCACCAGCAGATCACCGAGGGCAACCTCACCGGCAACCTCGACCGCGCGTGGGCCGAGATCGCCTACATCCAGGTGGGCGATCATCCAGGGCGCAAAGAGCCCGGCACGGGCGAAATCCACTACGGCAACGTCTTCCGTCACCTCAAGCGGAAGGGCTACGACGGAATCGTCGGCATGGAGCATGGCAACTCACTGCCAGGCAAGGACGGCGAGCGCGCCCTCATCGACGCCTACGTCCACGCTGACTCCTTCAGCTGAGAACAGAAAGAGCCCGCGCGGTGCCATGGCACCGCCCGGGGTCTTGCCGTGAAAGATAGTGTCGCCGAGGCGAAGACGGGCTCGTTTCCG